>DASSKP010000001.1:0-26163 GCA_035690365.1 Mycobacteriales bacterium
GGCCGCTCGCGCCAGTCGGCCGGCAGCAGATGGTCGAGGACGTCGTCGACGGTCACCGCGCCGAGGAGGTGATCGGCGTCGTCGACGATCGGAACGGCCACGAGGTTGTAGGTCGCGAGGTAGGAGGTCACCTCGGGCACCGGGCAGTCCGGACCCAGCGGGTCGATGTCGCTGTCGGCGACACCGGAGACGAGTGACGACGGTGGCTCGCGCAGCAAACGCTGGATGTGGGCGATGCCGAGGAACTTGCCGGTGGGTGTGTCGGTCGGCGGCCGGCAGATGTAGACCTGCGCGGCGAGCGCCGGCGTGAGCTCCGGGTCGCGGATGCGGGCGAGCGCCTCGGCGACGGTCGCGTCCGGCGAGAGGATCACCGGCTCGGTCGTCATCATGCCGCCGGCGGTGTTCTCGGAGTAGGTGAGAAGGCGCCGCACCGGGCTCGCTTCGTCCGGCTCCATCAGCGCGAGCAGCCGCTCCTGCTCGTCAGGCGGGAGCTCGGCGAGCAGGTCGGCGGCGTCGTCGGGGGCCATTGCCTCGAGGACGTCGGCGGCGCGCTCGCCCTCGAGCTTGCCGAGGATCTCGACCTGGTCGTCCTCCGGCAGCTCCTCGAGGACGTCGGCGAGGCGTTCGTCGTCGAGCGCGGCGGCGACCTCGGCCCGGCGCTTGGACGACAGCTCGTGCATGACATGCGCGAGGTCGGCGGCGCGCAGCTGGTCGAACGCCGCGAGCAGGTTGGCCGCTCCCTGCTCGCCGTCGGCCTGGGTGAAGCCGGTCACCTGGTCCCAGTCGACGGTCTGCAGCTGCCCGCGGCGCCGGAAGCCGCCGCCGCTGCGCACCGCGACGCGCGTGACGAACCAGTCTCGGGTGCGGCTCTGGTCCATCGCCACATCGACGACGGTGACCGACGTGGAGTCCTCGACGAGCGCGACCTTGCGGTCGAGCAGCTCGGTGATGACGAGCGTCTCGCCGGCGCGGCGCTCGAACCTGCGCAGGTTGATCCGGCCCCTGACGATCACCGCGTCGGCATCGATGGACGAGACCTGCCCCATCGGCACGAAGACACGTCGCCGAGGCTGCACCTCGACCACGAGGCCGAGAACGCGCGGCGGCTGCGCGCCGCTGCGGAGCAGTACGACGACATCGCGGACTCGGCCGACCTGGTCCGCGTTGGGGTCCAGGACGGTCAGTCCTGCGAGACGGGCAAGAAATACCCGAGTCGCCGTTCCGCTCGCCATGCTCGCGAGGTTACCGCCGTAACCCGCTTCGTCCGGGTTGCCGAGCCGGGTATCGTCCGCGCCCGTGACCGGCAACGCAGCAGCTCTCGACTACCACGTCGTCGACGTCTTCACGACCACGCCGTACGCCGGCAACCCGTTGGCCGTCGTGCTCGGCGCCGACGATCTCTCGACCGCGCAACTGCAGGCGCTGGCGCGGGAGTTCAACCTGTCCGAGACGGCGTTCCCGATGGCGGCATCCACCGACGCGGCGACCTACCGCCTGCGCATCTTCACTCCGGCGACCGAACTGCCCTTCGCGGGCCATCCTTCGGTGGGTGCCGCGTGGGTGATGCGCAGCCTTGGCCGCATCTCCGACGGTCAGATCGTGCAGGAGTGCGGAGCGGGGCTCCTGCCGCTGTCGGTGACGGCCGACACGATCACGCTGACCGGCGGACCCGCGTCGCTCGGTGAGCCGCTCGACGCGGCGCCGTTCCTGTCCGCTGTCGGCCTGGAGCCTGGTGACCTGGCGGGCACGCCGGTGCGCTGGGCAGGGTGCGGACTGGAGTTCGGGTTCGTCCATGTTCACGAGGAGGCTCTGGCTCGTTGTGAGCCGGACCTCGTGAAGCTCGCGAGGCTCGGCAACGGTGGTGTCTCGGTCTTTGCGCCGGCCGGCGATCGCATCCGCGTGCGCGTCTTCGCCGGCGGTGTCGGTGTGGCCGAGGACCCGGCGACCGGGTCAGCGGCACTGGGCATCGGTGTGTTCCTCGTCGGCTCGGACCTGCTGCCTGCCAGCGGTCGGTCGTCGTACGTCGTCGAGCAGGGCGTCGAGATGGGCCGCCCGTCAC
Organism: Mycobacteriales bacterium; assembly: GCA_035690365.1. GTDB lineage: Bacteria > Actinomycetota > Actinomycetes > JAFAQI01 > JAFAQI01 > DASSKP01. Next base: position 2,060 of record DASSKP010000001.1, read on the forward strand.
GGCTCGAGTGCACGGTCGTCGCCGATGGCGGCAAGGTCACCTCGGCCACGGTGTCGGGTGCTGTGGTGCCGATCGCCGAGGGCCGGATCGTGCTGCCTCCGTCGGGCGGCGCGTAGGTCAGGCGCCGGAGCGCCAGCCGCGGCTTCGTCTCGGCCGGCCGCGCAGGTGAAGCGGTCGTGGCACCCGCGTCTTCGCGGGTGTCGGAGGCACAACGGCTGCGTGCGACGAGGTTGTCGGATCGTCCGGTGTCTCGACGACCCCGCCGGTGGGGCGCAGCCGGAAGACGACGCACTCGCGGCGCCATCGCTCCGGTGCCTGCTCGCCGTCCGGCAGGTTGAGTCGTTTGTTCAGTAGGAGGGCGGCGACGTCGGCCCATTCCTCGGTGTCGGGATCGACCGCCTCGACGTCGGCCTCGATCGTCAGCAGGCGGGAGTCCTTGTCCTTGCTCCGCAACGTCACGAAGGCGTGGTCGGCGAGACCCTCGGGTGCGGGCTGCTCGATGCCGCCGGTCAGGACGTAGATCGCACCTTCGTGCCAGAGCTGCCACATCGGCTGGGCGCGATGACGCGGCCCGCTCGCACGCACCCACAGGAGACCGGACTTCTTCGCCGACTCCTCGATGAGCGCAGCGATCGCCGTCGCGTCCATGCGCGAGACTCTACGGGTGACGGAGGAGGAGGCACCGGGAGTCCTCGCCGTGCCTCCGCCCACCGACGTCGGCCTGCTCGTCGTGGCCCTTGTCGCCGTGTCGACGTCCGGCCCGATCATCGCCGCGACGGCAGCACCCACGTTGGCGATCGCGTTCTGGCGCAACGCGATGTCGTCAGGACTCCTCGTGCCGTGGACGTTTCTTCGGCATCGAGACGAGCTGGTCGGTCTGAGCGGTCGCGAACGTCGGCTCGCTGTCGGCGCGGGAGTCCTGCTCGCGGTGCACTTCGCGACGTGGGTGCCGAGCCTCGGGTTCACGAGCGTCTCGTCGGCCACTGCACTGGTGTCGACGCAGCCGGTCTGGGCTGCGCTCCTCGCCCGCCGCGCAGGCCATGTCATCCCGCACCGCGCGTGGCTGGGGATCGCGGTTGCGGTCGTGGGCGCTGCGCTGGTGACCGGCGTCGACGTCACCGTGTCCACGCGCGCCCTGACGGGCGACCTGCTCGCGATCGTCGGTGGCTTCTTTGCTGCGGCCTACATGGTCGCGGGCGGTGAGGTGCGGCGCAGCGTGAGCACGACGACCTACACCACGGTCTGCTACCTCACGACCGCGATCGTGCTCCTCGTCGCGTGCGTCGTCGGGCGCCAGGAACTGGCCGGCTACTCCGCGAACGCGTGGGTGAAGCTGGCTGCTCTCACGATCGGTGCGCAGTTCCTGGGGCACTCGCTGTTCAACCGCGTGCTTCGCACGACGAGCCCCACCGTGGTGGCGCTGTCGATCCTGTTCGAGGTGCCCGGCGCGTCATTGATCGCCGCACTCTGGCTGCACCAGCACCCGCATGCCGCGGCCATCCCGGGCCTGCTGCTGATCATCGCCGGTGTCGGCGCGGTCATCACCACACGCGACCGGGCGGTTGCGCCGGCCGTGCCGGCGGAGTGACGGGGATAGCCTCGCCACCCGTGCGTTCACGTCGATCGGTTCTCGCGGTCCCGGGCTCGAACCCGCGGATGCTCGAGAAGGCTCAGCGCCTCGCGGTGGACGAGGTCTTCCTCGACCTCGAGGACGCAGTTGCCCCGGGTGTGAAGGACGACGCGCGTCGCCAGGTGATCGATGCGTTGCGCAGCGGTGACTGGAGCGGCAAGACGGTCGCCGTGCGGGTGAACGACTGGTCGACCCAGTGGACACACGTCGATGTCGCCGAGGTCATCGGCGCCGCCGACGGCCGTGTCGACTGCGTGATCCTGCCGAAGGCCGAGTCGGCCGCTCATGTCGCGGCGCTGGATCTCCTGCTCGGCCAGGTCGAGCGCGCCAACGGTCTCCCGCTCGGCCGGATCGGCATCGAGGTGCAGATCGAGTCCGCACGCGGGCTGCTCGACATCGACGCGATCGCCGCGGCATCGCCGCGCACCGAGTCGCTCGTCTACGGTCCGGCCGACTTCATGGCGAGCCTCAACATGCGCAGCCTCGTGGTCGGCGAGCAACCGCCGGGGTACGACGCCGGCGACGCCTTCCACTACGTGCTGATGCGGATCCTCGTGACGGCCCGGGCGCACGGGTTGCAGGCGATCGACGGGCCTTACCTGCAGGTCCGCGACGTCGAAGGCTTCCGGCAGAGCGCGGCGCGCAGCGCAGCGCTCGGCTACGACGGCAAGTGGGTGCTTCATCCCGACCAGGTCGACGCAGGCAACGCTGCCTTCACTCCGACACAGGACGACTACGACCGAGCCGAAGAGATCCTGGCGGCGTACGAGCATGCGACCTCGGTCGAGGGTGGGCAGCGCGGCGCCGTGATGCTGGGCGACGAGATGATCGACGAGGCGTCACGCAAGATGGCGCTTGTCGTCGCTGCGAAAGGTCGAGCCGCCGGGCTGGCGCGCAAGGAGAACGGATGAGCGACGCGGACGGCACCGACAAGTTCGAGCAGTTCCTCACCCGCAGCCGCGAGACGTTGCGGCTGTCAGGTTTCCGCAAGTTCATCCTGCGCGGCAACGTCGTCGACCTCGCGATCGGCGTCGTGATCGGTGCGGCGTTCACCGCTGTCATCAACTCGCTCGTCAAGGACTTCCTTACGCCGCTGATCGGTGCCGCTGTCGGCGCGAAGTGCACGACACCGAAGACCGGCGCCGGCGTCGTGTGCAACACGTTCGCGGACCGGTTCTTCAGCGTCCGCGGATCACGGTTCTTCTGGGGCGACTTCGTCAACAGCATCCTGACGCTGGCGCTCGTCGGCCTCGCGCTCTACTACTTCGTCGTCATCCCGGTGAACTCGCTGATGGAGCGCTTCAAGCCCGAGACCGAGCCGGGCAAGCAGACGAAAGTGTGCCCGGAGTGCAAGAGCTCGATCCCCTTCGACGCAACCCGTTGCGCGTTTTGCACGGTCGAGCAGCCGCCACTGGTGGAGGCGGATCTCAAGACGGGGGAGACGGCATAGCGCCCATCCGGCGCAGCTCCTCCAGCAGTCCTGTCGAGAGCTCGAGCAGCTCGAGGTCGTCCGGTGCGCACCACTGCACCTCACTCGCGTCGTCACCGGCGCGAAGCTCGCCACGGACGACGGTCGCGGCGAAGTCGTGCACGCGATAGCGGCCCTCCCACAGGACGACCGTCTGCAGCAGCTCACCGATGCGCACCTCGAGGCCGGTCTCCTCCAACACCTCGCGCGCCGCTGCCCGTTCCGCTGACTCGCCGGGCTCGATCCGCCCGCCGGGGAGCGACCACTTGCCCAGCGCCGGCTCGTGCCCGCGCCGCACCAGCAGCAGCCGGCCCTGGTCGTCGATGACGACCGCCCCCGCGCATTCGACCGGCCCTGGTTTCTCGGGATCGGGGATCGGGGACATCAACAGAAGACTAGGGAGGCTACGACGATGCTGGTCCTGTTGATCGTGCTGCTCGCGGTGATCCTGCTCGTCGCCGTGCTCGCCGGAGGGTGGGTGGGCGGCGGTTCCGCCGCAGGCCCGACCGTGATCCGCCGTGTGGTCCGTCGCCCGGTCCGCACCGTGGTCGAGGAACCGGTCGTCACCAACCGGCGGACCGTCTACCACGACGACGTGGTCTGAGCTTTCCGGGCGTATCCACCCGAACAGGGGTTGACGTCCGGCCCACGGGACAGGACCGTGAGGGAGTGCGCCCCGAGCCGACCTGCCCCCGGTGTGGCGGTGAGCTTCGAGCTCCCGGCCTCTGGTCGAGCGCCTGGCAGTGCGCAAGCCACGGCACCGTGGCGCCGTACTCCGTCTACACCCGGCCCGGCGTCGAGGCTCTCGAGCACGTCCTGAAGCAGCCCGGCGTCCCGCTGTGGATGCCGCATGGCCTGTCGGGCTGGCTGATCAGCGGGTTCGGCGTCGCCGGCGACGAGCGGGACGGCGCCCGAGCAACCGTCACCAGCCTGACCGGACCGAGCCCGTTGGGTGGCGCCGCCGAGCTGCTCCTCGTCGCCGAGGAGCCCGGGGTGGGGCTCGGCGCGAGGCTCGCCGGCCTCCCGGGGCCGGATCCGGGCGACGGCTTCGGCGACGGACCGCCGGACGCCAAGCTCGAGGCAGCCGGTCACCCGACCGCGTTGTGGAGCCTGCCCTGCGACGGCGACTGCGCGGCGTTCGTCGGTGAGGCGAAGGCGCGATGGCTGTGGGCACTGGTCTGGCCGGCCAGCGCGGGCGTCGTCATGTACGACGAGGTGTCGCTCGGTGACCTGCGCGACGGCTACATCGAGGCGGAGCTGGCGTTCGGCTCCTTGTCGCCGCGCCTGACCGCGGTGCCCGCGGCGCACTGACCGGCACCGCTAACCTGACCTCCTCGTGAGGCACAGCGTGTTCGACGTCAAGCTGTTCGCCGAGGTCTTCGTCACCCTTCTCGTGATCATGGACCCGGTCGGCACGATCCCGATGTTCCTTGCCCTGACGGGTGGCCGCACCGCACGAGCGCGCAAGCGGCTCGCCTGGCAGGCGGTCGTCGTCGCGATCGCGGTCATTGCGACCTTTGCGTTGTTCGGGCAGCAGATCCTGCGTTACCTCGGCATCACCGTGCCGGCGTTGCAGGGCGCCGGTGGACTGCTGCTCGTGCTGGTGGCGCTGGAGCTGTTGACCGGAAAGCAGGACCGGCCGGAGGACGTGCCGGACGTCAACGTCGCCCTGGTGCCACTGGGCACGCCGCTGCTCGCCGGGCCCGGTGCGATCGTCGCGACGATCGTGTTCGTCCGCCGTGCGCACGGTGTCGCCGACGCCACGTCGATCGCGGCAGGCATCGCCGCGGTGCATGTCGTGCTCTACCTCGCGTTGCGTTTCGCCGTCGTGATCCTCCGGATCATCCGCGAGGGCGGTGTTCTACTCGTGACGCGGATCTCGGGTTTGCTGTTGTCGGCGATCGCCGTCCAGCTCGTCGCCGACAGCGCCATCGCCTTCTCCCGCCAGGCCTGACGGCCATCGCCCGGGGTTGCGACCCCCACTCGTGCACACAAACGTGACGCATGAGGTGCTCCGAGCGCGCTTGGCCGCCGAGTCCGACGATCTATGTCGGCGACGACAGCGAGCGGATCTTGCGCACCACCTCGTCGAGCAGAGCACTGGCGGTTCGCCGGGCCGCTCGGGTCATCAGTGCGTGGTCGATCGCGGAGCCCAGCGGGCCCAGTGGCGGGACGTACTCCCCGACGATCGACAACAGCGACGACATCTCGCCGGCAGGCGTGAGTCCCAGCTTGGCGTCCAAGGTCGGGAACAACGACGCGGTCGGGCCGGTGGGTTCCCAACGCAGAGGTACGACGAGCGTCGTGCCGACCTCGCGCGCCGGCAGCCACCGGACGAGCACCTCCTTGCTCGAAGGTGCGCTGCCACCGGACGGCCCCACTCGCATCAGAAAGTCAGCGCCGTCGGCGAACGCGCGGCGTGACTCCTCGACCAGACCGCCGTCCGACAACGCCTGGTGCAGCGCGGCACGCGCGCTGTCGTGCGGCAGGGGGACCGGACGGTGAGCCTCCAGCAGCATGGTCACAGTCCACCGCCGGTGGTCCTCGCTTCGGTAGGGACCTTCGTCATCCCGCCGCCCGACGTTAGGACCTGGCAGCGCATCGCACGGCAGGCGCATCGTCGACCGAAAGCCGGCCTCGATCCGCCGGGCCGTGCACGACCGCCACGGGGAATGACCATGAACGTCTATCAAAGCCCTGAGCTCGCTCAGCCACTCAGTCGACTCACGGCCGGCTTCCCTGACGTGCCAGCGGATGCCGTCGCCTCGATTCTCGGCGACGCCTACGTCACCGTCGCCACAGCCAGCGGTGAGCCGCAGGTCGACCGGGCCGAGGCGTTGGCGCAGCTGCGCCTGGAGGTGCGCACACGTCACCCCCTCGGCGCTGTCGTCTGATGGCCTCCTATCGACAGTTGGTGGTGTCGCTCACCTGAGCCGCAGTTCGGCCACGTCGACGTGTCCCCAGCTCCAGCGCGGCGTCGAGGAAATGTCGGTGGGCGGAGGCAGACTCGACCGGTGACCGTCGCCCCTGCCGCCGAGCAGCAGACGCTCGACGGGATGCCGCAGCGGCTGTTCACCTGCACGCCGTCCAAGCTCTCGACCTGGCTCGACTGCCCGCGTCGCTACCGCTTCGTCTACGTCGACAGGCCGACGCCACCCAAAGGCGCGCCCTGGGCGCACAACAGCGTCGGCGCAGCGGTGCACACCGCCCTCGCATCGTGGTGGGGACTGCCGTTGCGCGAGCGGACGGCGGCGGCTGCCGCGACGCTCGTCCGCCAGCGCTGGATCCCGCTTGGGTTCCGTGACGATGCGCAGAGCGCCGAGTGGCGCGAGCGAGCCTCCGAGATGGTGGCCGGCTACGTCGACACCGTCGACCCGTACGACGAGCCGGTCGGCGTCGAGCGCACCGTCGCCCTGCGGACTGAGCGGCTCGCTTTGTCCGGGCGCATCGACCGGCTCGACCGCCGTGGTGACGATCTCGTCGTCGTCGACTACAAGACCGGCCGTCACGTCCTCACCACCGACGACGCCCGCGGTTCCCTCGCCCTCGCCGTCTACGCTCTGGCGGCGGCCCGCACGTTGCGTCGCCGTTGCGTGCGCGTCGAGCTGCACCACCTGCCGACCGGCGACGTCATCGCCTGGGAGCACGACGACCCCGCGCTCGTGCGCCAGCTCGAGCGCGCCCATGACATCGCCGCCGAAGCAGCAGCGGCCGAGGCGTCGGGCGATCCGGCCGCCTTTCCCGCGCGACCCGGACCGATGTGCGGGTGGTGCGACTTCTCCGCTCACTGCCCCGAGGGCCGCGAAGCGCGCGCCCCTCAGCCGCCTTGGGCCGGTCTCGCGCCGGACATCTCCCCGGTCGACTGAGCGAGCCGCTCCTGCGCGGCGCGCACGTGTGGCCCCACCCGATATCGCTCCGGTGCCTGCTGCAAGGCGGTGCGCAGGGCGCGGATTCCCGCGGTTGCTGCCAGGTCGGTGACCGGCACGCCGGGCAGCCGGTAGAGCCGCCGCGCCCACCGCGGCAGCAGCGCCCCCGCGAGACCGGCGACACCCAGCCACGCCGGCCGCGCCGGCGTCGTCAGCTGCACCCACAACGGCATCGGAGGAGCCAGGACGTAGCGAGCGGCCCGCCACGTCCGTTCGTCGGCGTGCAGCTCCGGCCGCATCCGGCGGAAATACGTCGCCATCGCTGCCGCTGAGCTCGGGACGATCGCCGGGTCGAGCCCGACCACCTCGGCGGCGCGGGTCTGCTCGGCGTAGTAGGCGTCGATCTCCTGGTCCGAGAGCCCACCACCTCCGCGCTGGAACGTCGTGAGGAAGGACTCCACCTCGCAGCAGTGCACCCACAGCAGGAGGTGCGGGTCTCGTGCGCTGTAGGTGCGACCGCTCCGTCCGTCGATGCCACGGACCTTCGCGTGGACGCCGCGAACCCGTCGTCCGATCTCGGCGACCTCGTCGCTGCTGCCGAAGGCGACCGTGCCGACGTAGTCGGCGGTCCGCACCAACCGTCCCCACGGGTCGGCGCGGAAGTCCGAGTGGTCGAGCACACCGGCCATCGCGGCGGGGTGCACTGCCTGCAGCAGCAGGGCACGCAGACCGGCGACCCACATGATCGGGTCGCTCTGCACGCGCCAGGTGACGCTGTCGGGGCCGAACAGTCCGAGGTCGCTCACGACCTCAAGCCTCACATGCGAGCGACGGTGCCCATCGGGACGGTGCCCGGAGGTACCGGAGGATAGGGACGGAACTCGGCGAAACGGGCACGCGCGAAAGCTACCGGCGGGTAGACTTCAGCAAGACGAACCTGCCGTCGTGGCTCTTGCCGGGTCGTCCTTCATCTCGCAGACTTCCCACTCTCTGGGATCGCCTGTTTCGTCCTGTCCTCAGCAGCGAGGGAATGCGCATCGTGACCGACTGCCGCACGATCGCCGTCGCCAACCAGAAGGGTGGCGTGGCCAAGACGACGACGGTCGCGTCCCTGGGCGCGGCTCTCGCCGAGATGGGCCGGCGGGTCCTCGTCGTCGACCTCGACCCGCAGGCGTGCCTCACGTTCTCGCTCGGGCTCGATCCCGAGACCGTGGAGATCTCGATCCACGACGTGATGCTCGGCCGGGTTTCCGCCGGCATGGCGATCCACCCGTCGAGCGACGGCCCCGACGTGCTGCCGGCGACGATCGAGCTGGCCGGCTGCGAAGCGGCGCTGCTCATGAAGACCGGACGCGAGTACGTTCTGCGCTCGGCGCTGGACGAGGTCAGGACGTCGTACGACGTGATCCTGCTCGACTGCGCGCCGTCGCTGGGAGTGCTGACTCTCAACGCTCTGACCGCGGCCGACGACGTGCTCGTGCCGCTGCAGTGCGAGTCGCTGTCGCACCGCGGCGTCGGGCAGCTGCTCGACACCGTCAGCGAGGTGCAGCGGCTGACCAACCGCGACCTGCGGGTGCTCGGTGTGCTCCCGACGCTGTTCGACGGTCGCACCAACCATGCGCGGCAGGTTCTCGCGGACATCTCCGGCCGCTACGGCCTGTCGGTGATCGAACCGCCGATCGCGAAGTCGGTGCGCTTCGCCGAGGCTCCCGCAGCGGGCAAGTCGATCCTGCGCACCGCCGGTCGGTCACCTGGCGCCGAGGCCTATCGGGCCCTCGCGCGCAGGCTGGCCGGCATCGAGGAGCACGTGGCTACCACCGAAGATGCTGATGACCAGCTGATCGACCTCACGACCGAGGTGGTGCCGTCGTGACGACACCGAAGCGGACCGGCAGCTTCGACCGGATCCGGCCGCGCACTGCGGCGGTCGAGACGCCGGCCGTCCGGACGCGGGATGCGCAGGGCAAGCGTGCGTTGTTCTCGGCCACCGAGGGCGAGCGCGACCTACCGGGTGTGGGCTCGATCAGCGTCGAGTGCCAGCGATGCGGCGAGCGCACGGTGCTCTCGCCGATGGCCGCGGTCCGTGCAGCGTTCCCGTCGCTGCTGCTGTCGGTCGACGTGGGGCACGGTGACCGCGAGTCGACCGTCGGCCTGTTCCGCCGGCGCTTCGGCGCCTACCTGCGCTGCCCGGCCTGCAAGCGGCCGTCCTGGGCGCGGCTCACCGTGCGGGTCTGACCGGCACGAGCTCGACGTCGGCGAGACGCCCGCGGGCGATCCGCGCCGTCATGTACGTCGCCACCGGTTGCCGGCGGCGGTCGGTGGGAGAGCCCGGGTTGAGCAGCCGCAGCCCGCTGTCGGCCGTGGTGTCCCACGGGATGTGACTGTGGCCGAACACCAGCACGTCGGTGCCAGCGAAGCGTTGCGCGCATCGCCGCTCGCGACCCGAGCGACCTCCGGTCTCGTGCACAACGCTCAACCGCACACCATCGAGGTCGACGTGGGCAACCTCCGGCAGCCGCTCGCGCAGCGGCCCGCCGTCGTTGTTGCCGTAGACAGCGACCAGCCGGTAGGCGCGTTGCTGGATGGCGTCGAGCAGGGCGACCTCGACCCAGTCGCCGGCATGCACGACCACGTCGGCCCTGTCGATCTCCTCCCACACCTGCGCCGGCAGGTCACGTGCCCGTCGCGGGACGTGCGTGTCGGCGAGCAGGAGGAGACGCATCCGCGCCAGTGTGCTCCGTCGCGTCGGAGACGCGCAGCGTGGCGGCCGTCGCGGGCGGTTAGCTCTTCGGCAGCGTCAGAGCGAAGCCGCGAACACGTCCGCGGCGACGTCCGGCACGACCATGTCGGTCAGGCCCGCGACCTGCCCGCAGCCGACACAGCGTGCGGTCACGACCAGCCAGCGGGCAACGCCGCCGTCCTCTGCGACACCGAACACGACCTCCGCGATCGACTGGCCGCAGTTGAGGCAGCCCCATGCGGGCGGGAAGCTCCAACGCTCGGCAGAGTCCAGGATCGGCCGCATGTCCGCGCACGCCAGGCAACGCAGCCGGGCGAGGCCTTCGGTCGCATGCGCCTCGACGTAGAACCATGTCGCCGGGTCGTCGCCGTGCGCCGGCTTCGTGCACCGGGCGAGCACCGTCCGGGTGATCGGCAGGCCCCCGGTCAGGCTCATCACCCAATGGGCGAGGTCGTCGGGGGTCTCGGCGGTCTGGTGGCCGGCGACGGTGCGAAGGGTCACGCTGGGCTCCTCCCGGGTCACCGTCAATATCGGAGATCCGAAAGAGCCGCTTGACCGGCCGCTCGGGTGTTAGCTGCCGTCGCCTTCGGTCGCAGCGGCCCCGCTGACGCGGCGACGGCGCCGGCGCCGCGGTGCGGCGCTCCCGCCGTCACCGTCGGCGGGCGTGGCGGTGGCACGCGACCCGGTCGATCCGTCGGAACCCGTGGCGGCGCTGGACGTCGTACGCCGTCGACGCCTCGGCGCGGCGTCACCGGATCGCTCGCCGCCCCCACTGCCGGAGCCACGGCTGCTGCCTGCACCGCCGGAGCCACGGCCGCCGCGGCCGCGCTCACCGCCGCGGTCGCCGCCCCGGTCGCCGGTGCGCTGCGGCGGACGCTTGCGTCCGGTCTCGCCGAGGTCCTCGACCGCTTCGGCCTCGAGGCCTTCACGGGTGCGTTGCGCGCGCGGGAGCTTGCCGGTCGCGGTCCGCGGGATCTCGAGCTCTTCGTAGAGGTAGTCCGAGGTCGAGTAGGTCTCCTCGGGCTCCGGGAACGGCAGGTCGAGGGCCTTGTTGATCATGCCCCAGCGGTAGCCGTCCTCCCAGTCGACGAAGGTGATCGCGGTGCCGGCCTCGCCGGCGCGGCCGGTGCGGCCGATCCGGTGGACGTAGGTCTTCTCGTCGTCCGGGCACTCGTAGTTGACGACGTGGGTGACCCCTGCGACGTCGATGCCACGGGCGGCGACGTCGGTCGCGACGAGCACGTCGATCTTTCCGTTGCGGAAGGCGCGCAGCGCCTGCTCGCGGGCGCCCTGGCCCAGGTCGCCGTGCACCGCGCCGGACGCGAAGCCGCGCTCAGCGAGGTCGCCGGCGATGCGATCGGCCGACCGCTTGGTGCGGGTGAAGACCATGCACAGGCCGCGACCCTCGGCTTGGAGGACGCGGGCGAGGACCTCGGGCTTGTCGAGGTGATGGGTGCGGAAGACGAACTGCGCCGTGGTCGGCACCATCGAGCTCTCGTCCGGCGACTCGGCGCGGACGTGTGTGGGGTGGGTCAGGTAGCGCCGGGACAGCGCGATGACCGGACCCGGCATCGTGGCCGAGAACAGCATCGTCTGCCGCTTCGCCGGGGCGAGCGCCACGATCCGCTCGACGTCCGGCAGGAAGCCGAGATCGAGCATCTCGTCGGCCTCGTCGAGCACCAGAACCTTGAGCTGCGAGAGGTCGAGCACCCGCTGGCCGGCGAGGTCGAGCAGCCGACCGGGCGTGCCGACGACGACGTCGACGCCCTTGCGCAGCGCCTCGAGCTGCGGCTCGTAGGCACGACCGCCGTAGACGGTCAGCACCCGGGTGCCTCGGTTGGCCCCGGCCATGTCGATGTCGCGGGTGACCTGGGAGGCGAGCTCGCGGGTCGGTACGACGACGAGCGCCTGCGGCTTGCCATCGCCCGGCGAGTCGATCTTGTGCAGGATCGGGACCGTGAAGCCCATCGTCTTGCCGGTGCCGGTGCGGGCCTGGCCGATGAGGTCGTGGTCCTTGATCGCCAGCGGGATCGCGAGCGCCTGGATCGGGAACGGGTTGATGATCTGGTGTGCCGCCAGGGCCGCGACGATGTCATCGGCGACGCCCAGGTCGGCAAAGGTCTTCTGCAACGGACTCCCTCGTCGTGCAGAGACCGTGGTGCAGGTTGTGTCGAGGCCCGCGCCCGCCGGAGCAGGGGACCGAAACGCGGTCTCCGCGTCAGTCTGTGGTGGTCGGCGCCGGTTGGCACCTCACCGTCACAACAGTCTAACTGTTCTGCGGCGCCGATAGGCTGCTCGCGATGGCCGAGTGGACCGACCCGATGACCGACGACGACCGTCGGGAGGCGCTCCTCGACCTGCTGGGCGTCCTCGCCTACGGCGAGCTGATCGCCTTCGAGCGCCTGGCTGACGACGCGCGGCTGGCTCCGACGGTGTCGGACAAGGCGGCGTTGGGAGCGATGGCGGTCGCGGAGTTCGGTCACTTCCGCAGGCTGCGTGACCGGATCACCGAGCTCGGTGCCGATGCCGGCAAGGTCATGGAGCCGTTCGTCGAGCCGCTCGATGCCTTCCACGACTCGACCGCTCCGGCGGACTGGCTCGAGGGTCTGGTGAAGGCCTATGTCGGCGACGGGATCGCTGCGGACTTCTACCGAGAGGTGGCGGCGTACGTCGACGACGAGAGCCGCGACCTCGTGCTCAGCGTTCTCGACGACACCGGCCACGCCGCGTTCGCTGTCGAGCATGTGCGGTCCGCCATCATGGCCGACCCGGCGGTTGCCGGCCGACTCGCGCTGTGGGCGCGTCGCCTGGTGGGCGAGGCGCTGGTGCAGGCGCAGCGGGTCGCGGTCGACCGCGATGCTCTTGCGCGACTCATCGTCGGCGGCACCGGCGACCTCGCGGCGGTGGGGGAGCTGCTCGCCCGGCTGACCCAGCGGCACGCGGAGCGCATGGCCTCGTTGGGACTGGCTGCCTGAGACGCGTCAGGGCCACGCGGGGCGCGCCCGCATGGCCCTGACCTCTGCGTCAGACGATGCCGGTGCGTCGCCGGCCGCCACGCGCTCCGGTGACCAGAGCGACGAGCACGGCCGCGACGACGACGGCGAGGATGAACTGGATGAGTGCACCCGCACCGATGGCGTGCGCGATGAGGCCGCCGACCAGTGCACCGACGATGCCCAGGAGGATCGTCATCAGGATGCCGATCGGGTTCCGCCCGGGGACAACGAGGCGCGCGACCGCGCCGACGATGAGGCCGGTGATGATGAGCCAGAGAATCAACATGTCTTGCATATGCCCGCTAAGTGGGCCCGCAAAGCAATGACGTGGCTACACAGCGTCAGCGGTCAGGAAGCTCCGAAGCCGACCCGGCGGCCTTCGCTCTCGGCGATCTCGACGTAGGCGAGCTTGTCGGAGGCGACGACGATGCGCCGGCCCTTCTCGTCGGTGAAGGTGACCGTCGGCGTGCCGTCCTTGAGCGCCGCGTCGACAGCCTTCTGGATGTCGTCCGCGCTCTGGTTGCTGTCGAGGGCGAGCTCGCGTGCGGCGCCCTTGACGCCGATCCTGACCTCCATGCGTCAGACCCTAGCCGTTACGACGACGCATCGGACACTCGCGGGTAGCCGCTGATCCCGCGCCAGGCCAGACCGGTCAGCAGCGCGACCGCGCGGTCCTTCGACACCTGTCCCTCCGACGCGAGCCACCAGCGGGCGCTCACCTCGGCGAGCCCGGCGAGGCCGCACGACAACAGCTGGGCCTCTTCGCGGACGAGGCCGGTGTCACGGGCAATCGTGTCGGCGAGGGCATCGACCGAGATCTGCAACGACCGCTCGACCCGCTCGCGCACTGCCGGCTCGTTGCGCAGGTCCGACTCGAACACGAGCCGGAACGCGCCGCCGGGGTCGTCGACGAAGTCGAAGTAGGCCTCGATGCAGCCGGCGACCCGCTGGCGGTTGTCGTCGGTTGCGGCCAGCGCGCTGCGCACTCGCTCGCCGAGGACCTCGACGTGCTGGTCGAGCAATGCGAGATAGAGGTCGAGCTTGCCCGGAAAGTGTTGGTAGAGGACGGGCTTCGAGACGCCGGCACGCTCGGCGATGTCGTCCATCGCTGCCGCGTGGTAGCCGTTGGCGACGAAGATCTCCTGCGCGGCGCCGAGCAGCTGCGTGCGCCGGGCCGAACGCGGGAGCCGTCCTGCCCGCGCGCTGCTCGGGGGAGGGTCGTGCTTTGCGCGGGAGAGAGCCACCGCAGGAGCGTATCCAGCGGCTGGTCGGATGACGCGCAGCGCGCTAGCGGTAGTCCTCGTCGTCGTAGCCGACCTCACGGGAGGACTCGGCGAGGTCTCCCTCGTCGGCGTCCCACGATGCGTCGCGAGGAGCTTGCGTCCTGTCCTCGTCGCGCAAGGACGTCTGCTGTTCCACGGCGTCGGCTTCCGATGCTTCGAGCGCGACCTGAGGGACGTCGGCGCCCACGGCCGCCTGAGCATCGGCCGGGTCCTGCAACTGCTCGAGCGCGTCCGGCCCGGGCGTCTGTGAGTCCGGCATGTGCTGTCCTCTCACGAGGTCTGTCGGCACAGGGGGCGCCGCTCGGTCAAGCATGCCCGGTCGGCCCGGTCATGTCTGCGCCGTACCCCCGCGGGTAGTCAGGACACATGCCCGCCGGAATCCTCTTCGACGTCGACGGCACTCTCGTCGACACCAACTACCTGCACGTTGTCGCCTGGTCACGCGCCTTGCGCGCCAACGGACACCATGTCCCGATGCGCAAGCTGCACGAGACGGTCGGGCAGGGTGCGGACCGCTTCGTCGAGACCGTGCTCGGCCACTCCAGTGACGCCGTCTCCGACGCGCACACAGACTTCTACGGGCCGTTCCTGCACGAGCTCACGCCGTTCGACGGTGCGGCCGAGCTGCTTCGCGTCACGAAGAAGGCGGGGCTGGTCGTCGTACTGGCGACGAGTGCGTCCGCGAAGGAAGCGCAACACCTGCGCGATGCCCTCGACGCCGACGACGTGATCGACGAGGTCACGAGCAAGGACGACGTCGAGGAGTCGAAGCCGGATCCCGACATCGTGCAGACAGCGCTCGACAAGGCCGGGCTCGACGCCGAGCAGGCGCTGTTCGTCGGCGACACCGTCTGGGACGTCGAGGCCGCGCGCCGAGCCGGTCTCGACTGCGTGGCCGTGCTCAGCGGTGGCATTCCCGCGCACGACCTACGGGACGCCGGAGCGGTCGCGATCTACCGCGACGTCCGGCATCTCCTCGACGAGTTCGACGACTCGCCTCTCGCCAAGCTCGTCTCAGCCGGGTAGGCGCTGGTTGCGGTCAAGGGTCGGCGCGAAGAGGTCGCCGTGCTGCTCGACGCGGGCGAGGACGTCGGCGCTCGTGAACCGCAGGTCCTCTGCGTGTTCGCAGGATTCGACCTCGTCCCAGGTCACCGGCGTCGACACCGTCGGCATCGCGCGTGCCCGAAGCGAGTAGGCGGCGACGGTCGTCTTCGCCGCGTTGTTCTGTGACCAGTCGACGAGCACCTTGCCGGTGCGCAGCTCCTTCTTCATGTTCCAGACGACGAGCTCGGGATGGTCTTTCTCCAGCTGCTGCGCAACCTTGCGTGCGTAGCCGTGGACGTCCTCCCACGGGGCCTTCTCGCCGAGGGGGACGTAGAGCTGTAGGCCCTTCGACCCACTGGTTTTCGGGTACGCCGTCAAGCCGTCGTCCGCCAGCAGGTCACGCACATGTCGTGCGACTTCGCAGCACTCGACGATCGTCGCCGGCGGACCGGGATCGAGGTCGAACACCATCAAGTCCGGGTGCTTCGCCTTGCCGGTCTTCGTCACGCGCCACATCGGCACGTGCAGCTCGAGCGCGGCGAGGTTGGCGGCCCAGACGAGAGTCGGGAGGTCTGAGGCGACGGGATAGTCGATGGTGTCGCGGTTCTTGGTCGAGCCGGGAGACGGCAGCGTCACGGTCCGGACCCACTCCGGCGTGTGTGAGGGCGCGTTCTTCGCGAAGAAGAACTGGCCCTCGACGCCTTCGGGATAGCGCTTGAAGGTCAACGGCCGGTCCTGAACGTGCGGGAGCAACACCGGCGCGATCCGCGTGTAGTAGTCGATGACCTCACCCTTGGTGAACCCCACCTCCGGGTAGAGCACCTTGTCGAGGTTGGACAGTGTGAGCTGACGGCCGTCGACCTCGACGGCGATCTTCTGCGCGTTAGGACTCACGAGTCACCTCGGACACGGACTTGTCCGGTCGCAGGCCGCGCCAGGTGGGATGGCGCAGCCTGCCGTCGCGCGTCCATTCGGAGAAGGCGACCTCGCCGACGATCTGCGGCTCGACCCACTGCGCATCGCGGGCATGTTCCCGCGGCACTGTCGTGGCGAACGGCGAGTCCTCACGCCGCAACGGTGCCAGGTCGGCCTCGAGCTCGCGCAGCATCTTGTCGGTGAAGCCGGTGCCGACATGACCGACGTAGTCGAGGCCGTCCGCTCCGGGGACCCCGAGCAACAGCGAGCCGATCGCGCCCTTGCGTCGACCCTCTCCCGGCTTCCACCCGCCGATGACGACCTCCTGCGTGCGGAGGTTCTTCACCTTCAGCCAGCAGTCGCTGCGCTTTCCGGCGAAGTACCTCGAGTCCAGCCGTTTGGCGATGATGCCCTCGAGGCCCTGCTCGCGCGACGCGGAGAACACTGCTTTGCCGACGCTGTCCTCGCCGCCGCCACGAAAGTGCGGCGGGGTCTGCCACGACGGTCCGGCAAGCTCCAGCGACTCGAGGATCTCGCGTCTGTCGACGTACGGCAGGTCGAGCAGCGACCGCCCGTCGAGATGGAGGACGTCGAAGACGAGATAGGTCACCGGCGTGGTCTCGACGAGACGCCGTACCTGCGCCGCATTGGTCACGTGCATGCGTGACTGGAGCGCACCGAACGACGGCCGGCCCTGCTCGTCCATCGCGACGATCTCACCGTCCAGCACGACCTGGCGGGCGCTCAGTGACGCGGCGAGCGCGCGCAGTTCCGGGTATGACCCGGTGACGTCGCGGTCGTTGCGCGACAGGACCCGCGGCCGGCCGCCTTCGATGTAGACGGTCGCGCGCACTCCGTCCCACTTGAACTCGTAGGCCCACTTGTCGTCGTCCGCCGGTACGTCGTCACGCAACACTGCGAGCATCGGTTTGATCAATGTCGGCATGGGCTCGAAGCCCTCGGCCGGCGGATCCATCCGATGCACCATCCAGTCGCGTCCTCGTTTGTCCTTGCCGCCGAGCCGATCCGTTCGGAACAGCACGTAACGGCCGGAGACCTTGTTGCCGTGCAGGACGACCTTCACCTCGCGGTCGGTCCACTTCTCGCACTCGTAGGTGCCACGGTCCCAGAGCATCACCTTTCCGCCGCCGTACTCACCGGCAGGGATGTCGCCCTCGAACGACGCGTAGTCGATCGGGTGGTCCTCGGTGTGCACCGCGAGGTGGTTGGTCTTCGGGTCGGTCGGCAGTCCCTTCGGCACCGCCCACGAGACGAGCACGCCGTTGCGCTCCAGCCGGAAGTCCCAGTGCAACGCCGTCGCGTGATGCTCCTGGATGACGAACGTGTCGTCGTTGCCGCGCGGCAACGGCCCAGGCGGCGGGACCGGCTCCGGCGTGCGCGAAGCGTCGCGCTTCCGCCGGTAGGTGCCGAGCTCCGCTTTGGCCACGACGTGGCTCTACCCGTTCACGCGGCGAGTTCTCCGACGGCCGAGGGGGCTTCGCCGTAACGCGCGAGAAGCACCGAGCCGACGACGGTGACGGCGAACCCGACCGCCGCCAGCGTCGTGCGGCCGTGTGCCGGCCGGTCGTGAAGCAACGTGATGCCCAGCGCTGCGGGGGCCAACGTCTGCGTCACCACGGTCGTCGCCGTCGCGACGGTCACGCGACCACGTTGCAACGCCATCGCGAACAGCAGCAGCCCGAGGATGCCCGCGATCGCCATCGCCCACAGCGCAGGGTCCTCGATGAGCCCGCGCAACGAGTGCGGGTTTGCCAGAACCCTGGCTCCGACCCCGCCGGCGCCGTACATGAGTCCGGCGAGGATCCCCAGCGCCCACGCGTCGTTGCCGCGTCGCATCCGCCGTCTCGCGATCGCCGCCGCCGCTGACCCGACGACGACGACACCGACGAACAAGGCCAGTCGGCCGGTGAAGCTGACCTTCGCGCCGGGTTGGTCTTTGGCCGACAGCGCCAGGAACGTCAGGCCCGCGGTCACCAGTGCCAGCGCGAACCACTCGATCAGCGCGAGGTGGGCGTGCAGGGTGAGCACCGCGAGGATCGCCGTCACGGCCAGGCTCGAGGCGACGATCGCCTGCACGATGAACAACGGCTGTGAGCGAAGCGCGGCCAGCGACAGCGCGAAGCCGACGGCATCGAGACAGAGCCCCACGACGTAGGGGATCGAGTGCAGCAGGCGGAGCATCAGCCGCGCGTCCGGTCCACTCGCGCGCCCTGTGCTGCGCGCACCGACGGCCTGCAGCACTGTCGCCGCCCCGTACGCGACCGCAGCCGCGAACGCCCCCGCCAGCCCCCAGCTCACAGCCGCCAACCGTAGACGTTCGCCCCACCCGTCCCGCATGATCACTCCAGGCGCGTGTGGCGCGTCGCCGTGGGTAAGGGGCTGATCATGCGGAGCATCTGGAAGGGCGCCATCTCCTTCGGGCTGGTGACCATCCCGGTGAAGCTCTACAGCGCCACCGAGGAGCGCGACGTCTCCTTCCACCAAGTGCACCGCGAGGACGGCGGCCGGATCCGCTACAAGCGGGTCTGCCAGATCGACGGCGAGGAAGTGCCCTACAGCGACATCGCGAAGGGCTACGAGCTGTCCAGTGGTGAGGTCGTCGTCCTCACCGACGAGGACTTCGCCGACCTGCCGCTGACGACGTCGCGGTCGATCGACGTCCTGGAGTTCGTCCCGCTCGACCAGGTCGACCCCATCTACTTCGCGAAGTCCTACTACCTCGAGCCGGACGCCGCCGGCGCCAAGCCCTACGTCCTGCTGCGCGAGGCGCTCGAGAACTCGGGTCGGGTCGCACTCGTCAAGGTCGCGCTGCGTTCCCGCGAGTCGCTCGCGACCCTGCGCGTCCGTGACGGCGTGTTCGTTCTCGAGATGATGCTGTGGCCGGACGAGATCCGCACGCCGGACTTCGCGTTCCTCGACGAGGACATCGATGTCCGCCAGCAAGAGCTCAAGATGGCCGAGTCGCTGATCGAGTCGCTCTCCGGCGATTTCGAACCGGAGCAGTACGCCGACAACTACCGCGAGGCTCTCCAGGCGCTGATCGATGCCGAGGTCGAGGGACGCGAGGTCGTCATCCTCACCGACGACGACTTCGCCGACCTGCCGCTGAGCACGTCGCGTTCCATCGACGTCCTGGAGTTCGTCCCGCTCGAGCAGGTCGACCCGATCTACTTCGCCAAGAGCTACTACCTCGAACCCGACGCCGCCGGCACGAAGCCCTACGTGTTGCTGCGTGAGGCGTTGGAGAAGTCCGGCCGGGTCGCGCTCGTGAAGGTCGCGTTGCGGCAACGCGAGTCGCTCGCCACGCTGCGCGTGCGCGAAGGCGTCTTCGTGCTCGAGATGATGCTGTGGCCGGATGAGGTGCGCGAGGCGGAGTTCGGCTTCCTCGACGACGACATCGACGTGCGGCCGCAGGAGCTGCAGATGGCGGAGTCGCTCATCGACACTCTCTCCGGCGACTTCCAGCCGGAGCAGTACTCCGACAACTACCGCGAGGCTCTGCAGAGCCTGATCGAGGCCAAGGTCGAAGGCCGCGAGGTCGTGCAGCCCGAGCAGCCGGCAAGCGACAGCGGGACCGTTGTCGACCTGATGGCGGCTCTGCGTGCGAGCGTGGAGGCGGCCCGGCAGGGCCGCGCCGGCAGCGGCTCCGCCGATGACAGCGCCACGCCCGCCCGTACGTCGACAAGCGCCGCCAAGCGCGGCGCCGGCAAGAAGGCAGCGGCCAAGAGCACCAAGAAGACAGTGGCGAAGTCGGCGAAGCCGGCGGCCAAGAAGACCGCGACGAAGAAGACAGCGGCGAAGAAGACCGTGACGAAGCGGGCGAATGCCCGTAAGTCCGCCTGAGTACAGCCTCACGCACTCCCTCGGCCATTCGGACGCTCAAGCCCGAGCGGTGCCGTCCCGATCCGGTCATGGGGGGATCGCCCCTCCGTGGGCATCGCCTGGTAGGGAGCAGCTCGTGACCGTGTCGGACTACGCGGAGATCGTCGCCGCGTTGCGCACGGTCGACGGAGTCGCGGAAGCCGACGTCGAGCCGGACGCGGACGGCGACGGCCTCGGCCTGCTGCGGCTCGGCCTGACGCCCGGGGTCGACGAGGTCCAGGTCGCGACCAGGGTCGGCCGGCTGCTGCGCGAGCGCTTCGGCCTGGGTGTCGACGCCGACCGCGTGCAGCTCATCGAGGACGCCGAGACGCCCGAGATGCCCCTGCCCAAGGACGGTCGTCGTCCGGTCATCTCCCGGATGCAGCTCGTTTCGTCCGGTCTGGACGTAACCGCCACGGTTTCGCTCGCCTACCACGGTGACGTCGTACGCGGTGAGTGCACGGGCACCGCCACCCAGAGCGGCGTTCATCGGGCCGTTGCGACCGCTGCGTTGCGGGCGCTCGAGCAGCTGCTCGACGAGAAGGCGCGGTTCGAGGTCGACTCCGTGGACGTCACGCCCTCGGGGCGTGACCGGACCGTCCTGGTCACCGTCACGATGGTCAGCGGCACCACCACCGATCGCCTCACCGGCTCCGCCGTCGTCCGCGAGGACGTGCGTCAGGCGACCATCCGCGCCGCGCTCGATGCGGTCAACCGCAGACTCGAGCCTCTGCTTCCCTAGGCACGACTCCCGCTCGGCGGGATAGTTTGGGCTCGTTGCCGCATCCGCAGCGAGGAGCATTCTGATGACTGACCCCGGCTCGGGCACGCCGATGTCGGAGCGCATGCAGGCTCTGCTGTCCCGCGCCGTCGAGGACCAGCTGAGTGAGCAGCGCCAGGTCGCGGGCGCCATGACAGAGGTCCGCAACCACCTCGCGCACCTCGGTGCTGAGCTCCAACAGCTGCGCGCCACGGCAGGCGGCGCCGCTGACGAGGAGATCCAGCGCCAGGTCGCCGGTGTCGCCGCGGACGTCCGAGAGGCGATCCGTGTGCTCAGCGAGCGCATCGACGGTGTCGCGTCCATGGTCCACCAGCGGGGCAACGATCTCGCCGAGCTCCGGGGCGTGATCGGCAAGGATCTCGCCGAGCTGCGGGGCGTGATCGGCAACGATCTGGCTGAGGTCCGGGGCGTGATCGACAACGAGCTCCGGCCGCGCGTCGACGGGGTCGACGCGGCGATGCGCGACCTGAGGGGTGCCTTCACCGGCATCGGCTCGCGGGTTGCGGACCTGCCCGGTCGCCAGGAGATCGAGACGATGCTCTCCCGCCCGAGCGAGGTCCCCGGACCGATCGACGAGCGGCTCGAGCAGCTCCAGGGCTGGATCGAGGAGGTCCACGACGGGTTGTTCGGTGAGACCGGCGTGCACCCACGGGTCCAGGCGCTGGTCGAGCAGGCGGCCGAGTCACCGGCTCCGGTCGAGGAGGATCTCGGCGGTCGTATCGACGACGCGGTCCGCTCGGCGGTCGCCGCCAGCGAGAAGCGCATCACGGCCCATGTCGACGAGGCCGTCCTCGCGTTGGCCGAGGCGCTGCTCCGTCGTCGCAGTCGCACGGGTGGGCTCGGCCTGTCGGCGTTCGACACCGGCGAGATCCCGATCGTGCCTCCGGCCCCGCAGGAGCAGCTCGACAGCCCGCAGGAGCAGCTCGACAGCGGGCCGGGCTCCGGCCCGGCTCTGAACGCCGGACCGTTGGGCTCGGCGGAGCCTGCCGCACCCGTCGCGCCGCCCACCTCGCCGGCGTCGGCCGAGACGGAGGCGTCGTTCTCGCCGCCGCAGCAGGACGGCTTCCCGACCACGGCGCTCCCGCCGGCCTCAGCGCCGCCCACCCAGATCGACCTCGATCCGGCGCCGGCCTCGGCGCCCGCTCCGAGCGCCTATCAGCCGGCCGCGGTCCCGGGGCCGATGAGCGACGGCCATGACGACTACGGCGACGACGACGACGCCGCCCGGCGCCGGCATCGCCCCTGGTGGCGTCCCGGCGACTGACCGCCTGAGGGTCTAACGGTCTAGGGAGTCAGGCCTCGTCGCTGGCAAGGCCGCAAGAGCCGCCGCGTGCTGGCGCACGCAAGGCGACGAGAACGCCGCCAGCGGCGAAGCCTGACTCACTAGAACGCGTCCTTGACCTTTTCGCCGGCCTGCTTGAGGTTGCCCTTGGCCTTGTCGGTCTTGCCTTCGGCCTGCCACTGCTGGTTGTCGGTCGCGTCGCCCAGCTTCTCCTTGGCCTCGCCCTTCGTGGCCTCGGCCTTGTCGCGCAGCTTGTCCATGGCACCCACGGGTTGCCTCCTCGTGTCGGCGTACATGATCGAAATGCCCGCGTACGCCGGGAAGAACCTCACTCCCGCGATGGTTTGACCTCGTGCGACCCTTGTCGCAGCAAGCATTTCTGTCGCAGCAAGCGCTGCGCCTGGTTCGAGGAGCACGTCCCGTGTCGCTTCCCCCGCTCGTGGAGCCCGCCGCGTCGCTGACGCCTGACGAGATCCGCCGCTACTCGCGACACCTGATCATCCCGGACGTCGCGATGGACGGGCAGAAGCGGCTGAAGAACGCCAAGGTGCTCTGCGTCGGCGCCGGCGGTCTCGGCTCGCCCGCGTTGATGTACCTCGCGGCGGCCGGTGTCGGCACCCTCGGCATCATCGACTTCGACGTCGTCGACGAGTCCAACCTTCAGCGCCAGGTCATCCACGGCCAGTCCGACGTGGGTCGCAGCAAGGCCGAGAGCGCGCGCGACTCCGTCCGCGAGATCAACCCGCTCGTGCAGGTCAACCTGCACGAGGAGCGGCTGGACTCGTCCAACGCGATGCGCATCTTCGAGCCGTACGACCTGATCGTCGACGGCACCGACAACTTCGCGACGCGCTACCTCGTCAACGACGCCTGTGTCCTGCTCGACAAGCCCTACGTGTGGGGCTCGATCTATCGCTTCGACGGTCAGGCGTCGGTCTTCTGGTCCGAGCACGGTCCCTGCTACCGCTGCCTCTACCCCGAGCCGCCCCCGCCGGGCATGGTCCCGTCGTGCGCCGAGGGTGGCGTGCTCGGTGTGCTGTGCGCGAGCGTCGGCTCGATCCAGGTGACCGAGGCGATCAAGGTCCTCACCGGTGTCGGCGACCCGCTGGTCGGCCGGCTGATGATCTACGACGCCCTCGAGATGACCTATCGCTCGGTGAAGGTCCGCAAGGACCCCGAGTGCCCGCTGTGCGGCAAGAACCCGACGATCACCGAGCTCATCGACTACGAGGCGTTCTGCGGGACTGTCTCTGACGAGGCGCAGCAGGCTGCGGCCGGCTCGACGATCACGCCGACCGAGCTCAAGCAGATGATGGACAGCGGTGACGACTTCCTGCTCGTCGACGTGCGTGAGCCGGCGGAGTGGGAGATCGTGCGCATTCCGGGTGCGGTGCTCATCCCGAAGGGCGAGCTGCCGTCGAAGCTTGCTGATCTGCCGCAGAACAAGCCGGTGATCGCCTACTGCAAGACGGGCATCCGGTCGGCAGAGGCGCTGGCACTGCTCAAGAACGCCGGGTTCTCCGACGCGAAGCACGTGCAGGGCGGCGTCTCCGCGTGGGCGACCCAGGTCGACAAGTCCCAGCCGGTCTACTGACAGCTGGTGGTCATCGGTCAGCCGACGCTGAGGTCCTCGCGCCTTCGGTGCACCTCGGGGTCGAGCCGCGCGACGTCACCGATGCGGCCGGACATCAGCATCAGCTGGTTGCGCGTGATGAGCTCGGCGACCTCCAGGGCGTCGGCCGCCTCCAGCGTGACGATCCGCACCGCCTGCCGGGCGCGGGCCAGCTCGCGGAGGACGTCCACCGACGTCAGCTCGGTGAAGTCGTCGGTCAAGTGAGACAGCAACGTCTCCCAGTCGGGGTGCGCCGGGCAGCAGCGCGGCAGCGGGGCCGGGTCAACGGCGGGACTCATGCAACGCATCCACTTCGGGTCAGGTGGCGCGCGCTGCCCTGGTCAGACAGCGAGCGCCGGTGAAAGGCGCGGACTGCTCGCTGCTGAGCTCTTCGAACGTAGCACCGGTTTCGGATCGATCAGGCGGTTTCGCCCGCTCCGGCCGACCGGGAATCCTCACTGCTCCGCGAGCAGCGCGGCCTCCTCGGAAGCGGACAGCCCGACGCCTTCGCGCGGCGTGTAGTGCCCGTCGGCCCTCGCCTTCGACACCCAGTCGAGGGTGTCTGCGACCGTCTGCTCGAGCGGCCGCCAGGTCAGGCCCGCCGC
>DASSKP010000002.1:0-81574 GCA_035690365.1 Mycobacteriales bacterium
TCGCTCGGGTCGAGCGGCTCCAGCAGGACGCTGGTGCTGTTCACCTTGCCGCCCGCCCAGGCCGGTCGCCGGTCCAGCAGCTCCGGGCGCGCCACGCAGAGCAGCAGGATCGGCGCCCCTCGGGACAGGTCGGCGACCGACTCCACGAGGTCGAGGAACGTCTCCTCGCCCCAGTGCACGTCGTCGAAGACGCAGACGAGCGGAGCGCTCGCCGCATGAGCCTCCAGCATCTTGCGGAACGACCAAGCGATCTGCTCGGTGGAGCTGGCCGCGTTGTCGTTGAGCAGCGCCTCGATGCCCTGGGCGGCGGCCGGCTCGAGCTCGACGTCCGGCAGCTGCTTGACGACCTCGACGACCGGCCAGTAGGTGATGCCTTCCCCGTAGGGAAGGCAGCGTCCCCGGGCGATCCGGACGTCGGTCAGTGACGTGAGGAACTCCGCTGTCAGCCGGGACTTGCCGACACCGGCGCTGCCGAGAATGGTGAAGAGCTGGCACGAGTCGTCCCGGGCCGCCTGGTCGTAGGCGTCGCGCAGCCGGCGAAGCTCCGTTGCCCGGCCGACGAGCGGCGTGTCGAGGCGGCGCGTGAGGCCCTCGTCGCCGTGCACGGTGAGAAGGCGGTAGGCGACGAGCGGCTCGCTCTTCCCTTTGAGGGTGAGAGGCGGGACCCGGTCGACCTCCGCTGCGTCCCGGGTGAGCGCCAGTGTCTCGTGTCCGATGAGGATCTCGCCCGGCTGCGCCGCCTGCTCCAACCTTGCCGCGACATTGACCGCGTCGCCCGTCGCGAGGCGTTCCTCCGTGCCGGTGACGACCTCACCCGTCATCACACCGATGCGTCCTTCGATGCCGAGGTCGGGCAGGGCGTCGCGCATGGCGACGGCGGCGCGCAGTGCGCGCAAGGCGTCGTCCTCGTGCACGGTGGGGACACCGAAGACGGCCATGACCGCATCGCCGATGAACTTCTCCACGGAGCCGCCGTGACTCTCGACGATGGCCTTCATCCGCTCGAAGTAGCGCGCGAGGAGCAGGCGCAGCGCTTCGGGGTCGAGACGCTCGCCGAGCTCTGTGGAACCGGTGATGTCGCAGAACAGGACGGTGACGACCTTGCGCACCTCACGGCGGCGGGGTGGGCCGGCGAGCGCCGCGCCGCAGAAGGGGCAGAACGCGAACTCGCCGGGGACGTCCTTCGCGCACGCCGGGCATGCACCCATGTGCGGAGTGTAGGAACTTCCGAAGCCGGATGGGCTAGTCGTTGCCGGGCAGCTGCTGCTTGTCCAGCAACGCCTCCGTCGCGCGGCGCACGTTCATCGCGAACGTCGCGATGAGCACGCTCGTCGTCAGCTGCTGCAGTCGGTCGAAGCGTTCGCGCACTTCTTCCCAACGAACCGGTGCTCGTGCGCCGGCGTACGGCTCGAGCGCGCACTTCAGGCACATGTCGACGAACCGGCGCGCCAGGTCCTGCGTCGAGATCGTGACGTCCAGCTGCATGTCGTAGAGCTCGAGGATGGGCATGCCGAGCTGCGCGAGGTCACGTGCGGCCTCGAGCACTTGCCGGCTCGGCATCCGGTAGCGGTCGTCGCCGAGGTCGACGAGCAAGCCCGTCTCCAGCGCGTCCGCCAGTCGTTTGGTGTCGCGCTGCACGTCGAACATCGACGTGATCTGGTCGCGGGTGAGCTCGATCTCGTCGGTCTCGAGTAGCGGTGCGAGGACGAGGCGGGCGAGCGCGGACCGGTCGTCACCGCCCTCGGCGAGCAGCGCGGAGATCGCGGCGAGGTTGTAGCCGCGCTTCTGCAGCTCCTTGATGCGGAGCAGCGCCTGTTCGTGAGCGTCGCCGTAGACGGCAACGCGGCCGGTGCGCTCAGGCGGTGGCAGCAATCCCCGTGACTGATGGGCCCGGATGTTGCGAGGCGTCATGTCGACCCGGCGCGCCAGCTCCTCGATCGTGAGGCCGGGCACGGAAACAGTATGTATCGCATACAGACGTCAGATGCCAGGGACGTGAAGCCGGGTGTGCCGCCACGGGGGTAACGGCACACCCGGTACCCAGGATCATACCCGACGCTGACATGGATTCGTGTAAAGGTCAGGGGACTAGACACGTCGAGGAAGTTGAGCGCCGATCGGCGTGACCGGGGGCATCGCGAAGTCGCGGCGCAGCCAGTTGCCGCCGTCGACGACGAGCACGTGCCCGGTGACGAACGACGCGTACGGCGACGCCAGCCACGTCACCGCCCAGCCGAGCTCGTGCGGCTCGCCGACGCGCCCCGCGGGCTGCCGGCGGGCGTCGACGCTGTCGTCGCGAGCGGCCCGGAGCGCCTCCGGCATGTCGTCATGCGGAAAAAGACCCGGTGCGAGTGCATTGACCCGTACGCCGTCAATCGCCCATTCGACGGCGAGCGATTTCGTGAGGCTGATGACGCCGGCCTTCGCCGCCGCCGAATGTGCCATGCCCGGGCCGCCGGTCATCGCGGCGGTCGTCGCGATGTTGACGATGGCTGCCGGCCTGTCGTCGGCCACCGAACGTCTGTGCAGCTCCTGGGAGCAGAAGAACGTCCCGTCGAGCACGATCCGCTCGACGGCGCGCCAGCCGTTGGGCGAGAGATCCGCGGCGGCGACAGGGAAGTTTGCCGCAGCGTTGTTCACGAGCACGGAGACTTCCGTGCCGACGCCGGCTCGTGCCGCGTCGAAGGCTGCGGCGATCGACTCGGGCTCGCGCACGTCGAGCTCGACGCCGATGGCTCGCGCACCGACCGCTTCTACTGCTGCGACTCCTGCGTCGCGATGCTCGGCACTTCGGCTGGCGATCGCGACTGCTGCGCCGAGACGCCCGAACTCGACGGCGATCGCCTTGCCGAGACCGGTGCCGCCGCCGGTGACGAGCACCGCGTGGCCGTCGTACGTGCCTTCGGGCAGCATGCGGCTGCCGAGCGGCGGAGGCGATGGGAGCACGTGTCACATGCCTTCGAAGGTCACCGGTTGCTTGGCGGCCTTGGCGGCGTAGCCCTTCGGCATGTCCTCGGAGACGAACTCGACCGATGCACTCATGGCTTCGAAGCGCAACGCCTCGGCAAGGCCGCGATCGGCGAAGGCGTTGATCGTGCGCTTGATGCTCTGCACCGCAAGTGGCGCGTTGTCACGGATGTCGCGGGCGATGCCGTAGGCGGTGTCGTCGAGCTCCTCGCGCGTCGTGAGTGCCTGGACGATGCCCAGCCGCTCGGCTGTTGCTGCATCGATGCGCCGGCCGGTCAGCGCGAGCAACTTGGCCCACCCGGCGCCGACCTCACGAGCCAGCCGCAGGTCACCACCGGCGTCGACACCGACTCCGACCGTCGCCTCCGGGAGCGCGAAGACCGCATCGTCGGCTGCGACCCGGATGTCACACATCAGCGCGAGCTCGAAGCCGAAACCGAGGCAGTAGCCGTGCACGGCCGCGACGATCGGTTGCGGCAGCTCGCTGAACGCGTGGAACCGCTCGTGCACCCAGCGGATGCCTTCGTAGTAGTTGCGCACCTTCTCGGCGGGGGAGCGTCCGGTGACCCGGTCCTCCGGCATGCCGAGGTCGACGCCGGCGCAGAACGCGCGGCCCTCGGCGCGCACGACGACGACGCGCACGCTGTCGTCGAAGCGGATCTCGTCGGCACGCTTCCCGAGCTGTCGGGACGCCTCCCACGACCAGGCGTTGAGCTTCTCCGGTCGGTCGAGCGTCAGGGTGGCGATGCCGTCGTCGACGGAGAGGTGGAGCATCCAGTCGGCCTCGGGCTCGACGGGCTCCATCCGCACCATGCGTCGGACAATATGACGACCCGTCAGAAAACTCCTACCCCGGCCTTGCTGGGCAATGTTGGAACGTGTTCTACTGCCGCGGTGGGTCGGATGAAGATCGTCGTTGACCACGACGAGTGCGAGGCCAATGCCGTCTGCGTCGGGATCCTCCCCGAGGTGTTCGAGGTTGACGACGAGGACAACCTGCACCTGCACGAGGAGTACCCGGCGGACGAGAAGCTCGACAAGGTCCGTGAGGCCGTCGACTCGTGTCCCAAGCGCGCGCTTGCGCTCAAGGAGGTTGACGAGTGAAGGCAGCGATCCTGCACCAGGTCGGTGACACGACCCTCGACGTCCGCGACGACGTCGCGTCGACGCCGGTCGGTGCCGGCAAGGTGCGGATTCGCATCCGCGCAACCGGCGTCTGCCACTCCGACCTCTCGGCCATGACCGGCACGATTCCCGTCGCTGTGCCGGCGGTGCTCGGCCACGAGGGTGCGGGAGAGGTCGTCGAGGTCGGCGCGGGTGTCACCGGACTCGCCGAAGGCGACCACGTCGTCGTCTGCTGGTCTCCGCAGTGCGGTGCATGCAAGGACTGCGTCAACGGTCAGCCTCAGCTGTGCATGGCCTACATGCTCAATGCGTTCAGCGATGCCCACTTCATGATGGGTACGACGCCCGTCTTCGGCATGGCCGGCGCCGGGACGTTCGCCGAGGAGCTCATCGTCCTCGAGCAGGGCGCCATCAAGATCGACAAGGACGTGCCGCTCGATGTCGCGTCGTTGCTCGGCTGCGGTGTCATGACCGGGGTCGGTGCGGCGATCAACGCAGCGAAGGTCGAGCCCGGCTCGTCGGTGGTCGTCATCGGTTGCGGTGGCGTCGGCATCAGCGCGATCCAGGGTGCACGGGCCGCGGGGGCGGCCGTCATCGTCGCTGTCGACATGGTCGAGCAGAAGCTCGACTGGGCGCGCAAGTTCGGTGCCACCCACGCGGTGACCCCTGCGGATCTGCCGCAGGCGTCGCGCGAGCTGACCGGTGGTGCCGGCTTCGACTTCGGCTTCGAGGTTGTCGGACGCAGCGACACGATCAAGGCGGCCTACGACAACACCCGGCGGGGCGGCACGACCGTCGTCGTCGGTGTCGGGCGGGCCGACGACATGCTGCAGCTCAGCTCCTTCGACCTCTTCTACAACGAGAAAAACCTGCGCGGCAGCTACTACGGCTCGGCCAACATCCAGCGCGACTTCCCGCGGCTGATCGCGCTGTGGCGCGCCGGCCGGCTCGACCTCGACGGCATGGTCACGCGCCGCCTCAAGCTCGACGACGTCAATGACGCGTTCGAGGTCATGAAGGCGGGCGAGGCCATCCGCCAGGTCATCACGTTCGACTGACTCCGGACATGCATCTCGGTGTCGCGCTGTTCGCGACCGACCTGACCAGCGACGTCCGTGACGTCGCGCGCGCTGCCGAGGATGCAGGCTTCGAGAGCCTGTTCGTCGCCGAGCACACCCACATCCCGACGTCGCGGCGGACGGCGTACCCGATGGGTGGGGAACTGCCCGCGGAGTATGCGAGAACCCAGGACCCCTTCATCGCGTTGATGGCGGCGGCTGCCGCGACGACGCAGCTCAGGGTGGGGACGGGCGTGTGCCTCGTCGTCGAGCGCGACCCGATCGTGCTGGCCAAAGAGGTGTCGACGCTCGACCTGCTGTCCGACGGGCGAGTGCTGCTCGGCGTCGGCGCGGGATGGAACGAGGAGGAGCTGGCGCATCACGGCGTGGCGTTCGCCGACCGGTTCGAGGTGCTGCAGGAACGCGTCGAGCTGATGCAGGCGTTGTGGACGCAGGACGAGGCGTCGTACGACGGAAAGCACGAGCGGCTCGAACCGTCGTGGCAGTGGCCGAAGCCGGTGCAGTCGCCGCTGCCGGTGCTGGTCGGTGGAGGCGGCAAGCGCGCGATGCAGCTCGCCGTCGACCTGGGCGCCGGCTGGATGCCCATGCCGTCGACGACCAAGCTCGCCGACCGGCTGGAGACGCTGCGGTCGGTCGCCTCGGCGGCCGGTCGCCCGACGCCGCCGGTGACGATGTATCTCGTCCGGCCGGAGCGGGCAGTCATCGAGCACTACGCCTCGTTGGGCATCGACCGGTGTGTGTTCCTGCTGCCGACGCAGGGTGATGCCGTCGCGGCCGTTCGGGAGATTGCGGGGAATCTGCTGTGAACGGTCGCGCGCTGGTGCTCGGCGGAGGAGGCGTCGCCGGCATCGGCTGGGAGACCGGCGTGCTGTTCGGTCTGGCCGAGGGTGGCATCGACGTGACCGCGGCGGATGTCGTCATCGGCACGTCGGCCGGGTCTGCGGTTGGTGCTCAGCTGTTGAGCGGGACGCCGCTCGCGGAGCTCTATGACCGGCACGTGTTCCCGGAGGGACCGTCGACGGAGATCGCGGCGGAGCTCGATGTCGAGAAGATGGTGGCCGACTGGGGTGCGCTGCTCTCGACGCATTCGCCCGGACCGGAGCTTCGCGCGGCGATCGGTCGCTATGCGATCGCGGCGGGGACGGTGCCGGAGCGTGCGCGACGCACGGTGATCGAGGCGCGGCTGCCATCCCACGAGTGGCCGGAGCAGGCGCTGCAGATCGTCGTCGTCGACGCAGCGACGGGGGAGGAGCGCATCCTCACCGCTGACGACGGGGTGCCGCTGGTGGACGCGGTCGCGGCGTCGTGCGCCGTGCCGGGCATCTGGCCGCCGGTGACGATCGACGGCCGCCGGTACATCGACGGCGGGGTGCGGACATCGGCGAACGTCGATCTCGCCGAGGGCCATGGTGTCGTGCTGGTGCTCGCACCGGTGAGCGACTTCACCGCACCCGAGCCGGCGATCGCGAAACGGCTCGAGAAGGTCGAGAAGAAGTCGACCGTGTTCACGATCCGGCCGGACGAGGAGTCGGCCGCCGCCATCGGGGCCAATCCCCTCGACCCGGCGGCAGCCGGACCCGCCGCGCGCGCTGGCCGCGCGCAGGGTGCGGCGCTGGTCGCCGAGGTGTCCGAGATCTGGACCCAGTGACCGCGGACCTGCGGGTCGGCGTGCTCGGCGCCGCGCGG
Source organism: Mycobacteriales bacterium (assembly GCA_035690365.1). Taxonomy (GTDB): domain Bacteria; phylum Actinomycetota; class Actinomycetes; order JAFAQI01; family JAFAQI01; genus DASSKP01. The sequence continues at coordinate 6,858 of DASSKP010000002.1, forward strand.
ATTGCTCCGCTGGCGATCGTCAAGCCGGCCCGGGTCGTGCCCGGAGTCGCGGTGACGGCGGTCGCGGCTCGCGACCAGTCGCGCGCGCAGGCCTTTGCGTCGAAGCACGAGATCCCGAAGGTGCACGTGACCTACGACGACCTCGTCGCCGACCCGGACATCGATGCGATCTACATCCCGCTACCGAACGGCCTGCACGCGGAGTGGACGCTGAAGGCGATCGCAGCAGGCAAGCATGTGTTGTGCGAGAAGCCGTTCACCGCCAATGCGGCGGAGGCGGAACACGTCGCGGACGTCGCGGAGGCCTCCGATGTCGTGGTGATGGAGGCGTTCCACTACCGCTACCACGAGCTCGCGGAACGCATGCGCTCCGTCGTGCATGACGGCTGGATCGGCGACGTACAGCGCGTGCGGACGTGGTTGTGCTTCCCGCTGCCGAAGTTCAGCGATATCCGCTACGACTACTCGCTCGCCGGCGGCGCGACCATGGACTGTTGCTATCCCGTGCACGCGATGCGGCTGCTCGGGCCGGGGGAGCCGGAGGTCGTGTCGGCGTCGGCCAAGGCTCTCGGTCGCAGTGAGGGCCGGATCGACCGGGCGATGACGACACACTTCCGCTTTGCGAGCGGCGCTGTCGGGCGGAGCGAGGCGTCGATGTGGTCGCACCGGTTGCTGCGCGTCGCCGCGCATGTCGAGGGCACGCGCGGCCGGATGAAGGTGCTCAACTACGTCGCGCCGCAGATCTACAACTCGCTCAAGGTGACGGTCAACGGAAAGACGACACGCGAGCGGGTGCGCGGTGACGCGTCGTACGTCGCCCAGCTGAAGGCTTTCGTCGCGGCGGTGCGCGACGGGACGCCGTTCCCGACGACGCCGCGGGACGCTGTGGTGACGATGCGGCTGCTCGACGACATCTACCGAGCCGCGGGAATGCCGCTGCGCGGCGCCTGATCGAGGACAATCCCCCGCATCGACAGTTGCGGAGGCCGACGATGCCAGTCCACGAGATCAGGATGTCTCTGCCGAGCGCCTCAGTGATCAACAGCGACGTCGAGATCGAGGTGTGGAGCGACAACGCGAAGCTCGGCGAGCTGCACCTGAGCAAGGGCACGATCGACTGGCGCCCGGCGCACACGGCGCGCGAGATCAAGCTGTCGTGGGAGAAGTTCGCGCGGCTCATGGACGACTACTCCGGGCGGTGAGTGTCCCGGAGCCCGGCTCCCCACCAGACCCGCCCCGTACGACGCCGGTTGGTACGAACCATGGCTCCTGAGCGCCTGCGAATGCCCATTTTCGTACCACTCGGCGAGTCCGTCTCTATGCGGCGCGGGCTCCGGCTCGCCGCCCGGATGACCACGAGTGCGCCGACGGCTGCGTTCGTGAGCACGAAGGCTGCGACCGTCACGGCGATGACCTCTCAGCGCGGTGTGGCAGAGCCAGGCAACCGGCGTCGCAAGCCGCGCGTGGATGGTGGGGAGGCGAATCGTGCGGGTGATCCGGAAGGTCGTCGTCGTCCTGGCCGTTCTCGCCGTGGGTGCATGTCACAGCTCGTCCGGCGACCAGGCGGTCCTGCGCGCCACGGCGACCGGACCACCGACGGGAGCTCCGTTGCCCACCAAGTGTTGCGTCCCACCGAACGAGCCCGCGCTGGACATCTCGGTGACACCGACGAGCGGCCCGCCCGGCACCGTCGTGCACATCCTCGTCACGGGTTGCGGTGAGGCGGACCCCGCGAACCTGCCGCCGACCGTGAGCTTCAACAACGACGCCGAGAACTTCGGGTCCCGCAACGACCCCGACACGGTGCGCAGGATCGCGGTGCAGGTACGCGGAACGCGCGTCACCGGGACCTACCCGATCGTCCCGCGGGACCGCACCGGCGGCGTCGGCATGTTCTTCGCACAGTGCGGCCAAAGCCTCGAGCAGACGAGGTTCAGGGTCACCGGCTGACGATCAGACTCCGACCTCGAAGTCTCCGGCAGTACCGCGCTCGTAGGCGGAGGCGAGGAACGGCGAAAGGCGCCGTATGCCGGCCTCGGCGAGCACGAGGTCGACAGCAAGTCGATGCCACGTGGGCCAGCGACGCAGCATGGCGTGCGCGTCGCCGCGGACGACGACGCGGGCGACACTCGCGCCGGCCGCGGCCGCACGTCGTGCGAATGCCAGCGAGGCCTCCGGCGGTGTCACCGTGTCTCGGTCACCCTGCAGGAGCAGGAGCCGACGACCGGCCGTGTGGTCTGCCGGCTCACCGCTCGGAGTCCATGGCGCCATGCCGACGACCGCGATGACGTCCCGGTCATCGGCGACGCGCAAGGCGGTCCGGGCGCCCATCGAGTGGCCGACGAGCACCACCGGCAGTCCGCCGTGTCGCTCCCGCGCAGACGTGAGCGCGGCCCGTGCATCGGCCACCGGTGACGCGTCGTCCCCGTTCCAGCCGCGGACGCGATAGCGCACCGGCTCGACGAGCACGCCATGTCGCCGACCTCGCGCGCGGAGTGTCATCGCGATGGGCAACATGCGCAGACCGGCGAGGTTGCGCCACCCGACCGGGTCGTAGCTGTGCTCCGTGCCGCCGTGCAGGACGAGGACAACGGCCTTGGGGGAGCGGCTCAACGCGAGAGATCGGCCAACGTCGGTGCCGTACCCCCGAGATGTGCCGGCAGCCACCACTCCTGGCCAGGCGTCGGACGCTCCGGATAGGCGCGCTGCACCTCGTCGATCATCTGCGTCAGCGTCTCGGCCAGCCGTTTGGTGAGCGCCGCCGCCTCCTCGCCGGGGGCAGGAAGCAGCGGCTCGCCGACGCGGATGGTCACCGGCACGTGGCGCTGCAACCGCGGCTTGCGGCCCTTCGTCCAGAGCCGATGTGCGCCCCACGTGACGACGGGCACGATCGGAACACCCGCATCGATGGCCATCCGGGCTGCGCCGGACTTCATCGGGATCGGGGTGAACGCGCGCGAGATCGTCGCTTCGGGAAAGACGCCGACCAGCTCGCCGTCGTGCAGGGCCCTCACGGCCGCGGCATAGGCGGATGCGCCGGCCTGCCGGTCGACAGGAATGTGGTTCATGCCGCGCATCAGCGGGCCGCCGACCCTGTGGTCGAAGACCGACTTCTTCGCCATGAACCGCACCAGTCGATGCGGCAGCGCGGCGTAGCCGACCAGCATGAAGTCGAAGTAGCTGACGTGGTTGGCCGCGATGACGGCGCCACCATCGGACGGGATGTGCTCGGCGCCTTCGAGGGTGATGCGGAAGTCGAGTGCGCGGAACAGCCCGAGGGCCGTCCGGATGACGGCGCGATAGGGCCGGTCTCTGCTGGGCATTGCTCGACGGTACCTATTCACTCGGCGCGGTAGCAGCGCAGGCCATCGACGTCCGCGTAGGACACCCGGCCCTGAGCGACGAGCAGCTCGAGGTGCGCGGCGGTCTCGGCGATCGCGAGCATCTGGTTGAACGGGTCGAGCTCGTCGAGCTTGCGCTCCCGCCGCGTCCAGGTGAGCTGCGAGGCGACGTCGTACGCCGACACCGCACCTGCGTTGATCGCGGCGAGCGTCTCGTCCAGGCGCTTCCCGTGATGGGCAACGAGCTCGTCCACGCGGGCATGCACGCTGTCGGTCACCGGGCCGTGCGCGGGAAGGAGACGGGCGTCGGCGCGATCGCGTACGACGGCGAGCGACGAGAGGAAGTCGCCGAGCGGGTTGGGCGACAGCACCGGCTCGAATCCGATCGACGGCGTGATCGTCGGGAGCACGTGGTCGCCGGCGAAGAGCAGCGCGTTGGACGTGTCATGGAAGACCATGTGGCCCTGTGTGTGGCCCGGTGTCGGCACCGCTTCGAGCCGCACGGGGCCGGCGTCGATGAGCTCGCCGCCCTGCAGCCAGATGTCCGGCAGCTCCCACCCGGCCTTGACCGGGTCGTGGTCGGGTCCGAGTGCGGCCATCAGCTTGTCGACGAGCTCGCTCGCGCCGAGCAGGCGCAGATGCTGGAGCTGTTCCTTGAGCGGCGCCCGAGCAGGCGTCATGACGATGTCGAGTGAGCCCTTGTCGCCGGCGCCGAGGCTGACGCTGGTGCCGAACTCACGCCGCACGTAGATCGCCTGCGTGTAGTGGTCGCGGTGCACGTGCGTGACGAGGAAGCGACGAACATCGGCGAGGGTGTGACCGAGAGCATCGAGTGCCTGGTCGAGTGCCTCGCGTGCTGCCGGGATCGCCCATCCCGAGTCGACCAGCACGAGGCCGTCGGGAGCGGCGATCGCATACACATTGACGGCGCGCAGCCCGTCATTGGGCAGAGGCAGCGGGAGGCGGTGCACGCCGGGGCTGACCACATAGGCGCCCGGCGCCGTCCAGTCGCCGGCTGGGCCGGGGTCAGGGGTGACGTCCACGGAGCAAGTGTGGAGCAAGGCACCTTCAGTGCCGGCGATGCCACCCGGCGACGCTCGCCGAGACGTCGGCGACCAGGTCGCCGAGGGTGAGGTTGACGTCGATGTCGTGGAAGCCCCAGAGCGCTCCGAGCCGCTCGTGCAGCAGCTGCGCGGTCTTGCGTCCCGCCGGTGTGGGTGAGACCTGTAGCCACGTGGCGCCGGCGCCTGTCCGGCACTGTGCTGTCGCGTGGTCCGGGTACGCCGTCCAGGGTGTGCTCATGCCGCTGTGCGCCAGAGCGGTCGGGAAGTAGGGGTGTAGTCCGAGTGCCGCGTGGCTGCCGGGGGAGACCGGGTTGACGCACGCCACCTGCAGTCCGGCCGTCCGGACGTTGCCGCTCAGCAGGCTGACGCCGCTGCCCGGTCGACCGAAGAACGCACCCGCAGGCGGCTGGCCGGGAAAGGTCGAGTAAGCGATCACGCATCCCGACTCGCCGGGCTTCGTGCAGAGCGGGATGTGCTGGAGATCGCCGCCGATCGGCGTTCCCCGGGCGACGGTGAGGTTGCCGCCGAGCACGAGGGCCACGGCGATCTGTCGACGTACGGCGGGTTCGTGGTCGATCTCGTTGCGCAGCAACCGGATGAGCATCGACGCGCCCTGCGAGTGGCCGATCAGGACGATCGGTCTTGCCGGGTCGTGTGCGGCGAGGAAGCTGAGCCAGCCGGAGCGAAGGCTTTCGTAGGCGATCTGGTGCGCCTTCGAGTCCGGTGCGCCGTCGGTGAGGTCGAACAGATCGCCGAGCGTCCGCTGCCGGTACATCGGCGACCACACGTCGCAGACGGCGGAGAACCGCGCTGCCTGCACCAGGGCGACCTGACGTTCGGCCGCCTGGATCCTGAGATCGGCATTGGCGCCGGACTCGCCGCTGACGGTGGGGTACGCGTAGAAGCAGTCAGCAGGCTCCGGTCGTGGGTGTCGTGTCGTGCGCGGGTCAGGCTCGGTCGTCTGATGCCCGGAGCCGTCGATGACGGTCGTCGTGAGGTCGCTGACACACGGATCGGGCTGGTGCCCGGGCCGGCACAGCCAGACCGTCCTCGCCGCGATGGCCGGCGGCGTCGGGCTTGCAGTGGTTGGCGTTGACGCCGTCGGTGTCGCCGAGACGGACGGAGGCGTGGCTGTCGTGTCGGATTGTCCGGAACATGCGGCGAGGCTGACTGCGGCGAGAACGACGACACAGGCTCGACGCACCAGTTGACGCTACGTCGTCACCCGCCGAGGCGTGGGGTGACCATGCGGATCGCTGTCGGCTCACCGGGCGCGCCGCCGACGGCGGACTTGTACTCCGGCACGCCCACGCACGTGAAGAGCAGGCCTTGCAGCGGCTCGTCGAGAAGCCCCGGGATCTCGCTGTCGAGGAAGGTCATGCCTGAGGCGCTCGCTTCCATCGCGTAGGCCACCAGGTGCAGCCGACCTTCGACGATGCCGGCCGCGAGGTGTGCTTCGCGCCACTCGCGGTCGTCGAGGGAACTGACATCGGCGGCTGCGATGACGACGAAAGCGGCGTCGCCCGCGAGCCCCTGGTCCAACGCGACCCGGTAGAGCTCGTCGCGCAGCTCGCCGGCGATCGCGGGCGCTGACAGGTCAGGCCACCTGTAGATGCCTGGAGCCAGGTCGCCGACGTCGTGGACCACGACTCGGTGCGGAAGGTCGATGCCGCGCATCGCGATCTGCATCGACATGCGCAGGAGCGACTCCGGCAGACCTCTGTTGCGGTCCATGAGCCGCTGCGTCCCGCGCGACAGCACGAGGGTCTCGACCGGTGTCGCCACATCGCTGTCGACCTCGACCGGATCGCCGGCCGGCCATGGCTCACCGAGCTCCTCCATGTCGCCGGCCCGCTGCGCGGCAGTGACGAGCGGGAACTCCGCGGGCGCTGCATCGACGTCGCCGCCGGCCGCATCACCGGTCGGCGCCAAGGCCGGCGCACCGTCGCCCAGCGCGATGGCAGCGACCGGCCACTCGTGCACGCCGTCGGCACCGACGAGCGACGTCACCTCGTGGTCGGGAAAGCGTGAGAAGAGCCGAGGCGCCAGGCCGCCGGAGCACGCCGACGCGAGAAGCTGCGCGAGCATCGTGCCGGCGTCCCAGTAGATGTGCCGAAAGCCGCGCTCGCGGTAGCGCCAGCCGGTCCGCCACGGAACCCCCGTCACGACGACGGTGACGGCGTCGCCGCTCGGTGGTGGCCCGACTGTGACGAGGGCGTGCTCGAAGGGGTCGTACCAGTGCACTCCCGGTGGTGCCGTCTGACCTTCGGGAACAGCGACGTACAGCTCGAGCGGGAAGCGACCGCCGGCGGAGCCCGCGGCGCGGAACAGCCACGTCGCGTACGGCCGCTCCGCCGTGCGCACGACACCGGCGGACAGGTGCAGGAGTCGGGCGAGCTGCGGCAGGTCGACGGTTGCGGACGCGACGCGGGCGGTGCCGGCCATCACCGCGAGAGCGGGCGCTGTCGTCGACGGCAGCTCACGCGAAAGCGCGATCGTCGGCAGTCCGGGCGCGTAGCGCTTGTAGAACCACGGCAGCTTCTCGATGACGTTCGTCTCGAGGTCCTGCAGAAGGCGTGGGTCGTCGACTGGCTTGTCCCAGTCGAGTCCGGGCGCGTACGACGTCAAGCGGTGATAGGTCTGAGTCGCGGTCTCCACCCATCGACTCTGCCGCATCAGCGGCGTGGTGCTCCTTAGCTGGCTATGCGCTGGATCCAGGTGTCGTCGACATCGGGGGCTTCGACGATCAGGATGCCGGCCGAGTCCGGTCCTTCGGGTGCGAGCAGGTCGACCAGAAGGCTGATCGGGACACCGGCCTGGAGCGAGAGCATGACGTCTGACACGTGGAACCGTCCGCAGGGAAGAGAGTGGTGGCGGCCGACCCCGGCCGGCTTTGGGCGGCCGGGGACGGCTCGATCGTGTTTCTCCCCGAGGCACCATCGGTGGAACGAGGCCATTCGGGTGATCGTCCGGCGGAATGTCCGATGACGCCGGATAGGTTGCCTTGGTGGCTTCGGTGCGGCGACTGGTTGCTTTCGTCGGCCTCAGCAGCTGTCTGGCGGTCGGGTTGGTCGCCTGCGGTGCCCCCGACGCGGCACCCACCGCCAAGGCGTATCTCGCCGCATGGAGCAGCGGCGCTTTGTCAGCGGCCGGCGCGCGGACCGACTCGGCGGTGGCGGCAACCGCTGCGCTGACCGCGCTCAAGACCGACCTGCACGCGACATCGGTGCGGGCCACACTCGGCAAGGTCGACACCCATGGCCGTGCCGCGACGGCGTCGTTCACGGCGCATGTCGCCATTCGTGCGCTCGCGACGTGGACCTACTCCGGTCGCCTGCAGCTCGTGCGGCCGAAGGACAAGTGGCTGGTGCACTGGACCGTCGCCGACATCCATCCCGCGCTGACGCCGGGAACGCATCTCGCTGACATCCGCGCGTTGCCCGCGCGCGCAGCACTGCTGGACCGTCGCGGCAAGCCGTTGTTCGCGGCGCGGCCGGTCGTGCACATCGGCATCGAGCCGGCGCGTATGGCCGGGCATCCCGCGACGATCGACACACTGGCGCGAGCAGTCGGCGTGCACGACGTCGCCGGACTGCGCAAGGCGGTGCACGACGCACGGCCGCATGACTTCGTCCCGGTGATCACGTTGCGACGGCCGGCGTACGACGCGGTGAAGTCGCGCATCTACTCGCTGCCCGGCACCGTCTTCCATGCCGACACCGCGCTGCTGCCACCCGCGACGGGGTTCGGTCAGGCACTGCTCGGCACGGTTGGCACAGCGACCGCCGACGTGCTCAAGGCTGCGGGCCCGGCGTACCGCGTCGGCGACACCCTCGGTCTGTCCGGCTTGCAGGCCCGCTTCCAGCAGCGTCTCGCCGGTGCCGCCGGCGGGCGCGTCGTGATCGAGGACACGATCGGGACGGCTAAGCAGACGCTGGCGACGTTCGCGCCGAAGCCCGGTCGCGATGTCGCGACGACACTCGATCAGAAGGTGCAGCTCGCTGCGGAGGCAGCGCTGGCGAGCGAGCAGAAGCCTGCGGCGCTGGTTGCGGTGCGGGCATCCGACGGCGCGGTCCTGGCGGTGGCGAACACGCCGGATGCCACGTCGTACGACCGAGCGCTGGAGGGGCACTATCCGCCCGGGTCGACGTTCAAGGTCGTGACGACGTATGCACTGCTCGGTCACGGCGTGACGCCGACCACGCCGGTGCCGTGCCCACCGACGATCACGATCGGCGGTCGGAAGTTCCGCAACTTCGAGGGCGAGGCGGCGGCGTCGCCGCCGTTTGCGACTGACTTCGCGATCTCGTGCAACACCGCGTTCATCGGTGCGTCGAGCCGGCTGTCGAAGACGGACCTGCCCCAAGCGGCTCGCACGCTCGGCGTCGGCGCGTCGTGGTCACTGCCGTTGCCGGCGTACAGCGGCTCGGTGCCGCCGGCGACCGACGACGTGGAGCTTGCGGCGGACGCGATCGGCCAGGGTGCGGTGTCGGTGTCCCCGCTGACGATGGCGATGGTCGCTGCGGCGGTCGACTCAGGGACGGAGCAGGTGCCGACCCTCGTGACGAATCCGAAGCAAGCCGGCGTGGCGACCGGCGGGAGGCCGTTGGACGCCGCGCGCGTGGCGACCTTGCGCTCGCTGATGCTGAAGGTCGTGCAGTCGGGGACGGCGGCCGGTGCCGGGCTGCCTGTCGGGACGCACGGCAAGACCGGGACGGCGGAGTTCGGCACCGGACCACACCCGCAAACGCACGCGTGGTTCATCGGCTGGCGGGGCGGCATCGCCTTCGCTGTGCTGGTCGAAGGCGGCGGCGTCGGGGGAGCCGTCGCCGCGCCGATCGCCGCGCGCTTTCTACGTGCGCTCTGACGTCGGGGTTGCGACCGGGCACGGGGGCACCCGGCCGCAACACTGAAAACGATACGCACCGTCTCGTATACGTGGCAAGGCGCTGGCCCGGGCGCGGCATACTCCTGTCAACACGGGCGGAACGGAGCGGCTACATGAGCGATGGACGCACCCGGCGCGGTGCTATCGACGGTCGCGAACGCGACCGGTCCGCTGCGGCAGCAGCTCGTCCGACTTCGTCGGGAGCCGCACTCGCAGTGGGTGAAGAGTCGCAGCCACCGAGGGACCCGCGGGTACGACGGACGAGGGCGGTCATCGAGGAGGCGTTCGTTCGCCTGGTGCGAGAGATCGGCTATGACAGCGTCACCGTTGAGCAAGTGGCAGAGGTCGCCGACGTTGCGAAAGCGACCTTCTACCGGCACTACGAGAGTAAGGAAGCGCTGCTGGCAGCGTTGTCTGAGCGGCTCGTGTGTGGCCTTGCCGACCGCAATGACGGTGGGCGCACCCCGTTGCCGGCAGACGAGCACGCCTCGGTCACTGCGGCGTATGAGCACGCAGAAGAACTGCGCGACCTCTACCAGGTGTGCCTTGCCGATGCGCGGGCGCGCGCCGCGTATATCACCGTCTTTGCGCGTCACTCGGAGGAGCAGCTGCGCCGGGCGGTCGGAATGCTCGGACGCGAGCCACGAGTCCCCGCGCCGGTGATGGCGACCTTCTTCGCCGGCGCCCACGTCGCGCTACTTGAACGCTGGCTCGATGGGAGCATCTCTCACACGGGAGACGAGGTCGCATCGATGGAACTGGCGCTGTTCGCCGGCGGGGCCGCTTGGGCACACCGGATGACCCTTGACGAGCTGAGCAGCCCGGAAATCGTCGCCGCCGTCAAGCGCCATGACAGCAATCGCGAGCCCACTCAACGCGCCGGATAGGCCGCGCCGGTTTCCGCGCAACAAGTGATGCGCTCGGGCGAGCGAGCCTCGAAAGGCAGTCCCCCGTTGCCGCCCTTGTCGAAGCCCGCTCGCGAAGCGTTTATAGCCGCTCCAGAGCGCGCCAGATGCGTCGGCAAGGCCAACCTTCCTTTACGGCAAGGTGCGCGGGGCCAACACTGCGGCCTCTAACGGCGGAGAGGTGGGTGCCGCCACGGCTCAACTGCCGGACGCCTGGGCGTAGTCAGTTCGGATGGTTCATGGACCCGGGGATTGACATTCGCTTGAAGTCCAGTAACTTGACTTCAAGTCGCCTGCACTCAGCAGCGACCAGCCTCCAGGGAGGGCCCATGACCACAGTGGCAGTGCGACACCACGTCGCCGACTACGACACGTGGAAGGCCGGATACGACGAGCACGGGGCCGTTCGCAAGGAGTTCGGTTGCACCGGCGACATGCTGCTCCGTGACGCGAACGACCCCAACGATGTCCTCGTGCTGACGTTCTGGCCGACAGCTGCCGACGCGCAAGCCTTCACCACCGATCCACGTTTGCCCGAGGTCATGCAGAGGGTCGGTGTCACCGGTGCGCCGCGCATCGAGATCTACGAGGAGACCAGCTCCTGAGCGGGGCACACGAGCAGCGGAAGGGGAGGGGCGACCCGCGTCGTCCCTCCCCGGCGCGCGCCACGCCCTGGATCGTCGTCGACGACAACTTCGAGGACGAATACCCCGGAGCCGACCGGCTGGCTACCGAGTGTTACGCGAACATCATTCGGACCGGCGACAGGTTGATCGGTCTTCACGACAGGCAGGCTTGGGAAGACCACCACCTGTCCGGAACGGCCAAACAAGCGCTCGCTGTCCTCGATGGCGCCGACACACCCCTCGAACCGACCGTCATCGCCGAGCGGCTCATCATCACCACAGGCAGCATGACCTCGATGCTCAATACGCTCGAAGGCCGCGGACTCATCAGCCGCATGCCGCACCCTGCCGACCGGCGCAAGCTGCTGATCGTGATCACCAGCCAAGGCAAGGCCATCGTCGATGACATGCTGCCCGCACTGCACAGTCGGGAGCGCACCATCATCTGCGACGCGTTGAGCGAGGCTGAGCAGCGCAAGCTGTGCCTGCTGCTTGCGAAAGTCCAGGCCTCTGTCGAACGACACCACGACGAGCTACCCGACAGAACTGCACGGCGCATCCGGCCGAGCTGAACCCGGCCACCGGCGACTACGGCCGGCGACCGGAATGTGCCGTGAGACGGAGTCGTGGTGCTATGCGCTTGCGGACTTCCGCATCTTTCGGGCCGCGAGACGCTGCATGACGATGCCCATGCGCTCCGCACGGCTACCGGGCTGCGGGGCAGCGCCGATCTGCCGCCCGACGGCCATCACGTCAGTGACCGTCAACACATGCGCCAGCTTGCCGTCGCGCATCCAGTGGGTGTCCGCACCCAACATCTCCACCCGGCCGTTGGTCGGGGCGAAGCCCGGCGGTCGGAGCTCACCCGTCATCGTCCCCACGCCTCGCCAGTTGACCATCGCCGAGCGCTGGTCGAGCGCCAGGTGCAGGCTGCCCACGATCTCGAACGTGAGGTCCGGCATGCTCCGCCAGACAGAGCTCAGCCAGTCGCTCAGCGCCTGGTGACCAACCAGGCGTCCGCCTTCGATGTACGGGTCTTCCCACAGCACGTCAGCGGTCGACAAAGCAACCAGCTGGCTCGGGTCGTGGCTGTTCCAGGCCGCGAGGAACTTGTCCGCGAAGCCCTCCACCTGTTCACGGGAAAGCTCGTCGAAAGCTGCGCTGGAGTCAGTCGTCTGGGTCACAAGCGCACAGTAGGGATTGCGACATGGGCCCGCCGCCGAATCGGCAAATGCTCTCGTCGAGCAGGCTTGGACGGCTTCGGTGCCGAACTCTTCCCCCGTGCGGAAGGTGCGCTGGGTCGTCTGCGTGGCCGCCCTGGCAGTGGCGGCGTCGGTGATTCCGTCGACGGCTGACTCGGGAAGCCACGAGGCGCCCGGCGACGCGGCGTCGTGGGTGAACCCCTTCATCGGCAGCGACGCCAGCGCAGCCAACTTCGGCACGGGCGGGGGAGCGGGCAACACGTTCCCGGGCGCGACCGTGCCGTTCGGGATGGTGCAGTGGAGCCCGGACACCGTGCAGAACGACGTCAGCTACGTCGGCGGCTACGGCTGGCGTGACGACCACATCGCCGGCTTCGGTCTCACCCACATGAGCGGCGCGGGCTGTTCGGTCTACCGGGACCTTCCGTTCCTTCCCACCACGGCACCGCTGACGGCATCACCGGCGCAGCCGTTCTCCTCCGACCTCGCCCCGCAGTTCCAGCCCGCCTTCGATCACCGCCACGAGGTCGCCGAGCCGGGCTATTACGCCGTCACCCTCGACCCGAACACACCGCGCGCCATCCGCACCGAGCTCTCCGCCACGACGCGGACCGGTGCCGCCCGGCTGACCTTCCCGCGGACACGCACGAGCAGCGTGCTCGTGAACGCCGGCGGCAGCGCGATGGCCGATGCCGACGCGACGGTGCACGTCGACCCGGCCCGCCGGGAGATCTCCGGCAGCGCGACATCGGGCCGGTTCTGCTACCAGGGCGGCAACTACACGGTCTACTTCGCCGCGGTCTTCGACCGGCCGTTCGCGTCGTACGGCACCTGGCAGCGCCAGGTGCTGCAGACGCAAGGCACCGACGCGCACGACATCTCGGCGCTGCCCGAGAACTACGGCCCGGTCCCCGGTGGACCGAAGCGGCTCGATGGCGACCCGAGCGGGACGGCGCAGGCCGGCGCCTACGCGCAGTTCGACACCCGGCGCAACCGTGTCGTCGGTGTGCGGGTCGGTGTCTCCTTCGTCTCCGTCGCCGAGGCGCGTCACAACCTCGCCGCCGAGCAGCCGAGCTTCGGCTTCGACCGCGTACGCCGCGCCGCGCGGACCGCGTGGGACCGCGAGCTCGGCCGAGCCATCGTCCAAGGCGGTACCAGCGGGCAACGCACGATGTTCGCCACTGCGCTCTACCACGCGCTGCTGCAGCCGCGGACCTTCAGCGACGCCGACGGCCGCTACCCCGGCATGGACGGCAACGTGCACGTCGCCCGCGGCTGGACGATGTACGCCGACTTCTCGGGTTGGGACGTCTACCGGACCCAGATCCCGCTGCTCGCGCTGCTGGAGCCACAACGCGCATCGGACGTCGTACGGTCGCTGCTCGCCGACGAGGCGCAGTCCGGCTGGTTGCCCAAGTGGTCGTTCGCCGACCAGCACACCGCCGTGATGACCGGTGACCCTGCCGATCCGGCAATCGCGTCGACGTGGGCGCTCGGCGCCCGTCACTTCGACGTGAAGGCCGCGCTCGCCGCGATGGTGCACGGTGCGACGACGTACGGCGCCGACGCGCAGCAACGCTACGTCGAGCGACCCGGTTTGGTGGAGTACGCGAACCGGGGCTATGTCCCCGCCGAGGAGGAGCACCACCTCGGCGGCATCGCCGCGGTCGCCGACCCGGCGGCCGTGTGGGGGCCGGCCTCGACGACTCTGGAGTACGCGACGGCCGACTTCGCCGTCGGCGCGCTCGCCCGCGCCGCATGCCGGCAGACCGCGACGACGCGACAGCTGCTGGACCGGTCGGCGTCGTGGCGCACGCTCTTCGACCCGGCCACCGGTTACGTCGAGCCGCGCTCGGCTTCAGGCGCATTCCTTCCCACCTTCAGCCCGACGAGCGGCGACGGCTTCGTCGAGGGTGATGCCGCGCAGTACACGTTCGCTGTGCCGCATGACCCGGCGGCGCTGGTCTCGGCATTGGGCGGCCGTGTCCGAGCGAGTGCGCGGCTCGACCGGTTCTTCACGAAGCTCAACGACGGCCCGACGTCGCCGTACGCGTTCCTCGGCAACGAGCCGAACCTGCACGTGCCCTACCTCTACGACTGGACCGGTCAGCCGTGGCGGACGCAGCAGATCGTGCGCCGGGCGATGCTCTCGCTCTACTCGCCCGGGCCCGGCGGGATGCCCGGCAACGACGACCTCGGCACGATGTCGGCCTGGTGGGTGTTCAGCGCTCTCGGGCTCTATCCCGTGCAGCCCGCGACCGACGTGCTCGCGGTCGGCGCCCCGCTGTTCCCTCATGCGGTCGTGCATCTGGCCCACGGCGACCTGCGCATCGATGCGGCCGGCGCGCCTCGGGCTGGTTACGTCGGCGGCCTTGCGCTGGATGGCCGGCCCGTCGCCGGGCCCTGGGTGCACGCAGGTGCCCTGCTGCGCGGCGCCACGCTGCGCTTCTCGATGTCGCGGCGTCCGGTGACCGGCTGGGGGTCGGACCCGTCCGACGCCCCGCCGTCAGGAGCGGCCGCCGTCGGCGGCTGCCGCTGACCTCCTGACCCCAGGGCGACTAGCCCGCAATCCGCACCCGAGCGACCCAGACGTTGTTCTCGCCGTTGCGGTTCCTCGCGCCGCTGCGGTCGTCGCCCCAGGCGACATAGGCATAGCGATCCGTGAGTGTGATCCACGACAGGTCGTCGTACAGGGCCAGCGTCCCGGGCTTCAACGGCGGCGAGGGCTTGCTGTTGACCTGCACTGGTCTCGTGAAGTGCGCGCCGCCGTCGAACGAGAACGCGGCGCGGACGATCTGCGCTCCTTGGCTGTCGGTGCCTCGACCCATGACGCCGAGCGCGCCGTGCGGTGAGAACGCGATCCAGGGCCGGTCAGTGCCTACCGCTACCGCCGTGCGTGACCATCTGACGCCGCCGTCGCGAGTGATGAAGACGAGGAGGTTGTCGCCGCTGCCCGGTACGGCGACCGCGTAGTGACCCGCGCGTTCCGGGTCACCCGCGAGATAGACGCCGAACGGCGCGCTTGTCGTGGTCGGCGCAGCGAAGGTGTGGCGACGGAATGTCCTGCCGGCGTCGCGGCTGGTCTCGAAGACGACACCGTCCGTCGACTGGTCGGAGCGGTGACCGGAGTAGGCGACCGCGAGAATGCCGTGACCGGCTGCGATGGCTGCGGCTCCGCTCTGCGGAAAGCGCGGGCTGTCCACGGGGTAGACGGTGCCGAACGAGCGTGCGCCGGTGTGCGACGCCGTCACCCAGCTCTCGTTCTTCGTCGAGCCGTTGAACTGGACCGCGTCGGCGATCGCGGTGAGGTACACGGTGTTCGTCTGCTGGTCGACGGTGATCCACGGTCGATCGCAGGTTCCCTCGCCGCCGGTCTCCGGGGACGACCCCGGGGCGTAGCGGGCGCGGTCGGCGGCGGTGCGGTTGCCGATCGCGTCGACCGGTGGCGAGCTCCAGGTGCGGCCGCCGTCGGTGGACCGGATGACGACGTCAGCGGAGCCTCGAGCCGGTTCGATGTTCGCCAAATGCGGGAGCGTGCCGGGGGTGACGCCCGGCACGGGCATCGTCGGCTGAGCGAAGGTGATGACGGCGGCGTAGAACGTGCCGTCCGGTCCGGCTGCGATCGTCGCGTCCGCACACAACGTGGACTGTGCGGTCTGCGCAGGCAGGACGCTACGGCGCCAGGTCTGGCCGGCGTCGCCGGAGACGGCCACTCCGCAGCGACTCGCAGCAGGGTCGGCGTCGTAACCGAGCGTGCCAGTGAGCGTGTCGAACGTGCCGGTGGCGGGGTTGCGGTAGATGCCGGTCGCGTCCTGCTCCGGCCACACGGCAACGAGGTTGCGGGAGTTCCGCGGGTCGACCGCGAGGCCCGGTTCGCCCGCGTGCCAGTCACCGCTGGCCGACAGGTTCAGCTCGACATCGACATGAATGCCGCTCGGAGCTGCGGCATAGGCGAGGCTGCTGATCGCCACCGTCGCGACGGACAGCAGGGCAGCGACTCGGGGGGCGCTGCGCATCCGGACTCCTCTCACGTCAGCCGGAGGCGCGCCGGGCTTCGTACTCGCGTGCGACCTCTTCGAGCCGCTGGCCGGACGGCATGAGGAACAGGCCGCTGGCCTCCGCTGTCACGACACCGTCGGCGACGATCTCCCCGCTCGCGTGCACCCGGCGCCCGTCGACCTTGTCCGTCCGGGCGCGGACTGTCAGCGGGACGTCGTACGGCGTCGGTCGCCGGTAGCGCACGGTCAGCTCGGCGGTGAAGCCGCCGACACCCGCGGCAGCGTTGGCGTGGCCAAGCAGCTGGTCGAGGAGCGTTGCCACCCAGCCGCCGTGCACGACAGCGGGTGGGCCTTCGTGGATCGGGCGCATCGTCGCCTCGCCGACGACCGAGCCGTCGTCGAGGGTGCGAACGGTCATCGGGGGAGCGATCGGGTTGGCCGCGCCGATGACCGGGCTGTAGGGACGGTCGCCTCGGCGCATGCTCTCCGGGTCGGGCCAGGGCATGGTCTCGCGCGACTGCGCGGCGAGCTGCTTGGTCAGGGCGTCGACCTGCGCGGCGAGGTCGCGACGGGTCTCGTCGTCGACGGCCGTGAGCACCGATGCCTGCATCAGCTGACGGACTGCCTGCGCGAGGTCGACCGCGGCGTCGTCCGACATCGCGGTCAGCGTCCTTCGTACTGCGGCTCGCGCTTCTCCTTGAACGCGCGCGTGCCTTCCTTCGCGTCGGCCGTGCCGAAGATGGGCAGGCCGATCTCGAGCTCGATCTTCAGCGCTTCTTCCTCGGGCAGACCTTCGGTCTCCTGCACGGAACGCTTGATGGCCTTCACCGCGAGCGGGCCGTTGCGGGCGATGCGCTCGCCGATCTGCAGCGCGGTCTCGAGTGCCTTGCCGTCGTCGACGACGCGACCGATGAGGCCGATTCGCTCCGCCTGGGCAGCGCTGATCGTGTCGCCGGTGAGCAGCAGCTCCATCGCCTTCGTGTAGCCGATCTGGCGGCGCAGCCGCACCGTCGAGCCGCCGAGTGGGAACAGCGCGCGGGTCACCTCGACGACGCCGAAGACCGCGCTCTCGCCGGCGACGCGGATGTCGGTCGCCTGCAGGATCTCGGTGCCGCCCGCGACGGCGTAGCCCTCGACTGCCGCGATCAGCGGCTTGGTCAGCCGGTGGTGACGCAAGAGCGCCTTCCACGCCAGGCCGGCGTCGGAGCGCATGCGCTGTGCGGCGTCAGAAGTGTTCTGCGCGTCGTTCATCGCCTTGAGGTCGGCGCCGGCGCAGAAGACGCCACCCGCACCGGTGAGTACGGCGCAGCGGATCTCGTCGTCGCTGTCGATCCGGTCCCACGCGTCGGCGAGGCCGACGAGCATCTCCGGCGACAGTGCGTTCTTCGCCTCCGGCCGGTTCATCGTCAGGACGAGGACGTGACCCACCAGCTCGGTCTCGAGATGCGACAAGGCTCAGATCCTCTCGATGATCGTGCCGGTGGCGAGCGCTCCGCCTGCGCACATCGAGATGAGCGCCGTCGTGCCGCCGGTGCGCTCGAGCTCGTGCAGCGCGGTCGTGATGAGCCGCGAACCCGTTGATCCGACCGGATGGCCGAGTGCGATCGCGCCACCGTTGACGTTGACCCGGTCGAAGTCGACCTTGTGCTGCCGGCCCCAGTTGACGACGACCGAGGCGAACGCCTCGTTGACCTCGAACAGATCGATGTCCGCGATCGACATCCGCGCCTTGTCGAGCACGCGCGTGGTCGCGGCCACCGGGCCGTTGAGGTGGTAGTAGGGCTCGTCACCCACGAGTGCCTGCGCGACGATCCGCGCACGCGGCTTCACGCCGAGCGCCTCCGCCTTCTCCCGCGACATCAGTAGCACCGCAGCCGCGCCGTCGGAGATCTGCGACGACGTGCCCGCTGTGTGCAAGCCGCCCTCGAGCACCGGCTTCAGCGCGGCGAGCTTCTCGAGAGACGTCTCGCGCAGACCCTGGTCGCGGTCGACGCGCTTGGTCTCGCCGGTCGGCTGGCCGTCCTCGCCGAGCACCGGCGCGTCGATCGGCGCGATCTGCGAGTCGAAGCGAGCCTCGGCCCACGCCTGCGCCGCCTTCTGCTGAGACAGCAGGCCGAACTCGTCGAGGTCCTCGCGGCAGATGTCGAAGTCGTTGGCGATCCGGTCGGCGCCCGTGAACTGGTCCGGGAGGTCGACGTCCCAGCCGTCCGGTCGCGGGACGCCCGGCCCGCCGAAGACAGCCGCGCCGAGCCCGACCCGCGACATCATCTCGACGCCGCAGGCGACACCGACGTCGATCGCGTCGGCCGCGATGAGCCCGGAGATGAAGTGGTTGGCCTGCTGGGCCGAGCCGCACTGACAGTCGACCGTCGTCACACCGGCGGTCTGCGGCAGCCCGGCGTACAGCCAGGCGTAGCGGGCGATGTTGCTCGCCTGCTCACCGCCCTGCGTGACGCAGCCGCCGACGACCTGTTCGACCTCGGTCGGGTCGATGCCCGCCCGCTCGATCACAGCTCGCTGGACGTGTCCGAGCGCGACCGCGGGGTGGACCCCCGCGAGCCAGCCGTTGCGCTTGCCGATCGGCGTCCGGACGGCCTCGATGATCACAGTCTCCCGCGCGGGGGAGCCGGCAGAGTCAGCCATGGACGAAGTAGAACACATTCTAATTTTGGCCGCTACAACTGTTGACGCCCCGTCAGATCGGCGCCAGATTAGAACACGTTCTCATCCCGCTCCGAGGGGCTTTCGGCTGTGACCGACCTGCAGATCGACGTCTACAACCTGGACCAGTACGCCGAGAGCGGCGTCCCTCACGACCAGCTGAGGCGACTGCGCAACGAGGCGCCGGTCTTCCGGCACGACGACCCGCAGCTGCCCGAGGGCTACTGGGCGATCACCAAGCACGCCGACGTCATCTACGTCTCGCGCAACCCGGAGCTGTTCTCCTCCTGGGAGAAGACGGCGATGCTCGACGAGTACGCACAGGAGCAGATCGACCAGCAGCGCATGTTCATGCTCAACCAGGACCCGCCCGAGCACACCCGCACCCGGCAGCTGGTCAACCGCGGCTTCACGCCGCGGATGATCGCGCGGCTCGAGGAGCGCATCCAGCACAACTGCGACGAGATCGTCGCGCAGGCTCTCGCCAAGGGCGAGGGCGACTTCGTCACCCTGTGCGCCGCCGAGCTTCCGCTGATCGTCATCGCCGAGCTCATGGGCGTCCCGATCGAGGACCGGCACAAGGTCTTCGACTGGTCCAACCGCATGGTCGGCGGCCAGGACCCGGAGTACGGCGTCACCGAGGAGCAGCGCTTCGGCGCAGCGCAGGAGATGTGGGCCTACGCCAACGACCTGGCCAAGAAGAAGCGCGAGGAGCTCAAGGACGACATCGTCTCGAAGCTGATCAGCCCGGATGACGAGGGCAACGTGCTCAGCGAGCTCGAGTTCGACCTGTTCTTCATGCTGCTCGCGGTCGCCGGCAACGAGACGACCCGCAACGCGATCTCCGGCGGCATGTATGCACTGACACAACATCCGGAGCAGTGGGAGCGCCTGAAGGCCGACCCGTCGTTGTTGCCGACGGCTGCCGACGAGATCGTGCGCTGGGTCAGCCCGGTCAACCTCTTCCGGCGCACCCCGACGCAGGACGTGGAGATCGGCGGGCAGCCGATCAAGAAGGGCGAGAAGGTCGTCATCTACTACTCGTCCGCCAACCGTGACGAGAGCGTCTTCGCCAACCCCGACATCTTCGACATCGGCCGTGAACCCAACCCGCACGTCGGGTTCGGTGGCGGCGGGCCGCACTTCTGCCTGGGCCGGCACCTGGCGAAGCTCGAGATCGAGTGCCTTTTCCGGTCGCTCATCACGCAGTGCGAGCGAGTCGACCTCGTCGCCGAGCCGCGTCGCTTGCGGTCCAACTTCATCAACGGCATCAAGGAGATGCAGGTGCGCTTCATCCCGGCTTCCCCTGGCGGCAGCACAGCATGAGTGCCTCGGACGTCCTCGTCGCCAACCACCCCATCGAATACGTCTACACGCGGTCGACCGGCCCCGTCATCGGTGCGTTCATGACGGCGCTGCGGGATCGGCGCATCGTCGGCGTACGCGCCTCGGACGGGCGGGTGCTGGTGCCGCCGGCGGAGTATGACCCGGTCACCAGTGAGGACCTGTCCGAGATCGTCGAGGTCGGCGATGCAGGCGAGGTCGTGACCTGGGCCTGGAACGACACTCCGCGCAAGGGGCAGCCTCTCGACCGGCCGTTCGCGTGGGCGCTCGTGAAGCTCGACGGCGCCGACACCGGCCTGCTCGCCGCGGTCGACGCCGGCGATGCGAGCGCGATGTCGACCGGCATGCGGGTGAAGGCGCGGTGGGCGGACAACCGAGTCGGCTCGATCCGCGACCTCGTGTGCTTCGACGTGGTGTCCGCATGACGGAAACCGCTGCCGAGGCGCCCGGCGACGTGACGATCGTCGACACGCCGATCCATCTCGACTTCTCCTACACGCCGGGCGTCGCGTCGTCGCGGTTCCTGCGGTCGCTGGAGAAGGGCGAGATCGTCGGGCAGCGGTGCCCGAAGTGCCAGAAGGTCTACATGCCGCCGCGCGGCGCGTGCTCGATGTGCGGCGTCGCGACCGACGAGGAGCTGACGCTCTCCGGCAAGGGCACGGTCTGCACGTTCTGCGTCACCCGCATCCC
The DNA here is from genome assembly GCA_035690365.1 of Mycobacteriales bacterium. Classification (GTDB taxonomy): domain Bacteria; phylum Actinomycetota; class Actinomycetes; order JAFAQI01; family JAFAQI01; genus DASSKP01. The sequence goes on from DASSKP010000002.1 coordinate 27,577, forward strand.
GAGTCCGGGGCTCGAGGCGCCGTACGTCAGCGCCTGGATCCGGCTCGACGGCGCGGACATCACCTCGATGTTCCTGATCCAGGAGTGCGACCCGGACGAGGTGCGACTCGGCATGCGGGTCGAAGCCGTCTGGGTCGACGACGCCGACCGTGAGCCCAATCTCGGCAGCATCAAGTACTTCCGGCCGACAGGTGAGCCGGACGCCGACTACGACACCTACAAGGACTACGTCTAGTGCGCAGAGATGTGGCCATCGTTTCCTGGGCGTCGTTCGAGACTCCCAGCGAACCGGCCCGCAACGAGGTCGAGATGCTGCTCCCGGTCATCCAGGAGGCGCTCGGCAAGGTCGGCCTGACCCAGCAGGACATCGGGTTCACGGTGTCGGGGTCCAGCGACTACCTCCAGGGGTTCCCGTTCGCGTTCGTCGGCGCACTCGACGCGGTCGGCGCGTGGCCGCCGATCCGCGAGTCGCACGTCGAGATGGACGGCGCCTTCGCCCTCTACGAGGCCGTCAACGTCCTGCAGGAGGACGGCATCGACACGGCTCTCGTCTATGCCTTCGCCAGGCCGTCTCGGGGCGAGGTCGACCGGACGCTTGCACTGCAGCTCGACCCCTACTGCGTCGCGCCGTTGTGGCCGGACGCCCGCGGGCTCGCGGCGCTGCAGGCGCAGGCGATGAAGGACAGCGGACGCTTCCATGACGTTCCCGACGTCCCACCGACCTACGTCGCCGACGGCTGCGTCGCCGTTGTGCTGGCCGTCGGCGACCGCGCCCGTGAGATCACCGACCACCCGGTGTGGATCCGCGGCATCGACCACCGGATCGAGCCACCGGCCCTGGGAGTGCGCGACCTCACCGCATCTCCCTCCACGCAGACGGCGGCGGCGACGGCCGGCGTACAGGACGTCGATGCGGCCTGGCTGCACGTGCCCTACCCGCATCAGGAGCTGGTGCTCCGGGACGCGCTCGGCCTCGACGGACAGCCCGTCGACAGTGCCGCCGGCCCGGTGATGGTCGGCGGTCTCGAGCGACTCGCTTCGGCCGCTGCCGGCATCGCCGGTGGGAAGGCCCGACGCGCCGTCGCGCACGCGACCAGCGGCCCGTGCCTGCAACAGAACCTCGTCGCGGTGTTGGAGGGGTCACAGTGAGCGCGCGGGTCGCGGTCGTCGGTGTCGGCCAGACGAAGTACGCAGCCAAGCGGCAGGACGTGTCGCTGGCAGGGCTCGTCCGTGAGGCGGCGAAGCGCGCGCTCGACGACGCGGGCATGACCTGGTCGGACATCGACGCCGTCGTCATCGGCAAGGCGCCGGACATGTTCGAGGGCGTCATGATGCCGGAGCTCTACCTCGCCGACGCTCTCGGCGCGGTCGGCAAGCCGATGATCCGGGTGCACACCGCCGGAAGCGTCGGTGGCTCGACCGGCGTGATGGCGTCGCACCTGGTCTCGAGCGGGACGCACAAGCGCGTGCTCGTCGTCTGCTTCCAGAAGCAGAGCGAGTCGAACGCGACCTGGGCGCTGTCGATCCGGCTGCCGTTCACCGGTGGCTCGGTGACCGGTGCCGGCGGATACTTCGCGCCGGTCATCCGCGCCTACATGCGTCGCGCCAACGCACCGGACCACATCGGCATCAAGGTGGCGGTGAAGGATCGGCTCAACGCGCTGCGCAACCCCTACGCACATCTGAAACTGCCGGACATCAGCGAGGAGAAGGTGCGCGAGTCCCCGATGTTGTGGGACCCGATCCGCTACCTCGAGACCTGTCCGTCCTCCGATGGTGCGTGCGCGGTGATCCTTGCCGACGAGGACACGGCGCAGGGCACGCCCAACCCGCCCGCCTGGATCCACGGCACAGCTGTCCGCAGCGAGCCGACGATGGGTGCGGGCCGCGATGTGGTCAACCCGCACGCCGGCCGCGACTGCGCGAAGGACGTCTACGCGCAGGCCGGCGTCACCGACCCGCGCCGCGACCTCGACTGCGCCGAGATCTACGTGCCGTTCTCCTGGTACGAACCGATGTGGATGGAGAACCTCGGCTTCGCCGACGAGGGGACCGGCTGGAAGATGGTCGACGACGGCTCGACGTCGTTCGAAGGCGACATCCCGATCAACCCGTCCGGCGGCGTGCTCTCGTCCAACCCGATCGGTGCGTCCGGCATGTGCCGGTTCGCCGAGGCGGCGCTTCAGGTGCGCGGCATGGCGGGGGAGCACCAGGTCGACGGGGCGCGCAAGGCGCTCGGCCACGCCTACGGCGGCGGCGCCCAGTTCTTCGCCATGTGGATCGTCGGATCGGAGAAACCGTGAGCGGCAGGCTCGAAGGCAAGGTCGCGCTGGTCAGCGGCGGCTCCCGCGGCATGGGCGCGGCGACCGTGCGGCAGTTCCACGCCGAGGGTGCGTCCGTCGTCGCAGCCGACCTCCTCGACGACGACGGCAAGGCGCTGGCCGATGAGCTCGGCGACCGGGTTCGGTTCGTCCACCTCGACGTGACCTCCGAGGAGCAGTGGCTGGCAGCGGTCGAGCAGACCGAGCGCGAGTTCGGCAAGCTCGACGTGCTCGTCAACAACGCCGGCATCCTGAAGTTCAACGCCGTCGCCGACACACCGCTCGACGAGTTCCGCCAGGTCATCGACGTCAATCTCGTCGGTGTCTTCCTCGGCATGAAGGCGGGCATCCCCGCGCTAAAGCGCGCCGGCGGTGGCTCGATCGTCAACCTGTCGTCGACAGAAGGCCTCGGCGCGACGGTGTTCTGCGGCGCCTACACCGCGAGCAAGTTCGGCGTCCGTGGCCTCACCAAGGTCGGCGCGCTCGAGTACGGCCCGGACCGCATCCGCTGCAACTCCGTGCACCCCGGCGGCATCGACACCCCGATGACCCGCGCGGTCATGGACGCGGATGGCCGCAAGTACGTCGCCAAGAAGGTGCCGCTGGGCCGGATGGGCACAGCCGAGGACGTGGCGAACGTCATCACGTTCCTCGCCAGCGATGAGTCGTCGTACTGCAACGGTGGCGAGTTCGTCGTCGACGGTGGCGTCACGTCGAGTGCGGGTTTCTAGGAGAGGCCGGGCATGAGGATCGCCTACACCGACGACCAGCTCGCTCTGCGCGACGAGCTGCGTGCCTACTTCGCCGAGCTCGTCACGCCGGAGGTCGCGGCGGAGATGGCGCAGGGCGAGATGGGCGGCAAGAAGTGCCTGGAGGCCGTCGCGCAGATGGGCAAGGACGGCTGGCTCGGGGTCGGCTGGCCGAAGGAGTACGGCGGTCGCGGCTTCGGACCGATGGAGCAGTTCGTCTTCTACGACGAGGCACAGCGCGCCGGGGCTCCGGTGCCGTTCCTGACGATCAACACCGTCGGCCCGGCGCTCATGCAGTTCGCGTCCGACGAGGTCAAGAACGACATCCTGCCGCGAATCCTGCAGGGCCAGTGCTTCTTCTCGATCGGCTACTCCGAGCCGCAGGCCGGCACCGACCTCGCGGGGCTGAAGACGCGCGCGGTGCGCGACGGCGACGAGTGGGTCATCAACGGCCAGAAGATCTACACGAGCCTGACCGACCACGCCGACTACATCTGGCTCGCGTGCCGCACCAACCCGGATGCGAGCAAGCACAAGGGCATCAGCATCATCCTCGTCCCGACGTCGAGTGAGGGCTTCTCCTACACACCGATCCGCACGATCGGCGACGCGACGACCTACGCGACGTACTACCAGGACGTCCGGGTGCCGGTCGCCAACACCGTCGGGGAGATCGACGGTGGCTGGACGGTCATCACGACGCAGCTCAACTACGAGCGCATCTCGCTCGCCTCGCCGGCGATCCTCGAGCGCAACTACCTCGAGACCCGGCGCTGGGCACAGGAGACCAAGCTGCCCGACGGTCGTCGCGTCATCGACCAGGAGTGGGTGCAGGTCCACCTGGCCAAGGTGCACGCCCGCCTCGAGGCGCTGCGGCTGCTCAACTGGAAGAACATCTGGCAGGACAGCGTCGGGAAGGTCAGCATCGCTGACTCCTCCGGCGTGAAGGTCTACGGCACGACGACCTACTGCGAGTGCTACGGCTTGCTGCTCGAGGTGCTCGGTGCGGGAGGCATCCTCAAGCGCACATCACCCGGATCGGTGCTGGCCGGCCGGGTCGAGCGGGCCTATCGGGGCACGCTGATCCTCACCTTCGGCGGCGGCACCAACGAGATCCAGCGCGACCTGATCGCCATCTTCGGCCTCAACATGCCGCGATCGCTGCGGTAGGAGACGTCATGGACTTCGGACTGACTGACGACCAGAAGTCGTTGCGCGCGCTCGCCCGCGAGATCCTCGCGGACGTCGCCACCCATGACCACCTGAAGGACCTCGAGTCCGCCGGCTGGTCGGTGTTCGACCGCGACCTGTGGCAGAAGCTGGCTGCCGCCGGCATCACCGGCATCGCCGTGCCGGAGGCGCAGGGCGGTGGTGGTCTCGGCTTCCTCGAGCTGTCACTGGTCTTCGAGGAGGTCGGCCGTACGGTCGCGCCGGTCCCCGCGGTGCCGACACTCACCACGGCGTTCGTCCTCGGTGCGCACAAGGTCGCGACCGACCTGCTCGGTGGTGTCGCCGACGGCTCGACGATCGTCACGACCGCCTTCGAGGGCGAGGTGCTGGCCAGCCGGGACGGGGCCGACTACGTCCTGACCGGCGAGGCGCCGTTCGTGCCGTACGGCGCCGAAGCCGACCTGGTCGTCGTTCCCGCGTTGTTCGGCGAGGGGCCGATCGCGGGCCTCATCCGGCGGGGCGCAAGCGGCGTCACCGTCACGGAGCTCCAGACGACCAACCGTGAGCCGCAGGCTCTGCTGGTGCTGGACGGCGCACGGGTCGCGGCGGCCGACGTCGTGACCGACGCCGACGACCTCCTGCAGGACCTCCGGCTGCACACCACGTCGGCGCTCTGCTCGGTGGCCGCAGGTGTGTGCCAGGCCGCGCTCGACATGACCGCCAAGCACACGGCCACCCGCGAGCAGTTCGGCAAGCCGATCGCGTCGTTCCAGGCGGTCGGCCAGCGCGCTGCCGATGCCTACATCGACACCGAGATGGTGCGGCTGACCGCGCTGCAGGCTGCCTGGCGTCTGTCCGAGGGCTGGCCGGCGACGGAAGAGGTCGCGGTCGCGAAGTTCTGGGCCGGCGACGGCGGCATGCGCGCTTTGCACGCCTGTCAGCACCTGCACGGCGGTCTCGGTGTCGATCTCGACTACCCGCTGCACCGCTACTTCCTCTGGGGCAAGCAGATCGAGCACGAGCTCGGGACGCCGACCCGTCAGCTCATCGCACTCGGGGCGCACCTCGCGCAGACGCCGGTCTGACCGGCACGGTCAGGTAGGGAAAGGACGTCGTGGACTTCAACCTCGCCGACATCTTCGAGTCGGTCGCCGACACGGTCCCGGACCGCGAGGCGCTGATCTTCGGCGACCGCCGGCTGACCTACGCCGAGCTCGAGAGCCGGGCCAACCGGCTCGCGCACCACTTCCTCGACGTCGGCGTGAAGCCGGGCGACCACATCGGCCTGCAGCTCTACAACTGCACGGAGTACGTCGAGGCGATGATCGCCTGCTTCAAGGTTCGTGCAGTGCCGGTCAACGTCAACTACCGCTACGTCGAGGACGAGCTGGCCTACCTGTTCAACGACGCCGACCTCGTTGCGGTGCTCGTCGACACGGAGTTCACCGACCGGATCAGCGGCGTCCGTGCTCGTACGCCGATGCTGCGGCATGTCATCACCGTCGGGAACGGTCCGCGGCCGGACGGCGCGGTCGATTACGACGACGCGCTCGCCGCGAGCAAGGAAGTCCGCGGCTTCGACCCTCGATCGCCCGACGACCTCTACGTCATCTACACCGGCGGCACGACCGGCATGCCCAAGGGCGTGATGTGGCGGCAGGAGGACCTCTTCTTCGCCGGCATGGGCGGCGCCGACCCGGTCGGGACCCCGGTGTCCACCCCGGAGGAGGTCGCCGAACGGTTGGCGACCAGGGGCGTCATCAACATGTTCCCGGTCGCTCCGCTGATGCACGGCGCGGCCCAGCTCGCGACGTGGATCGGCTTCCTGCAGGGCGCGAAGGTCATGTTGGTGCGCAAGTTCGAGCCGGTCGACGTCATCGACACCGCGTCTCGCGAGAAGGCGCACTCGATGTCGATCGTCGGCGACGCGATGGCGCGGCCGCTGGCGGAGGCGCTGGAGGGGCCGCGCAAGGGTGCCGACCTGTCGTCGTTGTTCGCGATCAGCTCGGCCGGCGCGATTCTGTCCGCCGCGGTGCGCGACAAGCTGCAGTCGCTGCTGCCCAACGTGATGCTGCTCGACAACTTCGGCGCATCGGAGACCGGCTTCCAGGGCACCGCGGCCGCCGGCTCCAGCCCGGACAAGGGACTGCGCTTCAGCGTCAACCAGCGGACCGCGGTGCTCGACGAGCACCTCAAGCCGATCGCGCCGGGGTCCGGCGTGATCGGCCGGGTGGCGCAGCGCGGGCACGTGCCGCTCGGTTACTACAAGGACGAGAAGAAGACCGCCGACAGCTTCGTGACCATCGACGGTGAGCGCTGGGTTCTCCTCGGCGACATGGCCACCGTCGAGGCGGACGGCAACATCGCGGTGCTCGGCCGGGGCGCGGTGTGCATCAACACCGGTGGCGAGAAGGTCTACCCCGAAGAGGTCGAGGCGGTCCTGAAAGCCCACCCGGCCGTTTATGACGCCATCGTGGCGGGTGTTCCGGATGACCGCTTCGGTCAGCGGGTCGCTGCCGTCGTACAGCTTCGTGACGGGGTGGCCGCAGACGAAGCCGAGCTCATCGCGCACGCCCGGGCGCACGTCGCCGGCTACAAGGCGCCGAAATCGGTGGTCCTGGTGCCGGAGATTCGCCGCTCACCGAGCGGGAAGGCTGACTACCCTTGGGCCGCGCGAGTGGCCCTCGAGAGCGCTTCGACAACGACAGGGAGCTGACCCGTGTCCGGCGAGATGGCGACGGTGCGGTCGATTCCCGCGTCGCAGCTCGCCCGCCGTGAACGCATCCTCGACGCCGCGATGGAGCTGGCGACCGACGGCGGGTACGACGCCGTGCAGATGCGCGAGGTCGCGGAGCGCGCCGACGTGGCGCTCGGCACCCTCTACCGCTACTTCCCGTCGAAGGTGCACCTGCTCGTCGCGGCCATGGGCCGCACGTTCCACACCCTGCAGGAGAGCGTGCGCGTCGACGGCTCCGACGGCACACCGCAGGAGCGGGTCTACCGCGTCGTCGCTGCAGTGACCCGCTATCTCGCGCGGCACCGTCGGTTGTCCGGCGCGATGATCCGCGCGCTGATGAGCGCCGACACCGAAGCCGCGCGCGAGGTCGAGGAGGTCGGCGAGATGCTCGTCGGCATCATCGCGGCGGCGCACCGCGACCCGGAGGCGGCCGTGCCCACGCCGGCGGAGAGCGAGCACGACGCCCTCGTCGCCCACGTCATCGGCAAGGTCTGGTTGACCGACGTCGTGACGCTGCTGTCCGGACGTATGACGGTGTCACAGGTCCTCGAAGACCTCGAGGCCACGATCGCTCTGGTCATGCCCCCGTCGCGACCGGGGAGTGGCTGACCAGGTAGTCCACCAGCGTCGTGAGGGATCCGACGCGGGCATAGTCGTCCTCACGGATCTCGACGCCGGTCGAGTCGTGGAGCAGCTCGACGAGGTTGAGGAAGTCGAGCGAGTCCAGGTCCATCTCCTCCCGGAACGGCGCGTCGCCGTCCACGGTGGCGATGTCGACCTCCGGGGCGATCGACCCAAGGGCTGCGGCGACCGCTGCTGTGGCTTCGGTGGGATTCATAGCTTCTCCGGTGACTGGAGGAGGTCGTCGAGGGCCGCGAGGTAGCGGCTCCCGGCATGTCCGTCGGTGGCTCGGTGGTCACCGGACAGGGTCGCGGTGACCGTCGGCCGGGCGGCGAGCATCCCGCCGCTCGCCCATGGCCGCTCGACGATGCGTCCGAGCCCGACCAGCGCGACCTGCGGCGGGAAGATGACACCGAGGACCGACTCGGCACCGTTGTCGCCGAGGTTGGTGACGGTGAGCGTGCCGTCGGTCATCTCCGTACGACGAAGGCGGCCGGACCGGGCGCGCGTGACCACGTCGCGAAGCCCCTTCATCAGCGTGTCGAGGTCGAGGATGTCGGCATCCAGGATGGCCGGCGCGACGAGCCCGGACGGTCGCAGCGACACCGCGACGCCGAGGTGGACGTGGTCGCACCGCTCGAGGTGGTCGTCGACCCAGAAGCCGTTCAGCTCGGGGACGGCCCGCGCGGCCAGCGCGCTCGCCTTCAGCAGCAGCGCCGCGGGCACGAGCCGCTCGGAGACCGGCCGGCGGGTGTTGACGTCGCGCATCCAGGACAGCGCGGCGGAAAGGTCGATCGTCGTCGTGACGTAGTAGTGCGGAATCTCGCGCTTCGACCTGGCCATCAGCTCGCCGATGGCGCGGCGCATGGCGGCGTTGCGGTCCGCCGCCGAGGTCTCGGCCGGGACCGTCACCGTGGGCGTCGGCGGCTGCTGCGGCGCCTCAGCATGCGTCGCCTCCGCCTCAGGCGTTGAAGGTGCGTTGCGTGCGGCAGCGGCGGCGTCGACGTCAGCCACGGTGACCGATCCGTTCGGACCGCTGCCGGCAACGGTGTCGATGGCGATGCCGAGGTCGAGGGCCCGCCGGCGGGCGAGCGGTGAGGCCGGCACCCGGCGGCCGGGTGCGGCCGTGTCGGGACGCGGGAGCGGAACGGCGACTCGCGCCGCCTCGACGTCTGCTCTGGTGACGACGCCGTCCGGACCCGTGCCGTTGACCGTCGACACGTCGATGCCGGCCGTGTGCGCGAGATGGCGGACGAGCGGGGACGCGACAGCGGGCGCTGCCGGCGCTGCCGGTGCTGCCGGTGCTGCCGGTGTTGGCGCTGCGACGGCCGGCGCCGCTGCCCCGTCGCCGAAGCGGGCCAGTGGCGCGCCGACGGGGACCCGGGTGCCCGGCGGCACGAGCAGCTCCGCAACCACCCCGTCTTCGAAGCACTCGACTTCGATCGCCGCCTTGTCGGTGTCGACCACCGCGACGATGTCCCCGCGGTGCACCTCGTCACCCGGCTTCACGAGCCATTCGAGAAGCGTGCCCTCCGTCATGTCGGCGCCGAGCGAGGGCATCACGAACTCACCCATGAGCGCCCACCACCTCACGCGCGGCGGCGACGACCCGATCGGCACTCGGTAGTGCAGCCTGTTCGAGCTGGTGCGCGTAGGGCATCGGCACCTCGGCGCTGCACACCCGGGCGACCGGTGCGTCGAGCTCGTAGAAGGCACCTTCGATGATGCGGGCCGACACCTCCGCGGAGATGCTGCCGCTGCGCCAGCCTTCGTCGACGATCACGGCCCGGTGGGTCCGGGAGACCGACTCGAGCACGGTCGCCTCGTCGAGCGGTCGCAACGTGCGCAGGTCGATGACCTCCGCATCGATGCCGTCGTCCTGCAGGGTTGTCGCAGCCTCAACCGTCATGGGCAACGTGCCGCCATAGGTGATCAGCGAGACGTCGGTCCCGTGGCGCCGTACGGCCGCGCGGTCGAGGTCGACCGGTCCGGCGTCGTCGTCGAGCGAGCCGGACATCGGGTAGAGGGACGCGTGCTCGAAGATCAGCACCGGGTCGGGGTCGGCGAGCGCTGTGGCGAGCATGCCCCGCGCGTCCTCGAGGGTCGCCGGCGTCACGACGCGCAGTCCGGGGATGTGCGCGAACCAGCCGTCGAGGGAGTGCGAGTGCTGAGCCGCCACCTGTCGGCCCCCGCCGGTGGGGATGCGGAGAACCAACGGCACCGCGCACTGCCCGCCGGACATGTGCAGCAGCGTGGCGGCGTTGTTCATGATCTGGTCGAGTGCCAGCAGGCTGAAGTTGACCGTCATGATCTCGACGATCGGTCGCATGCCGGCCATCGCGGCGCCGACGCCTGCCCCGACAAAGGCGGACTCCGACAGCGGGGCGTCGCGGATGCGGTCCGGCCCGAACTGCTCCAGCAGCCCGAGGCTGACGGCGAAGCAGCCGCCGTAGCGACCGACGTCCTCACCCATCAGGAAGACGCGGTCGTCGCTTTCCAGCGCCTCCGACAGAGCGGACCGGATGGCCTCGCGATAGGTCGTGTTCATGTCCCTGCTCCCGCGTCGCTGTAGACCCAGCGGGTCAGGCTCGTCACCGGTTCCTCGTGACCCGACTGCGCGTAGTCGACGGCGTCAGTGATCTCGGCAGCGACCTCGTCCTCGATCGCGGTGACGTCGGCGTCCGTCAGGCTGCCCGCAGCGCGCATTCGCTCGACGAACGCCGGCAGCGGGTCGCGCTGCATCCACTGCCGGATCTCGTCCTTGGTGCGGTACCGATCCGGGTCGTAGAGCGAGTGCGCGCGGAAGCGATAGGTGCGCAGCTCCAGGAAGTGCGGGCCCCCTCCTGCCCGCACTGCCTCGGCCGCGGCACGGGTGGCGTCCTCGACAGCGAGAACGTCCATCCCGTCGACGCTCCATGCCGGCATCTCGTAGCTGCTCGCCCGCAAGGCCACGTCGGTCTGTGACTGGGCGCGTTCGATCGCGGTGCCCATCGCGTAGAGGTTGTTCTCGCAGAGGAACAACACAGGGAGCCGCCAGAGTGCGGCCAGGTTGAGGGTCTCGTGGAACTCACCTTCGGCCACGGCGCCGTCGCCGAAGAAGCACGCCGTCACCGCATCGCGGCCGCGCATGTCGTCCGCCAGCGCAAGCCCGAGCGCCAGCGGCAACCCGCCGGCCACGATGGCGTTGCCGCCGTAGAAGCGGCTGCCGACGTCGAAGAGGTGCATCGAACCGCCGCGCCCGCCGCTGCATCCCTCGACCTTGCCGAACATCTCCGCCATCACCGCGCGGGTGGGGATCCCGCGGGCGAGCGCGTGACCGTGCTCCCGGTACGTCGACACGACAGCGTCGTCAGGCGTCAACGCACGCATCGCGCCGGCGGCGACGGCCTCCTCGCCGATGTAGAGATGCACGAAGCCGCGGATCGTGCCGGCGCTGTAGAGCTGCACGCACTTCTCCTCGAAGCGCCGGATGAGAGTCATCTGCCGGAGCAGCGCCAGACCGCGCTCGCGGTCAAGTGCCCGGGTGGTGTCAACCGTTGTCGTCATGACCGTGCCTTCAGCTCGCGGCGAAGGATCTTGCCGCTCTGGGTGTGCGGCAACGTGTCCAGGAAGTTGATCTCGCGTGGCGCGACCGCCGCGCCGAGGCGCTTGCGGGTGAACCCGACGAGCTCGCGCCGGAGTTCCTCCGTCGGCTCGTAGGGCGGGCGCAGGGCGACGAACGCCACCACGACCTCACCGACGACGTCGTCCGGTCTGCCGACGACACCGGCCTCGATGACCGCCGGATGCTCGAGCAGCGCGCTCTCGACCTCGAACGGACCGATGAGATGCCCGGCCGACTTGATGACGTCGTCGCCGCGGCCGACGAACCAGAAGTAGCCGTCGGCGTCACGGCGGACCAGGTCACCGGACAGATACCAGCCGCCCCGGAAGCAGGACCGGTAACGCGCCTCCTCGTTGAGGTAGCCGCGGAACATCGACGGCCATCCCGGTCGCAGGGCGAGGATGCCCACGTCGTCCGGGCTTCCGACGAGCTCGGCCTGGTCGTCCTGCGTGACGATCGCGTCACCGTTCGCGTCGTGGCGGACGACAGCCGCCTCGACACCGGGAAGTGGCCGGCCCATCGACCCCGGCTTGATGTCGCAGCCCGCGAAGTTGGCGATCATGATGCCGCCGGTCTCGGTCTGCCACCAGTTGTCGTGCACGGGCAGCCCCAGGGCGTGCTCACCCCACAGGACGATCTCGGGGTTGAGGGGTTCGCCGACGCTCGCGACGAAACGCAGTGCCGACAGGTCGTGGTCGAGACGCGGCGTGCCGGGCGACCGCATGAGCATCCGAAGCGCTGTCGGCGCGGTGTACCAGACCGTGACCTTCTCGCTGGTGAGGATGCGCCACCACCGAGCCGCGTCGAACTCCGCCTCGTCGACGACGAGCGTGACCCCGTGACAGAGCGGGGCGATGACGCCGTACGACGTGCCCGTGACCCACCCGGGGTCGGCTGTGCACCAGTAGACGTCGTCCGGATGCAGATCGAGCGCGAAGCGCCCGGTCGCATGGTGCATGACGACGGCCTCGTGCACGTGCTCGGCACCTTTCGGCGTGCCGGTGGTGCCGCTGGTGAAGTGCAGGAGCGCCACGTCCGCGGCGCCGGTCGGCTCGATGGCGTAGACGGGAGGCGCGGCCTCCATCAAGGCGGCGTAGTCCAGAGTCCCGGGCTCGTCGCCGTCGACGATGAGCACGTGCCGCAGCTCCGGCAGGCTGTCGCGCAGCGGCGCGACCTTGCGGCGGTAGAGCGACCGGGTCGTGACGAGGACGCGGGCGTTGCCGAGACGGAGTCGCTGGCACACCGGCTCCGGACCGTACGCCGCGAACAACGGGCTGACGACGGCGCGATGCTTGAGGCTGCCAAGGAGTGCGACGTAGAGCTCGAGCCGGCGCCCGAGCAGGAGGAAGACGCGGTCGCCGGGGGAGATGTCCAGGGTGCGAAGGACGTTGGCGAACTTGCTCGAGAGCCGGCTGAGATCGCCGTACGTCACCGTCGTGACGCTCTCGTCCGCGTGCACGAGCCGCAGCGCTGCGTGGTCACGGACCTCGCTCCGAAGGTGCCGGTCGACCGCCTCGTGAGCGATGTTGATGCCACCACCCGGAAGCCCGTCGAGCTGCGCTCGCGCGCCCGCCCACGTGAAGGATGCGCGCGTCTCGTCGTAGTCGGACAGATTTGCCGATCGCACGGTCTCCGGCGACTTGTGCACGGTGGGCCACGCCGTCGACTCCGGCGCCGTCATCGTGACCGTCCCGATGTCCTGACGCGTGACCATGCTGACTCCTCTTATGCGACCGTGACATCCGCGTCGAGATAGACGTCCTGGACGGCGTGCAGCAGCGAGATGCCATCGGCGGTCGGCCGCTGGAACGCCTTGCGGCCGGTGATCAGGCCGGTGCCGCCGGCACGCTTGTTGATGACGGCTGTCCGTACGACGGCCGCGAGGTCGTCTGTCCCTGAGGACGCGCCGCCACTGTTGATGAGCGAGACCCGGCCGAGGTAGCAGTTGGCGACCTGCCAGCGGGTGAGGTCGATCGGGTTGTCCGTGGTGAGCTCGTCGTAGACCGCCGGGCTCGTCCGTCCGAAGCCGAGGGCGACGTAGCCGCCGTTGTTCTGCGGCTGCTTCTGCTTGATGATGTCGGCTTCCAGCGTCGCGCCGAGATGGTTGGCCTGCCCGGTGAGGTCAGCGGAGACCGCGTAGTCGACCCCGTCGTGGGTGAAGGCTGCGTTGCGCAGGTAGCACCACAGGACGGTGAACATGCCGAGCTGGTGGGCCTCAGCGAACGCGTCCCGGACCTCCTGAAGCTGCCGGTCGGACTCCGGTGAGCCGAAGTAGATGGTCGCTCCCACCCCGGCCGCGCCGAGGTCGAACGCCTGCCCGACCGTCGCGAACATCACCTGGTCGTGATGGTTCGGGTAGGTCAGCAGCTCGTTGTGGTTGAGCTTGACGATGAACGGAATCCGGTGGGCGTAGCGGCGCGAGACCGCGCCGAGGACCCCCAGCGTGCTGGCAACGCCGTTGCAGCCGCCGTCGATGGCCAGCTCCACGATGTTCGCGGGGTCGAAGTAGCGAGGGTTCGGCGCGAAGGAAGCCGCCGCCGAGTGCTCGACTCCCTGGTCGACCGGCAACAGCGACAGGTAGCCGGTGCCGGCCAGGCGCCCGTGCCCGAACAGCGCCTGCAGGTTGCGGAGGACCTGCGGTGAACGGTCCGTCCCGGCGACCACACGGCTCACGAAGTCCGGCCCCGGCAGGTGCAGGTCCTCCTTCGGCAGCCCCTTGCAGACATGGGCGAGCAGCGTCTCCGCCTCGTCCCCGAGCAGCGTCGCGATCTCGATCATGCCGAAAGCCTGCTGTCGGAGGCATTTCGCGGCTAGGGCACTTGGTCCCATCCGTCGCCGACGACCTCGTGCTGAGCGAGGACTTTCGGCTCTAGCGACGACGTCTGGCCACGCTCACTTTGAACGTAGTCGGCTGGTTCAGCCGCAGGGAGGTGGCTGCAGTGCATACGTTCGAGAAAACCCTGGAGTGGTTCGCGAACAACATCTTCAATGAGGTCGCGATCCTCATCGCCATCATCGTCCTGATCGGACTGGCGCTGCAGAAGAAGCGCGGTGACGAGATCATGTCCGGGGCAATCCGGGCAGCGGTCGGCGTCTATGCGATGTTCATCGGCATCGCCGTGTTCGTCGGCGGGTTGAGCGCCTTCCAGGCGATCACCGCCAGCGCCTTCGGCAAGACGCCACCGTCGTCGTTGCCGAAGTACTCGCTCGACAAGTTCATGGCCGACAAGGGAGCGGTCATCGCGATGGTCATCACCGTCGCGTTCCTGATGCACATCGCCATCGTGCGGCTGTTCAGGCTCAAGTTCGTCTACCTGACCGGCCACCTGATGTTCTGGATGAGCGTTGTCGTCACCGCCTCGCTGTCCGCCGGTTGGGCAGGCATGGGCAAGTGGACGATGATCCTCGTCGGCGCTGCGATCGTGGCGACGTACTGGACAGTCCAGCCGATCGTGCTCCAGAAGAAGATGGAGCGGGTCATCGGCTCTGACGACTGGGGCTACGGCCACACCAGCGCATCGGCGGCGTATCTGGGTGCAGCGATCGGCAAGCGGATCGGTGACCCGGAGCGGCAGGACACCGAGAAGCTGCACATGCCGCGTTGGCTGTCCTTCTTCAAGGACGTCAACGTCGCCACTGCCGTCGTGATCATGGCGATCATGCTCATCGCGATGGCCTTCGCGGACCCGAAGGTCTACGACGCTCAGGCCGCGACCTACAGCGCCACCATGAACCCGTGGGTGTGGGCAGTCGTGTCCGCGCTGCGCTTCGCAGGCGGGATCGCCGTCCTGCTGTTCGGTGTGCGGATGTTCCTCGCCGAGATCGTCCCGGCATTCAAGGGCATCAGCGACAAGGTCATCCCGGGCGCACGTCCGGCCCTGGACTGCCCGACGGTGTTCCCGTACTCGCCCACCGCCGTGATGATCGGCTTCCTGTCGAGCACCGCGGTCTTCCTGGTCATGATGGCGCTCTTCCCGGCACTCGGCTGGTTCGGTGGATTCGTCCTCGTGCCGCCGATGATCATGCTCTTCTTCCCGGGTGGCGCGGCCGGCGTGTTCGGCAACAAGCACGGTGGTTGGCCGGGCGCGGTCGCAGGCGGTGCAGTCAACGGCCTGTTCCTCGCCTTTGGTCAGGCGATCACGTGGAACCTGCTGGTGCACAACGGCCCGCAGATGGCGACGCTCGCCGACCCCGACTGGTACATCGTGAACTGGGCGATCCTGTTCGTCCGGCACCCGCTGGGCTTCGCTGACGGATACCAGGGCTTCGTGACGGTGTTCGGCTGGATCTTCACCGCCGTCGTCATCTACGGCCTCTACTCGCTCTACAAGCGGCTCACGGGCCCGAAGGCGATTGTCCTGCCGTCCGCCCCGGCCGACGCGCGAGAGCTGACGAAGGTCTGACGAAGGTCTGACGTCTGTCGTCAGGCTCTGAGAAGGGACGCAGGAAATGTCTGGACGCAAGGGCGTGGATGAGGACCTCGAGGTCCTGACCATCTGCGGCGTGGGCATGGGCACCTCGCTGATCATGCGAATGACCGCCGAGGACGTGTTCAAGCAGCTGGGCATCCGCGCCCACGTCCAGGCCACCGACGTGTCGTCGGCGCGCGGAATGCACGCCGACATGCTGATCGGTCAGGCCATGCACACCGAGGAGTTCGTCGGACGTGGACCCGTGGTCGTGACCGTGGAGAACTTCATCGACAAGAACGAGATGACCGCCAAGATTCTCGCCGGACTGGAGTCAGCAGGATGGCGAGCGGCGTAGGGACCGCCACCTGCGTCTCGGCGCAGGTGCAGGTGCCCGCACAGGATTGGGCGGCAGCCGTCAGGGCCGCCGCCCGATTGCTGTCCGCAGCCGGCGCCGTCTCCGAGCAGTACGTCGACCGGTGCGTCGAGATCGTCCGGGAACACGGGCCGTACATCGTCGTCGCTCCCGGCATCGCGTTGGCGCACGCCCGACCTGAGGACGGCGCACACGCGCTCGGTCTGGCGGCCGTCCACCTAGCGGCGCCGGTCCGGTTCGGCCACCCGAGCTTCGACCCCGTGGACGTCGTACTCGCTTTCAGTTCGCCCGACCGCGACGCCCACGTGGGGCTCGTGGCCGCACTTGCCCGGGCGCTCACCGCCGGTCTCGCGGACCGGTTGCGCGCCGCGCCCACAGATGACGCAGCCACCGCGCTGCTCCGAGAGGTGACGGACGATGACCGATAGCAGCTTCGGCGAGCAGATGCGCTCGCATCTCGCCATGGTCGAGCAGACCAATGCTGAGGCGCTGGACGGCGTCGCCGGCATGATGCTCGACGTCGTACGTCGCGACGGGCTGATCCACGTCGGTGGCACCGGCCACTCGTGCGCGCTGATGCTCGAGGGCTTCTACCGCGCCGGTGGCCTGGCATGCGTCCAGCCGCTCTACCACCCGGCTTTGCTGCCGTTGCACGGCGGCGAGGACAGCACGCTCGCCGAGAAGACGAGCGGGTTCGCGAAGATCCTGGTGGACCGCTACTCGCCGTCCGCAGAGGATCTCGCCTTCGTGTTCTCCAACTCCGGTGTCAACGCGGTGCCGGTGGAGCTGGCGGACGAGCTCAAGCGGGCCGGCACCCCGGTCGTCGCCGTCGTCTCCATGACTCACCTGAAGGCCGCTCCGCTGCGCGGAGACCACAAGATCGACGCGGTGGCGGACGTCGTCATCAACACGCTGGTGCCGTACGGCGACGCCGCCTACCCGACGGCGGACGGGACGCCCACCGCCGGCCTGTCGTCGCTGTCGTGCGTCTTCGTCTGGAACCTGCTGCTGACCCGGCTCGCCGACCTCGCCGCAACCGCGGGAGTTCGGCTGCCGATCTTCACCAGCTCCAACGTGGCCGGCGGCGCCGAACGCAACGTCGAGCTGTTCAAGCACTACCGGCCGCGGGTGCGCGCGCTGTGAGCACGCTGCTCGCGCCCTCCCGCATGGCCGCGGACATGGCCGAGCAGCCTGCTGTCCTTCGGCGGTTCGCCGCGCGCCGTGCGGGTCTGCACGTCCAGATCGGCCGGGTCATCCCGGAGAAGCTGGCCGGTGTCGCCTTTGTCGGGCGTGGCTCGTCGGCGAACGCGGCGACCGTGGGCAAGGTCATGGTCGAGCTCGCGTCGGGACGTCCCACGGTGATGGTGTCGCCGAGCCTCGACCGGCTCTACGACGCCCACACCGACTATCGGGGATGGCTCGCTGTCGGGCTTAGCCTGTCGGGCCGGACACCGGAGGTGGCGTCGACGCTTCAGGACCTGCACTCCCGCGGTGCCGCGACGATTGCCGTCACCGATGACGGGGAGTCCGTTCTCGCCGACGGAGCGGATCTCACGATCTGGCTCGGCACCGGCCCGGAGCAGGCGGTGCCGACGACAAAAGGCTTCACCGCGCAGCTGGCCACGCTGATCGTCCTCGCCGAGACACTCGGCGACTGCTCGCTGCCGGTCGACGCGTGGGCCGCCGTGGCCGAAGCCGCGCACAGCGTCCTCGACGACGGGCCGGCCGCCGAGGCGGCAGCCCGAGGGCTCCTGGACGTGACGCACCTGTCGGTCGTCGGGGCAGGGGCCTACGTCGGGATAGCGGACGAGATCGCGCTGAAGTTCCAGGAGGCGGCGCTGGTTGCGGCGTCTGCGCATTCGTCGGCGTCGTACCGACATGGGCCCATCGCGATGGCCGGCCCGGGTCATCCGCTCGTCGCGATCGTGGGCCCTGGGCGGGCCGGTGCGGAAACGGCCCGGCTGGCGTCCGAAGTAGCGGCGCGCGGTGCTCCGGTGCTCGTCATTGGTGACCGCGGCAAGCTCCCCGTGCCCAACACCCTGCCGGAGTGGCTGGCGACCATCCCCACCGTCGTGCGGGGACAGCAGCTCGCGCTGGCGCTCGCGGTCGCGAAGGGGATCGACCCCGACCAGCCGCCGACACTGTCGAAGGTGACGCTGACATGACAGTCGCGAGCCCCGTACGCCGTGAGGTGACCGTCACCGCCGAGGCGGGGCTGCACGCGCGTCCCGCCGCCGACTTCGCGGCCGCCGCGGGGCGCTACGCCGCCGAGGTGCACGTCACCAAAGGCGAGCGCACTGCCGACGGCAAGTCGGTGTTGCTGCTGTTGACTCTCGACGTGCGTCGCGGCGACAGCGTTGTCATCGAAGCGACCGGCTCCGATGCTCTCGCCGCGGTTGACACCCTGTGTGGCTTGGTGACGTGATGCAGACCCTGAAGGGTCTTTCTGCGTCACCCGGCGCGGTGGCGGCAGCGGTCTACCGCTATGAGCCCGACCGTTACGACATCCCGGCGAGCTGGGCCGACAGTCCCGAGAAGGCGAATGCCGAGCTCGCTGCGGCGCTCGACGAGGTGGCGGCAGGCTTCACGGCTGCGGCGACGAACGCCAGTGGTGAAGTCGCGGACATCCTCCGCGCGCAGGCGGCGATCGCCGCCGACCCCGCCTTGCGACGGAGTGCGGCGGCGGACATCGAGGTCGGCGTCCATCCGGCGCGGGCGCTGCTCGACGCCGGTGACCGGTTCGCCGGCGAGCTCGAGCACTCGGGCAACGCCTACCTGAGTGCGCGAGCCCCCGACGTGCGTCACATCTGCGACGCCGCAGCCAGGCGACTGGTCGGCGCTCCCTCCCGGCAACCGCCGCAGCCGGTCGAGCCGTGCGTGCTCCTGGCGACCGACCTCATGCCGGTCGACACGGCCGGCCTGACCACCGATCTCGTCCGGGGCCTTGCCACGGTTCGTGGCAGCCGCACGTCACACACGTCGGTGATCGCGCGTTCGCTGGGCATCCCCGCGGTTGTCGGTGTGATCGGCTTGCTCGACGCGGCCGCGGCCGCGACGCAGGTGGCCATCGACGGTGCGACCGGCGAGGTGATCCTCGACCCCGACGCCGCTGCTCTCGAACGGATCGCGCGGGCACGGGATGCGCAGCACCTGCAACGCGCGCGCTTGCGAGCCGCTGCCGGCACCGGCGCGACCGTCACTGCGGACGGGCTGCACATCGAGGTGGCCGCCAACGTCTCAGGAATCGAGGAGCTCGGCACCGCGCTCGACCAAGGCGCCGAGGCCGTCGGACTGCTTCGCACCGAGCTTCTCTACCGGGGGCGTCGTGAGCCGCCGACCGAACGCGAGCAGGTAGAGCTGCTCGAGGCGATGCGCGAGCGTCTCGGTCCGCGGCGACTGCTGGTGCGCACCTTCGACATCGGCTCGGACAAGACCGTGCCGTTCCTTCCGGTGCGACCCGAACGGAACCCCGAGCTCGGTCTGCGGGGGATCCGGCTCGCCCGGACGCACCCCGAGCTCCTCGACACCCAGCTGTGGGCGATCGCGTCGGTCGCCGAGACGGGTCCGACCGCCGTGATGGCGCCGATGGTCGCGACTGTCGACGACGCGCGATGGTTCCGGTCGAGGGTCGAGGCGTCCGGGATGCCGTCGTCCGTCGAGGTCGGCGTCATGGTGGAGGTGCCCGCACTGGCGTTGATCGCCGACCAGCTGGCGCCGTACGTCGACTTCGTCTCGATCGGCACCAACGACCTCGGTCAGTCCCTGTTCGCCGCGGACCGGCGGGACGAAGCCATGGCCGACCTTCTCGACCCGTTCGCGCCGGCGCTGCTTCGTGCCGTGGCCGGCATCTGTCGTGGGATGCACGGCCACGGCTGGGTGGGGGTCTGCGGCGAGGCTGCGAGCGATCCGGCATGGGCCCTGCTGGCAGTGGGCCTCGGGGTGACGGAGCTTTCGATGCAGGCGGTTGCGGTGCCCGAGGTTCGCGCTGCCCTGCGCGGGGCCACTGCTGACGATTGTCGGGTGGTGGCGGCCTGCGCGCTGGACGCTGCCGACGCCCATGAGGCTCGGCTGATGGCGAGCAGTCTCGTGAAGGAGTTGCCATGACCAGGCTCGGTGTGGCTGCATCGATCGTCGACGACCAGCTCGTTCGCGGAGACGTCGAGATCAGCGACGGTGTCGTCACGGCCGTCGGCGTGAGTCCGGCTGGGCGGTCGGGCATCGCTGCTCCGGGCTTCATCGACCTGCAGGTGAACGGTTTCGGTGACGTGGACTTCCTGTCGACGAACGTCGACGGTTACCGGCAGGCAGCCGAGGTGCTCCTGTCGACCGGCGTCACGTCGTTCCAGCCGACCCTCGTATCGGCTCCGGTCGAGACCTTGGTCGACGCCCTCGACGTCGTGGCGAAGGCGCTGCCCACGCTGGGAGTGCGCATTCTCGGTGTGCATCTCGAGGGCCCGTTCCTCGCGCCGAAGTGGAAGGGGGCGCACGACGAGCGCTGGATCATCCCGGCGGACATCGGCATCGCCGAGCGACTGTGTGCAGGTGGACTCGTCACGACCCTGACCCTGGCGCCGGAGCAGCCAGGCGGTATGGACCTGTTGCGCTGGCTCGTCGCGCACGGCGTGCTGGTGTCGGTCGGACACAGCGACGCCGATGCTGCTGCCGCCCACGAGGCGTACGACGCCGGCGCCCGCTCCGTCACGCATCTGCACAACGCGCAGCGTCGGTTCACTGCGCGCGACCCCGGCTTGTCTGCCGTCGCGATGACCCGCAACGACGTCACGGTCGAGCTGATCCCGGACTTCGTGCATCTGGCTCGGGAGACAGTCCTGCTCGCCTGGCGGGCGGCGGGACGTCGGCTGGCGGTCGTGACCGACGCCATCTCCGCCGCACCACGCTCCACGGGCGTCTTCCAACTCGGGGACCGCACGATCGTCGTCAGCGAGGACGCCGCCCGCTTGGCGGACGGAACGCTGGCGGGCAGTGTCCTGTCGATGGACAAGGCGGTGCGCAACCTCGTCGAGCTCGGAATTCCCCTGGAAGAAGCGGTGCGAGCCGCGACCACCGTGCCCGCCCGGCTGCACGGCCGGGAGGACATCGCGACGTTGCGCCCGGGCACCACAGCGGACGTCGTCGTCCTGGACGATGCGCTTGTTCCTCTGCGCACGCTGAGGGACGGCGCCGAGGTGTGGGCGCGCTGAACGCTCCGGTCGTGCCGCCGCAGGACATGATGGGTCCGTGACGCCCGACGAGCCCGCCGCTGACGAGTTGTCGGCGGCTGTCGTGCCGCCGCTGCCTTATGCCACGCCGGCCGAGACGCTGCGCGACCGGCTGCGGAAGCTGTTCGCACCGGTCATCGCCGCGGGTGCGTTCCTGGTGAAGTTCGGCGCTGTTCTCTTCAAGCTCAAGGCGCTCGCTGTCATCGGGACGATGGGTGTGTCGGTGGCGGCGTACGCATTGTTGTGGGGCTGGAAGTTCGCTATCGGCTTCGTCCTGCTCATCTTCGTGCACGAGATGGGGCACGCCGTGATGTTGCGGCGGCGCGGGATCAAGGCGGGTCTGCCGATCTTTCTGCCGTTCCTGGGTGCGTTCATCTCGATGAAGTCGCAGCCGGCATCGGTCTACGAGGAGGCGGAGTCGGCGCTCGCGGGGCCGGTGGCCGGAACGCTCGGCGCCTTCGTGGTCTGGTGGGCAGGGGAGGCGATCAACTCACCGATGCTCGTCAGCCTCGCGTTCACGGGCTTCCTGCTCAATCTGTTCAACCTGCTGCCTGCGCTCCCGCTCGACGGCGGTCGCGTCGCCGGTGCGCTGCACCCGGTGATCTGGCTGCTCGGGCTCGGTGTGCTCGTTGTCGCGGAGTTCCTTCGGCCCAGTCCGGTCATCCCCGTGATCATCCTGCTCGGCGGGTTCGAGCTGTGGCGGCGCTGGCGAGACCGCGGTTCGGCGGCATCGCAGGTCTACTTCGCGCTCGAGCCCCGGCAGCGGTGGCGGATCGGCGGCGCCTACCTCGGACTCGTCGTTGTTCTTCTGATCGCGATGCATGCGGCTTACCTGCCGCGCTCACTGCCCAACTGACCCAACTGACGCGGAGCTGCGGCGAGGGCCCCCTCGGTGGGGTGAGATTTCCGGGATGCCCTGGTGGCATCTTTATGCCAGGTGGGCATCCCCGAAATTCCGCCCTACACAGGGTCGAGGTCGGCGTCAGCTCGCGCCAGCAACATGTGAGGGGTGCACGTGTCGTTCGCGCTCTCGTCGGACGAGGAGCAGCCGTCGAGCACCCGACGGCGATGGGTGATCACCGGCCTGCTCGCCGTCCCGTTCCTCGCAGCCGGCTTGTTCCTTGCGTTCACGGGTGGCGGCGGTACGTCGACACCCGGCGAGACGCGTGCATCGACGCCGGTGCAGGTCGGCTGCGACACAGGCAGGGGCCGTGGCCTCACCGGCATCGGCGCGACGCCGCTCGACTGGGCTGCTCATCACGTGGCGACCTACGACCCGCCGTCCGGTCCGCAGACCAGGTGGAACCCGCGTCCGGACCTGCCGCGTTTCCGTGGCCACGAGGGCGCCGTCTACAACGACACCCGGTTCTTCGACGCCTGCGCCGCCAGCAGCTACTACCTGCAGCTCGCACGCGCTGTGCCGGAGGCCGCGGGGTTGGCGCGCGGGTTGAAGGAGCTGCCAGACGATGCGCGTGTCACCTGGCGCCGCACGCGGACTCGATGCAGCGAGTACGGCGTCAGCAGCGACCGGCTCGTCGCCGCGCTGAAGGCTCGCGACCGCTACCCGGCCAGCACCAGGGTGCTCATTCAGCTGCTGCATCGGCGGGCGTCCCGGACGACCTCCCAGATCGCGCTCCGGATCGTCCTCGCGCCGCAACTCTCCAGCACCCCCTGCCCGACCTGACCCCGGGCTCTCTAACGTGCGAGGCGGCCCAGCCAGCGGAGCCAGCCCGGCCACATCTCGAGGTAGTGGTCGCGGGCGATCGGGTCGACGTAGGCAAGGGGTTCGTCCTCGTCGTCGTCGTCGATGACGATGCCGCGCCTGCCGGAGTACTCCTTGAGGTGCCGCAACAGGTCATCGGGACGTTCTTCGCCCGTTGCCGTGAGCGTCACGTCGCCGTCGGCGGCAGTCGCTCGAAGGACGGCCCCGTCGTCGAGGAACCAGTCGAACTCATCGTCCTCGACGCCGTAGAGCGGCGCCTTCGCGTGCGCCTCCGACCGGGAGCGCCAGGCCAACACGTCACCGGTCTTGCGGTCGACCGCGAAGACGGCCGCGGGCGCGTCCCCGGGTTCGTCGCCGATCGCGGCGTCGTCCCGGGGAGAGTCGAGACGGCGTACGGCGACCAACGCACCCAGTGCGATCACGACGTGCGCCACCTGGAGGCCCACCTCCGCGCTGAGCCGGGCGCCGACGGCGAGCCCGGTGACGGAGGCCTGAAGTGCGGCCCCGACCGCCGCCAGGCCGCCACCAAGCGCTGTGAGGGCGAGCAACGACGTCAGCGCGCTCGTGTGCCAGGGGAGCGCCGGTCCGTCGGCGAGCGACGGAGCCGTCCGACGCCACCAGACGATGACGGCCGCGATGAGCAGCAGCAGCACACCGACGCCGTCGCCGAACTCGCCGAAGGACGTCAGGACCAGCCCGGTGTGGAAGCGGCCGGGTGGCCCGAACTCGTCGTGCTGTCCGATGGCGGCGAAGCCGCCGACGAGTGACGAGAGCAGCCGCAGCACCTGAGCAGCGAGCAGCGTGGTCACCAGCAGGTCGCCGGTACCGCGGAGCCGGCGGTCAGGAGGTGTGGTCATGCGGTGAGCGACCTCATGTCGGCGTGGTCTGCGTAGACGTAACGCAGGAACCGCTCGACTCCGCGGATCACGTGTGCGCTGCGGATCGAGGCGAACACGTCGAAGGCGTGCTGGCCGCCCGGTAGCTCGGCATAGAGGACGGGGGCGCTGCTGACCTCGCGCAGCCGGCGGACGAGCTCGCGCGCCTCCGCGACCGGAACGAGTGAGTCGTGGGCGCCGTGAATGACGAAGAACGGTGGCGCGTCGTCGTGCACGTGCAGCAGCGGCGTCGCGTCGCGCGCGACGGCCGGGTCGGTCGACTTGAACACCATCTTGTTGAGGTAGTAGTCGGCGCGGCTGCGGCCGGCGCGAGTGTCGAGGACGTTGGCCAGGTCGTAGGCACCGTAGAACGGCACGCAGGCCTGCACGCTGGTGTCGGCGTCCTCGAACCCCGGCTGGTAGCGCGGATCGTTCTGCGTCAGCGCGAGCATCGCCGCAAGATGGCCACCGGCGGACCCGCCCGTCACCGCGATGAACGACGGATCGCCGCCGAACTCCTCCGCGTGCTCGCGGACCCACACCAGCGCACGCTTCAGCGCCACCAGATGGTCGGGCCACGTCGCCTTCGGCGACAGCGGGTAGTTGGGTGCCATGCAGACCCAGTCGCGCGCTGCCAGATGGGTCATCAGCGGCAGGCCCTGATCCTCCTTGCGGCCGATCACCCACCCGCCGCCGTGCACCTGCACGATCACCGGCAGGCCGGTCTTGTGCCCGTCGCGCGGGTGGTAGACGTCCAGCCGATGCCGGGGGTTGCCGTCGCCGACGTAGTCGATGTCACGAACTCGCTTCACCGCCGGGTGCTTCACCTGCCAGGGCATCAGCACCTGGCGCCACGGCGTGGTGAGGTCGGCCTCGTCCGGCTTGGGGTCGAGCCGCGCGACGTAGTCGTCGTGGAGCCCCTCGGTCAGCGCCCGCTCGACGTGATGCCTCGACTCGAGACCCTGCCGGATCAGCCAGGCGAGCCCGGCGACCGACGCCGCGTTGAGCGCCAGCGCGAGCTTGTCGTCCCTGTCGAGACGTCCGCGGCGTCTGGCGACGTACGCCGCGGAACCGCCCACGGTGATCGCGAGGTTGTGGGGCGCCAGCTCGCTGGTCAGCCAGCTGGCGAAGAAGCTCGGCACCGCCAGCGGGTTGCTCCCCGGCAGCGGCCGAAGCCCGTTGGCGGTCAGTGCGGCCCCGAGACCGGCAAGGCGAAGGAAACGACGGCTCACAGCGGCAAGTCTGCCAGTCCTCGCGGATCTGACGCCTCGTCAGGCCGAACGGCGGATCGCCGTTACGCTTCTCTCTATGCAGCGACTCGGTGGACTGGACTCCGCCTTCCTCTATTTCGAGACGCCGACGATGCACATGCATGTCGGCGGCCTCATGCTCATCGACCCGTCGACGATGTCCAAGCCCTACTCGTACGCCGACGTCTACCGCTACATCGAGTCGCGGCTGTCGCTCGTGCCGGCCTTTCGTCGCAAGCTCGCCACGGTCCCGCTCAACCTGTCCAAGCCCTACTGGGTCGAGGACCAGGACTTCGACCTCGACTACCACCTGCACCGCATCGCCGTGCCGCCGCCCGGCGGCGACAAGGAGACTGCGGAGGTCGTCGCCGACATCCTCAGCAAGCCGATGGACCGTAGCCGTCCGCTCTGGCAGATGTGGGTCGTCGAGGGGCGCAAGGACGGCCTCATCGGCATCGTCAGCAAGGTCCACCACAGCACCATCGACGGCGTCACGGGCGCCAACATGATGGCCGAGCTGTTCGACCTCGAGCCGGACGCGGCTCCGCGTAAGCCGCAGATGGATCTGTGGGAGCCGGAGCGCAAGCCGAGCGACGTCGAGATGCTGGGCCGCGCGGTCTACGACGTGATCAGCCGTCCGGTCGGCGTGGCGAAGCTCATCCCCGGCACCGTCCTGGGCGCCGGCAAGCTGTTGCTGAGCCGACGTCACCGCGGCGGCGGCATGCCCGCGCCGTTCACCGCGCCGCGGACGTCGTTCAACGCGACCGTCACGCCGCACCGCATCGTCGCCTACACGCACGTCCCGCTCGAGGACGTGAAGAAGGTGAAGAACGCCTTCGGCGTGAAGGTCAACGACGTCGTCATCGCGATCACGTCAGGCGCCTTGCGGCGCTACCTCGCCGAGCGTGACGAGCTCCCGGACCGCTCGCTGATCGCCGCCATCCCTGTCTCGGTTCACGACCGCAGTGAGAGCAAGCAGGGCACGACGAAGGTGTCGTTCATGTTCTCCAGCCTGGAGAGCGACGTCGACGACCCGGGGGAGCGGTTGCGCCGGATCGCCGAGACCAACGATGCGGCGAAGGAGGAGCACGAGCTCGTCGGCGCCAGCATGTTGCAGGACTGGGCGGAGCACGCCGCGCCCAACACGTTCTCGCTCGCGGCCCGGGTCTACTCCAGCCTCCGGCTCTCCGAGCGTCACCCGGTCGTGCACAACCTCATCGTGTCCAACGTCCCGGGTCCGCCGATCCCGCTCTACTTCGCCGGCGCGAAGCTCGTCGCGCTGCACCCGCTCGGCCCGGTCATGGACGGTGCGGGACTCAACGTCACCGTGCTGTCCAACATGGACGTGCTGGGCTTCGGCTTCATCGCCTGCCGCGAGCTCATGCCGGAGCTGTGGGATCTCTCCGACGCAGTCGCTCCCGCCCTGGCGGAGCTGGTCGAAGCGGCCGACGCGGTCGCCGGCAGCAGTGGCAAGCAGGCTAAGCGGCCGGCCGCCGCTCCAGCCGGCGGGTGACCGAGCGGCACGCTGCGATCAGCACCGGCACGAACTCTTCTGCGCCGAGCACGATCGCGGCGTGGTTGCCCTCGACGTCGTAGGTCATCGCGCCGGGGATCGACGCGGCGAGCCGCCGTTGCCGTCGCGTCGGGATGAACCGGTCGCGGGTCGCGACGATGACACTGGTCGGTACGTCGACCCGGTTGATCCATGTCGCGGAGTCGAACTTTCCGATCTCGTCGAGAGCGGCGAAGATCGACCAGGCACTCGTGCTGCGGAACTCCGTCATCGCCCACGGTGCGATCCGGTCGGCGGCGGCGGACAGTCCGGACGGCTGGTCGCTCAACGCGCCGGCGACCTTGAGCATGCCGGTGCGTGCACGAACGCCCCAGCGGTTCATGGCAGCGGCGGTGAGCGAGAACCACAACCGCTCGGTCATCTTGCCGCGGAAGTTGCGCGCCGTCGCGGCGAGCACGAGTCCCTCGACCCGCTCGCGATGCCGCTTCCACGTCATCTGGGCAACGGCGCCACCCATCGAGTAGCCGACGAGCATGAACTTGTCGACGCGGCAGGCGTCCGCGACCGCGACCACGTCGTCGGCGCAGTCGGGGATGCGGAAGTGCTCTGACTGGATGCCGCGACCGTGCCAGCGCTGGTCGAACGCGATGACGCGGTAGTGCTGCGTCAGCGCCTCGATCGACGGATACCAGGACAGCGCCGCGGTCGTCGCGAGCGCGTGCAGAAGGATCACCGTCGGGGCGCCTTCAGGACCGGGCGCGTCGATCACGCAGGTCCGTCCGCGATCCGGCAGCTCGACGAGTCGCGGCGCAGGGAGGTCTACCGGCTTGGCGGCCTTGGCGATCTTTCCGAGGGCGTTGGCCACACGCGGCACTCGTCCGCCCGGCGAGCCGGGCTCACGGTCGGCGTTGTCACTCGTCATTGGATCCGAAGATAACCCTGACGGGTCGTCAGAAATGACCGGCACGCCAAGTTCTCTGGCTTTCACAAAACTGAAACCTGTTCTAATATGCCCGGGTGCCGTGGAGCGCGCTGGCCGTGACGGCCGAGCAGGCTGCCCTCGCGGAGGCCGTTCGCGGCTTCGCGCAGTCCACCTCGCTCGTGAAGGAGTCGCGCGCCGCCGCAGAGGGCGAAAGCCCGACGCTCCCACCCTCCTGGTCGCTGCTCGCCAAGCAGGAGCTGCTCGCGTTGCCCTTCGACGCGGAGCTGGTCGACGTGTGCGTCGCGGTTGACGCCCTTGGTGCTGCTCTGGCCCCGGGACCGCTCGTGCCGACCCTCGCCGTCGCCCGGCTCGTCGCGAGCGCCGGCGACGACGCCGCCCGCGGGCTGGTCGAGCCTGGAGTGCGTGACGGTTCCTTCAGTGCTGCCGTCGATGTCGACGGACTGCTTGTCGGCGGCGCTGCCGTCACCCATGTCCTGACGCGCGTCGGCGGCGAGCTGTGTCTCGTCGACGCCGCCTCCGCCGTGATCGAGTCGCAGCCCGGTCTCGACGGCAGCCGAGGCGTGGCGACCCTGTCGGCCGCCCCGTCCGCGGATGTCGTCGTCGGGCGGCTGCCCGGAGTGACCGATGGCGACGTACGACGTCTTGTCGCCGTGCTCCTCTCCGCGGAGTCGGCCGGCATCGCGGCGTGGTGTCTCGAGACCGCCGTCGACTACGCGAAGGTGCGTGAGCAGTTCGGCCAGCCGATCGGTGCGTTCCAGGCCGTGAAGCATCGCTGCGCGCGAATGCTCGCCGAGGTCGAGCTGGCCCGGGCCGCTGTCTGGGACGCCGCCGGCGCCCACGACGACGACGCCGACGAGGACACCCGACGCCTCGTGACTGCGGTCGCCGCGTCGGCCGCACTGCAGGCCGCGGTCGACAACGCGAAGAGCGTCGTGCAGGTGCTCGGCGGCATCGGCTACACCTGGGAGCACGACGCGCACCTCTATCTCAAGCGCGCGATCGCCAACCGGCAGCTGCTGGGCGGCGGCACGACGTCATGGCATCGCGAAGCCGTGCAGCTCGCTCGCAGCGGCGTACGACGGTCACGGCACCTGCATCTCGGTCCCGACGCCGAGCCCGTGCGGGCAGAGGTGCAGGAGTTCCTGACCGGGGTGCAGTCGCTGGACAGCACCGAGCAGCGCAAGGCGATCGCCGATGCGGGCTATCTCGTCCCGCACTGGCCGAAGCCCTATGGTCGCGCCGCCGGACCGGTCGAGCAGCTTGTGATCGACGAGGAGTTCGCGCGCGCGGGCGTCGATCGGCCGGACCTCATCATCGGCAACTGGGCACTGCCGACGATCCTCGAGCACGGCACGGACGAGCAGCGCAGCCGGTTCGTCCCGCCGACGCTCTACGGCGAGATCAAGTGGTGCCAGATGTTCAGCGAACCCGGTGCGGGCTCCGACCTCGCCTCACTGCAGACGAAGGCGGTGCGCGTCGAGGGCGGCTGGTCGCTGTCGGGGCAGAAGGTGTGGACGTCGCAGGCGCGCGTCGCCCAGTGGGCGATCTGTCTGGCCCGCACGTCCAGCGAACCTGACCGTCACGCCGGCATCACCTACTTCCTCGTGGACATGAGGTCGCCCGGTCTCGACGTGCGGCCGCTGCGCGAGCTGACCGGCCACGCGATGTTCAACGAGATCTTCCTGACCGACGTCTTCGTGCCGGACGACTGTGTCGTCGGCGAGGTCGGGGGCGGCTGGCGGCTCGCCCGCACGACGCTCGCGAACGAGCGGGTCGCGATGAGCAGCGGCTCGGCCTTCCCCTCCGGCATCGAGCAGCTGCTCGAGGCGCTCGACGCGCACGAGGCGTCGGAGGACGACGCGGCGCAGGTCGCCGTCGGCGAGCTGATCTGCCGCGCCCAGGCCGACGTGATGCTGGGTGTTCGCGCCACGCTCGCCCGGGTCTCGGGCACCGACCCGGGTGCGGCGTCGAGTGTCCGCAAGCTGGTCGGCATGCACCTGCGCCAGGACGCCTCCGAGCTCTCCCTGTCACTGCTCGGTCCGGCAGCGGCGGCCGGTGGTGACGCGGCGACGGCGGCACTGCAACGATTCCTCGGCACCCGCGCCCTCACCATCGCCGGTGGCACGAGCGAGGTCCTGCACAACGTGATCGCCGAGCGCATCCTCGGCTTGCCGAGAGGCTGACGCCATGGTCGACGAACTCAAGCTCGGGCTGATGCTCGGCTACTGGGGCGCCAACCCCGACGACGCGACCGAGACCGTGCTCGCCGCCGAGGACGTCGGCTTCGACTCGGTCTGGACCGCGGAGGCCTACGGGTCCGACGCCTTCACGCCGCTGACCTGGTACGCCGCACGCACCTCGCGGATCAAGCTCGGCACCGGCATCGTCCAGCTCTCGGCCCGCACGCCTGCCGCGACCGCGATGACCGCCGCGACCCTCGACGCCTTGTCCGGCGGGCGACTGACGCTCGGTCTCGGCGTCTCCGGTCCGCAGGTCGTCGAGGGTTGGTACGGCGTGCCGTTCCCGAAGCCGCTCGAGCGGACCCGTGAGTACGTCGACATCCTCCGCTCTGTCTGGCGGCGGGACGTCGTACGCAACGACGGCGCGCACTACCCGCTGCCTTACCCCGGCGGCACCCAGCTCGGGAAGCCGATCAAGCTGACGCTGCACCCCGTGCGCGACCGGATCCCCGTGCTGCTCGGGGCGGAAGGGCCGAAGAATGTCGAGCTCGCGACGCAGGTCGCCGACGGCTGGCTGCCGATCTTCTACCACGTCGAGCGCGCCGGTTCGATCTACGAAGAGGCACTCTCGGGTGCGCCTGACGGCTTCCGCATCTGCTGCCCGGTGACCGTCGTCGTCAACGATGACGTGGCTGCCGCGATCGAGGTCGTGAAGTGGACGCTCGCGTTCTACATCGGCGGCATGGGCGCGGCCAACATGAACTTCCACCTCAACGTCATCGGCCGGATGGGGTTCGCCGACGCAGCCGCCGTGGTGCAGAAGCACTTCCTCGACGGCGACCGCGAGGCCGCGATGCGCGCCGTCCCCGACGAGCTTGCCGACGGCATCGCGCTCTGCGGTCCGCTCGACCGGATCCGCGAGCGGCTCGACCTCTGGCGCAACAGCCCGGTGACGACGTTGCTCATCGGCGGCGTCCGCAACCCGGAGCACATGAAGGCGCTCGCGGACATGGTGCGTTGAGCAGCGCCTCCTCGATCGGGGCGCTGAAGGCGCGCGCCCGTCGCGATGTCGACGAGGGGCTGCTGCCGTCGTGCCAGATCGCGGTGGCGCGCGACGGCGAGCTGATCGTCGACGAGACATACGGCGCACCGGAGAGCTCCCGCTACGTCGCGTTCAGCGTCACCAAGGCGTTCACCGCGACTCTCGCCTGGCTGCTCATCGGCGAGGGACTGCTGCGCGACGACACCCGGGTCGCGGACGTCGTACCGGAGTTCGCGGCCAACGGGAAGGAGTCGGTGACGGTCGAGCATCTGCTCTGCCACACCGCCGGCTTCCCGCGGGCGCCGATGCGTCCGGAGGAGGGCGCCGACCGCGCGCAGCGGGTCGAGCGGATGGCGACCTGGCGGCTCGACTGGGAGCCGGGGACGCAGACGACCTACCACGCGACCTCGGCCTACTGGCCGCTCGTCGAGATGACCGACCGCATCTCCGGCGTCGACTTCCGGCGCTTGTTCGCGGAGCGGGTCGCGACGCCGCTCGGCCTTCCCGGGCTGCAGATCGGGCCGCCACCGGAGGCTCAGTCGGACGTGCAGCGGATCCAGGCGGCCGGTGCCATCGACGAGGGCGGGCAGACGCTCGGCGACCACGTGAAGGAGACGGAGGAGCAGTTCCTGCTCCGCTTCAACGAACCGGAGGTGCTCGCGGCCGGGGTGCCCGGCGCGGGTGCCGTCGGACGTGCGGCCGACATTGCGCTGTTCTACCAAGCGCTGCTGCACAACCCCGACGACCTGTTCGACCCGAAGGTCCTCGCGGACGCGACCGGCAACGTCCGCAACCGGCTCGTCGACCCGCTGTTCGACTGCCCGGCCAACCGCACCCTCGGCCTCGTCGTCGCGGGTGACGACGACAAGGCGCCGGTGCGCGGCTTCGGGCGGCACACCGGCCCTCGGGCGTTCGGCGCGCAGGGGGTCGGCGGCCAGATCGCCTGGGCCGACCCGGACAGCGGCCTGTCGTTCAGCTACCTGACCAACGGCCTCGACGTCGACGTCGTGGGCTCTTTCGTCCGCTCCGCGAAGCTCGCCGGCCTCGCCGCGCGCTGCGCCGCGCAGGACCACTAGCCCCGACAGCGCGGACCTTCGGCCCTTCCGCCGCGGGCCGGAGCGCGCCACCGTCAGAGACATGGCGACTGCTGCTCGTCCATGGATGGCGTTCGAGCCGACAAGCGAGAAGCTTCCCTTCCGCGCGACCCTGTCGTCGGTCGGGGTCAAGGTCCCGGCCACCCGGGTGACCACGGCCGAGCTGATGGCCAGCACCCGGCACCGTACCGGCATCGAGCTCGAGCGGCTCACCGGCATCCATGCGCGGCACGTCGCGCCGGACGGCGACGACTCCTACACGCTGGCCGTCGGGGCGGCGCGTGACTGCCTGTCGCGAACGTCGTACACCGGCAGTGATCTCGACATGGTCATCACCACGAGCATCACGAAATACCGAGACGGGTTCACGCAGCGACTCGAGCCACCGCTGAGCATGGACCTCAAGGACGCGATCGGTGCGCCACAGGCGATGAGCTTCGACCTGTCGAACGCGTGCGCGGGGATGTTGACCGGCGTCTTCGTCCTCAACGACTTCATCCGGCGCGGGGAGATTCGCCGCGGTCTCGTCGTCTCGGGGGAGTCGATCTCGCAGCTGGGTCGCAACGCGGCCACGCAGATTCGGGGCATCTTCAGCCGGCAGCTCGCGTCACTGACCCTGGGCGACGCGGGAGCGGCTGTCCTCGTCGAACGCGCGGCTCCCGACGCCGCCGGCATCGCGGTCGCCGGGTTCACGACGCTGTCGGAGCACAGCAGGCTGTGCCTGGGATATCCCAGCCATGTCGGGCCGGGCGCGTCGATGTACACCCACGCCCGCGCGATCCATCGCGTTGCCATCGACCGTGCGCCGGCACTCGTCCAGGAGGCCTTGGACGTCGCCGGGATGGGGCTCGACGACATCGACTACTTCATCCCGCACCAGACATCGGCGCGGGCGATTCGCACAGGTGTCGCGGAGTTCGCCGAGCGACTCGGCGTGCGGCCCAGGCACGTGGTGGTCAACGTCGAGGAGTACGGCAACACGTCGTCGACGACCCACTTCCTGGCCCTCGACAGATACCTCCGCGAAGGCCGGTTCCGTCCCGGTGAGCGAGTGCTGCTGCTGGCGCTGGCGTCGGGGCTCGAGATCGGAGTCGTCATCGTGACCGTGGACGAGCTGGTGGCGTCATGGGCGTCGTGATCAGGTCCGTCGGTGTCTCACGTCCCGGCCGTCTCGTCGGTCACGGCGCGCGCCGGCTCGCCGACGCGGCGGCCCGCAGCTGCCTGTCGGACGCAGACGTCGGTCCGGACGACGTCGACCTGCTCGTGAACGCGGGGGTCTACCGGGAACGCGGCCTCGGCGAGCCTGCCCTGGCGGCGTTGATCCAGGAAGACGTCGAGGCCAACGTCGGCCACCCGGACCGGCACGCGCATGGGACGTTCTCGTTCGACATCGACAACGCCGCCTGCGGAGTGCTCACCGCTGTCCACATCGCCCGCAGCTTCCTGCTCTCGGGCGCCATCCGACGGGCCCTCGTGGTGACCAGCGACTCGGGTCCCGGTCCGCGGCATGCCCGCTGGATGCCCTACGACGAGGGCGGCGGCGCCGTCCTGCTCGAACGCGACGACGGGGTCGAGGGGTTCACCGACCTGCGATTCGCGACGTTCCCTGAGTACGCCGCACTGATGCAGGGCTACTGGACGTGGGAACCGCGCTCCGGGCGGCGACCGGGCGGGCCGCCCGGACGTAACCGGCTGGTGGTGGAGGAGCACGACGGATTCCGTGCACGTGCCGCGGAGTGCGCCATCGAGACAGCCGGCAAGATGTTCGCCGATGCCGGCGTCACCGCCGACGAGATCGACCTGCTCGTCGCCACCCCGGAGGCGGGCTTCGGTGACGCCGTGGCGGTGGGGCTCGGTGTCACGGAAACGCGGGTCATGCATCTGGGCGAGCAGACCAACCGTCTGCACACCGCGCAGCCCGTCGCCGCCGTCGCGGCCGCGATGCGCACCGGCAGGTGGGAAGAAGCCGGCACGGTCCTGTTCGTCTCGGCAGGCGCCGGCATCACCATCGCGTGCGCTCTCTACCGGCGCTGACGGACCGCCGCTTCAGCTCTCGCGTGCCGACGCGTTACGGAGCATCGCCGCACCGAGACCTGCCTCGAACAGCGCCGCGGCGACAGCGCGCCGGCTGGCCGCCCGGCTCAGCTGGTGTGCCCGCCCCGCGACCGCTGCCGACCACGCGTCCACGAGATCGACAGCGACCGCGAGACGCAGCTGCTGGCGACGTACGGCGTCCGGTGACCGCGCGAGCAGGACGGCCATCATCACCGCGCGCACGCCGAACAGACGAGCCAGATAGACCGACGGCGACGTCTCGTCGGCGGGGATGCCGAAGACCCGTGCGACGGCGACCGGCATGACGACGGCGCCGCCACCGACCAGCAGGCGGCCCGCCACACTCGCCGCACGCAGTCCTCGCGCATCGTCCACGGCCGACCCCTTCCCAGCCACGTTCGACGCTGGCACGGCCCGCGGATCCAGGGCAGAGGCGAAAGACCCGGGTGGTCGACCGGAGTGGCGGGTGGCACCCGGGCCGGGGTTCGGCGTGATCGCTGCGCCATCCGCGGGTAGAGAAAACGCATCATGCCTTCCCCGACCAGCGTCGTCGCCGGCCGCTACGTGCTCTCGGAGCAGGTGGGGTCGGGCGGCATGGGCGTCGTCTGGCGGGGCTACGACGAGCTGCTCCAGCGGCAGGTCGCGGTCAAGGAGCTGCACTTTCCACCGCACATGAGTCCGGAGGAGCGGGAGCGGCTGGCTCGCCGGACGCTGCGCGAGGCACGCGCCGTGGCGGCGGTCGACGATCCGAGCGCCGTGCGTGTGTTCGACATCGTCGAGCAGGACGGCCGGCCATGGATCGTCATGGAGTACCTCGACGGCATGACCTTGACGGACGTGATTCGCGAGCGGGGTCCGCTGCCCGCGGCCGAGGTCATTCACATCGGCCAGGCGCTGGTCAACGCCTTGGAGGCAGCGCACACGGCGGGTGTCCTGCACCGTGACGTGAAGCCGAGCAACGTGATGATCGCGCCGGACGGACGGGTCGCCCTCACCGACTTCGGCATCGCGACGAGCATCGACGGCGAGAGCGGCGACACCACGTCGGGTGTCATCGTCGGTTCGCCGGCCTACATGGCGCCGGAGCGAGCGCGGGGCGAGCCGCCGACGGCGGCGTCCGACCTCTGGTCGCTCGGCGCCACGCTGTGGACCGCCGCGGAAGGCCGGCCGCCGTTCGAGGGGCCGACCGGCCTGGCGACGATGACGGCAGTTGCCACCGAGCCGCCGCCGCGGTGTGCCCGCTGCGCGGGTCCTCTCGGAGACCTTCTGCACCGCTTGATGGACCGCGACGCGGCCGCCCGGCCACCCCTGGATGACGTACGGCGGGAGCTGTCGGCGCTGGTCGAGACCGCGCCGCGCCGGGTCGTCGCCGCCGACCCTTATCCGACCGAGCCGCTGCCGGCCGCCTTCGACCGGACGACGGCTCTCGACCCGATCGTCGACCGGCCCGCTGCGGCGAAGCCTGCGGCGCCGGGCCGCTCGAGGCGCGGGCTGGGGTGGCTGGTCGCGGCGCTCGTCGGGCTCATCGTCCTGGCTGCGGTGTCGGCCGCTGTCGTGCTCGGTGGCAAGGGCGGCACCTCTGCCGGCAAGAAGTCACCTCCGGCGTCGACGTCGACGACCGGGTCAGGCGCCGCGAGCTCGTCGGCGGCGTTGCCCACGGGCTGGCACCGGTTCCGCAACGGCAACCTGGGCTGGTCGATCGGTGTCCCGCCGGGCTGGCAGATCCGCGACGAGGGCGACACGGCCACCATCAGCGACCCGGCCGGCGGCCGTTACGTCCGGGTCGACACCCGCTACCCCGCGGGCCCGTCCGCCCTCGGTGCCTGGCAGGACCAGGAGCGTGCCTTCCGCGGATCGCACCCGGCCTACCAGCGGATCAAGCTCGCCGACGTCAGCTACGGCAGCTATCGCCAAGCCGCTGACTGGGAGTTCACCTTCACCTCGGGGCAGGTCACACTGCACGCGCTGGACCGCGGCTTCATCAGCTCGGGCAACCGCGGCTACGCCATCTACTTCCAGACTCACGACGACCAGTGGTCGTCCTCCGCCGACCTGTTGCAGGGATTCCTGTCGTCGTTCCGGCCCTGACCTCGGTAGCATGGGACCCATGACACGGCGGCAGCTTCTTCCCGGGCCGCGCTGACGCACGACCGAAGTCAGCGCGGCGGCCCTCCCATGCGGAGGGCTTTGTTGTGTCCGGGCACGATTGCGAGAGGCTGGAGAGATGAGCGAGGGCTACGACCCGCACGGCGTGGTAGACAAATGGCTGCCGGTGTGGGACGAGCTGCGGCTGTTCGAGCCGCGCGACGACGACAGTCGTGAGCGCCGTTATGTCGTCGACATGTTCAGCTACCCCTCTGGCGACCTGCACATGGGTCACGCGGAGGCGTTCAGCATCGGCGACGCCGTCGCTCGCTACGCGATGATGCGCGGCTACGACGTCCTGCACCCGATCGGCTGGGACAGCTTCGGCCTGCCGGCGGAGAACGCCGCGCTGAAGCGCAACATGGACCCGCGCGAGTGGACCTATCAGAACATCGAGGTGCAGGCCGACTCGTTCAAGCGGCTGGGCATGTCTTTCGACTGGCGGACGCGGCTGCACACGTCCGACCCGGAGTACTACCGGTGGACCCAATGGCTGTTCCTGCGCTTCTACGAGCGCGGCCTGGCATACCGCAAGGCCGCACCGGTCAACTGGTGCCCGACCGACCTGACGGTGCTGGCCAACGAGCAGGTCATTGCCGGGAAGTGCGAGCGCTGCGGCAGTGAGGTGACGAAGAAGAACCTGACCCAGTGGTTCTTCCGCATCACTGCCTACGCCGACCGGCTGCTGGACGACATGTCCAAGCTGGAGGGCAACTGGCCGGACCGCGTGCTGACGATGCAGCGCAACTGGATCGGACGGTCCACCGGTGCCCACGTCGACTTCGCGATCGAGGGGCATCACACGCCGGTGCGCGTCTTCACGACGCGGCCGGACACGCTGTTCGGCGCGACGTTCTTCGTCGTTGCCGCCGACTCACCCTTGGCTGCCGAGCTGTGCGCTGACGAACAGCGCGAAGCGTTCAACGCATACGTCGACCAGGTGCGCCGGACGACTGAGATCGAGCGCCTGTCGAGCGAGCGTCCGAAAACGGGTGTGTCGTTGGGGCGGTTCGCCGTCAACCCCGTGAACGGAGAACGCATTCCCGTCTTCGCGGCCGACTACGTCCTGGCCGAGTACGGCACCGGGGCGATCATGGCCGTGCCCGCGCACGACCAGCGCGACCTGGACTTCGCACGCGCGTTCAACCTGCCCGTGCGCGTCGTCGTCGAGACAGACGAGCCGGATCCGAACGAGACCGGAGTGGCGACCTCCGGTGACGGCGTACTGGTCAACAGCGGCAGCTATGACGGCATGCGGAAGAACGAGGCGATCGCGGCCATTGCCGAAGACCTGCGCCGTGACGGGCACGGCGAGCCGGCGATCACCTATCGGCTGCGCGACTGGCTGCTGTCCCGCCAGCGCTACTGGGGCTGCCCGATCCCGATCGTGCACTGCAGCGCGTGCGGCGAGGTGCCCGTGCCGGACGACCAGCTGCCGGTCGAGCTGCCGACATCGGGCTACGAGCTGCGACCGGAAGGCGGTCGGTCGCCCTTGGAGAGCGCGACCGAGTGGGTGGCGACGACGTGCCCGAAGTGCGGTGGCGATGCGACGCGCGACACCGACACGATGGACACCTTCGGCGACTCGTCCTGGTACTACCTGCGCTACGCCTCTGCCGACGACCACACCCAGGCGTTCGACGTCGAGCGGGTGCGTCGCTGGCTGCCTGTCGACGAGTACGTCGGCGGCGTGGAGCACGCGATCCTGCACCTGCTGTACTCGCGCTTCTTCACCAAGGTCCTGCACGACATGGGGATGCTGGACTTCACCGAGCCGTTCCTGCGGCTGACCAACCAGGGCCAGGTCGTCATGGCCGGCGCCGCGATGTCGAAGTCGAAGGGCAACCTGGTCAACCTGCAGGAGGAGATCGCAAAGTACGGCGCCGACGCCGTACGGCTGACGATGCTGTTCGCCGGGCCGCCGGAGGACGACATCGACTGGGCCGACGTGTCGCCCACCGGGTCGGTGAAGTGGCTGTCGCGGGTGTGGCGACTGGGCAGCGACATCGGCACGGCCGGCCAGGGTTCGGACCCGGTGATAGGTGATCCGGAGATCCGTACCGGAGTGCACAAGCTGATCGCTGACGCGACGACGCAGACCGACGCCAAGCGCTTCAACGTCGCGATCGCGCGGCTGATGGAGCTGACCAGCCTGCTGCGCCGTGCGGTCGACGCCGATGCTCTGTCGACGCCGGCCGGTGCTGCCGCGGTCCGCGAAGGTGCCGGTGCCTTGGCGCGGATGCTGAGCATCTTCGCGCCGTTCGCCGCCGAGGAGATCTGGGAGCTGCTGGGCAACGAGCCTTCGGTCGTCCATGCCGGCTGGCCGTCCGCCGACCCCGCGCTGCTGGTCGAGGACACCGTCACGTGCATCGTGCAGGTGGCGGGCAAGCTGCGCGACAAGTTCGACGTGCCGGTCGACGTCAGCGAGGACACCCTGCGTGAGCGGGCGCTGGCCAGCGATGCGGTGCGTCGCGCTCTGGGTGACCGGCCGGTGCGCACCGTCATCATCCGGGCACCGAAGCTGGTCAACGTCGTCCCCGGCTGACGTTCCGCCGGCAGGACTTCGGCTGCGCGACGTCGAAGTGCCGCCCTGAAGAGGGGGCACTCATGAGGGCACGGGGACTCGCAGCGGGAGTTGCGCTGGGTGCTGTCGCTGTTGCAACCGCGGCGCCGGGATGGGCTTCGCCCGCCGCGCCGGCACCGACGGCGGCGGTGGCGACGTACGTCCAGGGGCAGCAGCTGCCCGCGAGCCTTGCGACAGCGGCCTGGTCGAAGGTGGTCCCCGGCTGTGCCGGTCACCTGACGGTGTCGGGACCCGCTGTCAGCGGAACGACCACCGTCGCGACCGGGTTGATGACGTCGCGCTGGTTCCGGCCGCGGCACGGCCTGCTGCTGTCTGTCTTCGGCGACCAGGGCGGCCACGACATGGTGCAGCCGTTTCCGGAAGGCTTCGACATGAAGTTCCGGGCTCGGGAGAAGAACCACCGCTGGTCGCCGTGGTTCGGCATGAGCATGACGATCGACCCCACCTCTTCGCCGCTGTCGGGGGTGCTCTTCCAGCTCTCTGTCGGCGGCGGATTCTCGGTCGGTGAGATGTCTCCCGACGGTCGCCGCCTTCCACGGCAGCAGGTGCAGGTGAAGCTCGTCGACTCGGCGACGTCGACCGGCACCTTGAACGACGGTTTCGCCGTCAAGATGGGCTGCTGAGTCGTCCACGGTTGGATGCCGGCACCGTGTCGTCCACAGCTCGACTGAGGTCGCGCTCGACGGATTGCGACCGCCCCTAGCGTCGCCGCGTGGCCGAACCGTCCCGCCCTGATGTCGACCCGCCCGCTGCCCGGCTCGCCGCACTCGGTCTGGGTCCGCCGGCCCAGACGGCCGAGGGCTTTGTCGGCGGTTGGCTGCCGGAGCAAGCGTCCCTTTCTCCCGCACCGGCGCGCGGCCGGCACGCGCGGACCGACCCGGCACGTGCGGGAGGGGGGCTGCCCGCCGTCCTCGCGGACCGGCTGTCGCCCTGGCTCGCCGGCGCCGAGGCACCGTCCACCCATGCACTGATGTGGCTGCTCGCGGTCTGCGCCGGCTGCGTGCTGGTGACCGGCTACACGCTGCTGCATCACCGCGGTCAGGCGTCGTGCGCCGCCCCACCGCCGGTGACGCAGTCGTTCGCGCCGACGCCGTCGTCCCCCGCTCCCTCGATCGTCGTCGATGTCGGCGGTCGGGTCCGCCGGCCGGGGCTGGTGACGCTGCCGTTGGGATCGCGCGTGGCGGACGCGCTGCGCGCGGCGGGTGGCGCGTTTCGGCGGTCCGACCTGGTCTCGCTGAACCTTGCCGCGAAGGTCGCCGATGGCCAGCTCCTCCTGGTCGGCGTTCCGGGTGCGCCGGTCGCGGCGTCGGGTGACGGCGCATCCTCCGGTCCCGTCGACCTCAACACCGCGACTGCTGACCAGCTCGAGGCGTTGCCCGGCATCGGGCCGGTCCTCGCGCAACACATCGTCGACTGGCGGACCGCTCATGGCGGCTTTCGCACCGTCGACCAGCTGAAGGATGTGTCGGGGATCGGTGACAGCACCTTCTCCGATCTGGCGCCGTTGGTCACGGTGTGACGAGGGCGCCGCTCGATCTGCGGCTCGCGGTCGTCGCGGCCAGTGCCTGGGTCGCCGCGGCGAGTCTGGTCTCGGCGTCGTCGCGTGCCGCGATCGTGGCTGCGCTCGTTGCCCTGCTGCTTGCGGGTGCCATCGGCGCACGGAGCCGGTGGGTGTCGGCGATGGCCATCGGTGTGGCCGCGGGCGCAGCGGTCACCGCGGTGCACGTCGCGGCTCTGCACACCGGGCCGGTCGCGCGACTGGCGCCGGGCAAGCCCCATGTCGATTTGCGCCTGCGACTGGTCCGCGACCCGGTGGCCGTGCGCTCACGGTCGGGACGGCGCCTGGTCGTGGCCGACGCGACCGCGATCGCCGTCCGACGTCCAGCCGGTGGCTGGCAGTCGGACAAGGCTCCGGTCGTCGTCTTCGCGGTCGGCACCGGCTGGCTGGGTCTGCTGCCGGGCCAACGGGTCGAGGCGAGCGGCCGGCTCGCGCCGCCGCGGCCCGGCGACCTGGTCGCCGCCGTGCTGATCGTGGGCGAGCCACCGCGGCTGCGCGGCCGTCCGCCGCCATGGCAGCGAGCTGCCGGCTCGGTTCGTGACGGGCTGCGCAGCGCGGTGCTGCCACTTCCTCCGGACGAGCGCGGTCTCGTGCCCGGGCTCGTGCTCGGTGACGTCTCTCAGATGCCCGCCGCCCTCACCAGCGCGTTTCGCGTCACCGGCCTTGCGCATCTGACCGCTGTCAGCGGTGCGAACGTCGCGATCGTCCTCGGCACCGTGATGGCCGGGCTGCGCCGGACCGGGGTGCGCCGGTGGGCTCGTCCGTTCGTGGGTGCGGTCGCGCTGCTGGGCTTCGTCGTCCTGGTACGACCGTCGCCGAGCGTCCTGCGCGCCGCGGTCATGGGCGCGGTCGTGCTCGTTGCCGGCATGACCGGCCGGCGAAGCCGTGCGCTGCCTGCGGTGTCCGCCGCCGTGCTCGGACTCGTGCTCGTCGATCCGTTCCTCGCCCGGTCACCCGGCTTTGCGATGTCGGTGCTGGCGACGACAGCGATCGTCACGGTCGCCCCGGCGTGGACCAGGCGACTGGCGCGCGCCCTGCCGCACCCGGTCGCGGCTGCGGTTGCCGTCCCGGCCGCCGCCCAGCTCGCCTGCACGCCGGTGATCGTCGCGGTCTTCGGCCAGCTCACGCCGTACGCCGTCCTCGCCAACCTGCTCGCTGCACCGGCGGTTGCGCCGGCGACCCTGACCGGCATCGCGTGCGCACTTGCGGGCGTCGTCCGGCCCGGTCTCGCCGGTCCGCTGGCCTGGGCGGCCGGGCTGCCGGCGGCGTGGCTGGTGATCGTGGCGCGCGGGCTCGCCGCGCTGCCCGGCGCCGGCTTGCCATGGCCGACCGGAGCCCGCGGAGTGCTGCTGCTCTTCCTTGCCGGGACGCTCGTGACGAGTGTCGTGTGCGTCGCCGCTCGGCGGCGCCGTCGTGCCATCCTGGGTCGGTGCCCGGTGTGACGCTCGTCGTCGGCGACGAGGAGTTCCTCGTCGCGCGAGCGGTTCAGCGCGCCGTCAACGCGACCGTCGCCGGGGGAGACCCCGCTGGTGTGCACGACGTCGCCGCCGTGGATCTGACGGCTGCAGAGCTGCTCGAGCTGACGTCGCCGTCGCTGTTCGGCGAGGCGAGGATCGTCGTCGTACGGTCTGCGCAGGACGCCACCAAGGACGTCGCGGCCGCCCTGGTCTCGCTCGCCGAGTCCGGCGACGAGTCCGTCGGTCTCGTCGTGGCCCACGCGGGCGGCGCGAAGGGCAAGGCTCTCCTCGAGTCGCTGAAGGGCGCAGGGGCGCGGGTCGTCGAAGTGATGAAGGTGCGCTCGCAACGCGACCGGGAGCAGTTCGTCTTCGACGAGATCGCCGCTGCCGGCGGCACGATCGACCGGGAGGCGGCCGCAGACCTCGTCGCGTCCATCGGCGGGGACCTGCGCGAGCTCGCCACCGCCTGCACCCAGCTGGTCGCCGACTGCGGCCACAGGGTGAGCGCCGGCAATGTCGCGGCCTACTACCGCGGCCGGGCGGAGTCGACGGGCTTCGCGGTCGCCGACCGAGCCTGCGAGGGCGACGTCGCGGCGGCCCTGGAGACGTTGCGCTGGGCGTTCGCGACCGGCGTCGACCCGGTGCTGATCAGCGCCGCTCTCGCCTCCAACCTGCGCACCCTGGGCGTCGTGGCGTCAGCGGGCCGTGGCTCGCCGGACGCTCTCGCTGGTCAGCTCGGCATGCCGGCGTGGAAGATCCGTCGCGCGCAGGGGTGGCTGAAGCGCTGGCGGCCGGAGGCGCTCGCCGAGGCCGTGACCGCTGTCGCCGCCGCCGACGCCGGCATCAAGGGCG
This sequence comes from Mycobacteriales bacterium, assembly GCA_035690365.1. Lineage (GTDB taxonomy): Bacteria > Actinomycetota > Actinomycetes > JAFAQI01 > JAFAQI01 > DASSKP01. Next base: position 70,054 of record DASSKP010000002.1, read on the forward strand.
AGGGGGCCGACGCGGCCTACGCCGCCGAGCGTGCCGTCATCACCGTCGCCGGATGCGCGACCGGCAGGTGACCGTGTCATCGACCGCCCGCGCGCTGGCGCGGCAGCGTGCCAGCGCGGCCGCGCGTGCCTACCCGCTCTACTGGCGGATGCTGCGGCTGCGGCACGTCCGCCCCAACGGCTGGCAGCGGGCGGTGCTCGTCGAGGGCGTGACGGCCGTCGCGGTCACGCTCGTGCTGGCCGATGTCGCCAGCGCGTGGACGCTCGTCGTGCTGCCCGTGGCCGCTGCGGCGATCGTGAAAGGACACGACGTGATCGCCGGATGGCTGCCGAGTGGGCGGACGGTCGAGGCGTTGCCGCCGCCGCGGCTGGCCGACTACACCCCCGTGGTGGGGATCCTCGTCGCGCTGCTGCTGATCTGGCTGCTCTAGAGAGAAGCGGCCTTCTGGGCCATCGCCGACTTGCGGTTGGCGGCCTGGTTCTTGTGGATGACGCCCTTGCTGGCGGCCTTGTCGAGCAAGCGGGTGGCGGTGCGCAGCTGCGTCTGCGCCGTCGCGGCGTCGCCGCTGTCGGCGGCTTCGCGGAACTTGCGGACGGCGGTCTTGAGCTCCGACTTCACGGCCTTGTTGCGCAGGCGGCGACGCTCGTTCTGCCCAATGCGCTTGATCTGCGACTTGATGTTGGCCACGCCGGATCTACCTCAAGGTCTGTGGGGGTCGGAACAACAGCGCTCAAGGCTACCAGCGACCGCCTGACCTGCGCGAATCCATGATCGGCGCGCACTCAGGTCCAGTCGACGAGGGTCCGGAGCCAGCGGAGGGCGACGGTGCCCTGGGCTGCCTGGAACGCGCGGACCGTCGGCAGGCCGGGGTCGGGCGGCCGCAGCCCCCGGGTGAGGAAGTAGCCGGTGATCGTCGCGACGAGCACGGTCAGCGCTTCCGGGTCGATCCGGCTTCCGTAGCGGCTCATCGCCAGCAGCTCCGGCGGCTGGGGGCCGCCCTGCATCGCCACGCTCGGCGCGAACGCTGTCAGATCGAACGCCGGCGCTCCGCGCGCCGCCCAGGGCCAGTCGACGAGCCAGACCCGGTCGTCGCTGACGAGCATGTTGTCGGCCCGCAGGTCGAGATGAAGCAGCGTCTCGCCACTGGCCGCCTCCACCCAGCGCGACTCGAGCTCGGCCAGCCGGTCGAGGTGCCGCCCGCACCAGTCGTCGAGACCAGCGGGTACGCCGTCCACCGCCGCGTCGCGCCAACCGCTGAACTCGTCGCGCCAGCTGGCGTCGACCGCCGGGGCGTCGGGCAGCGGGCAGGGGGTCAGGTCGTCGAAGAGCTCGTCGACTGCGGCCACGACCCGCCGGAGCTCGTCGTCCCGCCACGGCAGATGAGGGTGCCGACCGTCGATGTCCTCCAGCAGCAGGGCGACCCAGCCGTGGTCGTCGTACGACGCCACGAGCTTCGGTGCCGGCGCTGCTGCAGGCAGGGCTGCCGTGATCCTCGCCTCGCGCCGGTGCATGTCCGGGGAGTGCGGATTGGCCGACTCGGCGACCGCCTTGACGAACGCCCGCGTCCCGTCGGCGCAGACCACCCGCGCCGCGACACCTGGTGAGAACCCACCGGGCTGTGTCTCGGAACGGGTGACGGGGGAACCGAGTGTCCCGTCGACCCACTCGTGAACATGCGGCGGCAGGTCGTCGTACGGCACGCGGACGCCCTCGGCGGGCGGCGGTGTCGTCTCAGCCATGCCACCATGGTGCGTGTCCACCGACCCGGCGCGCATCCGGAATTTCTGCATCATCGCGCACATCGACCACGGCAAGTCGACGCTTGCCGACCGGATGCTGGACCTCACCGGACTCGTCGAGGCGCGCAACATGCGCGCGCAGTACCTCGACAAGATGGACATCGAGCGCGAGCGCGGCATCACGATCAAGGCGCAGAACGTCCGGCTGCCGTGGAAGGTCGACGGCGTCGACTACGTGCTCGACCTGATCGACACACCCGGGCACGTCGACTTCTCCTACGAGGTGTCGCGGTCGCTCGCGGCGTGTGAGGGCGCGATCCTGCTCGTCGACGCCGCTCAGGGCATCGAGGCGCAGACCCTCGCCAACCTCTATCTCGCGCTCGAGAACGACCTGCACATCATCCCGGTGCTCAACAAGATCGACCTGCCAGCGGCGCAGCCGGACAAGTACGCCGCCGAGCTCTCACACATCATCGGCTGCGATCCCGACACCGTCCTTCGGGTGAGCGCCAAGACCGGCGAAGGCGTCCGCGACCTGCTCGACGAGGTGGTCCGCCAGGTGCCGCCACCCGTCGGCGACGCCGATGCGCCGCCCCGGGCGATGATCTTCGACTCGGTCTATGACCAGTACCGCGGCGTCATCACCTACGTGCGGCTGATCGACGGCCGGCTGACGACTCGTGACCGGATGCTGATGATGTCGACCGGGGCGGTGCACGAGACCCTCGAGGTCGGCGTCATCGCCCCCGAGCCGGTCGCGACCGGATCGCTCGGCGTCGGCGAGGTGGGCTACGTCATCCCCGGCGTCAAGGAAGTGCGGCAGGCCCGCGTCGGCGACACGATCACCAGCGCGTCGAAGCCGGCGAAGGAGATGCTGCACGGCTACCGGCATCCCAAGCCGATGGTCTACTCCGGGCTTTATCCGATCGACGGGTCGGAGTATCCGCTGCTGCGTGACGCGCTCGACAAGCTGCAGCTCAACGACGCGGCGCTCGTCTACGAGCCGGAGACGTCGGTCGCATTGGGGTTCGGGTTCCGCTGCGGCTTCCTCGGCCTGCTGCACATGGAGATCGTGCGCGAACGGCTGGAGCGCGAGTTCGACCTCTCTCTGATCTCGACGGCCCCGAACGTCGTCTACCGCGTCGTTCTCGAGGGCGGCGAGGAGATGACGGTCACCAACCCCGCCGACTGGCCAGCCGGGCAGAAGATCCAAGAGGTTCACGAGCCGGTCGTCGATGCGATGGTGCTGCTGCCGTCGGACTACGTCGGCTCGGTCATGGAGCTGTGCCAACAGCGACGCGGCGTTCTCAAGGGCATGGACTACCTCTCCCAGGACCGCGTCGAGCTGAAGTACGTCCTGCCGCTCGCCGAGATCATCTTCGACTTCTTCGACCAGCTGAAGTCGCGCACCCGCGGCTACGCGTCACTGGACTACGAGCCGGCCGGCGAGCAGGTCGCCGACCTCGTGAAGGTCGACATCCTGCTGCAGGGCGAGACCGTCGACGCGTTCTCCGCGATCGTGCACAAGGACAAGGCCTACGCCTACGGCACCGCGATGGCCTCGAAGCTGCGCGAGCTGATCCCGCGGCAGCAGTTCGAGGTGCCGATCCAGGCCGCGATCGGGTCGCGCATCATCGCCCGCGAGAACATCCGTGCGATGCGCAAGGACGTGCTCGCCAAGTGCTACGGCGGTGACATCACCCGTAAGCGCAAGCTGCTCGAGAAGCAGAAGGAAGGCAAGCGCCGGATGAAGATGGTCGGCCGCGTCGAGGTGCCGCAGGAGGCGTTCATCGCGGCCCTGCAGACCACGCCCAAGGAGTAGCTCGGTCAGAGTGCGCCGAGGAACATGAACGGCATGATGAGCACCATCGGCACGACGACGCACATCAGGGCGACGACGACGACGACCGCAGCGGCGCTGCTGCCGAGGTGCTTCTCGTCAGGGCCGTTCCTCCAGAGCTGACGCAGCTCGCCGCCGAGCAGCGCCACCGCGATCAGCGCGAGCACCCATACGGTCGCCGATACGAGACCGTTGACCCACTGAGCGCTGCCGTTGCCGAGGAACAAGGTGAGAACAGCGGCACCGCCCACGAAGGCGAGTGCGGCGAGGTCGATGCCAGCTGCCCGGAACAGAGGATGGTTCGCCGGATGAGCCTGTGAGGTCTGAGTGTGAGTCATCGTGACCTCCTCGTCCGGGCAGCTGCACACACTGTCGCCAAACGTGCAACGCACGAACAGGGCCGAAGGTCCCTAGTCGCCGGTGACCTGGTCGACGAGCCGCTGGGCGACATCGCGAAGCTTCTGGTGGGACTCCTGGGAGAGGCGCACCAGCAGCTGGAAGGCGTCCTCCGAGCTGCCACCGCTCTCGCGCATCAGGATGCCCTTTGCCTGCTCGATGATGGCGCGCGACTGCATCGCCTGCTGCATCTCCTCGGCAAGCTTCACGGCGCGATCCCGCTCGTCGCTCACCGTCGCGACGATGCCGGCGTAGTGCGCGAGGTCGAACGCCGTGTCCACCATGGCCGCGTCGAACGCGTCCGCTCGACGGGCATAGATGTTGAGCGCCCCGGCGGGTGCTCCACGGATCTCCAGCGGCACCGAGAGCGAGGCGGAGACGCCCGATGCCAGGGCGGCGGCGGCGTACGACGGCCACCGCTGTTCCTGGCCCAGGTCGGCGACGATCACCGGCCGGCCCTCGTGCGCCGCCTCGAGGCACGGTCCCTGGCCGGCGCGATACTGCGCTTCGTCGGCCTGTGTCGCCATCGAACCCGTCGACGCGACGGTGTGCGGAGAGTCCGCGAGCAGCGTCACGGACGCCTCGTCGGCGCCACTGATGACGGCGGTTGCCGCCTCGCAGGTCTTCTGCAGAACGGCCTCGCGGCTGCCGTCGCCGAGCATGATGCTCGCGAGAGCACGAACCGCCACGGGCATGGCTGTGGAGTCGTCGTGAGTGTCCCGCATGACGCCGGGCTTTCCTTTGTGTTCGCTTCCTCGAAGGCCAGACTCCCTGACCTCGTGCGCCGCGATCGCTGCTGAACCGGCTGCTACTACAAGATTACCGCGATCGACCGCCGCGTAACGTGGCTGATTGATGCCATCGACGCTTCCCGACGGCGACCCGGCTCCGGCCGACGGCCGCCTGCCGTCCGCAGCGCTCGGCGGCGCGGCCGGCCGGCCGCTCGGCATCTACCTCCATGTCCCGTTCTGTCGGACTCGTTGCGGTTACTGCGACTTCAACACCTACACCGCTGAGGAGCTCGGCGAAGGAGTCAGCAGGGCGTCGTACGTCGACAGCGCGATCCGAGAGCTGGAGTTCGCTCGTGCGGTCCTGGACTCCGACGACCGCCAGGTGAGCACGGTCTTCGTCGGTGGCGGCACGCCGACGTTGCTTCCCGCCGCCGATCTCGGGCGCCTGCTCTCCGCGGTCCGGGACCTCTTCGGCCTCGCGCGGGGCGCCGAGGTGACGACCGAGTCCAACCCCGAGTCGGTCGACAAACGTGCGCTGCAGGACCTCCGCGCCGCCGGTTTCACCCGAGTCTCGTTCGGGATGCAGTCGGCGAGAGAGCACGTGCTGGCGGTGCTCGACCGTCAGCACACACCCGGCCGCGTCGACGAGGCCGTCCGCGACGCGCGACGAGCCGGCTTCGACAACGTCAGCGTCGACCTCATCTACGGCACGCCGGGGGAGAGCGACGACGACTGGCGCGCGTCCGTGTCGGCCGCGATCGGGACAGGCGCTGACCACGTGTCGGCGTACTCGCTCATCGTCGAGCCGGGCACCCGACTCGCCGCCCGCGTGAAGCGCGGCGAGCTGCCGATGCCCGACGACGACGTGCTCGCTGACCGCTATGTCATCGCCGACGAGATGTTGGCGGCCGCCGGTTTCGACTGGTACGAGGTGTCCAACTGGGCGAAGTCGGAACACAACGAGTGCAGGCACAACCTCGGTTATTGGACCGGTGGCGACTGGTGGGGCATCGGTCCCGGCGCGCACAGCCACGTCGGCGGCGTGCGCTGGTGGAACGTCAAGCACCCCAAGGCCTACGCCGAGAGGGTCGACTCAGGCTGCAGCCCTGCATACGCCCGCGAGCTGCTCGACGATCTCGCCCGGCATACCGAGGACGTGATGCTGCGGGTGCGGCTTCGCGACGGTTTGGTGCTGTCGGCGTTGACGCCGGACGAGCAGGCGGCCGCCCGCCAGGCGTGCGATGACGGCCTGCTGGACCGCGCCGAGTTCGACGGTGGTCGCACAGTGCTGACGCTGCGCGGACGACTGCTGGCCGACGCCGTCGTCCGGACGATCCTGGACTGAGCAGGCTCAGGCGGCGGACGCGACGGGGGAGAGGACGCCCTCGTCGTCGAAGACCAGCAGGCCGTTGCAGAGCAGCGCCCAGCCCTGCTCCCAGTGGTCGGCGACGACACAGGCAGCGCGGGCGTCGTGGCTGTCGGCGCTCGGGCAGGTCGTCTCGTGGCTGCACTTCATGGTGATCACCTCGTCGGACGCTGCTCCCTGCACCTTTAACGACTCTGACCCGCGACCGGTGACGATGGTTACTGTCCGGTGGCACGCTTTCCCGAGGAATGTCGAGCGGGAAGGGACGGTTGTGCAGGCATGGGGATCTTCCGGCTCAACCACGCGGTGCTCTACGTCCGTGACCTCGAGGAGACGGTTCGGTTCTACCGAGACGTCCTCGGTTTCCAGCGCATCGAAGAGATGACGCCGGACGGCTTCAAGGGCGCCGCGTTCATGCGGGCCCCGGGTTCGACCAACGACCACGACCTCGGCCTCTTCGAGATCGGTCCGGCCGCCGGCCCCTCAGGCGCGGGTCGCAGCACGGTCGGGCTCTACCACCTCGCGTGGGAGGTCGACACCCTGGACGAGCTCGAGCGCACTGCCATGCGCCTGTCCGAGGCGGGAGCGCTGGTCGGTGCGAGTGACCACGGCACGACGAAGAGCCTCTACGGCAAGGACCCGAACGGCATCGAGTTCGAGATCGTCTGGCTGATCCCCGCCGATCTGCTCGACGATGCTGCCCGCGACGCCCGCCGGACGATCCGCCCGCTCGACCTTGCGAAGGAGAAGCAACGCTACGGCGCCGACACCCGCGGTGGCATCGGCATCTCGGTGCCCGTCGCCTGAGGTTCGGCGCGATGGAGCAGCGCGTCAGTGTCATCACGCTCGGGGTGGCGGATCTCGACCGTGCCCAGCGGTTCTACGACGCCCTCGGCTGGCGGCGGACCGGTGATGATGCCGACGTCGTCTTCTACCAGGCCGGTGGTCTGGTCTTCGCGTTGTGGAGTCGCGCATCGCTCGCCGAGGACAGCGCCGTGCGCGACGCCGGTGGCTGGGGCGGCGTCACGCTCGCGCACAACGTCGGGTCGCCGGACGACGTCGACGCCGTGATCGAGGAAGCCCGCGCAGCCGGCGCCACGATCGGCCGCGAGCCGGCGACGACGTTTTGGGGTGGCTACTCCGGCGTCTTCATCGACCTCGACGGTCACCCGTGGGAGGTCGCGCACAACCCCGGCTGGCAGCTGGCGCCGGACGGGAGCGTCCGCCTCAGCGGCTGATCGCCGACGATTCCTGCGGCCGCCAGCTGCCTTGTCGATCAGCCGCCGTGGGACGCGCGGAGCAGTTGTGCACTGTTCGGCGCGGGCGCGGGCGCACTCGTGCTGGTGGCGGGAGTCGTCGCCTTGACGAAGACGGTCTTCGTCGTGCGCAACGCCAGCGGAAGCACGATGGCGAGGATCACGGCGATGGCGCTTGCGGCGAGTGCGACGAACGCGGTCTGACTGCTGGGCCTCATCGGCTGCGCGACGGTGGTGGACATCGGGGCTCCTCTCGATGGAACGGTCACGAGAAGGACGCCGTCATCAGGTCGCGGTTGACCGCGCAGAAAAAGGAAAATCGCTCTGTCTCTGTGGTCAACCGATGTGCATCTTTCGCGTCCTAGAAGTAGTTGCAGAAGCCGTGAAAGGGGCGCATGGTGACGGGGCTCGGTTGGCTGCGAGCGGGGGGCTCATGACGAACGACACGTCATACGCCGCCATGGCCTACGACGCCCCGAGCACTGATCGCAATGCAGCGGTTTCCGAGCTCTTCGTCGCCCAGCACGCGCGCCTCGTGACGCTCGCGCAGATGCTCGTCGGCGACTTCGCCACCGCCGAAGATGTTGTGCAGGACGCCTTCGCGTCGCTCTACCGCCGCTGGACATGGCTGCGCGACAAGGGCGCGGCCGTCGGCTACGTGCAAACCGCCGTCGTCAACGGAGCGCGCACCCATCTCAGGAAGCGGCGGCACCTGAGCTATGTGCCTGTAGATCTGAGTCCGGACATCGAGACGGATGCGGCGGACGCCGACCTGCTGCGTAACGAAACTCGCCGCGCCCTTATTGCCACCCTGGCGGAACTTCCGAGCCGACAACGCGAGGTGGTCGTGCTGCGCTACTACCTCGATCAGAGCGAGCAGGAAATCGCAGCGACGCTGTCGATCAGCAGGGGGTCCGTCAAGAAGCACGCGTCCCGAGCACTGGCGACGCTGGGCGCGCGATTGGAAGGTCAACGATGACGATCCCGCAGGATGTGGAAGCGCTGCTTCGCGATGCACTCGCGGAGCAGGCGGCGGCGCTGCGTCCGCAGATCCAGACGCAGAAGCAGCTGCGGGTCCTCACCGCGCGCTTCCCGGCCGAACGTCGGCGCTGGCGCACCCATGTCACCGTCGTTGTGGTTGCCGCAGTTGCTGCTGTCGCGGCTGTGAGCGTCGGGCTGGTGCAGCTGGCGCCGGTTGCGAGCGACCGAAGCAGGAACGTTCCAGCCGGGCCGATCATCCTTCCGACTCCCGCACCCGTCATCGGCGAGACCTGGATGCCTCCCGTGGAGGTGTCCGAGACCGTGGAGCGGTTCACCGCGCCGGCGCCCGACCTCGTCATCGGTGGGACGCTGTGGGTCGACGACAGGCACGAAGGGACGATCACGCGCTACGACACGCGGGATCTGAGCGTCATCGGGGTTCGGCGCTACGCCACCACGTCGTCGTCAACAGTCGGTTCGCTAACGCTGGCGAACGGCATCGTCCTGCTGACCGTTGACGCGACCGCTGCCGGCGGGCGGGCGGTGATCCGTCGGTTCGATGCAGCGTCGGGCAAACAGCTCGCACCGATCCACGTCCAACGGGCGGGAGCCGTCGTCAGCACCCCCGTCGGCGTGATCGCCCAGGTCGGCGACGGGAAGGTCGGGATCGTGGACGCGACTGCCGGCACCGTCGTGCGCACGTTCCGGCTGCCGGTGAACCGTCACCTGGCATATGCGGACGGGCTTGTCTGGGGCTGGGACGATGCGACCTCAACGCTGGTCGGCGCCGACCCGTTGTCCGGCGACCAGGAACGCGTGGTGCAGCTGCCGGGCTTCAGCGACCTCCTGATGGAGCCGGACGGGCACGCGCTCGTGCTGGCTGAATCCACCGGCCTCGCCCGCTTCGACACTCGGACCGGGAACGTGACCGCGGCGACGTCGCTGGTGCCGCTGAACCTTTCGCGCGACCGCGCCGGGCGGCTGTGGGGCGTCGTACCCGGTCGCGCGCTCTATGCCTTCGACCCGACCTCCTTGCGAGTGCTGAGGGCATACCGGATGAGCGGCCTCGGCCTCGTGCAAGTCGCGGGCAAGCTGCTCATCGCCAGTGACAGCGTCACCGGCCAGATTCGGTCCTTCGCGTTGGGCCCCTTGATCAGCCGCTGAGCGCGACCGATCGGGGTGGTGCGCCTAGCGGCCTGCCGCCGTAGATGACGTGGCCATGTGCGTCCTGGTAGGTCAGCCACGGCACGGTCGTGACGTTCTGGTCGACACCCGGCTTGCCGTAGTTGCACACCCCGGTCGGGAACGCCTGCTGCAGCCGCTTCCACTGAGCGTCGGTGAACGTCACCGGGTAGTCGTCGCGACGCAGCGGCTTGAGCTGACACTTCAGCACGTCATCGGTGCTCGGCTCGTCGGCGCCGAAACGCGGAGTGCCGTACGGCGCCACGGTTTGGTCGCACACCCAGGACGGGATGTCGGTCCCACCGCCGTTGGTGCAGCGGTCGGCGAGGTCGGACGGCTTGTCCTGGATGATCTTCTGGGACAGCCGCACGTCTCGCTTGTCGGCGTCGACCCGCGCGAGCCACTTGTCCATCGCGAACACCGACTGGTCGACGTAGTTGGCGTCGCCGAGCAGGGGCACCTGTCCGCGCCACAGCACCTGGTTGGCGGCGGTGCCGAAGTTGCGCAGCAGTCGGGCGCGCATCGCGTAGGTGCGGTAGACGTCGTGGAACGCTCCGGGATCCGGCCCCCGCAGGTCGATGATCGCTACGTCGTTGAGGTGGTCGGCTGTGTCGACGAGGCCGCTGCGGTAGGCGCGGTAGAGGCCGGCCAGGTCCGCCTTGCTGCGCTGCTTCTGCACGACCCCGTCGATGTCGAGACCGCCGAGGTTGCTGTTGAGGTCGACGAACTGCGCTGCGGTGAGTTGCCCCTCGCGCAGGCCCTTGAGGCCGTACTGGATGCCGACGTTGTCGAAGGGGCGGTTGGCGAAACCGTCCTTCCTGCGCTTGCCGACGACGTTGATCGTGTAGTCCTGCAACGTGCAGCGCACACCGTGACGGTTGGTCTTCGCGTTGTACTGCTTGCTCGCGTCGAGGCCCGCGCAGCTGTGCGTCGGGTCGCCACCGTTGGGAATCGCGGTCGTGAAGGTCACCGGGTTGCCGACGTTCGGGTGGTCGAGCACGGCACTCATCTGCGCCGGCGTCCAGGCGTCTCCCGCATCCCAGCGCGACGGGTCCTGCCAGTAGCGCAGCAGCATCGTGTAGTCGACGTACTCCATCGCCGATGACCAGGCGTCGGTGAAGCTGCACTGCGGGGTCAAGCCCTGGTAGATCCCGGGGTAGGCGTTGGCGACCTGCTGCTGCACGAGCGACCCACCGGAGCAGCCGCTGCCGATGGTCCAGCGCACCGTGCCGTAGTGGTCGATCGCGTACTCCTTCGTCATCAGCAACGACTCGGCCTGGACGACGAGGTTGCAGTCATGGCCGGCGTTGTCGAGTGCGTTGGAAATGACGATGAAGCCACCGCCGACGATGCCCTTGTCGGTGGTGCTGGGTGCGGACGCGGTTGTGTACTGCTCGTCGCAGCTCGCGCCGTGCGTGATGACCATGCGGTGGTTGAACTGCTTCTGCGGCGCCCATGCGGTCCAGGGCTTCTTCGGCTGCCACAGGGCGGTGATGGAGTACTGGTCGCGGTCGATGTAGCCGGTCTCGGTGCGGTAGATGAACGGCACCGTGACGCCGTCGGTCGTTGTCGTCGTCGAGATGAACGCGTCCGGCGGCGGGTTGCTCGGGTCGTAGCTCTGGGTGTTGCCGCTCTGGTCGACGTAGGCGTAGGTGAACGTCGGCTTCTGGTAGCACTTCGGGCTCTTGCTGCCGTTGCCGCACGTCCACGGTTTGATCTGCGGGCCGGCGAAGTCGGGACCGCCCAGCGGGTGGTTGGTGATGACCAGCCGCGCGCCGTCACCGCTCGGCAGCGTTGCGGTGACGACGTTGCGCCCGTCGCGGAGCCCGGACAGCAGACCGAGACCGCGCCCGTCGGAGGACGCCGTGAACGCCTTCGTGACGTCGTGACCGTTGAGGTCGACTCGCAATGACCGGCGGACGTCAGCCGGCGCGGCGATGCGCACCAGCGCGTCGCCGCCCGAGATCAGGTCTGCGCGGTTGGAAACAGTGCTGATCTGAACCGGGATGCCGCCGGCGTGAGCACCGGCC
>DASSKP010000003.1:0-34351 GCA_035690365.1 Mycobacteriales bacterium
CCGGCGGATGCACCAGCCGGTCATCGCAGCGGTCAACGGCCCGGCGATCGGCGGCGGCTTCTGCCTCGCACTCGTCTGCGATCTCCGGCTCGCGGCGCCGACGGCATACTTCCGCGCGGCCGGCATCGTCAACGGGCTCACTGCGAGCGAGCTGGGCATCAGCTACCTGCTCCCCCGCGCGATCGGCAGCGCGCGCGCCGCCGAGATCATGCTGACCGGCCGAGACGTGACCGCTGACGAAGCGGAGCGGATCGGCCTGGTCAGCCGCGTCACCGGCGACACGTCTCTGCTCGACGAGGCCTGCGCGGTCGCCGAGCGGATCCTCGGCTTCAGCCGCCCCGGCGTCGAGCTGACCAAGCGCATGCTCTGGGCGAGCCTCGACGCGGCGAGCATGCAGTCGCACATGGACCACGAAGGTGTCGCGCAGCTGTTCGTCCGGCTGACGACACGCAACTTCGAGGAAGCAGTCGCGGCGCGCAAGGAGAAGCGCGCACCCGAGTTCAAGGACTGACATGCCGCTGTTCTCTTTCGAAGGCAAGAGCCCGACCGTGCACCCCGACGCGTGGATCGCGCCGACGGCCACCGTCGTCGGTGACGTGACGGTCGAGGCGGGAGCGTCGGTCTGGTACGGCGCCGTGGTGCGCGCCGACTTCGGACCGATCGTCATCCGGGCAGGCGCCAACATCCAGGACGGTGCTGTCCTGCACGCGGCCGAGCCGCTCGAGATCGGTGCCGGTGCGACGATCGCGCACTGCGTCGTGCTGCACGGAGCGGCCGTCGGAGCCGAGGCGCTGATCGGCAACAACGCGACGGTGCAGGACGGCGCCCGGATCGGCGACCGCGCGATGGTCGCGGCGGGCGCCTTGGTGCCGCCCAACACCGAGGTCGAGCCGGGCACGCTCTTCCGCGGTGCGGCCGGCAAGCCGGCCGGGCCGCTGTCACCGGGAGCGCAGTTCTGGATCGACAACAACCCGGGCGCCTACCAGGAGCTCGCGCGACGGCACGCCTCCGGGGTCACCGAGCTGTAAGACGCACGATCTCGACATCCGCGGCAAGTCGGCACATCTGGGCAAACCGCTTCGGGCGCCGCGAGCACCGCCTACGTTCGCCAGGTGGGACACACGAAGTATCTCGCCACGACCATCGTCGGTTCGGCAGGAACTGCGGCCCTGCTCCTCGCGCTGACAGCGGGCTCGGCCGACGCCGCCCCCACGGTCACCTGCAGTGAGGTGGCGGCCGGAACGATCACGGTCACGGTGTCCGGGACGGCCACTGGTTCCGACAGCTTGAGGATCACCACCAGCGGTGGGGACTACGTCATCTCGCTGAACGGCGGGGCCGTCTGCACCGACCAGTCCTGGTCCGACACCACCGATCCGACGGTTGCGGTGACCGACTCAACCCAGCTGCCGGTGCCGGCGACGTTCGCTCCGGGCACCGACGGCGGCGTCAGCTTCCTCGGCAACCCGCTCGCCACCAACATCGTCGATCTCAGCGGCCTGAGCAGCTCCACCGTCCATCTCGGCGGCGCCGCCTACTCCACGGCCACCAGCACGGTGTCGTGGTCGGCACTCACCGACTCGTTCAGCGGCGTCGCGACCGTCATCGGGGCCGGCTCCGGAGGCACGGACTTCGTGGCGGGAACTGGCGGCGGCTGGACGCTGAGCGGCCTTGGCGCCGGCAACGTGCTCGATCTCAGCGCCAGCACGTCGTCGCCGACCGCGAACCTCGCCACCGGCACCGCGCAGGTCGGACCAAGTGCGACCGACAGCATCAGCGACATCTCTACTGTCTCCGGCTCCCAGTCGGTGGGCACGACGTTCGTCGCCGGTAGCAGCTCGGCGACGTTCATCGACCCGCGCAGCGCCGGCACCGGTTCGACCGTCGACTTCTCGCAGGTCCCGACGTCGGGCGGCACCCAGATGCTGCTCAACCTGTCCGGTGCGCCGGCAGGAGGGGGCACGCCGGCTCACTCGGCGACGGTCGGGGCGACCACCTACTCGTTCAGCAGCAACGCAGCGCGCTTCACCGGCTTCGTCGGACCGAACACGGGCTTCACGGACGTGGTAGCGGACGCGACGACGGGCTGGTCCTTCGCAGGCTCGGGCGCCGGGAACTCCCTCGACCTGTCAGGCACGGGCGCGGCGCCGACCGTGGACTTCTCTCACGGGACGGTGCAGATCGGCAGCGGTTCCGACTCGTTCAGCGGACTCAGCACCGCGACCGGGTCGAGCTTTGCGCGCACGACGTTCGTCGCCGGCGCAGGCAACGAGACCTTCCTCGACCCGAACGCCCTCGAGACGATCGACTTCTCGCAGGTCACAGCCACTGCAGATGCACGACTGCTGGTCAACCTCGCAAGTTCGATCGTGGCCGGCCTCCCCTCGCGCACGGCAACGCAGAACGGCACCAGCTACACGTTCACCAGCGGCAGCCCGACGAAGACGACCGTCGTCGGCGCGAGCAGTGGAAGCACGTCGGTGTACGCCGACTCGACGACCGGCTACACCATCACGGAACAGGGTGGCGGCAACGTGCTGGACTTGTCCTACGCGTCTGGTGCCGTCAGGGTCGACGTCCCTCACGGCAGCGTGCAGATCGGTGCCACGACCGACACCGTCAGCGGGCTCAACACCGTCGTCGGGGCCGGGAGCGGGCAGACGGTCTTCGTCGCGGACAGCGCCGGCGGCAACACCTTCCAGGGTCTCGGATCCAACAACACGCTCGACCTGTCCTCCGTCGCAGCCGGCCCCACGGCAGATCTCACGACCGGCATCGCAGTCGTGGGCAACGCAGCGACCGACGCGTTCAGCGGCATCCGCTCCGTCATCGGCTCCGACGCAGGCGGGACGACATTCGTCGCCGGATCCGGTAGCGAGTCGTTTGCCGACCACGGGTCAACCGGTGGCGACAGCATCGACTTCTCCTCCCTGGCCACGAGCGGCGCGGCTCCACTGATCGTGAACGTCTCTGGTGTGCCGCAAGGCTCGGTCGCGAATGGCACAGCCGTCGCCGGCGCGTCGACCTACAGCTTCACCAGCGGCGGAGGCTTGTTCACGACGTTCGACGGCGCCGCGAGCGGCTACACGCAGTTCGACGCGGGTTCCGTCGGCGGCTACACGTTCCGTGGCCAGAGCAACGCCAACACGCTCAACCTCAGCGCCGCGCCCGCCGGCCCGGTCATCGACCTGGCCCAGGGCACGGCGCAGGTGGTGAACACGGCGGCCGACACGATCAGCGGGATCGCCAGCGTCGTCGGCTCGGCTGCCGGCGGGACGACGTACGTCGCGGCGCCGTCCGCGAACGAGACGTTCGCGGACCCGAGCAGCTCAGGACCGTTCGCCACGCTGGACCTGTCGCAGCTCGGCAGCAGCAGCGCCCATCCGCTGATCGTGAACCTCACCGGTGGCCCGGCAGACGGCGTCGTGAGCAACACGGCGATGTACGACGGTCACGTCTACGACTTCATTCAAGGGGCAAGCCGCTTCAGGACGTTCGACGGCCCGACCGCCGGCGAGGCCTCGTTCCTCGCAGACACGACGGCCCGGGACTTCCTGGCAGCCGGCTCCGGCAACACTCTCGACCTGAGGGCGGTGGCCGGCCAGCTCACGGTCGACGCGCACAACGGATCGGTGCAGTCCGTGTCATTTCCGGGTTGGACCGACAACTTCTCCGGGATGCAGACGCTGGTGGGCTCGTCGGCCGGCGGCACACACTTCGTCGCGGGCTCGACCGGCGGCTTCGACTTCCAGGGCTACGGCGCGAACAACGTGCTCGACTTCCAACCGACGACGTCGGGCCCGACGGTCAATGCCGCCCTCGGCCAGGCTGACCTCGGCGCATCGAACACGGACACCTTCGTCGGCATCACCTACTACATCGGATCCGGGGTCGGTAACACGAGCTTCGTCGCGGGCCCGACGCCCGGCGTGACCTTCGAGGGAGTCGGCACCGGCAACGCCATCGACTTCGGCCAGGTGGCGAACGGCATCTCGGCGGATCTGTCCGCCGGCAACGTCCAGCTCGGCGCGGGCGGCTCGGACCTCTTGTCCGGCATCCAGGCGATCAGCGGCACCCCGGTCGACGACACGTTCACCCAGGGATCGCCGGGCAGCTTCGACGTCGCCGGCGGCGGGGGCGTCGACACCCTCGTCCTGACGAGCGGCCCCGTGACGGTGACGGAGACGACCGGCGACCCGGCGTGCAGCAGCGCGACGCACGACGGCACGGCGACCGGCAACGGTGTGGACGACCAGTTCGAGTGCCTGAGCAACGTGCTCTTCACCGGAGCGCCGGCCAACCCGATCGCCACGGGCGCCATCGCTCAGAAGGGTGGAGTCCTCGCCATCACCTGGACGGCTCCGACAGACACCGGTGGCTCGGCCATCACGGGCTTCGACGTCTACTGCTCCACCTCGGCGAGCCCGACCGCGACAGGAACGCCGACCGTGGCCGCGATCGCGCCCGACGCGACATCGACGCCGGTGACCGGACTGACATCCGGCACGCGCTACTACTGCGTCGTCACGGCCTCCAACGCGACCGGGGCGTCACCTGCGTCGTCACCGGTGACAGCAGTGGCGGACGCGACCGGGCCCAAGGTGTCTGTCACTTCGCCGACCTCGCGCTTCGACCTGACTCCGCACGCGACGACCACCTACACGGCAACCGACACAAGTGGCGTGTCCAGCTACGACGTGCGCTACCGACTGGCGAAGTGGAACGGCCGCTTCGGCTCATGGACCTATCCGCAGGCTTGGCAAGCGACCACCGCGAAGAAGGAGACCCTGTCGATCGCGGCGGGCTCCGAGCTCTGCTTCGCGGTGCGTGCACGAGATGTCCCCGGCAACACGTCGCCATGGAGCACCCAGCGCTGCACAGCTCGGCCCTTGGACGACCGCGGGCTCGCGACCGCGACGAAGGGCTGGACCCGCGGGCACGACCGCTATGCCTACCTCGGCACGGTGACGTCCACGACGACGAAGGGCGCCACGCTGAAAGCCACTGGCGCGCACTTCCGGTACCTCGCCCTCGTCGTCACGAAGTGCGCGACCTGCGGCCACATCGCCATCTACCTCAACGGCCACTACTGGAAGACCGTCAGCACGTACGCCGCGCATACGCGCCATCAGGTGCTGCTCGTCGAAGCGCGCACGCGGGTGGCGGTGGAGACCGTCACGTTGAAGGCCACCGACGCCCGGAAGCACGCCATCGTCGACGGCCTGGGGTGCAGCCAGTAGAAAGGACGCGTGGACGACGAGACGCGCGAAGCCTCCTATCGACTTGCGGAAGAACTGCGGCGGATCATCGCGCGACTCGCGGTCGTGCGGCCGCCGGCCGAGGAACTCAACCGCGCCGCCGACGCAGCGGCCGCCTTCGCGGACCGACTCGACACCCTGCCGCAGCGCACGCGTTCGTGGGAGATCAGCGAAGCGGGCCTGCTCCCCCGCGACTTCGTCGCCTTCAGCCCGGTCAGCGGCCGGAGCAACCCGATGTCACCGCCGGTGAGGCTGCACGTCGCCGAAGGTGACGAAGGACAGGTCGTCATCGAGGGAGAGGTCACGTTCGGGGCGGCGTACGAGGGACCACCTGGGCACTGTCACGGCGGCTGGGTGGCGGCGATGTTCGACGAGGCGCTCGGCTTCGCTCAGCTTGCGCCGGGGTTCACGGCCTACCTCCACGTCAACTACCGCAAGCCGACTCCCCTCAACACGAAGCTGCACATCAAGGCGTGGGTCGACAGCGTCGAGGGTCGCAAGCGGCTGGTGAAGGGCGAGTGCAGCGTCGACGGAGTGTTGCTGTCCGACGCGGAGGGTTTGTTCATCGCGCCACGCGACGACGACGACTACCTCGCGCGCCTCGGACAGTCCTCGTGAACCACGACGGCCGCGTCGCGCTGGTCACGGGCGCCGGCTCCGGCATCGGGCGCGCGGTCACGCTTCGGCTCGCGATCGAGGGCGCCCGCGTCCTCGCAGTGGACGTCAACGCCGACAGCCTCGCGGAGACCTGCGCCGCCGCCGGTGATGCGGTGGCCTCGGCGGTCTACGACGTCAGCCGGGCGGACCAGTGCCGGGCGGCGGTCACCGAGACGGTCGACCGCTTCGGACAGCTCGACATCCTCGGCAACGTCGCCGGCATCGCCCGCGGTGAGCACATGACACAGGTGACCGAGTCGTCGTACCGGCAGATGATGGGCGTCAACGTCGACGGCTACTTCTTCATGGCCCAGGCCGCGATCCCGCACCTGCTCGAGTCGGCGAGCGGTGGGGTCATCGTCAACATCGCGTCCAACGCCGGCCTGATCGGGCAGGCCTACACAGTCGTGTACTGCATGACCAAGGGCGCCGTCGTCCAGCTGACGAAGGCGCTGGCGATGGAGTACCTCAAGTCACCCCTGCGCGTCGTCGCGATCGCACCCGGCGGCGTCGAGACCGGCCTCGTGCACGGCTACCAGATGCCGCCTGACGTCGACTTCGACCTGGTCATGCGCTACACCGGCGCCCGGGGGTTGGCGAAGCCGGCTGACATCGCCGCGTTGTTCTCGTTCCTCGCCTGCGAGGAGGCCCGCAACATCCACGGCGCCGTCGTGAGCAGCGACGGCGGCATGACGGCCGGCTGAGGCTACTCGGTGAGCGACGTCGACACTCCCTGGCTGGTCGGTTGCGGTCGCGGCGACATCACGGGCGAGCCGTGGGGCGTCGGGATGATGGGCTACGGCATGCGCTTCCAGCGCACAACCGGCTTTCATCTCCGTCAGAAGTCCCGTGCTTTCGTCATCGCCGACCGCGCAACGGGTGAACGAGTCGTCTACGTCGTCGCCGACATCGGCATGTTCTTCCGCAACGTTCGCGACGCCGTGCTCGCGCGGCTCGACCCGGCGGTCTACCGCGAGGACAACGTCGTGCTCACGGCGACGCACACGCATGCCGGCGTGGCCGGTTACTCCTGCTACCGCCTCTACAACATGACGACCAACGGCTTCCGGCCGCGGACCTACCAGGCGATCGTGGACGGCGTGGTCGCATCGATCGAGGAGGCCGAGCGCGACCTGGCGCCCGGCCGGTTGGTCCTGTCGCGGGGCGAGCTGCACGACGCGAGCGTCAACCGGTCGCCGCAGGCATTCGACCGCAACCCGGACGCCGACCGCGCAGCCTTCCCCGAGCGCATCGACCCGACATCGACGTTGCTCCGGCTCGAGCGTGACGGCCGCACCGTCGGCGTCGTCAACTGGTTCGCGACCCACGGCACCAGCCTGACCAACCGCAACATGTTGATCAGCGGCGACAACAAGGGTTACGCGGCGTGGCGTTGGGAGTCCGAGGAGCCACGGCTCGTCGCCGCCTTCGCGCAGTCCAACGCCGGGGACATGTCTCCCAACGTGCCGGACGCGACGCACGGCCCGACCGAGAACGAGGTCGAGAACGCGCGCGTCATCGGCGAGCGTCAGGCAATCGCGGCACAGGGACTGGTGAGCGCGCCGGGCACGGAGCTCACCGGCGGGCTCACGACCCGGCTGTCCTACGTCGACATG
Organism: Mycobacteriales bacterium; assembly: GCA_035690365.1. GTDB lineage: Bacteria > Actinomycetota > Actinomycetes > JAFAQI01 > JAFAQI01 > DASSKP01. The sequence continues at coordinate 7,532 of DASSKP010000003.1, forward strand.
AGCCGTCTGGCCGTCGGAGCAGAGTTCACCCCGGACGGCCGTGACCACCGGACAGGGCGCGCAGTCCTCGGCGCCGCCTTCGCCGCGGGGACCAAAGAGGGCCCCGGCGCTCGCTTCTGCCAGGAGGGCGTCGAGGGCAACCGGCTGCTGTCGGTGTGCAGCGGCGCGGCCTTCCGCGTGCGCGCGCCGCTGTCCGACGCGCAGCGCCCGAAGGCGATGCTGCTCCCGGTCGGCGCTCTCGGCTGGACCGCCGACGTGCTGCCGATCCAGCTCCTGCGTCTCGGCCGCCTGATACTCGTCGCGCTCGCGCAGGAGGTCACGATCGTCGCCGGTCTGCGGCTGCGCCGCGCGGTGGCCGACGCGCTCGGCTGCTCCATCGACGACGTGATCGTGCAGGGCTACGCCAACGACTACGCCGGCTACGTCACGACGCCGGAGGAGTACGACGCCCAGCGCTACGAGGGCGGTCACACGATGTTCGGCCGCTGGGAGCTGCCGGCCTACGTGCAGGAGGTGTCACGTGTCGCGCGGGACCTTCGCGACGGGGCGCCGACCGCGTCGCCGGGTGCCGGCAAGCGGCCGCCGTTGCCCAAGGGACGCAAGCAGCCGGTCTACCCGGAGGTGCGCTGCACCGGCATCGCCACGCCACCGCGGTCGACGTACGACGTGGGAGATCGGGTCGAGGTGACCTTCGCGGTGACCGACCCGCGCGGCCGGATGCTCGGTGAGTACTTCCGGGTCGAGCGCCGTGACGGCGACGCGTGGGTGCCCTGCGCCGATGACGGCGACTGGTCGACCACGATCGAGTGGGAGCGGCGCGCTCAGGACTGGACCGCGAAGGTCACGTGGTCGACGGTCGGCCGGCCCGCCGGCGACCACCGCATCTGCTACTTCGACGGATCGACGACCACCGAGACAGCGGCCTTCACACTGTCGGCGGCCGCGTCGTGAAGGTCTTCATCTCCGCCGACATGGAGGGTGTCGCGGGCGTTGTCGACTGGGAGCAGTGCCGTCCGGGCGGCGCCGGCTACGACGTCGGCTGCCGGCTCCTGCTCGGTGAGGTCAACGCGGCGATCGAAGGATCGCTCGCGGCCGGGGCCAGCTCGGTCACGGTGACCGATGCCCACGGACTGATGGCCAACCTCGCCCCCGACAAGCTCGCGGGCGGGGCGTCGTACCGGTCAGGGCGCAACGAGCCCGACTACATGATGGCCGGGCTCGACCCGTCCTACGCCGCGGTGCTCTTCGTCGGCTACCACGGCGCGATGCCGTCGCCGTCCGTCCTGTCGCACACCTACAACCCACGGGTCGTCGTCGACGCGCGCATCGGCGGAGTCCGCACCGGCGAGAGCGGCATCAACGCCCTCGCGGCAGCCGGCCATGGCGTGCCGATTGCCGTCGTGACGGGCGACCAGTACGTCGGCCCCGAGGCCGAGCCGTTCTGTCCCGGCATTCGCGCGATCGTCGTGAAGCAGTCGCTGGGTCGCGAGTCGGCGGAGTCGCTGCATCCGGAGGCGGCGCGTGCCGCGATCCGCGACGGCGTCTCCGCGGCGCTCGCCGGTCTCGGGGAGCTCCGACCGCCGCCGGTCCGGGGTGACCTCGAGGTCGACGTGCTCACGACCGACATGGCTTTGCTTGCGACACGCGTGCGCGGTGTCGAGCGGGCGGGCGAGCGCACCGTGACAATTGCGACGACCGACCCACTCGACGCATATCGCTCGTTCACCGCGGTGATCGCCATCACCCGCGGCCTGTCGGCGAGTTGAATCGCAGGGGAAGGCGGGCATGACGACGGCAGGAGGCGCCTGATGGCCGAGGTCGGACCGTTTGCGATCACCGCACGCAACGCCGCGCAGGCGGAGTACGTCGCGCGGTCGCGGGCCGAGCAGCGCGGCATCGGTGTCAAGGCCCTGCGCGTCGAGGAGGCACCGGGCGGCTCGTGGCTCGTCACGCTGACCGTCGCCGACGAGGACGCCGACCGCCTCACCGACGCGCACGTCGAGGAGGACACGCAGGTGCTCCACTTCCGCCGGCATCCCCGCTAGACGAGGACGGCGGCCCCGCTAGTCGAGCAGGACGACGGGGCCGCGCTCTTCCCGGTCGTCCGCAGTCCGCCAGGTGGCGGTCACGCAGCCTGTCCGACCGGCGTGCGGATCCGGCACCAGCACGCGGAGGATGCGGAGCGACTCGCTGTCGACCGAGCCGCTCGCCACCTGCTCCACGTGCACGGTCGGGTCCGCGGTGTCGCTCTTCGACTGGTGCTGCGGCTCGGCTGCGCCTTCCAGCAACGCGACCAGCTGAGCGAGGAGCGCAGGGTCGTGCGCGCCGTCGTAGATCCAGCGCGTGCCGAGCACGCCGTGCTCGGACGTGCCGATGAGCGCGGCCTCAGGTGCACCCGCCAGCGCCTCACCTCTGTAGGTCATCGGGACCTGGTACGTCGTCCCGTCGCCGTTCGCGTCGTCGCGCACGAACATGAACTCGATCCCGACCTCACCATCCGGATCGTCCAGCCGGAAGCCACCGGCCCTGTTCAGGTCCGGCCGTCCGGTGCCGGCGTACCAGGGCTGTTCCGGCAGCCATCGGTCGAGCAGCTCGAGCTTCGTCGGCGACATCGTCGTGTTGTGGATCTCGGCCATGCCGCATTCTTGCGCGAGCTCAGGACTCCGCGATCATCGTGTCGTCGCGCCACGTCCGGCCACCGTCCACCGTCGTGAAGACCTCGTCGCCGACGATCGCCCGCGCGGTGTTGTCGTCCTCGAACCCGACGAGGGTGCGGATGCCCGGCGGCATCTCGCCCGTCATCTTCCAATGCCGGCCGCCGTCGAACGTCACCTGGAGCACGCCGACATGCGGACCGTCGGAGAGAGCAAGAAGGTGGGTTGCTGACGCGGCGGCGACGACATACGGAACCGGGTAGGACGGGTCGGCTCGATGGAACGGCTGCGGCGGCTCATAGGTGCGACCCAGGTCCGTCGAGACACGAAGCCAGCTGTCGTACTGGCGGCTGGTCGCTCCGTTGCCGACGCACAGCTGCGCCAGGACTCCGCCTGGCGCGAGCGCCACTGATGCTGTGTGCCCCGTGTCGCGGTAGCAGATGTCGTCGTAGGGACGACCGCTCTCGTCGCGCCGAGTGCCGCTGGAGGAGAGTTGCCGACCACCGTCGGTCGACGTCTCCACCTCGGCGTACGGGACGCTGCCTTGCGGGTTGCCGTAGTCGATGACCGCGAGGGCAGATGGGCCCTGGCGGTAGAGCGTGGGCGGGCAGTTGCGCTGCGCCGACAGGCTGCGCAGCACCGTCCACGTCTTCGACCCAGGTGTCGATCCGTCGAGCTTCGTCGGCTGCCCGTTGCACCCGTCAGAGGTCGGGCTGATGCGAAGCACCGAGTCGGATGTGGCTTCGAGCGACGTCGTCCAGCCGGGCTCGCGCGTCCACGTGCGGCCGCCGTCCGTCGTCATGAACATGGCCGGCCCGAACGCGTAGCCGACAAGCGGTGTCGCGAACCGGACATGCCCCGCACACCGCGAGTCGACGCGGCAGGACCCGCTGTCGTCGTACGGCGCCACCGGCAGCTTCGACAGCGGCGTCCAGTGCCGAGCGCCGTCGCTGGTCCCGAGGAGGACGACGCACGGCGTGCCCGAGCACTTCGCGCGACCGAGAACGAAGCCACGGTCGTCGCTGACGAACGACGCGTCGAGCGCCTGGAAATCGGACAGGTGCAAATGTGCGGCCGAGAGCGGCGGCGCCTGCGTCACCGGGCCGGCCTTGGCGCTGCACGCCGACAACACCGCAGCCACACAGGCAGCAGTGACACTCCGCCCCCACCCCATGCAGGAGATTTCGAGGTGGGGTCGGCGATCCCTGCGTCACGCTCTCAGACGTCAACCGATGTCGGCGTGCGGCCGGGGTGGTGTTCGACCTCTACACCCACGGACCGGCCGGCCACCCCCGCCAGGGCGGGGAGGAGATGGTTCAGTACCTGTTCCGCCGTGGCTCGAAAAGCACGACCGCGCGTACTGACCTTCACCCATCCCTTGCCGTCCCGGTAGTAGCGCTCCGTCCCCCGTCCGACCCGAAGCAGGATGACGTAGGTGTCATTCCTCAGGTCCGTCATCGCACTCTCCCAGCTCGGCAGCTACACGTCTCGCGCCCTATCACCCAGCCCAGCCTCAGCAAGGCGCACCTGCAGGAGATGCCTGACGAGCTCGCGCGGGAGTGCCTGGTCCACCGGGAAGTGCAGTGAGCCTTTGGTCCCGTCGTAAGAACTCAGCGCGTCACCAAGCTTGTCCAGCACGGATCCGCTGTGCGGCAGGTAGCTCAGGTGATTCTTGAAAGCGGCGAACCCGGCGATGGTCTTGCCATCGACTTTGTACGCCGGCATCCCGTAGGAGATGGTCTCCTCGGCGTCGGGCAGCAGCTCGGTGATGGTGCGACGCAGTGTCTGCAGTGTCGAGCGCTTCGGTTCGTCGAGCTGGGCTAGATAGTCGTCCACGTCTGCGCTCACGCCCACAGTCTCTCCCTGGTGCGCTACCGAACGGCGACGTCTGGACGCCATCTGGCGTAGGTGAGCCAGGCGAGCGTGCCCAGCGGGAAGGTCACCCAAATCGCTGCAAGCCACCCCCAGCGTCGCCGGGTGGCTGTCTCGATGAGCGCCCAGACTTGCAGCCCGAACACGACGGCGATCCCGACCGCGATGGCGATCATCTGACCGTTCGTGACCGTGATCGTCGTGTCTGCCAGGAAGCGCACGCGCCAACTATGGCCCACCTAGCGGGCCGCGCGTCCGGCGTCGCCACCACTGCGTCGCAGACGACCTCATGCCCGTTGCCGTGAAGGCGGAGCCGGGTCCCGTCCCCAGCAGAGCATGCCCGACTCCTGGTGCGCCGTCACGGGACGTTCGGCTCAGCTGGGCACGCCGATGCGGCCGTGCGTCACCGCCGCGACACGCGTGGCGAATGCGGCAGCGTTAGTGATGACCAGCCAAGTGGGCCCGTAGACGAGTCGATGCTCGACACGAGCCGGCGGCGGGTTCTTCGCGAGATCCGAGAGGAACTCGTCGTGAGACTTGTAGATGCGAGCGAGCGCGGTATGTCCGTCGTTGTCTTCACACCAGATGGCCTGGGGCGAGCCTGCATTCTCGTGCGGGCACAGCGATTTCAGCTGCAGCGCGAGTGTCGCCTGAGTCCGAGCAACCTCGTCGCTTTCACTTGGCCCCGATGCTCCGAGAGAACCGGCCGGCGAAGACGGTCGAACGAGATGGCGATTGGCGACGGGTGCCGAGGATCCACTGCATGCCGTGAGCGCGAAGGCAAGGTAGGCCAGCAAGAGCCGTCCCCCGCGCCTCGACACGGGGTTCAGCCTGACACGCGGATTCCTCGCTGGCGAGGGACGTAATGGCGGCAGCCGGCCCGGCGCTGATCCAAGAAGGCGCGGCCGAACCGGCAAGCCCTTTGGTCGCCCCTGCCGGTTTCGTCCTACTGGTAGGTGCCGGATAGCAGGTCTAGCGTCCGGGCTGTCGTCGCCGGAAGGAGCAGGCATGTTCACACGGGTTGTGCAGTTTGCGGGCGCGAAGGACATTGACGCTGGTGTCGCGTTCGTCCGCGACACCGTCATCCCTGTCCTGCGCCAGCAGAACGGCTTCCGCGGTGCCACCGCGAGCGCCGATCGGTCAGGCGGTGTCTTCGGCGTCCTCACGCTCTGGGAGACGGAGGCCGACCGCGACGCGAGCGAGAGCGCGCTGCTCAAGGTGCGCGAGGAAGGCGCGAAGGTCATCGGTGGCCAGATGTCCGTCGAGACGTTCGAGGAAATGGTGCTCGAGGCGGTCGCACCTCCGAAGGAGGGTGCTTCGCTGCTCATCCGGCGGGTCAGCATGGACCCGGCGAAGATCGACGAGAACCTCGCCTTCTTCAAGGAGACGGTGCTTCCGCAGATCAAGGAGTCTCCCGGCTTCATCGGCGCACGCAACATGATCAACCGTTCGACCGGCGATGGGATTGTCGGCACGGTCTGGGCCGACGCCGCGTCCATGGACGCAGCAGCCGAGGCCGCAAAACAACGCCAGGGGCAGGCCGAGGGACGCGTCAGCTTCGGAGAGCAGAGCAAACGAGAAGTGCTCTTCATCGCCTTCGGGTAGCAGTTGTCGCCGACCACCCGAGGACGGCATGTCTGAGGCTGCAGTAGTTCACCGACCTGCGTGCCAGATCATCGCAGGCGAACGGCCGACCGGATGCCTGCCTGTCGTAGAACAGCCGCACGAGTTGCGACACCCCACTCACACTCACCGGTCACGGTAAGCCAGGCGTTGGCCACACCCAACTGCGGTCATGGATACAACTGGCGATAAGCGAGCGCCCCGTCGACGATCCGCGTCGACGGGGCGCTCGCCCTACAGGCCTTGACTCTGGCACTCGTTACAGACCGGTGAGGCCGTTGACGGCACACGCGAGCGACTGCACGGCGTCGCCGAGCGGTGCTCCGCCGTTGCTGCTGATCTGCTCGCCGATCTGGTACAGCGGGTTGGTCACCGGTCCTGCCGGTGCGGTGCCGCCGGCATCGGCCGGGCCGCAGGTCGCGGTACCGCCACCGCCACCGCCACCGCCGCTACCGCCGCCGGGGCCCTGCCCCTGACCGTTGCCGCAGGGTGGCGTGTTGCCAGCCTGCGGTGAGGGCGACGGGCAGATCGGAAGAGCGCCGGACGGGACTCCACATGGCGGGTCGGTCACACCGTGCCGACCGCCTTGCGACTGCGGCGGACAGGCGTTTCCGTGTCGGTTGCCGTGGGTCGACCCGGTGTGGGCACGGGACGCGAGCGACGCGTCGGCACGCGCAAGCGCCGCCGCGAGCTGAGTATCGTGCTGAGCCAGCGCGCGTGACTCCATCGCCACGATGCGCTGATGCAGCGCGGTGGTGGCATTCCCGGTTGACGCGCTTGGCGCGGCAGCCAGAGCGCCGATCGCAGAGCCGACGGTCAACGTGGCGACCGCGGCGTACGTCGCAGCTTTCCTCATTCAGTCTCCAGGGGTGTGGCGCCGGTCGTGACTACACACGTCGGCGCACGGAAGATGGGAGAACTCGGCTGCGCAACCGTCCGTTATGTACCGCTTGGGGAGGGTTTCATTCCAGCGTAGAAGTGTGAAACTCCCAAATCGTCGCCGTCTGCTGTTGTGACCAGCTCACTAGTCGAGCGTGGCTGGACTTCCAGACGGTCACGCCGATCCGCCGTCTTGGCGACACCAGCTCCGTCAGGCACGAGGCCGCGAGTGGCGTCGCCAAAGGCCGGACGACGCCCGATACGGCACATACTCTGCACCCGTGCCGTCGGCTGCTGCCGTCCCGCTGATCGCTGCGATCGTCGTGGTGGCTATCGACGCGTGGGTCTACGCCGACGCGAAGGCGCACGCAGACCGAGGTGGACCGGTCGTCTTCCGAGCCGGCTCTTTCGCGGTTGACACACCAGCCGCTTGGTTCCTCGGTTGTCTCCTGCTGTGGGTGATCTTCTTTCCTATCTACCTGACCAGCCGCTCGTAGCGGCGCATATGGTCGCGCCGCAAGCCACTCAATGAAGTTCTTGGGCTAGCCCGACGAGAAGCCCCTCCGGCCCCCGGATGTAGCACAGCCGGTACGATTCTTCGTACTGAACGACATCACCGCTCACGAGCTCTGCGCCGTGCTCCCGGAGCTGGTCGAGCGTGTCATCCAGGTCGTCGACGGCGAACATCACCCGCAAGTAACCCAGCGAGTTGACGGGCGCCGTCCGATGATCGGCCACGACGGCAGGCTCGAGAAACCGTGACAGCTCGAGACGGCTGTGACCGTCCGGCGTACGCATCATGGCGACCTCGACGCGCTGGTTACCCAGGCCCGTGACGCGACCCGCCCACTCGCCCTCGATCATCGCCCTGCCCTCAACCTCCAAGCCAAGGACACCGAAGAACGCGATCGCGGCGTCGAGGTCTTCAACCACGATGCCCATGTTGTCCATCCGCTGCACTGCCATGCGGTGCACCGTAACGCTGGATACCGAGTGTTGGTGGTGTGTCCGGTCTCGCAAAGGCCTTCAGACCAGGCACAGCGTCAACACTTCTCCGGCGCCCGCCAAACGCGACGCGGAACGTCGGTCTTGGTCAGCCGCCGGCGGCCAGGCGGCGGTAGCGCGTCGTCGACACCTCGGGGTCGGTGTCGATCTTCGGGATGACGTGCTTGCCGAGCAGCTCGATCGTCTTGATCGTCTCCTCGATCGGCGCCGGCCCGATGCCGAAGACCAGCTGGTCGATGCCGGTCTCCTCCCACTTCTTGCACTGCTTCAGCGCGTCGTCCGGGTCACCCATGACGATGCCGCCGAACTCCGACGCGACCTCGGCCATCGCGAGGTCCGGCTCCGGCAGCGTCTCCGGCCACTTCGGCATCCACTCGGGTGCAGGGAAGGTGTCGTGGTAGCGGTAGACCTGCGACACGAGGTAGTTGGGCCGCGCGTTGACGTAGGACTCGAAGGCCTTCTGCCGGTCCTCGGCGACGTACGCCGCGATGCAGCTCATGATGTTGTCGTTGACGAACGCGCCGACGGGCTCGGCGTTGGCGATGCCGTCCTTGTAGGACTTGCGCAGCTTCTCGACCTTGTCCCAACGGTCGAGGGAGAAGCCGAGAACACCGAGGCCCATGCGACCGGCCATCTCGTACGACGGCGGGTTGCCCGCGGCGTACCACATCGCGGGGTGCGCGGGGCCGTACGGACGCGGCAGGATCTTGCGCGGCGGCAGCGACCAGTACTTGCCTTCGTAGCCCTCGTAGGTGTCCTGGGTGAACATCTTCGGGAACTCCCGGATGACGTCCTCCCAGATCTCCTTCGTCTGGTTGGTGTCGGTGACACCGAGGTGCTGCAGGAAGCCGAGGATCTCGTGCGAGCCGGCGCCGCGACCGGTGCCGAACTCGACGCGGCCCTTCGACACGTGGTCGAGATAGGTCACGCGCTCGGCGAGCTTCGCCGGGTGGTTGACCGCCGGCAGCGGGTTGAAGATGCCGCCGCCGATGTGGATGCGCTCGGTGCGCGCGGCGAGGTAGCCCGCAACGACGTCGTTGGCGGACAGGTGGGAGTACTCGTCGAGGAAGTGATGCTCGGTGATCCAGACGAACTTGAAGCCCGCCTTGTCGGCGGCGATGACCGCCTCGAGGTCCTCGAAGATCGCGTGGTGCTCGGCCTCGGGGTCCTGCTCGCGCCGGTGGTTGGGCACGTAGTTCTGGATGAACAGACCGAACTCCATCACAGCTCCTTAGAACACGTTCTACTTAGGTTACGCACCATAACGAATTACCGGTTGGGGCGCCAGCAGGTGGCCAGCAACAGTCCCGCTCCCCCGCCACCGGCGACCGCCGCCACGAGCAGCCCGTGCCAGCCGTAGAGCCAGCGACACCCGGCGACGCCGTGATCGATCAGCACCCGGTCGATCGACCAACCCCCACCACCGAGCGCGCCCAGGGCCAGCGATGCGAAGGTGAGGAACAGGACGTACTCGTAGCCCTCGCCCGGCCGGAAGATGAAGTAGCCGTTCTTCAGGTGGTTGGAGATCAGCGCCACGAGCATCACGCCGAGCACGCCGGCCGCCGCGAGCGGCGTCAACAACCCGAGGAACAGCAGCGGCGCAACCGCAAGCTCGGTCGCCGTCGCGAGGAACGCGTGCACCCGACCCGGCCGGATGCCGATCGACTCGAACCACCGCGCGGTGCCGGCGAGCTTGCCCCCGCCCCACGCGTGGTTGTAGCCGTGCGCCAGCATCGTGATGCCGAGCGCGATCCGCAGCAGCAGCGTCCCGATGTCGAGACCGTGACTCATGAGCCCTCCCCCTCGAGCGCCTTGGTCACGGCCGCCGCCGCCGTCTGCAACCGCTCCACGGTCCACGGCAGATCGGCGGTGAGGGTACGGCGCCCCGCGACGGTCACCGACAGGACGAGCACGACGGCGCCCTGCGGTCCGAAGACCGGCGTGTTGACCGTCCGGACGTCGTCGGCGTCTGCCTGCGGCGACTCGTAGTCGGCGGGCAGCGTCGCGATCAACCGGTGCATCTCCTGGGCCGTCTCGTCCCGACGCTGGTCCGGCTGCTCGCGAACGAGCAGCTCCGCCGCCTCCTTGTGCCAGCGATGACCGCGAGCGACGGAGTAGCCGGCCGCCCGGACCTCGGCGAGCGTCCGCTCCAGAGCAGCGACCGTCGCGTCATCCTTCGCCGCCGCTCCGAGCCGGTCGAACCACGCCTTGCGCGCCGGCTCGCTCGCCCACGCGACGAACGCGGTGCCCATCGGCGGTTCGAACGGGATGCGCTGTCCGACCTCCGTCGGCAGCCGCTCCGACCGCAACGTTCCGGCACGCGCGACGAGCACCATGTCCTCACCGACCACGGCACTCGCGACGCACTCGACGTCGAGCTCCTCGGCAACGGCTTCCATGTGCGGCCGAGCAAGATCGGCGGACCGCATCTGCACCGCCAGGTCGCTCTCCCACGCCGCGAGCGAGAGCGACGAGAAGCGGCCGTAGCCACCCTGGAAGAAAACCAGCGGCAACGCCGGCGTGCCGATGTCGAGCTCGCGGACGAGGCCGATGACGATGTAGTGGTCGCCCGCCTCGTGCACGACGTCGATGTCACAGTCGATCCAGGCCAGCGCGCCGTCGAGGATCGGCGACCCGGACGACGCCGGATGCCACGCGAGCTCGGCGAACTTGTCGCCGCCCTTCATCGCGAACGCCCGGCAGACCGACTCCTGCTCGGCCCCGAGGATGTTGACGCAGAACGCCCCGGAGTCGCGGAACTTCGGCCAGCTCGACGACGACTTGTCCGGCATGAACGCGACCAGCGGCGGGTCGAGGGAGACCGACGTGAACGACCCGACCGCCATGCCGGCCGGCATGCCCTCGGCGTCGACGCCCGTCACCACCGCGACACCCGTCGGGAAGTGCCCGAGGACCTGGCGGAACTTCCCCGCGTCGAAGTCAGCGCTCACCGGGCGGCTCCCCGGAGCTCGAACTTCAGCACCTTGCCGGACGCGTTGCGCGGCAGCACGTCGACGACCTCCACCGACCGCGGCACCTTGTAGTTGGCCATCTGCTCGCGACAGAACGCCACGACCTCGCCCGGGTCCACGCTCTGGCCCGGCCGCGCCACGACGTAGGCACGACCCACCTCGCCGAGCCGCTCGTCCGGCACGCCGACGACCGCGGCCTCCGCGATCGCCGGATGCCGGGCGAGCACCTGCTCGATCTCTGCCGGATAGGCATTGAAGCCGCCGACGACGTACATGTCCTTGAGCCGGTCGGTGATGCGCAGGTTGCCGCGCTCGTCGAGCACGCCGATGTCGCCGGTGTGCAGCCAGCCGTCGGCGTCGATGGTCTGCGCCGTGGCCTCGGGGTCCTCGAAGTAGCCCTGCATCACGTTGTAGCCGCGTACGACGACCTCGCCCGGCTCACCCGTCGGCACCGCTGCACCGGCAACATCGACGACGCGCACCTCCGTGTCGGGGATCGCGCGGCCGGACGTCGTCGCGATCGTCTCGGCGTCGTCGTCGCGCCGGCACATCGTCGCCGTGCCGGTCGCCTCGGTCAGTCCGTACGCCGTCAGGACCGTCTCGCAACCGAGATCGGAGAACATCCGCTCCACGAGCGCGACCGGCACGACAGCCGCGCCCGTCACCGCGAGTCTCAGTGTCGACAGATCATGCGAGGCGTCGCGCGCGTCGAGGATCGACTGGTAGAGCGTCGGCGGGCCGGGCAGCACCGAGATGCGCTCGCGGCCGATCAGGTCCAGTACCGCAGGCACGTCGAACACCGGTTGCGGCACGATCGTCGCCCCGCGCAAGAGGCACGCGATGATGCCGGCCTTGTAGCCGAACGTGTGGAAGAACGGGTTGACCACGAGATAGCGGTCGCCCTCGGCGAGACCGACGACGTCGCTCCACGTCTCGAAGACCCGCAAGGTCTGTGAGTGGGTCGTCACGACGCCCTTCGGCCGGCCGGTCGTGCCGGACGTGAAGATGACGTCGCCGACGTCGTCGGGTCCCAGAGATGCGATCCGTTCGTCGACCTGGGCAGGCACCTCGAGGTCCCACAGCGACTCGTCGAGCGTCACCACCCCGTCGCGGCCCCCAAGCATCGCGGCGTAGTCGTTGCCGAGGAACGGCGGCGCGACGAACGTCAGAGCGGCGCGGCTCTTGTCGAGGATCCAGGAGGCCTCGTCGCCCTTGAACCGCGTGTTGAGCGGCACCAGCGCCGCACCCGCCGACACCGCACCGAGCGCCGCGACGATCCAGTCGAGTGAGTTCGGCGCCCAGACGGCGACCCGGTCGCCCGGCACGATCCCGCGCGAGAGGCAGAACGCGGCACCACGGCGCACCAGCTGCGCCAGCTCACCGAACGAGACCCGGCGCGCTGTGCCATCAGATCCTGGGTCGACAACCGCCTCGGCGTCGGCGTACTTCGCTCCTGCGTCCTGCACGAGCGTCGCGATGGACACGCTGCTCACTTCGCCGGCTTCCCGAACGCGCCGCCTCGCCGCAGGTCCGCGACGGTCGCGTCGTCGTAGTCACAGCACGCGCGCAGGACCTCATAGGTGTGCTCGCCGACCTCCGGCGCCTTCGTCGGCAGCGGAAGCTCCTCCCCGACGAACTTCACCGGGAAGCCCAGCTGGTCAGCACCGAGCTGCGACGCCGGCAGCCACCCGAGCCGCGCCTGGAACTGCGGGTCGGCAGGCAGCGTCTTCGGCGAGTTGACCGGCGCGATCGGTGTGTTGACCTGGCCGCCGAACTCCATCCACTGCGCGCTCGTGCGCGAGGCGAAGATGCGTTTCAGCTCGGCCTGCAGCTCACGGTTGCCGCGGGCATGGTCGGCGTACGTCGACCCCGGCCAGCGCTCGAACAGGTCCATGCGCTCGACGCCCTCGCAGAAGTTGCGCCAGAACGCCTGCTCGCTCGCCATGAACAGCACGTGGCCGTCGAGCGTCTCGTAGATCTGGTAGCGCACGCCTTCGCGCATGCCGGCGGTGCCGGGAGCGCGGCGCTCGTAGTCGTCGGACGGGTTGCCGGTGACCTCGTCTTCCGGCCGCTCGTAGGCCCGCCAGGTCTCGCTGCGGTACCAGTCGAAGGCCGCGGCGCAGTCGGACTGCGCGAGCTCGAGGTCGGAGCCGGCGCCGGTCTCTCGAGCCCTGATCACGGCGGCGAGGATCGCGAGGGCGCCGTACAGGGGAGCGGCGAAGATGCCGATCGAGACGTGCTCGGGGATGTAGGTGAAGCCCTCGTCGTCGACCTGCGGGGTGACGATGCCGGCCCAGGTGTCGTAGGCAATGCCGTGGCTCGGGTAGTCCTTGTAGGGGCCGGTGGCGCCGTAGCCGCTGATGCTGGCGAAGACGAGCTTGGGTGTCTCGACGCGCAGCGCCTCCGGGCCGAGGCCGAGCCGCTCCAGCGCCCCGGGTCGCATGGCCTCCACGACCACGTCGGCGTCGCGGACGATGTCGCGGAAGACCTGCTTGCCGGCGTCGTTGCGCAGGTCGAGCGTGATGCTGCGCTTCCCGCGGTTGACGTGCAGGTGCATCAGCGAGACGCCCTCGACGATCGGCCAGGTCATCTGGCGGATGTAGTCGCCGGCCGGCGGCTCGACCTTGATGACGTTGGCACCGAGGTCGACGAGCGCACTGGTGATCGCTGCGGGACCGAGCATCGAGACCTCGACGACGGTCAGCCCGGCGAGCGGCGGCCGAGGAGTCACCGGCGAAATCTAACAGGGCGTCAGATTTCCCCGAAACGCCTCTCCGTGTGGACGATCCGGTGGACAAGTTCGGGATGAAGCGTGGTTTTCGGTGGACAAGTTGTGGACGGCAAAACTATTCGGATGAACTTTGCCCAAAGCCCTTGTGCTGGCTGTCGCGGCGACGTACAAATCTCCCTGTCACCGGAGACGGGGACCACGCGGGAGGCGACTCCCGCAACGCGCACCGGCAGCGGGCAACCGAAGCCGGGAGGCGGGTTCACGAGACCGGCGACCGGGCCCGGAAGGCATGGCACGGCGAGCAATCGCAGGTGTTAGTGCACCGGGAACGTACGAGGCCCCTGCATCTCATACATGCAGGGGCCTCGTTTCATTCTGCCCGGCCGCTCGCGTGAGTCGTGCACCGACACACCGGGCGGGGCTCATTCCTCCTCGGCGCGCACCCTCATGCCCACGGCCTCGGCCAGGCTCGGCGCGAGGGCGAGCAGGTCGTCGGGATGGACCGATGCGCCGGTGAGCGCCGCCACGCCGGTGGCCCCGGACAGGTCGCATCCTTCGATGCGCAGCGACTTGACCTTCGCGCCGTTGAACTGGGCACCTTGAAGCGCACAGCGCTCGAGCCGGACGTCGTCGAACGTCACCTCGGTGAAGTCCAGCCCTGGGAGCACGCAGTCGCGCAGAGTCAGCCGCCGCAGCGTCGAGAACCGAAGCGACACCTCCTCGCCGGTCACGCCGTCGAGGAGGACGTCCTGCACCACGCCGTTGACCCACGTGACACCGCGCAGGCGGCTGCCGGTCACGACGACGCGGTCCGCCCTGCCGTCGCGGCCGCTGAAACCCGCGATGTCGCATCGGTCCAGCACCACGTTCACCAGCTCGGGGCGCTCGGCCACCTCCCCCGACACCGCGGACGTGTCGACGACGCGCAGGTCGCGCAGCTCGAGCTGGTCCTCGGGGTCCCAGGGCGGGAACTCGCCCACCGCAGCGTCCGCACCCGGCAGTCGTGCCGTCCAGCCAGCGGGCTTCATGTCGCGATCCTCCTGGTCGCGCCTGACTACGGGCAATACGGCCCGGCTTGGTCATGGAAACGCGTGCCGGAGGGAGCCATCGTGGAGCGGACGCCACGAACGTTCCGGGGGGATCATGCGCGCTCGCGTCGCCGTCGGCTTCGGCCTACTGCCGGCGCTGCTGACCGCCTGCGGCGGCGCGGTGAAGCCCGCGTCCTCGACTGATGCTCTGGGATGCGGTGGCTGGTTCACTGTCAGCCACGACACGCTCGCTGCTCATGTGCAGCTGCTCGGACCGGTCCGGGCGGTCGCGGTGAACGCACTTCTCGACGACGGCACGACCCGCAGCACGTCGACACCCATCTCGGTGTCGGCTGGGACGACCATGAGCACCATCCATGTCAGCCGCGTGGGGGGAATGGTGGTCTCCGCAGCCGCTCGAGTGCTCGGTGACTCACCGACGGCACAGGCCACCTGCGAGCTGAGCACTCCGCACTGACGGTCGACCAGAGTCACGTCGTGCCGGGACGTGACGCCTGGGCGCCACGACGGCCGAGGCAAGGTCCACACTGAGCGTGATGTCCAGCCAGCTCGCCTACCGTCTGGGTGACGGAGCTCCGGTCCCTGTCGAGGCTGCCCGCGCCATCTGGGCGGCCGTCGTCCGTGAAGTCCTCGAAGGGATCCCGAGCACCGCTTCGGTCACACACAGCGAGCTCGCGCGGCAGGTGCAACAGCGATCCGGTGTCTACACGCGTCGGCCGGCCTCGGAGTGGCTGCCGGCCGTGCTGGTCGACCTCGGCGACGCGGAGCTGACCGAGCGGATCCGCGTCGAGGCCCCGCCGGTGGCCGCGCGCGCCCGGACCACGGCGGCTCGGCGGCCGCGCGCCGAACCCCGGCCGCCCAAGCGGGCGGAGGCGCCGCCCGCGATCTGCCCCACGTGCTTCATGCAGCTGCCGGCGAGTGGCCGCTGCGATACCTGCGCATAGCCGGCCGACCACCCGAAAGACGTCGCTCAACGCGGCAGCGGAAAGCAGACGCGAAGGCTATGGTGCCCACAGGTACGGAAGAGGGGGAACTCATGACTCGGTATCTGGTGGAGCGGACCTTCTTCGTCAGCGAGGAAGAGATGCAGCACGTAGGGCGACGCTCCCGCGCGATCGCGGAGGAGAAGTTCCCGGAGATCACCTGGGAGCACAGCCACGTGGTCGTGGACGACGAGGGGTCGGTCAAGACGTTCTGCCTCTACGCCGCGCCCGACGAGGACACGATCCGCAGGCACGCCGAGCAACTCGGTGAGCACCGCGTCGAAGGAATCTATGAGGTCGCCGGCGACGTGACGCCGTCGGACTTCCCACCCGCCTAGACCGGCCGGCCCGTCGCCGACGACGGTCCCGACTGACGCAGCAGGTCGCGCACGTCCGCGATGTGCAGAGCAGCCGCGGCAGCCATCGCCGCCCGCACGCGGATCGTTCGACACCGCGGGTCGTCCTCGGCCAGGCAGGTCAATGCCTGACCGTAGAACAGCGCGGCACTGTCCTTCGCCCAGCCGCGTTCGGCCTGGCCGGCCGCCTCTATGAGGTAGTCGACGGCACGATCGGGCCGTCCGGCGTCGCGCCACTGCCGCGCCATCGCAGCGACCGCCTCGGTGCCCGTCAGCTTGCGCTCCTCGAAGTACCGCGCAATGGACTCGTGCCGCTCGGCGCGGCGCTTGCGCGGCAACGTCTCGTAGGCGACGTCACGGATCATGCCGTGCTTGAAGGCGTACTGCTGCTCACCGTCGATCATCGAACGCAGCTCGCGGTGGATGAGGTCACGACCCTCGAGCGCCGGCAACAACCGCGACAGCGCCTCGTCGTCCCAGGTCTTGGCGAGCGCCCCCCGCCAGAACACCCGACCGACGACGGCGGCGTCGACGAGGACGGCACGCTCGTCGGCGGGTAGTGCATCGAGCCGTGCCGTGACGATGCCCCGGATGTTCGTCGGCAACGCGGTGCGCGGCGTCACCGACTGCTCGTTGACCGTGGCGGCAAGCTGCTCGAGGAACAGCGGGTTGCCCTCCGCGGTCGCGGCGATCTCCGCGGCCTGCCGCTCGCGTTGCGACCCGGCGAAGGACACGAGCAGGAAGCCGGCGAGCCGACGCGCGTCTGTGTCAGCGAGCGGCTCGAGCGACAGCGCGAGATAGGACGGCAGCCCGCTGCCCCACCGCTGCCGTACGTCGAGGAGCTCCGGGCGCGCCAGCGCGAGCAGGAAGACCGGCGCGTCGCGGAGCCGGCCGGCGAGCAGCTCGATGAGGTCGAGCAGCGCCTGGTCCCCCCAGTGCAGGTCCTCGAAGACGAGCAGCAGCGGCTGCGTCGCAGCCACCGCCTCGAGGAAGCAACGGACCGAGAAGAACAGGCTCTCGCGGTCGGCCACCTCCCCGGCGGCGTCGAAGCCGAGAAGAAGTGACAGGTCGCGAGTCACGTTGCTCGCCGCGTCCGGGCCGACCAGGCCGGCGATCGCGTTGCCCAGCTTCTCGGCGGACACCGCCGGCGGGTCGTTCTCGAAGATGCCGATGAGCTGCTTGACCTGTGCTGCGAAGGCGCCGTACGGGCCGCTGTCGCGATAGGGCAGCGAACGGCCGCGGACCGCGCGTCCGCCGGCTTCTGAGACGAGCGTCATGAACTCGGCGCCGAGGCGGGTCTTCCCGATCCCCGACGGCCCGAAGACCGTCACAAGCTGGAGCGAACGGTCGAGCACGGCGCGGTCCCACGACTGGCGCAGCATCCGCAGCTCTCGCTCGCGCGCGACGAGCGGGACCCCGCTCTGCGCGCGGTCGCGCGGGGCGTGGAGCGCCGCGATCGCCCTCCACGCGCGCACCGGCTCCGCCTTGCCCTTAGCGGTGAACGCCGGGATCTGTTCGTACTGCACGGAGTCGCGGGTGCAGGCGAACGTCTCCTCGCCGACGACGATGCCGTCGACCGGCGCGTGGTTCTGCAGCCGGCTCGCCGTGTTGAGCACGTCGCCGACCGCCAAGGGCTGCCCCGGTTCGGGTGCCATCGTGACGAGGGCTTCACCGGTGTTGACGGCGATACGGGTCTGCAGGTCGAGCCCGGCATTCCGGGTGTTGATGTCGGCGACGCCGTCGAGGACGGCGAACGCCGCACGGACGGCGCGTTCGGGGTCGTCGCCGTGCGCCGTCGGCGCACCGAACAGGCCGAGCACCGCGTCGCCGATGAACTTCTCGACCACGCCACCGAACGACTCGATGTCCGCCCGGACCCGGTCGTAGTAAAGCGAGAGCATCGCGCGAACGTCCTCGGGGTCGGACATCTCTGCGCGGCTGGTCGACCCGACGAGGTCGACGAAGATGGCAGTGATGACCCGGCGTTCCTCCTGCGCAGGTGCGGCCGGGGCGATGCGCGCGCCGCAGGTCAGGCAGAACCGCGCGATGTCAGGATTGTCCTGCTGGCACGCCGCGCAGACGGGCATTCGCTCAGCGTAAGCGCCAGCGGCCCGCAGCGCGACGGTTATGAGCCAATCGCGGCATTAGCGACCGACAGCTGGAGCGTCGGCGGTTGCGCCAGGGACTGGTAGATGACGCAGTAGCGATGGGTCAGCCGTTCGAGCGTCGCCAGCTGCTCGGCAGTTGCGTCGCTGTCGAGGTCGATGCCGACGCGGATGTCCGTGAACCCGACCGGCGCCTGTTTGTCGACGCCGAGGGTGCCGCGGAAGTCGAGGTCCCCCTCGACCCGGACGGTCCCGCCGCGAAGGTCGACACCGATCGACGTGGCGACCGCGCGAAGCGTGACGCCGGCGCATGCGGCCAGCGCCTGCAACAGCATGTCTCCCGAGCAGAGCTGGGATCCGTCGCCGCCCGACGCCGGATGCAAGCCGGCTTCAGCGATCGCGCGACCGGTGTCCACCGAGCAGGAGATGCCTTCCGTCAGCTCCCCGGTCGCTCGCAACGTGACGAGCGCGCTCTCCGGCTCTGCGCGGTAGCGCTCTTTCAAGGGCGCCTGCAGCTGCTTCAACGTCTGAGCGTCCATGGTCGGTCCCTCCCCGGGCTAGACGTCGCGCGGGCGATCCGCCAGCAGGCGCTCAACCTTCGCGTTCAAGGCCGACAGCTGCTCAGAGACCTCGCGCAACTTCTCATCATTCGTCTTCTGGAGCTCAGCCAGAACAGCAGCGAGATGTTCATTCGTTGTCGTCAGAGCCGCCTGAAGCGCACCCGTTCCAGCCAGATCTTTGATCGCCATCAAGACTCCCTCTGCGGAAACACCACAGTAGGGCGTCAGCTGACGCCGAGCACCAGCCGAGACACCCGGTCCTTGTGCCACTGGGTGTTGCCCCAAAGCGCCGACAGGGTCCATGTGCGCTTCAGCCACATGTGCAGGTCGTGCTCGAACGTGTAGCCGATGCCGCCGTGCACCTGCAGCGCGGTGCGCGCGACTTTCGACGCGGCGACGGCAGCGGCGTGCTTCGCGTGCGACGCGTCCCGCGAGCGCGATGGCAGGTCCTGCACAATCGCCCACGCAGCTCGGTTGACGACCGGACGCGCGAACGACGTCGCGACATATGCGTCGGCGAGCTGATGCTTCACCGCCTGGAACGTGCCGATCGCCACGCCGAACTGCTCGCGAGTCTTGGCATAGGAAACGGCCATGTCGAGCATCGCCTCGGCCAGGCCCACCAGCTGCGCGGCAACGGCCACCACAGCCCAGTCGAAGACGGCGAGCCCGTCGGCGCCGTCCAGTCGCGCGACCGCGTCGCCGGGCGACCACGAGACGGTCCCGAGCCGGACTCCCGTGTCCACGGACGGCAACGCCGTCACCTGCACGGCGTCGCGCTCCAGGGCGAACACCGCGCCGTCGGCATCCGCGAGCAGCAGCAGGTCCGCATGCTCGGCCGCCGACACCACGCCGGTCGGCCCGGGACCGAGCGCGAGCACCGCCGATCCGACCGCCGTCCGAGGTAGCCAGGCGGAGGCGACGTCTCCCCCGGCCTGCTCCAGCAGCCGCGCAGCCGCAAGCGTCTCGACCATCGGCTCCGGCAGCGCCGCGCGCCCCGACTCGACCAACACCGGCAGCGCAGCCGCCAGGTCCATCCCCGAGCCGCCGAAGGACTCGCCGATCGTCAGCCCGGTCGCGCCCATCTCCGCGAGCCGCTTCCACAACCCGGGCACCCGCCCGTCAGCAGAGTCCCACGCCGCACGCAACGCCTCCACGTCGCAGGACCGGTCGAGCAGCTCACGCACCGACGCGGCGAACTCCAGCGCATCTGGATCAGGTCGAAGACGCATCGCTCACGCCCTCGGCAGTCCGAGCACGCGCTCGGCGATGAGGTTGCGCTGCACCTCGTTGGTGCCGGCGTAGATCGGTCCGGCGAGAGAGAACTCGTAGCCGTCGAGCCACGCCGAGTCGACCGTTGCCCGCTCCCCCAGCAACCCGAGGGCCGTCTCGTGGATCCGCACGTCGAGCTCCGACCAGAACAGCTTGTTGGCACTCGATTCCGCGCCGATCGGCTTGCCCTCGAGCGCTTGCAGCGCGGTGTCGAGCACATACAGCCGATAGGCGTCCGCGTCCATCCACGCCTGCGCCACGTCGGCGTCGTACGACGTCGAACCGGACTCCGCGCGTAGCGACAGGAGCCGATCGGCCGCAGCCATGAACCGACCCGGCGATCGCAACGTCAGTCCGCGCTCCGAGGTCGTGGTCGACATCGCGACCTTCCAACCCTCGCCGACAGCTCCGAGCACATGCTCGTCCGGCACGAACACGTCGTCGAAGAACACCTCGGCGAAGCCCGGCTCGCCGTCGAGTTGGCGGATCGGGCGCACGGTGACGCCGTCGGCGGACAACGGCATCAGCAAGTAGGTCAACCCGCGGTGCCGCGACGACTCGGGATCGGTGCGGAACAAGCCGAACAGCCAGTCGGCGAACGCAGCACGCGACGACCACGTCTTCTGCCCGTTGACGCGCCAGCCGCCGTCGACGCGGTCGGCGCGCGAGCGCAACGCCGCGAGGTCTGATCCGGCCCCTGGCTCGGACCACCCCTGCGCCCACACCTCGTCGGCGCGCGCCATCGGCGGCAGGAAACGCGCCTTCTGCTCGGCCGTCCCGAACTCGAACATCGTCGGCGCGAGCAGGAAGATGCCGTTCTGGCTGACCCGGGCCGGAGCGCCGGCTGCCCAGTACTCCTCCTCGAAGACCAGCCAGTCGATGAGGTCGACGCCGCGGCCGCCGTACTCCGACGGCCAGGTCACGACAGCCAGACCGGCGTCCGCGAGCCGGCGTTCCCAGTCACGGTGCGCCGCGAAACCTTCCGCCGTGTCGAGTGACGGCAACGGGTCGGCAGGCACGTTGGCGCGCAGCCATTCGCGCACCTCCGCGCGCCACGCCTCGCGTGTCGGCTCGACGCTCAGGTCCACGCTCGTCCTCTCGACAATTGTGGCCACCGCACGTTCTAGCGTGCGCTCGCCACAATGGGGCTTGGCCTCCCGTTTCTGACGGGCCGTCAGATTCGGCTAATCTAGTCCCATGCCTGAGGCCTACATCGTCGATGCTGTCCGCACCCCGGTCGGGAAGAAGAACGGCGGCCTCTCGACCGCCCACCCGGCAGACCTGGGCGCACACGTGCTCAAGCAGATCGTCGAGCGCACCGGCGTCGACCCGTCGGCGGTCGAGGACGTCGTCTTCGGCTGCCTCGACACTCTCGGCCCGCAGGCAGGCGACATCGCGCGCACGGCGTGGCTCGCGGCCGGCCTCCCCGAGGAAGTGCCGGGTACGACGATCGACCGACAGTGCGGCTCGAGCCAGCAGGCTCTGCACTTCGCCGCACAAGGCGTGATGAGCGGGACGCAGGACATCGTCATCGCCGGCGGCGTGCAGAACATGAGCCAGATCCCGATCGGCTCCGCGTTCCGCGCCGCGAGCGCAATCGGTCTCGAGCAGGCCGACCCGTTCAGCGGGTCCAAGGGCTGGGTCGCGCGATACGGCAACCAGCCGGTCAACCAGTTCTACGGCGCCGAGCTGATCGCCGAGAAGTGGAACATCACCCGCGACGACATGGAGGCCTACGCCCTCGAGTCGCACCGGCGGGCGATCCAGGCCATCGACGAGGGTCGCTTCGACCGCGAAATCAGCCCCTACGAAGGTGTCACCACCGACGAGGGCCCGCGCCGCGACACCAGCATCGAGAAGATGCAGAGCCTCAAGCCGGTGAGCGAAGGCGGCCGGATCACCGCAGCCGTCTCCTCGCAGATCTCCGACGGCGCCGCCGCGATCCTCGTCGTCTCCGAGCGCGCGTTGAAGGAGCACAACCTCACGCCGCGCGCCCGCGTGCATCACCTCAGCGTCCGCGGCGCCGACCCGATCTACATGCTCACGGCGCCGATCCCGGCGACGTCGTACGCGCTGGAGAAGACCGGCCTGTCACTCGACGACATCGACCTCGTCGAGATCAACGAGGCGTTCGCGCCTGTCGTGCTCGCGTGGCAGAAGGAGACCGGCGCCGACCTGGCCAAGGTCAACGTCAACGGCGGCGCGATCGCGCTGGGCCACCCGCTCGGCGCGACCGGCGCACGGTTGATGACGACGCTGCTCAACGAGCTGGAGCGCACCGGCGGCCGCTACGGCCTGCAGACGATGTGCGAGGGCGGCGGCCAGGCCAACGCCACCATCATCGAGCGCCTGGGCTGACGACCCCCGCGAGAGCGGATCAGTAACCGAAGGTCGTCGAGTACTCCGGCGCGCCCTTCATCTCGTTGGCCGTCGAGGTGCCGACGAACGTGAACGTGCCGTGCCCGGCCGACGTGCCGCTCTGCGTCTCGTCGGGCCAGACCAGGCTCCAGTTCCAGCAGCCGTTGGCGGCGGCCGACAGCTGGTGGGTGCCGGCGCTGCCGGGGTGAAGCTTCGCCCAGTCCCACACGGTGCGGCCGCTTTCACGGATCGCGAGGTCGACCTCGCGTGTGCCGGAGAACGTCAGCGTGCCGCCACCGGTGCTGTCGCGGCAGAGCTGGAGCTGCAGGCGGACGCCGTGAGACAGCGGCGTCGCGGTCACCGCCGCGCACCAGCCGACAGCGCTCTGCAGCGTGCCGTCACCGCCGCCGTAGGTGCTGCCGGTGCACTCGCGGGTCGCGCCGGTGTACGTCGACTGCCACCGGGTGAGCGTCGGACCGGACGTGCCGGCGACCTGCCGGCTCGGCGGCGGTGTGCTCGCGACAGTGCCGCTCGGCGCGGTGGAGGTGCCGTGACCGAAACCCGTCGCAACGCGGGTGCCTTTCGCGTGCTGACCGGAGGCCGTCGTCCGCTCGCCGGCGTGATGACGATGACGGGCGGCCGGGAACAGCGTGAGGACATGAGGTGCAGTGGCCGAGGGCGACGGCGAGTCGATGCCATGCCCCGCGGGAGGGGCCGGCTCGAGCATGTCGACGCCACCCGCGGCCCCCGACAGGGCCAGCACGACCGCGACACCGGCGGCTGTGGTCAAGGACGCAGCGGCGACGCCGGCACGACGTCGACGACGCCGGCCGGCCTCGCCGCGCACCTGCTCGAGTCCGTCGATCGGTGGCGCCAGCTCGACCATGGGCCGCTGCGGCAGTCGGATGTCGCTCATCGCGTCTCTCCTCCGACCTGGGTGGCCAGCCGCGCGCGGCCGTCGTGCAGGCGCCGCTTCACGGTGCCGACCGGCACGTGCAGCAGCCGCGCGATCTCCTCGACGGGGACATCGGCGTAGTAGTGCAGCAGGATCGCCTGCCGCTGCCGGTCGGGCAGCCGCTCGACCAGGTCGCGCAGCCAAGGATCGTGCGCGGGCGCCGTACGGGCCAGGTGGGTCGCGGCGCGCTCGGACAGGTCACGGTCCCGAGTGACCGATCGCCAGTGGTCGCGGCTGAGGTTGGTCGCGACGAAGAACAGCCAGGCGCGCGCGTCGCGCACCTTCACCCAGCGCGCGAGCAGCCGGGTGAACGCCTCCTGCGCGACGTCGACGGCCGCGACCGGGTCGCCGGTGAGGGCAAGCGCGTAGCCGGAGAGCGGGCCGAAGTGCTGGCGGTAGAGCTCCGCGAAGGCCTCGCCGCCGAGGGCATCCGCGGACGCGTCGCGACGCGGGGCGCCGGCCAGCTCCAGCGGGCCCACCTCCGCGACCATCACGCCTCCACTCACTGCCATTCCGGGTCGTAGACGGAGAAGTTCGCCAAAAGGTTCGGCCGAACCTTCCTGCGCGACGGGCCGTCCACTGCACGTCCCTTGCCCGAAGACGCGAATCCCAGGAGCGACCATGCGCAGAGCCCTCATCACGACGGTCGGCCTTGCCGGCCTCGCCGCGACCGCCCTTCCGGTCCTCGCGGCCCCGGCCCCCGCCGACGAAGGCCGCACGGCCGGCATCCAGGTGACGACCAAGCTCCCCGACGGCGACACGCTGCGGCTCGACATCTCGGCGTCGCTGCTCAGCGACGGCGCACACCTCGTGATCAACACGGTGCGCTGCGACGGCGCCAACAACTGCGTGACCCAGCCCTACGCCGGCGCCCTGCCGGGCGACGCCCTGTCGATCTCGGCGTCCGACCCCCAGGCGGCGCTCACGACCACGCTGAGCGGACAACAGCTGAGCATCAGCTGGAAGCCGATGGCCAACGGCGGCTACTCGATCGGCGGCGGCACGCTCGACGGCGACGGTCCGGACACGTTCGCCACGGAGTACATGGGCACGTCGGCCGACACATCCGTCCTGTACGACGGCCTCGGCTGCACCGGCGTCGGCGGCGTCGGCGACGGCGTCGTGGTCGACACCGCTCCCGTCTCCGGCAGCGAGGTCGCCCTGCCGCTCAGCGCCTTGCACCTCCCGGACGGAACCGCCTTTCACTGCTGACGGCGATGATGGAGGTGTGACAGAAGAGCACCTTCCGGACCGATGGTCGGCGTCGACCCAGCGGCCCGACATGTGGGTCGACCCCGACCGGGACCCCAGAGACCCCGGGGTCCCGCTGACCGACGAGCGGTCGGTGCTCCTTGCCTACCTCCGCGGCTACCGACTGACGCTGGAGTTGAAATGCGCGGACCTCGACGCCGAGCAGCTGGCTCAGCGAGCAGTCCCGCCGTCGACCATGTCCCTGCTCGGTCTGGTCCGGCACATGGCCGAGGTGGAGCGTTACTGGTTTCGCACCGTGATGGGCGGCGAGGAGCGGGTCCGGCTCTACCCCCGGGACGCCGACCCGGAGGCGGACTGGAACGGCGCGGTGGCGGACGAGACAGTCGTGGCCGAGGCCTGGACGCACTGGCGTGAGGAGGTCGCCTTCGGCGAGCGGCTGGTCGAGCGGACGCCCGACCTCGCCACCAGCGGCACGATGGGCAACGGCGAGACGCTCCAGCTCCGGGAAGTGCTGGTCCACATGATCGAGGAGTACGCCCGCCACTGCGGGCACGCGGACCTGCTCCGCGAGCGGATCGACGGCCGGGTCGGCCAGTAGGCCGGCGAAAAGATCATCGCGGTCGGCTGACGGGGTTTCAGAACCGGCTCAGGAGCGCATGAACCCGGCATTCAGGCGCCCACCTTGACCCGGTGGGAGCCGGGTCTTCGCTGCTCTGACGATCCCAAGCAGGGGGATCAAGCCGTTCTATGACGACCACGCCGGCCGGTTGGGTCTTTCGCGAAGCAGGAAGCTTCGCGGCGATGTCGCTCGACACCGTTCGGGCGGCGTTCAAGCGCCCGGTCCAGTGGCGCGAGTTCGTCCATCAGCTGTGGTTCGTGGCCAGCGTCTCGATCCTGCCGACCTGCCTCGTGGCGATCCCGTTCGGCGCCATCATCGCTTTGCAGACCGGCGCGCTGATCCGTCAGCTCGGCGCGGTGTCGCTCAACGGCGGCGCGAGCGTGGTCGCGGTCGTCCGCGAGGCGAGCCCGATCGTCACGGCGCTCATCATCGCCGGCGCAGCCGGCTCGGCGATCTGTGCCGACCTGGGCGCCCGCAAGATCCGCGACGAGATCGACGCGATGGAGACCCTCGGCATCAGCCCGTTGCACCGGCTCGTGGTGCCGCGGGTCGCCGCCGTCATGGTCGTCGCTCTGCTGCTCAACGGCCTGGTGTCCGTCGTCGGCGTCGCCGGTGGCTACTTCTTCAGCGTCGTCGTCGAGCACGGCACGCCCGGCCCCTACTTCGCGAGCTTCACCGAGCTGGCACAGCTGCCCGACCTCGTGCAGGCCGAGATCAAGGCGCTCGTCTTCGGGTTCGTCGCGGGGCTCGTGGCGTCGTACCAGGGTCTGCGCGCGAAGGGCGGGCCCAAGGGCGTCGGTGACGCGGTCAACCAGTCGGTCGTCTTCACCTTCATGTTGCTGTTCGTCATCAACTTCGTCGCGACTGCGATCTACACGCAGATCATCCCGCAGAAGGCGCTGTGAGCTACACCGTCCCGCGCGCCCTGCGCTTCGTGCCCAAGACCTGGCGCACGGTCGCGTCCGAGCTCGACGACCTCGGCCAGCAGGCGACGTTCTACGCGCGGACCATCGGCTGGACCTACCGCGTGCTGCTTCGCTACAAGAAGGAGGTCCTGCGGCTGCTGAGCGAGGTCGCGTTCGGCACCGGCGCTCTCGCCGTCATCGGCGGCACGGTCGTGATCGTCGTGTTCATGACGTTCTTCACCGGGCTCGAGGTCGGCCAACAGGGCTACAACTCGCTCAACCAGCTCGGCGCCGCCGTCTACACCGGCTTCATCTCCGCCTACTTCAACACCCGTGAGATCGCGCCGATCATCGCCGGCATCGCGCTGTCGGCAACCGTCGGCGCGGGCTTCACGGCACAGCTCGGCGCGATGCGCGCGAGCGAGGAGATCGACGCGCTCGAGACGCTTGGCATCCCGTCGATCCCGTTCCTCGTCACGACCCGGCTGATCGCAGGCATGCTCGCGGTGATCCCGCTCTACGTGCTGGGCCTGCTGTCGTCGTACCTGTCGACCCAGCTCATCACGACGAAGCTGTTCGGCCAGTCGTCCGGCACCTACCACCACTACTTCTTCCAGTTCCTGCCGAAGAGCGACATCTACATCTCGTTCGGCAAGGTGCTGGTCTTCGCGCTCGTCATCATCCTCGTGCACTGCTACTACGGCTACAAG
>DASSKP010000004.1:0-27463 GCA_035690365.1 Mycobacteriales bacterium
CATGACCACCAGCATCACGGGCTTCGAGCGGCCGCTGACACGGGACGAGGCGCGCTGGGCCGTCGAGCAGGCCACCAAGGCCCCGTCGATCCACAACACGCAACCGTGGCGGTTCCGCTGGCATGCGGACACTTTCGAGCTGTACGGCGACACGAGTCGGATGCTGTCCGCGGTCGATCCCGGCGGCCGCGAGCTGATCATCAGCTGCGGTGCCGCGCTGCTCGGGCTGCGGCTCGCGCTGCGCAAGGTCGGCTTCGACTCGAAGGTCCGCATCCTGCCGGACCAGTCCGACCCCCACCTCCTGGCCAGAGTCGTCGCGGCCGAGGCGGAGCCCGCGACCCTCAAGGAACGCCTCGCCTTCGCTGCGCTGCTGCACCGGCACACCCACCGTGGTGGCTTCACGGACAAACCGATCCCCTCGGTCGTGCTCGTGGAGATGCAGCGCGCGGCGGAGGTCGAGGGCGCCGAGCTCGTCTACGTCCACGACTTCGGCCAGCGACGCCGGGTGCTCGCGCTCGCGCGGGCCGCGGCCTCGGCGATGGCGAAGAACGAGGACGTCCGCGCCGAGATCCTGGACTGGACGCCACCGCCCGGCAGCAAACGCCGCGACGGCGTCCCTTCTCACGCCTATGAGGCCGAGCCCCGCCGGCACGAGGACGACCTGCCGGCTCGCGACTTCGACCTCGGTCGCGGTCAGGGCTCGCTGCCGTCGACGGCCACTGTTCCCGCGGGCGTCATTGCGCTGCTCGCGACGACCGGCGACCGGCCGGTCGACTGGATCGCGTGCGGCCAGGCGCTGCAGCGCGTGCTGGTCATCGGAACGCAGCACGAGGTGTCGGCGGCGGTGCACTCCCAGCTGACCGAGCTCGCGAGCTCACGCAACGAGCTGCGGCGCGAGTTCTACAACAACGGCTACCCGCAGCTGCTGCTCCGCTTCGGGTTCGCGCCACCGGCACCGGGGACGCCGCGACGCCCGGTCGACGAGGTCATCGACCTCACCTGACCGCCTCCTCGGTCGAGGCGGCGAGTACGGCGAGGAACATCGCAAACGCCAGCACGTGCACCGCCGAGCACCACAGGCAGATCGCATGCAGGGAGAGCACTTCGACGCCGACGAGATAGAGCACCGACACCATGCCGGCGCTGACGGCGGCCAGCCGACTCCACCGGATCAGCTGCGACTGCATCCGCCACATCCACGGAAGACAGAGCACGACCACGCCGGCGAAGAACACGATGCCGAGCACCGCGACCGGCACCGGGCCGATCATCGACTGCGCACTGGTCGTGACCTTCGTGCAGTTCACGACACCGGTGTCAGGACACGAGAGCGCTGCCGGTTCGGTGTAGTGCACATAGGTGAGGTACGACGACACCGCGAGTCCGGCCACGCTGAGGGCGAGGGTCACCGGCGCCGCCCATCGCGGCACCGCCCCGTCGACGGACATCGCTCAGCCGCTTGAGGCGTTGATCTTCGACAGTGCGGCGACGATGGCCGGGTCGGTGCAGACGGCCGCGGGCTTGCCGCCGGTCACGCCGCAGATCGCTGCGGTCAAGGCGTTCGCCGATCCGCCGATGGCCTCGGCCACGGGGCTCTGTGGGATGCCGACGGCCATCGCGATGTCATTGGCCGACATTCCCTTGAGGATGCCCGGTGAGTACGACGCCTTGTTCTGTACGTAGCGTCCGCCGAAGTCGACGATCGGGAAGGCGTTGCCGTACTTCGCCAGCAACGCGGACTCCGCATCGGTCGCCTTGTCGAGCGGGTGGAACCGGCCGCGGCTGATCGGCACGTTGTCGTAGAGCTCGCGCCCGACGAAGGAGATGTAGTCGCTGCGATAGGCCGAGTCGTGGAACGAGAACGTGTGCGTGCCGGCGAACACCTCACCCTCCCCGGACGTCGTGAGCCCGAGGTTGGTGAACGTGCCGAAGCGACTCAGCGCCAGCACGAGCGGCCAGCGCTCCGCTGCGCAGAACGGGCAGTAGTCGGCGCCGAGATAGAGGACCTCCGGCTTGCCGTCGCTCGTCAGCGGCGCGTCGTGGACGGCGAACGGCAGGAACTGCGCGGAGCCGAGACCGATGGCGCTGATCGTCTGCTGCGGGGTGTCGGCGAGCATCTTCGCGATCGGCACACCGTCGCCGGTCGGCGTACCGGACCCGCCGGACCCGGAGCCACGAACCGCGGCGACGCCGATCATCGCGGCGACCGCGACGACGACGACGGCAACGGCTCCGCCGACCAGCCGGCGACGGCGGCGCCGGACGCGTACCGCCCGGGCGCGTGCCGCTGCCTCGAGCTGGAGCTGGCGACGTCGTTGGTCGCGAGCGGTTGCGGTCGATGTCATGACGGCCTCACAAGGCGCCGGCGAGCGGCGCGGGAGTGGGCTCGACACACCGGCCGGTGACCTGGCCGACGGTGATGGCGACGAACTGGTCGCGTCCGTCGCCCATCGCGCTGACCACCCGGGTTTCCAACGCGCGCATGAGGGTGCTGCCCTCGACGTGGTGGGCGACGCCCACCACGAGGACGCTCCATCCGCTGCGCCCGTCCCGGGCGAGCTCGTCGACCTCGAACGCGACGACCGTGTCGTTCGTCGCGCGGGCGAGCATGCCGCCCGGTTCGGTACGGAAGACGACGGTCGTGCGGCCGGTGAGCGAGTAGTTGACAGGGACGATCGCGGGCAGTGCCTGCGACGTCACGGCAATACGGCCGATCGAGTGGCTGGCCAACCGGGTCATGCACTCGTCCCGGGTGAGCGGTCTCGATGGCATGTCGCCAGGGTCGGCGCCGGCCCCCGATCACAACAGGGACCAAAGTCCCGAACCTGACTCCCGAACGGCACTGTGCCGATCCGCTCCAGGTGGCGATGCTTGCCGCCATGACGGTCACCCTGGATGTCACGCGCTCCGGCGACGTCGCGGTCCTTCACGGCCTGGACACGGAGGCAGCTCTCGCGCATCTGTGCCGGTCCTTGATCACCGGCTCGGTGTTCGACACCTATCCGGCACTCGTGATCGACGTCGGCGACACCGAGTCCGACCGTCCCGTGGCCGGCGACCTGCACCTCGCCGCCGAGGCGTGCCTGCACCGGCACCAGTGGCTCGCCGTCGTGCACTCGAGCGCCGACGTCGCGGCTGCGGTCGCGCAGGCGCGGCAGTGGCGCCGGCTCGTGGAACGCGAGCGTGCGCTCAACGTCGCCTTGAGCCTCTCGGGACTTTGGTCCTTCGTGGTGGGGGCTACCGGCTCTGTGTGGGGCTGGGTCCGCTCGCCGAGGATTTAGCCATGACCACGACGAACGTTACGGAATACACCATGGACATCGAGCAGCTCCGCACGATCACGCAGTTCGCGGCACTCGCGCCTTCGGTGCACAACACGCAACCGTGGCGGTTCGACGCGGACGGCCACACCATCGAGGTGCGGGCCGACATCGAGCGGATGCTCCAGGTGCTGGACCCGACCGCACGCCAGCTGCACATCAGCTGTGGTGTCGCGGTCGAGTTCGCGCGGCTCGCCGTCAGGGCTCTGGGCTACGACTGTGTGGTCAGGTTGCAGCCCAAGCCCGACGGCGATCCGACGCTTCTCGCCACGCTGACGGTCGGACACCCGCTGCCGGCGACCGAGAGCGAGCGCCGGATGATCGACGCGATCCCGCGCCGCTACACCGACCGCGGCCCGTACGACGCCGGCCCGTTGCCGGCCCCGCTGCTGGGCAGCCTTCGCGACGCCGCCGCCGAACGCGGCTGCTGGTTGCGCGTGCTCGACCGCCCGGGCGACCGTACGACGGCCGCGATGCTTCTCGCCGAGGCCGAGGAGATCGAGCGGTCCGACGCCGGCTACCGCGCCGAGCTCGCCGCCTGGCGACGTACCGGCACCGCTCCTGACGGCATCCCCGTCGAGGCGGCGCAGCATTGGCACGACGACGTCGTCAGCGACGTGCCGTTGCGTGACTTCCTCGGCGACCCGCCGGAGTTCCTTCCCGGCGACGACGAGGTACCGCCGTCGGTCGAACGCGACACGCTCGTGCTGATCGGCAGTGACGACGACACGATCATCGGTTGGCTTCGTACCGGCCGGGCTCTCGCTCTGGTGATGCTCCAGCTCACCCAGGCCGGCGCGACGAGCCAGCCTCTCGGACCGGTCGTCGACGTTCCCGCTACTCGTGCGCGCCTGCAGCGTGGACTGGGCCTCTTGGGCCACCCGCAACTGCTTCTGCGCATCGGGTATGGCCACGGGGCCCCCACCACCGGGCGGCGGGACGTCGACGACCTGCTCAACCTGCACACGAACGGGACGCCTTCCTAGCGCTCGTGGCTTAGTGTCGTTTGCATGACCGAGCGGTCGGCAGACGAATCTCGGCCGACGATCTCCGGCCTGGGCGCGGTGGACCTTCCTGCCTTGCTTGCGGAGGTGTCTGAGCGCGTGGAGAGTGTCGCGCTGCTCGCCGAGCGGTTGCAGGCGTTGCTGCAGGCGGTCGTGTCTATCGGCTCGCAGCTCGATCTGGGCGCAGTGCTCTATCGCATCACCGAGACGGCGGCGGAGCTCGCCGATGCGGAGTACGCCGCCCTCGGCGTGCTCGACCCGAGCGGTGACAGCCGGCTGTCGGAGTTCATCACGGTCGGGATCGGCGACGAGCTACGCGCGAAGATCGGTGAGCTCCCGCACGGCCGGGGCGTACTCGGCGTGCTGATCCGCGAGCCGCGGGCGATCCGTCTCGCCGACCTTGCGGAGCACCCGGCGTCGTACGGCTTCCCGGCCAACCACCCGCCGATGCACACGTTCCTCGGTGTGCCGATCACGGTGCGCGGTGAGGCGTTCGGCAACCTCTATCTCACGGAGAAGCGCGGCGGCGGCGAGTTCACCGAGGCCGACGAGCAGGTCGTGATCGCGCTGGCGTCGGCGGCCGGCCTGGCGATCCAGAACGCGCGGCTCTATGAGCAGGCGCAGCGCCGGCAGCAGTGGCTCGAGGCCGCGAGCGGTATCCAGACCCGCGTGCTTGCCGGCACCGACCCTGCCGAGGTCTTGCCGGACCTGGTCGCGGCGGCGCGGCAGCTCGCCGACGCCGACATCGCGATGCTCGCGCTGCCGGTCGGCGACGGGACGCTGCGGGTCGCGGCCAGCGACGGCGAGGGCGCGGACCAGCTGACCGATGGAATCATCGTCGCCGAGTCCCTTGCCGCGTCGGTCATGCGCGAAGGCGTACCGACCACGGTCGGCGACGCGCAGACCGACGCCCGGATCTGGCCGGGCCTGCTGCACGCAGCCGGTGTCGGGCCGGCGCTCTATGTGCCGCTCGGCTCCGGCATCGGCGAAGCTCTCGGCACTCTCGTCGTGGGTCGTCTCGGTGACAAGCCGCGGTTCAGCAACGAGGTGCTCCGGCTGGTCGAGAGCTTCGCCGGGCAGGCCGCGATTTCGCTGCGGCTGGGTGCGGCGGCAGCGGACCGCGAGGCCGTCGCCGTGCTCGGTGACCGCGACCGGATCGCCCGCGACCTGCACGATCTCGTCATCCAGCGGCTGTTCGCGACGGCGATGTCGTTGGAAGGCGCCTTGCGCGGCATGCCCGAGGACAAGTCCGAACGCGTGCGTACCGCGATCGACGATCTCGACGCGACGATCAAGGAGATCCGTACGTCGATCTTCGCTCTCCAGAACCCCGCCCCCGCGTCGGGTGAAGGCGTGCGGTCGGCGGTGCTCGCGGCCGCGCGGGCCGCGTCGACGTCGCTGGGCTTCGAGCCGTCGGTGACGTTCGAGGGGCCGGTCGACACGGTTGTGCCGGCCGCTGTCGGCGAGCAGATGCTGGCCGTGGTGCGGGAGGCGCTGAGCAATGCCGCGCGTCACGCCGGCGCACGGTCGGTGTCGGTGCTGATCGCTGCCGACCTGACATCGGTCTCGCTGGTCGTGACGGACGACGGCAAGGGGCTGTCGCCGGACGGCCGGCGCAGCGGCCTGGCCAACCTCGAACGCCGGGCCGCCGACCTCGGCGGCACGTTCACCGCCGAGACGCCGCCCGGCGGCGGCACAGCCGTGACCTGGCAGGTTCCTCTCCCGGTGTGAGGGGCGGTCCGCGCGGGTTTCCTGAGAGCAACGTGTGCACCGCAGGGAAGCCCCTGCGCGATGGCTGGTTCACGGGGTTTCCTGGGGGAGCAGCATGTGCGCTCTCGGGAAACCCCTTGGAGTCCGACCGGGCGAGGAGCTTCTTCTCCGAGCACGTCGTGCACCCACGGGAAACCCTGAGGTGCGCCCGTGACCAGAGGTGCGGCATAGCCCGGGCTATATCGCGACGCGAGTTTTCGGTCGCCACGCCGGCTCGCTGACCGGGAGTTCAAACCGCCCCAGACCGAACGCGGTTCGCTCAGAACGGTCGAAGCCGGACAAGCCCGTCGGCCTTTCGGCGGAGGTGGACGTCACACCCTGCGACTAGATCACGTTGTCCCAATGGATCATGAAACGTCCTAGCCCGGGATGACTATCTTCCGGCCGCTGACCGTGGTCGATAAGGAGTGCATGTCCACCACCCGACGCCGCCCGGCGACGCACGCCGTCGTCGCGACCGACGCGTTGGGCCGCATCCGCAGCTGGGATGCCGGCGCGACGACGATGTTCGGCCAGGCGAGTGCCGACGTGCTCGGCCGCCGGATCGTCGAGGTCATCGCCGCCGAGGCCGCGACCGTCATCGCCAACCATGCGATGGGGACGACGTTGCGTGGCGAGAGCTGGTCGGGTTCGTTCGCGATCTCCCAGGCAGGCCGAGCCGAGCAGAACGCCACGTCCTGCCAGGTGAGCGCCGCCCCGGTGATCGACGACGAGGGCGTGCTGCTCGCGGTCGTCTGGACCTTCGTCGACGCGCGCAGCGAGCGCCGCAACGACAACGCGCTTCGACGGCTCGCCGCCCTCATCGACTCGACCGGCGACGCCGTCCTCAGCATGACCGCCGACGGCATGGTCACGAGCTGGAACCAAGGCGCCGAGAAGCTCTTCGGTCACACCTCCGCCGAGATCCTCGGCAAGCCGGTCGCGACCCTCGCGCCGGCGCAACGCGCGGAGGAGATCGAGCACGTCCTCGACAGCATCCGTCGCGGTGTCCCGCGGATGAGCTACGACGCGATCGGCATGTGCGCGGACGGCTCGCGGGTCGAGATTCGCGTCACCGTCGTGCCGGTGCTGGGTGCCGAGGGCGAGCTGCTCGGCATGACGGCGCTGGCGCGTGACATCACGCCGCTACGTCAGCTGGAACGGACGCTGTCGCACCGCGACTCCCATGACGAGCTCACCGGCCTGCCCAACCGTCGCGCCGTGGAGAACCGGCTCGAGAGCGCCCTCGCCGACGCGAAGGACACTGCGGGCGAAGAGGTCGCGGTGTTGTTCGTCGATGTCGACCGGTTCGCCACGGTCAACGATGCATGGGGTCACGCCGCTGGCGACGTACTGCTTGCGGAGATCGCCGAGCGCCTCCGCCGTGCGGTGCGCGGTGTCGACCTGGTCGGGCGCTTCGGCGGCGACGAGTTCGTCCTCGTGTGCGAGCACATGACGGGTGAGATCGCCGAGCGAGTAGCAGCCCGCGTGCATCAGCTCGTCTCCGAGCCGCTGCTCCTCAACGGTCATCGCATCACGTGCACGGTGAGTGTGGGTGTTGCGTTGTCGCCGTCGTACGACGCCGAGACCTTGCTTCGCGACGCAGCCGCAGCGGTTGCCGCCGCGAAGGGCAAGGGCCGTAACTGCACTCGCGTCTACGACGCAGAGCTCGCGCGGCGGGCGAAGACACGGCTGGAGTTCGCTGCGCAGCTGCGCGAAGCGCTCGCCGACGACAAGCTCGAGCTGCGCTACCAGCCGGTGTTCGACGTCAAGACCGGCGTCGTCCTCGGTGTTGAGGCGCTCACGCGGTGGACGCATCCCGAGCAGGGCAACGTCGCGCCGTCGGAGTTCCTGCGGCTCGCGGAGGAGACCGGTCTGATGACCGAGCTCGACTCGTGGGTGCTGCGCCGCGCATGTGTCGAAGGCGCGCGGCTGTTGAAGGCCGGCGTCCTGCCCGCGACGGCGTTCATCGCGGTGAACATGGCCGAGCGAAGCATCGCCGACCCGCAGCTCAGCACGCGCGTCACCGACGCGTTGATGGCCGCGAAGCTCCCGGCGAGCAACCTCGTGCTCGAGGTGACCGAGACCGGCATGCTCGCCGACCCGGAGGTCGTCGCGGAGACGATGCGCAAGCTGCGGCTGCGCGGCGTCGGCATCGCCCTGGACGACTTCGGCACCGGCTACGCCTCGCTCGCCCACCTGCGGCAGTTCCCGCTGACGGCGTTGAAGGTCGATCGGATGTTCGTCGAGGCGATGCGCGAAGGCGGCGACGAGCTGACGATCGTCGCGTCGATCATCGATCTCGCTCGCGCTCTCGGTGTGACGACGATCGCCGAAGGCGTCGAGACGAACGGGCAGCTCGAGATGCTGCGCCGGCTCGGTTGCCCGGCGGCGCAAGGCTTCCTGTGGTCGGAGGCGGTCAGCCCGGCCGACCTCACTCGACTGCTCATGCGTCCGGACGGCGAGCCGGGCCGCGTGCTCGCGCCGCGCGAGGACGAGACGCCCGGCCCGCGCGTCGTCGCCCTCGACGACGGCGAGGTGACGGCCGAGCACGGACTGCTGCGGCTGCTTCAGCTGCACCAGGAAGGCCAGTCGGCGACGACGATCGCGGCGGCGCTCAACGCCGCCGGCTTCAAGACGCCGGTCGGCCAGCGCTGGCACCAGCGCACGGTGACCCGGGCGATCGCCCGCCTCGCCATCCCCACCGCCTGACCCACCGCCGCCCCCCGCGCGGCCCGAAACAACGCTCGCCCTACGATGCATCCAGGTGTGCCGGGAAGTCTGGTCGGCGGTCGGTTGACGCTGCCGAGGAGGGCCAGACGTGACGAACCCCGGGCCGCCGCTGCCACCACGGGTTGTCGCCTTCATTCGCCAGCACGTCGACTCCCTGCTTCAGCTCGAGTCGCTGCTGCTGATCGTCGAGTCCGGCCGGCAGCCGCGATCCGCCGCTGACGTCAGCGCCGAGATGTACCTCCCCGAGTCGAGCGTCGCGCAGTGGCTGGACGGGTACGTCGACCTCGGCTTCTGCGAGCGCGTCGACGACGGCTACCGGGTGCCCGATGACGCGGCGACGTACGAGCTGCTCTCGGAGGTCGGCGACACTTACGTACGTCGCAAGGTGTCGGTCGGCCGGCTCGTGTTCGGCCCTCCGGTGGAAGATCCCAAGATCGCGCTCGCCGATGCCTTCCGCCTGCGCAGGGACAGAGACGATCGGAAGGATCCGTGATGGCTGCCGCCGTCTACTTCCTGTGTGCGCTGACCAGCGTCGCGTGTGCGGCGCTGCTGGTGCGGTCGTGGCGACGCTCGCCGGTGCGGCTGCTGATGTGGGTTGCGCTGGGCTTCACCGGTCTCGCGATCAACAACGTCATCCTCTTCGTCGACCGGGTGGTCGCCCGCGACACCGACCTGAGCATGCTGCGCGACCTCTCCGGTCTCGCCGCCGTGAGCGTGCTGCTGTTCGGCCTGATCTGGGAGTCGCGATGAGCACGTTCCTGCAAGGCGCGACGATGTTCGGGTCCTTCGCGATCGCGGTGTTCTTCCTGCGCTACTGGCGGCAGACCGGCGACCGTTTGTTCGGTGTGTTCGCGCTGGCGTTCACGCTGTTCGGCGCCAACCGCATCGTGCTGGCGAGCCTCGACACCGACTCCGAGGCGCGCACGTGGGTCTACCTTCTGCGCGCGCTGATGTTCCTCGCGATCATCGGCGCGATCATCGACAAGAACATCCAGAGTCGCGACTAGCTGCAAGCGGCGCTGCGATGGCGACGGCTGTCGACCCAAACAGCGTGGGCGACAGCGACCTGATGACGGCACACGCTGTGCGCGGCCGCTGGGCAGGGGCAGCGACCCACGAGCAGGTCGTCGGCGATGAAGAGCGCTACCTCAACTGTGTCGCTGTCCCGCACCTCGGCGCGGACCGTGTCGTCGCTGACCAGCGTGAGGTGGACATCCCCGCACCTTGCCAGCCGAACACCGTCACGGAACGCATCCGTCGGTGCCCGACGGCGAAGCTGGAAGCGGGCGAGGAGATCGCTGACGGTCTCGGCTCGACTGGTCATGTCGCCGAGATGCTGCCGGCCAACGAGAGCCACCGGCTCAGCCCGCAGCGCGTCAGGCTCGTCGCCGCCGCGGAACT
Source organism: Mycobacteriales bacterium (assembly GCA_035690365.1). Lineage (GTDB taxonomy): Bacteria > Actinomycetota > Actinomycetes > JAFAQI01 > JAFAQI01 > DASSKP01. The sequence goes on from DASSKP010000004.1 coordinate 10,208, forward strand.
GACCCCGCGCAGACCCAGGGCCACGCCTTCGACCAAAGCGCGCCGGGCCGCTCCGACCAGGACAGCCGCGCCCGCAGCATGCAACTGCTCGACGCCGGACAGGTCGACGATGACCGAAGCGCGGCGCTCCAGCGCGTCGTACAAGGCGAGTCGAAACTCGTGAGCGTTGCTCGCATCGACGCGCGCGGGGGCGACGACGACCAGGTGGTCTTGTGCGCGGACCCGCTCTGCTAGGCGCACGATGACAGCCCGTTGCGCATCGCGAGCTCACTGAGATCGTCGAGCCGACCACGAAGGGCGTCGGCGAGTTCGTCGTCGTCCGCCAGTTCGGCGCGCTGGATCAGCTGCATCGTCCGCTGACTTTCGGTCGCGATCTCGCGGGCCAACACGTTCACTGCACGCTCCTCTGGGAGGGAACCTTCATAGGCCGCGGCGCCTGCGTGTGGTCACGCTCAGCGCGCCAGCAGTCTGTGCAATGCCAGCCGGCAATCTGGAGCAGTCGGTCGTGCCAACGCCACGGGGGTTGGCGGAGACACCCGTGACCCGGGTGATCGTCGGCGTGGCTGCTGAGCATCGACCCTCCAATGACTGTCGATGCCGCTAGGTAACACCGCTGGTATGACGTTTTCCCCCGGTGTTCGGTGACGATCGGGTGACGGCTCGTCGTCACGAAACTGTCACGGAATTCGAGACGGACTCGTTGTGTTGGCGCGGCAGCCTGGTGCCGTGGCTCGAGGAGTGACCAGGATGGTGATCGTCGGCGCGCTCGACGGCAGGGCGGCGTCGCGCCTCGCCGAAGTGTGCGACGACTGCGGGGCCGAAACGACCCGTCTGGAGCTGGATCTTTCGGGAGTGACGATGGCCACCGCCGAGGGTGTCGCGGCGGTGGGTCGCTGCCTGGCGCTGCGCCGCCGCTTCTGTGACGGAGTCGGGGTGGTCGTGGCGAACGAGGTGGGCCGGCGTGCGCTCCTCGAGTCCATGAGCGACGTCTGACCCCGGCACCACCGAGTGCGACGATGGGCGTCGTGGCCGCCTCTGTGTTGATCGTCGATGACGATGACGGCATCCGCACCTCGCTGCGGCTCGCTTTGGAGGACAACGGTTACGTCGTCAGCGAGGCGGCTGACGGCGAAGCAGCGCTCGGGCAGGTGAAGGCACAGCCTCCGGACGTGGTGATCTTGGACCTGATGCTGCCGGGGATGGACGGCTTCGAGTGCTGTCGCCAGCTTCGGCGCAGCAGTGACGTCCCCGTTCTCATCGTCAGTGCGAGGGGTGACAGCCACGACGTCGTCGCCGGGCTGGAGGCGGGAGCCGACGACTACATCCGCAAGCCCTTCGACGTCCCCGAGCTGACGGCGCGGGTTCGAGCGCTCCGTCGGCGTGTTCGTACGACGCCTGAGCACCCTGGGCAAGTGCGCGCCAACGGCATCGAGATCAACCCTGATCGGGGTGAGGTCACGGTCGACGGCAAGGCGGTGCATCTCACGAAGACCGAGTTCAGGTTGCTCTACGAGCTCGCCGCGCATCCCGGTCGGGTGTTCTCCCGGGAGATGCTGCTCGAACGGGTATGGGACTACGGATACTTCGCCGATGCGCGCATTGTCGACGTCCACATCGGCCGTCTGCGCGCAAAGATCGAGCCGGACACGTCCAACCCACGGCACCTTGTGACCGTGCGTGGCTTCGGCTACAAGATCGACGCGTGATCGGACGGCGGCTCCGTCTCGGGCTGACTCTGCGCCTGACGCTGACGTTCGCGGTCGGCGCGCTTCTCCTGTCGACAGCGGTTGCGCTCGGGTCCTACGTCTTCACCGCCACGTTCTTGGTGCACGAGCAGGAACGGACAGCGCTACATCAGACCTACCTCAACGCCGCCATCGTCCGCGGGAGGCTGCTCGGTCCGCAGGCGGACGTGCCCGGGATCCTGGATGCGCTGACCACCGGCTCTTCGACCAACACCATCATCTACAACGACGGACGTTGGTATTCCAGCTCGTTGCTGGTCTCGCGGGACGCGCTGCCGGCGACGGTACGACGCACGACCTTGTCCGGCTCGGTGGTCCGCACCTGGACCCGCATCGGGCACAGTCCGGAACTCATCATCGGTGTCCCGCTGCCGGCGGCGGACAGCGCCTACTTCCAGGCTTTCGACGAGTCATCGCTTCGCCACACACTGTTCGTCCTGCAGTCCGTGTTGCTCGCGGCCGCTTCCGCGGCGACGGCCGCGGGCGCGGGCATCGGGTGGTGGGCGAGCCGGCGGCTGACCGCGCCCTTGCGTGCCGTCGCGGCGGCTGCCCGGCGTCTCGCGGCCGGCAACCTGGACACGTCGCTGCCTGAGGAGAGCGATCGAGAGCTCACCGGGCTGGTCGAGAGCTTCAACACGATGGTGGCCACGCTGCGGGAACGCATCCAGCGTGATGCCCGGTTCGCGGCTGACGTCAGTCACGAGCTGCGTTCACCGCTGACCACGCTGACGACGTCTCTGAGCGTCCTGCAAGGGCGTCGCGACGAGCTGTCGGACAGAGCACGCGCGGCACTCGATCTGCTGGGAACGGAGCTCGCTCGGTTCGAGCGGTTGGTCGAGGATCTACTGGAGATCTCGCGGGCGGACACGAACGCGTCGGATCAGGAGAGGGAGCCGGTGCGTGTCGGTGAGCTCGTGCTGAACGTGCTCGAACAGCAGCGCTACGCCGACATCTCCGCGGATCTGGACAGCAGTGCACTAGAGGCGGTTGTCGCGGGTGACAAGCGTCGACTGCAACAGGTGCTCAGCAACTTGCTCGACAACGCCGCTGCCTATGCCGGCGGGGCGACGCAGGTCTCGGCCCGCGCGACCGATCGCACGGTGACGGTGTTCGTGGACGACGCCGGCCCCGGCGTGGCGACCGAGGAGCGACAGCTGGTGTTCGACCGTTTCGCGCGCGGCCGCAACGCGACCAGGCGCGGCTCCCAAGCCGGCTCCGGACTCGGCCTCGCTCTCGTGGCCGAGCATGTTCGCGCCCATGGCGGACGCGTGTGGGTCACCGACGCGCCGACTGGCGGAGCGCGGTTCGCCGTCGAGCTGCCACGGTCGTCCACATGATGTGGCGACGGCTGGTGGCCGCCTCAACGGTCGTGGTCTCCGCCGGCGGCTGCGGTCTGCCGGCCTCCGGACACATCGTCCGGGTCGACCCGACGACGGTTCCGTTCGGGCTGCTTCACACGGCGGAGCCGGGTACGCCGGGTCCGCAGGCCGTCGGCCCGCGGACGAGCGTGTTCTTCGTCCGGAGCGACCGGCTGTCAGTCGGCCCCCGTCGGGTGGTGGGTGACAACGTGCCGGCGGAGGCCGTGCGGCTCCTGCTCGACGGGCCATCACCCGCGGAGGCGGCCCGCGGGCTCACGACGGATGTGCCTGCGGGCACGCGTCTGGTCAGCCTGGACCTGAGCGGGCCGGTCGCCACTGTTGACCTCAGCTCAGAGTTCGGCACGCTCGGCGGCAGTGAGCAGGTGCTCGCGGTGGCCCAGATCGTCTACACGCTCACGGCGTCGCGCTACATCGACTCGGTCCGCTTCGCCATCAACGGAAAGCCCACGGAGGTCCCGGACGGCAGCGGATCGCTCGCGGATACACCGCGGACGCGTCACGACTACGCCCAGCTGGCGCCGCGCGGCTGACCGACGGAGCGAATGGGCACTAGGCGTCCTGTCGCTGTGCGCTGCCGTGTCGGCCGGTGCGCACGGCCGTCTCGCGCACCTTGTTCTGGTCTTCGCTGATCACGCGCGCCGGCGCATCCTCGACGCCGACGAGCCTGGTGAGCATGTCCTCGTCGTCCGCGATGTCGAGCGCTTCGGCGATCTGTCGCAAGACCTCGCTCTGCGCATCGAGCTTGGCTTGCACGGCCGACCCGTCGCGGTTCTGCGTGTTCTGGATGATGAAGACCATCAGGAACGTGACGATCGTGGTCGTCGTGTTGATGAGCAGCTGGTAGGTGTTGTTGCCGAGGCCGATGAACAGGCCACCGACGAACCAGACGCAGACGATCGTGAATGACGCGAGGATCGCGGGAAACGACCCGAGCCAGCCGGTGACGTCACCGATCGCGCGGGTCAGCCGGGTGCTGTGATCGACCGGCTGGGTCTCGACCTTGCTGTCGCTCATCAACCCTCTTCTCTTGCGAATGCCTGCGCAGGGATCGCGCGCTGGGTCTGATCGTCGGGGTAGGCGCGGCCCGGCGACGGCTGGTTGCGCTCCTGGTTGGTGCCGCGATGCGGCTTCGCGGGCAGTGCGGTCGCGTGCACCGAGGGGTAGTCGCTGTCGTGGAACAGCTTCGCCGTCAGAGTGCGGCGCTCCCGTGCGAACAACGCAAAGCCGCCGGCGGCGAGAGCCGCGCCGCACAACGGCCCGACGAAGTAGGCCCACAGGACAGGGAAGGCGCCGGTCGCGACGTCGGGAGCGAACGTCCGGGCCGGGTTCATGCTCGCCCCGGTGTGAGCCGCGCCGGCCCAGATCAAACCGGCCAGGACGCCGGTGACGACCGCCGGCGTCCAGCGGGCGGTGCGCGGGCTCGACACCATGCAGAACACCACGGTCAGCAGCCCGAGTGTCAGCGCCGCCTCGATGGCGATCACGCCCCAGACGGGTAGCCCGGGCGCCGGCGCCGTACGCGCTCCGTGGACCGATGTCGCCCAGTGGCCCCACGCGGCGACGAAGCCGAAGGCCGCGACGAGAGCGCCCAGGACCTGCGCGACGGCGTATCCCGCCAGGTCGCGCACCCGGGTGTGCCCGCGCAGGAAGAAGCCGAGCGTCACGGCCGGGTTGAGGTGTGCACCGCTGCGGCGCCCGACCGGGGAGAGCGCAACGGCCGCGGCCAAGACACCGAACGCGATGCCGATCAGGACGAGCCGCGCCCATCCGGGCAGAGCCGTCGTCAGGGCAGATCGCGGGCTTTCCAGTACGGCGACAGCGCCGAAGCCGACGAAGAGCTGAAAGGCAGTGCCGACGAGCTCACAGGCCCAGTCGATGCCGTGCCAGCCGGTGGCCTTCGGCTGCGGGGTCGGGGCGTCCTGGGCATGGCCCTTCAGGCGCGACTTTTGGTGCACGATGCACTAATATCCGGAGGCTCGGCAGGCAAACGCTCGGGGAGTGTGACCGATGGCTCGTGCCACCGTGGCTGCCCCCGCTGGGCCTTCGCAGGCCGAGGTGATGGACGCGGTCCTGGCGGCGAGCCGTGTGCTTGTCGCGGTTGCGGCGCGGTCGGCGTCGGCGTCGCCGGAGGACGTGACGCTGCCGCAGTTCCGGACGTTGGTCGTCCTCGCCTACAAGGGACCGCAGCGCACGATCGACCTCGCCGAAGAGCTGGCGGTCAACAGCTCAACCGCGACCCGGATGATCGACCGCTTGGTGCGGCGCAAGCTGGTTCACCGGACCGCGCACCCGGAGGACGGGCGGGCCAACCGCGTCGAGATCAGCGAGCGTGGTCGAGAGGTTGTGGCCGCGGTCAACCGCCAGCGGCGGTCCGAGCTGTCCCGGATCCTGCGCAAGATGCCGCCGGAACGCCGGCGGGCGCTGGTGGAGGGGCTCGACGCGTTGCGGCTCGCCGCCGGTGAACCCGCGGAGCAGGGGTCGGCTGCCGCCTGGATCTAGGCGTTCACTCGCCGGAACCGCCACATCATCAGCGGTACGACGACCATGCCGGCGAGCCCCGTGGCGACGATCAGGATGTTGGCCAGATGGCCCCGATGCACTGTCCCGACCAGTAGCAGCGCGAGCAGCACGACCACGACCAGCCAGCTGCCGACGACCGCCGCCCGAGCCATCAACTCGCGCATCTTCGCGCCTCCTCAGCGACGCTCTCAGTGGACGCTGACTGCCGTCCCCGCAGTTTCGGTGTCGTATGCACGAAACGGGGCAGGAGTTGTGTGGGCACCCTCTCGGTCGACGGAGCACGGTCATGGATCTCACTCGCGCTTATCCGCCGCACGTCTTGCGTGAGTACGCACTTCTCGCCGACGGCGAGCGCGGCGCTCTCGTCGGCCCGCGCGGAGACATCTCGTGGATGTGCGCGCCCCGGTGGGACAGCCCGGCGGTGTTCTCCGAGCTGGTGGGCGGCGAAGGCGTCTTCGCTGTGTCGCCGGACGTCGACCGCTACGTCTGGGGGGGCCACTACGAGCCGCGGTCACTGATCTGGCGGAGCCGGTGGGTGACGACCGACGGCATCGTCGAGTCACGAGATGCGCTGGCGTTTCCGGGGGACGAAGGCCGGGCGGTCATCCTGCGGCGGGTCAGGGCGGTCGACTGCGCAGCTCCGGTCAAGGTGACCGTCGCGCCGTCCGGCGACTTCGGCACCAAGTCGTTGCGCGACACACATCGCGCGCGAGGCGTCTGGACGGCGCGCACGGGGCGGCTGAACGTCCGGCTGACCGGTGTCGAGGGCGCTCGCTCACGCGACGGGCTCCTCGTCCTGACGCTGCAGATGGAGCCTGGCGACGTACACGACCTGGTGCTGGAAATCTCCGACGCCGAGCTCCCTGATGAGCTCCCCGACGCCGAAGCGCTCTGGAAGTCGACAGAGGCATCGTGGCAGCAGGCGATCCCCGACCTCGGTTCGACGCTCACTCCGCGCGACGCCTCACATGCGTACGCCGTGCTGCGGGGGCTCACCAGCCGCGGCGGAGGGATGGTTGCAGCCGCGACGATGTCGCTGCCCGAACGTGCCGAGACTGGACGCAACTACGACTACCGCTACGCGTGGATTCGCGACCAGTGCTACGCCGGACAGGCCGCAGCGGTGACAACCGCCGCGCCGCTGCTCGACGGCGCAGTGGGGTTCATCTCTTCGCGACTGCTGGCCGATGGGCCCAACCTCAAGCCGGCGTACACGGTCGACGGCGGCGCGGTGCCGGACGAGCAGACCCTGCGACAGCTCGCCGGCTACCCGGGCGGCACCGACAAGACCGGCAACTGGGTCAACCAGCAGTTCCAGCTGGACGCGTTCGGTGAGTGCCTGCTCCTCTTCGCGGCGGCTGCGCGACACGACCACCTCGACACCGATCACTGGAAGGCCGTCGAGATTGCCGCCGACGCGATCGCCCGTCGATGGACGGAGCCGGACGCCGGCATCTGGGAGATCGACAACGAGCACTGGACGCACAGCCGGCTGACCTGCGCGGCCGGCTTGCGGAGCATCGCGACGTATGCCACCGGACGGCAGGCGGCCGACTTCGAGGGGCTCGCCGACACGATCGTCGCGCAGACGGCGCGGGTCGCGACGCACAGCACCGGCCGGTGGCAACGGTCGGTCAAGGACGGGTCGGTCGACGCCGCGCTCCTGCTGCCGAGCATCCGTGGCGCCGTCCCTGCCGACGACGCGCGCACACTCGCGACGCTCCAGGCAGTCCGCGACGAGCTCGTCGAGGAGCACTTCGTCTACCGGTTCCGCCAGCAGCCGGGTTGGCTCGGCGCATCGGAGGGAGCGTTCGTCCTCTGCGGCTTCATCATGGCGCTCGCCGAGCACCAGCAAGGCCGGCCGGTCAGCGCGGCGCGCTACTTCGAGCGCAACCGCGGCGCCTGCGGCCCGCCGGGCCTCTTCAGCGAGGAGTTCGACGTCAAGCAGCGGCAGCTGAGGGGCAACATCCCGCAGGCGTTCGTCCATGCGCTGCTGCTCGAGACGGCGTCGACGCTCCGCGAAGGGGATGTCTGACCCGTGCATTGGCTCATCGGCAACTGGACGGACCTCGGCGAGGTCGCAGCGAAGGGCACCCTCATGTACGCGACAGCGCTTCTGGCGTTGCGGGTGGGCGAGCGGCGCACGCTCGCGCAGTGGACGAGCATCGACTTCGCCACGGCCGTCGCGATGGGCGCGATCATCGGGCGAACGGCGATCGCGGGCATGCAGTCCTACCTCACCGGTGCGGTCGCTGTCGTGACGCTGATTGTCGTGCATCGCATCATCTCGGCGCTGCGGTTCACGCCGGCTGTCGGCAAGCTCGTCGACCACCGCGTGCGTGTCCTCGTCGACAACGGCGAGGTGCGGCGTTCCGAGCTCCGCAAATGCGCCGTCACGGAGAACGACCTCTACGCGCACCTGCGACAGCAGGGCTACTTCTCCCTCGACGAAATTCGTTACGTGCTTTACGAGACGAAGGGCAACCTGACGGTCGTTCCGCGTGAGACCGACCGGTCGCCCCTCGTGACAGCGGGACTCGACAACGCAGCGGGCTGGCCACCGGGCGAGACGTAACGAACGCAACACCGGGATTTGCCGAGGCGGCATAGGGGAACGAAACGTGCCATGTCGCGTACGGCGTCAGACCGGTCGGTGACGCCTGCCGAGAAGGAAGCCGCCGAAGACCCTGCCGGTGAGCAGAAGCTCGCCGAGGCGCTCGACCGCATCGTGCGCGCGGGCGCGCCACGGCTTCAGCGACCGTGGCACGCACTCCTCGCCACCGGCGGTGTGGCGGGCTTCGAGGTCGCGATCGGTGTGCTCGTCCTCGTCGCGGTCGAGCACGAGACCGGGAGCACTTTGCTCGGAGGGCTCGCGTTTTCGTTCGGCTTCATCGCCCTATTGCTCGGGCACAGCGAGCTGTTCACCGAGGGCTTCCTGGTCCCGGTGACGGTCGTCGCGGCGGGTGAGGCGCGTCTCCGGGACCTGCTGCGGCTCTGGGTCGGCACCGCCGTTGCCAACCTCGCGGCTGGCTGGGTGCTCGCGTGGATCGCGATGACGGCGTACCCGCAGCTGCAGTCGACAGCGATCCACTCCGCGAAGTTCTTCATCGACGCCGGCATCACCGCGCGTTCGCTGTGCATGGCGATCCTCGCTGGCGCGGTCATCACGCTGATGACGCGCATGAACACCGGCACCGACTCGATGCCTGCCCGTGTCGTGGCGACGATCGCGAGTGCGTTCGTCCTCGCCGGTCTCCAGATGGCGCACTCGATCCTCGAGTCGCTGCTGATCTTCACGGCGTTGCAAGGTCACGCGCCGTTCGGGTACGCCGACTGGGCCGGCTGGTTCGCATGGACCGTGCTCGGCAACCTGATGGGCGGCCTGGGTCTCGTGACGATGCTCCGGCTGGTCCGCAGCCACGGGATGCTCCTGCGCCACCGCCGCGAGGCGAGCACGGCCGCTTGAGGGCCGCCTCGCCCAGTGGATCGGGCGCATCAGTCGAGCGGAGGAAGCGTGTCCGCTGCCGGCGCGCGTCGCGTGCAATCTCGCTTAGTCGCGAAGCAGCGGCCACGACGCCAACGTCGCCGCTCCGATGACGAACCACATCGCCGCATAGCCATGCGTCGACGACAACGGCGATCGCAGCAGCAGGATCGCCGCGCCGGCGAGCACCGGTCCGAGCAACGTGCCGAGCCCGCGGCTGAGCGTGAAGACTCCGGAGATCGCGCCGTGGTCGCGGTCCGGCATCAGCCGCATGAGCGTGGCGAACGGCACGACCATCACGGTCGCCGCGGCCGCGGCGACGACCGGCACCGCGAAGAGCACCCAGGTCGCGTGGGTGAACCCCGCGAGTAGCAGGCCGCAGCCGTAGACCGGCACGGCAAGACGCAGCACCCGCAGGTGGCCGAAGTGGTCGGCCAGCTTTCCGGTGATCGGTGCGCTCGCCCCCATCCCGACGGCGACCAGCGGAAAGATCACGGCAGAGACGAACGATGGGCTTCGCCCCAACCCGATCGTGAAGAAGAGCACGACGAACGCGCGCATCCCCGACAGCGTGATGTTCCACAGCACGTTGGCGGCGACGAGCCGCCGCACCGAACGGTCCGCGAGGATCTCGCCAGTCCGATCCCAGAGATCGCGCACGCCGCGGTCGCTGCCGCTCACCGACACCCGCTCCGTGGACCGCAGGAAGCGCCAGAACACGATGGTCCCGCCCACGATCAGCACGGTGGCGAGGATGAACGGCGATGGCTTCCACGCCTCGATCAGGAAGCCGCCCGCGATGAGAGCGCCGGCCGCTCCGACGAGCCGCCAGATGCTTTCGGCGCTGCGCGAGCGACCGCTGGCCGCGTCAGGGACGAGGTCGGCGTACATCGCCTGGAACGGCGCGAGATAGGCGAAGTGACAGGCGAAGTAGACGGCGGCACCGACCGCGATGAGGCCGAGTCGCCCACCGGCGACGGCGATCAAGGCGAGCGCGGCTGCGGCAACGGGTGCGCTGATGAGCAACGCCCTGACGCGGTCCTGTGCGTTGTCGGCGAAGCGGTCCGACAGCGCGCCGACGAGCAGCGGGACGAAGAGTCCGAAGAACCCTTCGCCGCCGACGATGATGCCGACGACGAGCGGGCTGGACTTCCCGCCGAGCAGCACCGGCGCGTACGTCGACACGACCGTGACGGCGAAGGTGATGCCCAGTGCGGGCAGCCCGAGAGGAATGAGGAAGCGCCAGTTGGCCTCTCCTCCGTCGCCTACGCTCGCGGTCGCTTGGCTTTGAGCAGTGGTCGACGTCATGCGTGTTGGGTCCGTTCGATCGAAGCGGCGGCGGTGGCAACGTCACGGGGATAGGTCGCGCGTGCGCGCACGAGCACGAGCACAGCGACCGCGAGAGGCGCGAGCATGATGAGGAAGGTGGTCTGCAGGCCGTCCTGGCCGCCGCCGGCGAGATGGTCGGCCAGTACGCCGAACAGCAGCGGCGCGATCGCCTCCACCGGCTGGCGGACGACGGTGCGTACGGCTTCGGCCCGCCCCCACAGCGTGGGATGCATGATGTCGAGCCGCGCGGCGTCGAGCGGCGGGTTGAGCGCCGCGAGGAAGAACGCAGCGGCGCCCAACGTGAGCACGCCCCACGCGGCGGACGTCACGAGCAAGGCCGGCACGAACATGACGCACGACCCGGCCAGGGCCGCCGCGCCGATCGTGACCCTCGAGGTCAGCCGGCCGGAGCCGGCCGATGCGTCGCTGAGCCGGCCACTGAGCAGTACGCCGCCCACGGCGAACACGCCGAGGATCAGCGCCAGCGTGCTGGCGAAGCCTTGCCCCACGCCGTACTGGCCTTTGACGAACTCGACACCGAACGCGCGGACGCCGGCGAAGAAGAAGTAGCCGCTAGCTCCGGCGATGATGAGGATGACGTTGGTGCGGATGCGCAGCACGTAGCGAACCGCGTGCCACAGCGACCATCCGTGCGGGTCGTCCTTGATCACGAGGTCGGGGTCTGGTTCGACGGCGTCGCTCGCGGCGGCCGCCGACTGCGCGCGGCTCATCACCGGCGCCGGCGTCTCGGCATCCTCCGCGTCGCCCGAAGCCGACTGCACGAGCTCGGCGCCCGGTGTGAGCTGGCCGCGTCCGGCGCGCCCCGGCTCGGGGAGGCGCCACAGCAGCAACGCCAGCGCGACGGCCGGCAGGGAGAGGACCAGGAACGGCGCCCGCCAGCTGATCGAGGCGGCGCTGCCGGCGACGGTGAACCCGATCCCTGCGCCGACCAGCTCACCGGTCAGGACGTAGCCCCAGATGCGCCCGCGCTCGCGTGGTGCGAAGAAGTCGCCGATGAGGCTGGCGGTGGCCGGTGCTGCGATGGCGACGACGGCACCGAGCGCGCAGCGGATCAGGAGAAGCTGCAGAAACGAGCCGGCACTCGCACTGACCGCCATGACGACTGCCCACATGCCGACGGCGCCCGCGAGCAGCCGGGTGCGGTTGACCCGGTCGACCAGGGAGCCGAAGGGGATGCTCGCGGCCGCGCCGACGAGCCCTGTGACGGCGGCGAGCAGCCCGAGCTCCGCATGCGAGAGGTTCAGGGCGGCGCGCAGCTGTGTGGCGCTCGCGCCGATCGTCGCCTGGTCGGCGCTGGCCAGGCCGAGAACAGCGGCGAGCAGCAAGACCACGTGCCGTCGCGCCGGCCCACCGAGCGCGGCGTCGAGCCGTTGCCGCGAGTCGGTGACAGCGCGGCTCAGCTGCTCGACGAGCACGCGGCAGCTCTACCCAACGACCCGTGCCCTATGCACCGGTCAGCCTCGGCGACCTGTTCACCGCCGGTTGCGCTAGGCGCGAGAAACGTGCATACTGCATGATATTGCTCAGCAGTGAGCTTCCCCGTCAGGGAGACCGAGCCACTGCTGCGGAGGGTCGATGCCATCCAGCTCAGCTGCACGAAACGACTACGAGCCAGTTCCGCGGTGTTGCCAGCGCCATCGAGACTGGGCGACGCTTGCCCAGCACGTCTGCGACTCGTTCCCGGACCTTTCCGTCGCGGAGATCACCCGTGAGCTGCGGGTTGCGCGCGAAGCACTGGAGATGTGCGACGTCGGTGACGACGCGCTGGTGATCGCTGAGCTGATCGCGCGGCACCGGCTGATGGTGGCGTCCGGCCAGGTCAGCGCCGTCGCGATCCTCGACCCTCAGACGCATTCACCGAGGACTTGATCAGCGCGCCGCGTCGGCAACCGTCGTCACGACGGTCACGACGGTCAGTGCGCAACCCGCCATGACTCCGAGGACCATGGGAACCAACCCTCGTCGGTCGCCGCTGCGAACGGCGCGCCGGCCGAAGAACGCGGCGGCCACGCAGGGAGCGACGAAGATCGCGAGACCGACGAGCGCGACGATCACGTTCACCCACAGCGGGGCGTCGTTGTTCTCCGGCTTGTAGCCGAACAGGTCATAGAGCACGTAGCTCAACGCGAACGAGATGGCGAAGAACACCGGAATCATCACGATCGCGAACCACGCCCGTCCCAGCGACGGGTCGGTGGGTTGGTAGTGGTTCGTGGGGCGTTCGAGCTGGCGCATCGTCATGGCGCACCTCACTCTCTTCCCGCATGGTCATCCGGTCGCGCGTCGCTCAGCCAGAGGCGAACGACTCCTCTTTGAGCGCTTGCCGGTTAGCGGGTTTGGCTGCCGCCGCACGATTTGACCGCCATGATCACCGCAAGCGTGACCTGACACAGAGGTAGAGCCATGAAGGCACGAGCCGGCGCAGCCATGAGTCTGGCGACCGCAATCCTCACAACGGCGCCTCTCCTGGCCGCTGCGCCGGCGGCGGACGCAGCGCAGGTGCAGTCCGTCACAACCGTCAACTTCGAGCAGGACCAGCGCATCAACAGCCTCACGCTGCAAAGCGGCACCGACACCTTCGCCACGAAGAACGCGTTCGGCGGCGCCATTGTCGGATCCGCGGCGATCACCAACGTGGCCACCGGCATCAACAACTCGGTCCAGGACGGCTCGATGTCCTGGGACCTGGAGATGCCGGGGCTCGACGACCTCTCCGGCACGTCGAGCTCGGCGTTCCCCCTCGGCGTCCTCGACGGCCTGCCTGAGGTTCCGTCAGGCAACCCCGCGACATACAGCGGGAGCAGCGACCTCGACTGGTGGTACGACCGTTCGGCCAGCGATCTCGACGGGCAGGGTGCGCCGCTACACCAGCTGACCGCGCAGTTCGCCGGGTCCACTCTGCAGGCAGGCCCCGGCAACGTGGATCTCACCATGAACTTCATCGGCGTCGCTCTCGACGCCCAGCTCATGAACGCGAGCCTGGACGCCGTCTCCGGCCCGACCTCCACCCCCACGACGTCGAGCGATGCGATGCCTCCGGGTCACCTCGCGGCCGAGAACGTGCCGCCCACCCTCACGAGCTTCGGCTCCATGACGTCAGGACGGCTCAAGGCCGACCTCAAGACGGTGGCGCTGTACGACGTCCTGACCCTTCCAGCCTGACCGGCACCAGCTGCGGCAACCTCTACACCACGTCGAACACCCTCCTCGACGTGTTCGTCTCCGGCTGCAAGGCCAGTGGCTTCCTCAACGAGATCAACGCGACCCAGCCCGACGTGTCTCTCGACGGCAACACCTACGTGTTCCAGGTCGGGGCCAACCACATGGTGAGCGGCTGCACCAAGAACGGCGGCGCGGACACGCTCGCCGACTGCGTGGCCAACTCCGCCTACTCCGCCTACTTCACGTTCACCACCGACCGAATCATCTCCGGGCGGCCGCACACGTGGCCGGACGCGCCGACCGGCGTCGCAGCGCAGCGGGGCGACCAGTCCGCGGACGTGTCGTGGACCGCTCCCGTCAACGACGGCGGCGCGACGGTGACGAGCTACCAGGTGACGGCGAGCCCGGGCGGCGCGACCTGCACGTGGACCACCGGTCCACTGGGATGCACGGTCAGTGGTCTCACCAACGGCACCGCCTACACCTTCACCGTCACGGCGACCAACGCGGTGGGCACCGGCCCGGCGAGTGCGGCCAGCACCGCGGTGACGCCGGCCGGGCTGCCCAGCCCGCCCGTCACCGTGGCCGCTAATCCCGGCGACGGCGCGGCTACGGTCAGCTGGTCCGCTGCCGACGCCAACGGCAGCGCTGTCACCGGCTACGCCGTCACCTCCTCGCCCGATGGCATGACCTGCAGCACGACAGGCGCGACGCAGTGCACCGTGTCCGGTCTGACGAACGGCACGGCTTACACCTTCACCGTCACGACGACGAACGACATCGGGACGAGCACGTCGAGCGGCGCAAGTCCGGCGGTCACTGTCGGCACCCCGACGGCACCCACTTCCGTCACCGCGAGCGCCGGAGACCATCAGGCGACCGTCAGCTGGACCGCTTCCGCGGGCAATGCCGCACCGGTGTCGTCGTACGACGTCCTCGGATCGCCAGGCGGCCTGACGTGTTCGACGACGGGCGCGACCGTGTGCACCGTCACGGGTCTCACCAACGGCACGTCCTACACGTTCACAGTCACCGCGACGAACACGGTCGGCAGCGGCCCACCGTCGCTGCCGTCCGCGCCGGTGACTCCCGCCGACACGACAGCGCCAACCGTGACGACGGAGGCGACGCCGGTCTTCACTCTGACCGGCCACGTCGGCCTGTCCTACACCGGACACGACCTCAGCAGCGGCGTCGCGTCCTACGACGTTCGCTACCGTCGCGCCCCTTACAACGGCGGCTTCGGCGGCTACCAGTACCCAGCGTCCGGCACGTCGGACTGGCAGGCCACGACGAAGACGTCGGTGTCGCTGGCCGTGCCCCGCGGCTACACCTACTGCCTGTCCGTGCGTGCGCGTGACGTGGCCGGCAACGTCAGCGGCTGGTCGGCGGAGCGATGCACGGCGACAGCGCTGGACGACCGCGCGTTGACGGCGTCGACGGGCTGGACCCGCGGCAAGGGCAGCGTCTACTACGCCGGCACGGTGACCGCGACGAAGACCAAGCAGGTGCAGCTCAGCCTGTCGCACGTCACTGCACGGCGGCTCGCCGTGGTGGTCACGCGGCTGTCCGGCGGCGGCACGATCGGCATCTACTGGAAGGGCACGCTGATCAAGAAGATCAGCCTGTCAGCCTCCTCGACGAAGAACCGTCAGGTGATCAGCCTGCCGGCGTTCGCGACCACCCGCACCGGGACGGTCACGATCAAGACGCTGACGGCTGGCACGACCCGGATCGACGGCCTCGGGGTCAGTGCCCGCTGAGCCCCGGTGGCGCCGCCGCCAGAAGACCTACGCGGTCGGGATCAAGCGTGCCTGCGGTGAGTCGGCCCAGGCGACCGGAGCCTCGCCGTCGACCTGCCGGGTGAACTCGTCGAGGAACCACTGCCGATACGCCACTTGGTCCGGCGGCGTGGCCAGCGTCAGCAGGTGTTGCCCGGCGCGGCACAGCTCGTCGACCTCGTCCAAGACCGTGCCGAGCGCGCGCACGCCGTCCGCGACATGCGCGGGCAGCTCGTAGACGAGGTCGACTGTCGAGTCGCCGGTCGCGATCGCGGCCTCGAGCTGGTCCTCCTGCGCCTCGGTGAAGGTGGAGTACTGCCCCTCCAGCGCATTGACCAGCTCGATCAGCCGGCGCGGCAGGCCGTGCGTGCCTTCCTGCCGCATCTGCTCGGCGAGCAGGCGGAATTCCCGCATCAGCTCGTCGCTGTGTGCCTGCGCCGCCGCGTGCAGCGGGACCGGCAGGCCACGGATGGTGATCGTGACCAGGCGGTCGTCGCTCATGCCGCGAAGGCCCAGCTCATCCGCGCGTGCACGCCGTTGCCGTTGTCCGGGGCCGGCGTGACCATGTCGAGGTCGTCGTCGAGAAGGAACGCGTCGAGGTCGGGCTCGATCGACAGCTCCTCGGACGGCTCGGGGGCGACGTCGCACCAGACGGTCTTGCCGTTGTCGCGCGCCGATGTGCCCCAGGCGATCGCGAGCGACCCGACGAGACCGAGTCCTCGACCCGTCGTCGCGTCGACGGCGTAATCCCGCGCCCGCGGCTTGCGCGGGCTGCCGTCGCTGACGCCGATACGCAAGGTGCCGTCGGCGCGCTGCTCGAGAGTGACGTCGTACGACGTCATGGCGTGCAGCACGGCGTTGGTGGCGAGCTCGGTCACGAGCAGCATTGCGGTCCAGGACAGGTCGTCGGCGTCCCAGGCGGCGAGGGTGTCGGACACGAACCGGCGTGCCTCGCCCACCGTGGCGACGTCAGGCGCGAACGACGCCTCAGCGCCAGAGCGCCCCGAGCCCATACTGCTCATTCACTCCCTCACAACGCGGGCTACTCGTCGAGCCGCCAGCACCGCCGGAAAGTTCAGCGTCATCGTGACAGATCCCCGCAGGTCTTGCGACCCCGACCCGGCGTAGTCGCACCGGCGTGTCGTTGCTCCGTTCGGCACGCGTCAGCACCTGGCGGCAGTGGTGGCGGTGACGGCGGCGGGCGTGCTCGCCCAGTTTTGGTAGGTAGCGATCACGGAGTAGGTGTAGGTCGTGCTGCCCGAGACGGAGATGTCGTCGTACGACGTCGTTGCCGCGTTCAGCTGCACGGGCGTGAACGCCGCGCCGCCACTGCGGGTGACGGTGTAGCCGGAGGCGAACGCCGAGACGGTCGGCGTCCACGAGACGAGGATGTGTCCCTTCGCCTTGTTCTGGCAGGACACCGTCGCCGAGGGCGACGTCGGCGGCTGCAACGTGGCGGTCGCCGCCGGCAGCGACGCGGTGACGGTCGACGTCTCGACCGCCCAGGCAAGTCCGCCGGCCTGCAGGGCGCCGGTCAGCGCCGCCGCGAGGCCGAGGACAGCGACACCGAGCGGGACGGCTCGCGCGCGCATCCGCCATCACCTCCGTCGCGGTCTGCGTCGGCTCGCTGGCGCGGCAACGGGACGGCCTCTGGGGCCGGTCGCGGTGTGCGCCACACGCCGGCGAGGAACCACAGCAGCAGCAGCGCGGGCAGCACCCACGCGACGAGCGGGTGCACGGTCGGCGTGCGCAGTGCCCGCACGACCCTCCCGAGCACCGGGACGACGCCGCGGACCCGCCACACCGCATCGCCGTGGACGACGGCCAGCCACGGG
>DASSKP010000005.1:0-2626 GCA_035690365.1 Mycobacteriales bacterium
GCGACCTCCTGGACGACGCGGGCGAACTCGATCTGCATCCGTCGCGGCAGGTCGAGGTGGTAGTCGTGCTTGAGCACGTAGGCGGTGCCGCCCTTGCCGGACTGCGAGTTGACCCGGATGACGGCCTCGTAGCCGCGGCCGACGTCCTTGGGGTCGATCGGCAGGTAGGGAACCGCCCAGGGGTAGTCGGCCACCGGGACGCCGGCGTCCTTGGCGTCGCGCTCGAGCGCCTCGAACCCCTTCTTGATCGCGTCCTGATGGGAGCCGGAGAACGCGGTGTAGACGAGGTCGCCGCCGTACGGATGACGAGGGTGAACGGGCAGCTGGTTGCAGTGCTCGACGGTGCGGCGCACCTCGTCGATGTCGGAGAAGTCGACGCCCGGGTCGATCCCTTGGCTGAACAGGTTGAGGGCCAGCGTGACGAGGCAGACGTTGCCGGTGCGCTCGCCGTTGCCGAACAGGCAGCCCTCGACGCGGTCGGCACCGGCTTGTACGCCGAGCTCTGCCGCCGCAACCGCGGTGCCGCGGTCGTTGTGCGGGTGAAGGCTCAGGATGACGGCGTCACGACGCGAGATGTTGCGGTGGAACCATTCGATCTGGTCGGCGTAGATGTTGGGCGTGGCCATCTCGACGGTCGCCGGCAGGTTGAGCACGACCTTGTTGCTGCTGTCCGGCTGCCACACATCCATCACGGCATCGCATACCTCGACCGCATAGTCGAGCTCGGTGCCGGTGAAGGACTCCGGGCTGTACTGCCAGCGGACCATGCCGTCGCCGATGTACTCCTCGGCGTACTTCATGCACCACTGCGCGCCTCGGACCGCGATGTCTTTGATGCCGTCCTTGTCGAGACCGAACACAACACGTCGCTGCAGCGTTGACGTGGAGTTGTAGAGGTGCACGAGAGCGGTGCCATTGAAGCCTTCGAGCGACTGGCACGTGCGCTCGATCAGCTCTTCACGCGCTTGCGTCAGCACCTGGATCGTCACGTTGTCCGGGACGACGTCGTCCTCGACGAGGCGCCGGATGAAGTCGAAGTCGGTCTGGCTCGCCGCCGGGAAGCCGACCTCGATCTCGTTGTAGCCGAGGCTGACGAGCAGGTCGAACATCTGCCGCTTGCGCACACCGTCCATTGGGTCGATGAGCGCCTGGTTGCCGTCACGCAGGTCGACACTGCACCACTGCGGTGGCGCGGTGATGACCTTGCTGGGCCAGGTGCGGTCGGGCAGGTCGATGGGCGCGAACGGGACGTAACGATAGGCCTTGGCCATGCCGGTCATGAAAGTAGTGCTCCTCGTGGCTCTGACGACGGATCTCCGGCAACAGCAAGCCCCGCAGCGGGGGGCCGGCGGATCGGCCCCGCTACGGGCGGGTAAGGAGCAGCGAGTGACGCATCGCCTTCACCCTACCAAGAACGCTGCGACGACGTCACTGAAAGCGGCTGGCTGATCGACCCATGGATAGTGCGAAGCGTCGGGTACGACGGCACGGCGGCTGTGTGGCAGCAGCGAACAGTATCTGTCCGCGACTGAGACACCGGTGACGGCGTCCCGCTCGGCGACGACGACAAGCACCTCAGCGGTGATGTCGCGCAACGAGTCGCGTGCCGCTTCTACGTCGTAGTCGCCCTCGGGCCGGAAGCCTGCGTAGGCACGCATCGACATCTGCCTGGTGCCGGCAGCGGCGTGCGCCTGTTCACGTTCGTCCCAGCGCGCGTACCAGAACGGGCGTGTTACCGGTTCGAGATGGCGGGCCAGACGGGGGTCGTCGTCGAGCGCTGCCTGCGCCTCGGCGGCTTCGGCGTACCAGGGCTCGTGCGACCGGGCGCCCCGAATGGTGTCGAGATCGTCCGGGGTCCAACCGAAGACGCGACCGCTCGGTGTGACGAGCACCAGGCGTCGAACGGCGTCCGGATGACGTGCCGCGTGCAACAGCGCGACGGCGCAGCCGGCGGAGTGTGCGAGCACGTCGATCGGGTCGGGCCCCAGGGCGAGGCGCACGTCCTCGATGTCATCGGGCAGGCGGTCCAGCCGCAGTGAGTCACGGTCGGCGGGCAGCTCAGAGGAGCCGGTGCCGCGGTTGTCGAGCAGGAGAAGCTTTCTCGTCTTCGTGAGGCCGCCGAGTTCCTCGAGGTAGGCGGCGGCGCGGCCCGGTCCGCCGGGGACGCACAACAGCGGCGGGCCGTCACCGACCTCGTGGATCGCCAGCTGCGTGCCGTCGCGAGCAGCAACGTGCCTCACTGCTCGGTGAGGTCCGCCGTGCGCGCCGAGGAAGCGCCGACGCTTTGCGCGATGTCGGCGAGAGCCTCTGCCGGTATGGCCGAGTCGACCGTGAGAACCATCAGCGCCTCGCCGCCGGCCTCGCGTCTCGACACCTGCATCGCGGCGATGTTCACGTCGGCGTCGCCGAGGACGCGGCCGACGATTCCGACGACGCCGGGTCGGTCGTCGTAGCGGAAGAAGGCCATGTGTGCGACAGGGAGCACATCGACGTCGAAACCGTCGATCTCGGTGAGCTTCTCGACATGTCGCGGGCCGGACAGCGTTCCGCTGACCGAGACCTGCTCACCGGTCGCCAGCGTGCCGCGCAACGTGACGAGGTTGCGATAGTCGGGACTGTCCTCACT
>DASSKP010000006.1:0-50226 GCA_035690365.1 Mycobacteriales bacterium
CGTAGCCCTTCTTGCGCTGGTTGAGGAAGACCGGGATCGCGATCGCGGCCAGGATGCCGATGATGATGATGACGACCAGGAGCTCGATGAGGGTGAAGCCACCCTCACGCTCCTCCATCGCCTTACGAATGCGAGCGAGCATTGCAGTCCTTCCAGAGGATGAATATGTGAGCCGCGTAGTGCTTGCTGTGTCCCCCCGCGGCCTCCGGACTGGAGTGCCGGCCGAGGCAGCCCGGCCGACCCTGGCGCCTTCTGGGTCCCGTGGCTTTGCGACCCCGCCTCGCGACGGGTGTGCCCTTGCTTGGCCTAACGGCTCGATGACACTTACTGCTTCGGGGCGTCTGAAACATTTCTGTATGGCGAAGAGTGACTAGTTTTTGGACTGTCCGACCGAACGCAAGACGGGCCCCCCGGGACTAACCCGGAGGGCCCGCGATGCCGGTTGGGCGCTTACTTGATCAGGTCGAAGATCTTGAAGATCGGCATGTAGAGAGCGATGATCATCGACCCGATGATGCCCCCGAGGAACGCGATCATCAGTGGCTCGATGAGGGCCGTGAGAGCCTCGGTGGTCGCCTCGACCTCCTGGTCGTAGAACTCCGAGATCTTGTGCAGCATCGTGTCCAGCGCACCGGTGTCCTCACCAACGGCCATCATCTGCACGACCATGGGCGGGAACACCGGGTGGTTCTTCAGTGGTGCGGCAAGCGCCTCACCCTGGCGAACGCTGTCCTGGACGTCCTTCACGGCTCGGCCGAGAACGACGTTTCCGGTCGTCTCCGACACGATCTCGAGCGACTGGAGGATCGGAACACCCGAGTGCATCATCGTGCCGAGGTTGCGGGCGAACCGGCTCAGCGCGACCTTCTGGAAGAGCGTGCCGAACACCGGAAGCTTCAGCTTCAGCGGGTCGACGAAGTTACGCACTCGTTCCGTGTGCTTCACGCGGGACCAGACGACCACGAACGCGACGAGGGACACGATGATGAAGGGGAAGCCAAACTTCAGCAGGTGGCTCAGGAACACGAGAACGCGCGTCGGTGCCGGGAGCGTGCCACCGAGGGTCGAGAACAGCTTGGCGAACGTCGGCACGATGAACAGCAACATGCCGGTGACGGCCAGGATGGCGATGCAGAAGACGACCGTCGGGTAGGTCATCGCGGCCTTGATCTTGCCGCGCAGCTTCACCTCGGCCTCGTAGTTGGCCGCCACCTGAAGCATGACGGAGTCGAGGAAGCCGCCGACCTCGCCGGCCTTGGTCAGGTTGACCATGAGCGGCGGGAAGATCTTCGGGTGCTTGCCCATCGCGACGGAGAGCGCCTGGCCGGTCTCCACGTCGTTGCGGACCTCGCCGATGACGCCGGCGAAGAACTGGTTCTCGGTCTGTTCGGTCAGGATGCTCAGGGCACGCAGCAGTGACAGGCCGGAGTTGACCATCGTCGCGAACTGCCGGGAGAACACGGCGAGGTCCTTCAGCTTCACCTTGCTGCCGAAGGACGGAAGCTTGATCTCCGTCTTGAGGCCGGCGCTGCTGTTCTCGTTGATGCTGACGGGCGAGTAGCCCATCCCCTTCAACCGGTTGGCCACAGCAGCCTGTGACTCGGCCTCCAGCGTGCCGGAGATCAGCTTGCCGGACCGGTCACGGACCGAGTACGCGAATGTCGTCGTTGCAGCCATCGCCTAACGCCCTCTCACGCCCGGCCGCAGAGCCGGTTGAAGTCCTCGAGGTGGTGGCACTTCTCGAGTCCGGTGTCGTACGAGATACGGCCGCTCTTGACGAGCTCGGCCAGGTGCTGGTCCATCGTGTGCATGCCGTGCTTGGCGCCCGCCTGCAGCGCGCTGTAGATCTGGTGCGTCTTGCCCTCACGGATGAGGTTGCGAATGGCGGGAGTGGCCACGAGGACCTCGGTCGCCACCGCACGACCCTTGCCGTCAGACGTCTTCGCCAGCGTCTGGCAGACGACACCCTGCAGCGCGCCGGCCAGCTGAACCCGGATCTGCTGCTGCTGGTGCGGCGGGAAGACGTCGATCACACGGTCGATCGTCTGCGCGGCGTCCTGCGTGTGCAGTGTGGCGAAGACCAGGTGGCCGGTCTCGGCAGCGGTAAGCGCTACAGAGATCGTTTCCAGGTCACGCATTTCACCGACGAGGATGATGTCGGGGTCCTGACGCAACACGTGCTTGAGGGCGTTCTGGAAGGACCAGGTGTCCTCCCCCACCTCGCGCTGGTTGACCAGCGACGACTTGTGGCGATGGAGGAACTCGATCGGGTCCTCGACGGTCATGATGTGATCGCGTCGGTTGCGGTTCGCGAGGTCGACGAGCGAGGCAAGAGTTGTCGACTTACCCGAGCCGGTCGGGCCCGTGACGAGCACGAAACCACGAGGAAGCATGGAGAAGTTCGCGACGGACGGCGGAACGCCGAGCTCCTCGAGTGGCTTGATCTCGTAGGGGATCAAACGGAAGGCGGCACCGACGGCGTCGCGCTGCTTGTAGAGGTTCACACGGAAGCGGGCCTTGCCGGGGACGGCGTAGGCGAAGTCGAGCTCGAGGACCTCTTCGAACTTCTCCCGCTGCTTTTGCGTGAGGACGGCGTACATCATGCGCTGGATGGTCGGCGGCGTCATCATCGGCTTGTCCTCGAGCTGCTCGAGTGAGCCGTTGATGCGGATCGTCGGACGAGCACCCGCGGTGAGGTGCAGGTCGGAGGCATTGCGCTCGAGAACCTCGATCAGGAGGTCGGTGAGCAGGCCCGCCTCGAACTCGCTGTCCTCCTCCAGCGCAGAGCGCCCGTAAGCGCCCTCTGCAGCGGCCGGCGCGGCGGTCTGCGCAGCCTCAGGAGCGGACACCGGTGCCGAGGGCTGCTCGGGAACGGCAGGCATCACCGGAGCAACCGGCGCGGGCGCGGCCGGAGCGACCGGGGCCACGGGCGCGACCGCAGCGACCGGCACCGCCGGCGCGGGCGGAGCCACGGGCGGCGAGCTCATCGGCGCACTCGGCATCGAGGCGACAGGCGTCACCGGCATCGCGGGTGCCGCGAGCGGCGCCGACGGAGTCGGGGCGATGCTCGGAGCGGCGGTCGAGAAGAACGGCTCCGCGGCAGCGGCGGCGCCGGATTCGGCACCGCCGTCCGGGTTCCAGTCGGGGTCGAGCGGGCTCACCACGATTGCTTCCACCTCTGCGGCGTAGACGTTCCGAGACACATCACCGCGATGCGCCTTTGAGGCTGCATCGGCGTCCCGTAGGCGTGGCTTGAGCCGGACGGCGTAGAACCGTTGCCCCGGTCAGACGATGACGCTTGCGCGTTGTCAGGCGACCAGCCGTTGCCGGCGGTCACACGACCACGCGCAAGATCTCCTCGAGGGTCGTGACGCCGGCCATGACCTTCGCCATGCCGTCATCGCGCAGCGTTGCCATGCCCTGGTCGCGCGCGACCTTGCCGATCTCGACGGCGCTGGCGCGCTCGACGGTCAGCCGCTCGATCTCCTCGGTAACGGGCATGACCTCGTGCAGCGCGAGCCGGCCGCGGTAGCCCGTCTTCGCGCACGCGGAGCAGCCGACAGCGCGGTAGAGCGTCGGGAGGTCCATGCCGTCATGCCAGGGGAAGCGCGCCGACACCAGGGTGTCCGGCTCCGGCGTGTAGGCCTCGCGGCATTTCTGGCAGAGCCGGCGGGCGAGCCGCTGCGCGAGCACGCAGTCGAGCGCGGACCCGACGAGGAAGGGCTCGACGCCCATCTCGGTCAACCGGGTGATGGCGCTCGGGGCGTCGTTCGTGTGCAGCGTGGAGAGCACGAGGTGACCGGTGAGGGCGGCCTCGATGGCGATCTGCGACGTCTCGTGGTCACGGATCTCACCGATGAGTACGACGTCAGGGTCCGACCGCAGGATCGAGCGCAGCGCGCTGGCGAACGTCAGGCCGGCCTTCGCGTTGGTCTGCACCTGGTTGATGCCCGGGATGCGGTACTCGACCGGGTCCTCGACCGTGATCACGTTGATCTCGGGCCGGCTGACGATGTTGAGCGTTGCGTAAAGCGTTGTTGACTTACCCGAACCGGTCGGGCCGGTGACGAGCATCA
Source organism: Mycobacteriales bacterium (assembly GCA_035690365.1). Classification (GTDB taxonomy): domain Bacteria; phylum Actinomycetota; class Actinomycetes; order JAFAQI01; family JAFAQI01; genus DASSKP01. Next base: position 4,077 of record DASSKP010000006.1, read on the forward strand.
TGCCGTAGGGCTTCGTGAAGCTCTGCGCGTAGCGCTCGTAGTTGTCGTCACTGAAGCCCAGGTCCGACAGCTTGAGCATCGCCGTCGAGTTGTCCAGGACACGCATGACGACCTTCTCGCCCCACACCGTCGGGAGCGTGGCGACACGAAGGTCGATCTTCTTGCCGTTGGTGGTGACGGAAAGCCGGCCGTCCTGCGGGATGCGCCGCTCGGCGATGTTGATCTCGGCCATGATCTTGAGTCGGGAGATCACGCCGGACTGGATGTTCTTCGGCGAGCGCATGATCTCGTGCAGTACGCCGTCGATGCGGAACCTGACCCGCAGGTCGCGCTCCGTCGGCTCGATGTGGATGTCGGAAGCGCGGTCCTGGATCGCCTGAGTGATCAGCAAGTTGACGAACTTGACGATCGGGGCGTCCTCGACGACCTCCTTGATGTTGCTGAGGTCGTCGTCCTCCTCGGTCTCCATCGACATCGTCAGGTCGTCGAGGTCGCCGTCCACCCGGTGGTAGCGGTTGATGGCGCCGGTGACGTCGGACTTGGTCGCGACGACCGGCTTGACCTCCGCACCCGTGATCGAGCGGATGTCGTCGATGGCGAAGACGTTCGCGGGGTCGCTCATCGCGACCAGCAGCCGGCCGTCCTCGTAGCCGATGGGCAGCGCGTTGTAGCGGCGGCAGACCGCCGGCGGGACGGACGCGATCGCGGCGCCGTCGACCGGGTAGTCGCTGAGGTCGACGAACTTCAGGCCGATCTGCTGTGCGAGGGCAGCGACGAGCTGGCTCTCCGTCAGCACGCCCTTCTCGACGAGAACCCGGCCGAGCGCGCGGCCTGCGCGCTGGTGCTCTTCGAAGGCCTCGGCAAGCTGCTGCTGCGTGACGAGCCCGCTGTCGAGCAGGATGTCACCCAGCTGTTTCACACGATCCTCCGCACGTCGTGAGCTGACGGTTCGTTATTGGTTGTCGGCGGAAGCGGCTCGGTCTTGACCAGAAGATCGGCCACGGCTTGCAGAGCGCGGGCCCGTGGGTCCTCGGCCGACAGGTGCATCTCGCTCCCGTCGTCGAAGCCGAGGCGCACGGCCGGTTGGGTTCGCTGCTCCGGCACGACCGGTGCAGGTGCCGCCACGGCAGCCGCCACGGCCTGCTCGACCTCCGGCGGGAAGGCGGGCGCCGCCCACGTGGCCTGCCGGCGAACCGGCACGCTCGCGTGCGCGGGCTTGCGCCGACGCCACCAGGCCATGGTGGCGCTCAGGCCTGCGCGGCGGTGGCGCTGTCGAGGGAGTCGACGACGGCGTAGAGCAGCGCGAGGAGCACGGCCTTGACCGACTCGCGGTCGGTGGCGTCGCAGGGAACGACGGGAACGTGCGGCTCGAGGTCGAGCGCGGCCCGGACCTTCGCCTCGTCGCCGTCGTCGAGGCCCTCGGCCCGGTTGAGACCGACGACGAACGGCACGTGCGCCATCTTGCGGAACGCCTGCAGGATTCCGACGGCCTCCTGCAGCGAGTCTTCACGGCTGGCGTCCACGAGTAGGACGTAGCCGAGCATGCCCTCGCCGAGGATCTCCCACATGAAGTCGAAGCGGTCCTGGCCCGGCGTACCGAACAGGTAGAGAACCAGGTCGCGGTCGATCGTGATCCGGCCGAAGTCCATCGCGACGGTCGTGTCGTTCTTGCGCGACTTCGTCTCGTCCGTGATGCCCTTCTCCGTGGACAGCACCGTGATCTCGCTGATCGTGCGGATCAGCGTGGTCTTGCCGGCCGCGAAGGGACCGGTCACCACGATCTTGACGGCGGTACCTGCAGTTCGGCGGCGGTTGCGCGTGGTCATGTCACAACCCCCGTACGCCGGCGATCAGCCGCAGCAGCAGGCTCTTGTTCACGCTCGGGTCCCGTTCGATCAAGGGCGAGGGAGCGGCGGCAGCTGCTGCCGCACCACCCGCGGTTGCGGCGAGTGCCGCCGGAATGGGCTCTGGGTGCTCGGGCTGACGTTTGGGCAGGAACGGCTCGGGGCGCTTCGGCGTGACGGCCTCTTCGCGGTCGACCGGCTGGCTCGGCACGCGAGGCGCGCTGATCGAGGTCACCGGCGCAACCGGCTCCTCGGCCGGCTCCGGCTCCTCCGCCGGGGAGGTTGCGACCGGCTCCGCCACCTCGGCAGGCGCGGCCGGAGCCACGCACTCGAGACGGGCGAGCAGGCTGTGCCGGCGTACGAGCGCCTGGACACCGTCCTCGCCGTCCCCGGTGCGCAGCAGCCCACGGGTGACCAGGTCGGCGAGCGCAGAAACGACGTTGTAGTCGCCGCGGCCACACAGGCCGACGACCTCGCCGACAGTGCGCTGGCCGTCGATGAGGGCGAGCAGCGCCCACTCGTCGCGGCTGAGCTGCGGGTCCTCCGGCGGAGTTGCGGCCAGGCTCAGCACCGTCTGTGGCGACGGGATCGTCGCGGCGACGTTGCCCCAGCTCTCAAGCCGGCGACGTGCCTCGGTGACGACCTCGTCGACCTGACGCGACACGCCGACGTCGTCGGGGTTGCCCTCGTCGACGGAGAACGAGAACTCGCCGTCGGGCCAGCGCAGCAGGTCGAAGACCGTGTCCACGATGTGCTCGCTGACCATGTCGTGCAGCACGCCCTCGTCGAGCGCGCCGGCCTGCTGGACGGAGCGGGCGACGCCGACACTGTCGTCGTTGGATGCCTGGTCGATCGCGGCCTGCAGCGCCTCGTCGCTCAGCTGGCCGGAGCCGATGAGCCGACGGGCGAGCGCCTGGCGGTTCACATCCGATGCCCCGCCGGTCAGCGCGCCGGTGGTCAGCCAGACGACACCGTGCGCCCCTTCACGGCGCAGGTGCAACCCGCCCGTCTTCTTCGTCATGCTCAGCAGAGCGAAGATGTCCGGGAGGCTGAAGGCGTCGAGTGAGCCTTCGAGTTTCACGGCAGCCTCTTAGCGGCGTCGGTGGAGCGGGGTCAGGACCAGGGAGTGGGCTCGGCGGCAGTGCCACCGGAGCCGTTCGGGAGGTACGACGGCCACGTGGTGTCCGTCGAGACCGGCGCATAGGTGCCCGCAGGAGCGGCGGCCGGCTCGGCCGGGACCTCGGGGGCGTCGTAGCGCGGCAGGTCGTAGGACTCGGGGCTGCTGTAGGTCGGCGCCTCGTACGACGCCGCCACCGGCTGGGCCGGCACCTCGGCGACCTCGGCCTGCGCTGCCTCGACAGCGTCCTCAGCCCGCAGCACGTCGGCGACGACGGCAGCTGCGCGCTTCACCTCGTAGAGCATCATGCCGACCTTGGCGCCCTTGGCCGCGACGGCGACGAGAACACCCTCGTCGTCGGCGGACACCAGGAACACCGTGCCGGACTCGCCCTCGATGTAGACCTGGTTGAGGCTTCCGCGGCCAAGACCCTCCGCGGCACGCTCGCCCAGGCTCAGCAGGGCGGCGCTCATCGCGGCGACGCGGTCCTCGTCCATGGTCGCCGGCAAGGCGCTGGCCATGGGCAGCCCGTCGAACGACACGACGGCAGCGGCTTCGACCTCGGGCGCCTGCTGAAGCAGGTCGGCAAGCGCGCGGTCGAGCCGGCTGGCGCGGCTGGTGGAGTCGGGCATCCTGGCACCTCATCTCGACGGCCGCTCGCGGGCTTGGTGGCGGCCTCCGATCTCCCATCGGCGGGTGTTGGCGATCGCTTGAACCACGCGTTCGTCCGATTTCGCCGCCGCCTCCAGAACGTCATCGCGCGGCATAGTGCGCGGACGGGTCGGTTTCGGGCTCTTGTTGGGGCCGATTCGCGCACTATGCCGCGGTTGGGGTGGGCCGGCGACCTGTGGAACGTGGGTAGCGCGGGTGGGCCGGGCTTGGGTACTTTTCGCCCGTGTTCGTGGCGGGGCGCCGTCGTGGGCTCGGCATCGGGCTTCTGACGGCAGGCATGGTCGTGCTGTCGGCGTGCAGCAGCGGTGGGTCGGCGCCGCGGTCGCTGCCTGCCCTGTCCACGACACCGGCAGCGGCGACATCGACCGCTCCCCCGACGTCCAAGGCCGCCGAGCTGGCCGCCGTGAAAGCCGTCGTCCGCCGCTACTACGCGCTCGCGAACCAGCTGCACCGGACCATGGACGCCGACCCCTTGGCCCAGCTGATGACTCCTGACTGCAGCTGCCGACAACAGATACAGGCGATTCGCTCAGCGGCTGCAGTCCATAACCACTACGTCGATACCGCGACGATCACGAGCCTGACGCCTGCCTTGGACTCGGCGACCACAGCGGATGTGCTGGTGGAGTTCGACGCGGGCGTCGGCGGGCTGGTGGATGCTTCCGGGCGCGTGATCACGAAGTCGCCTCCTCGAAAGGGCATCCGAAGGCTGTTCCTTCTGCGGTTGGTCGGTCATCAGTGGCTCATCGCTGAAATTCGAGCAGCATGAGACTGCGCCTCTGCGCCGCAGCAATCGTCTGTGCGACCTACGCCATGGCCGTTCCCTCTAGCGACGCTGACACCGGCTGCGGCGTCTTCTTCAACAGTGTGTGTGGAGTTGGAGCTGACGCAGCCGCTGGGGACTTTCATGGATTGATTGCGGTGAAAGGGCGGCCGGACATTCTCGAGACCGCGGCGCACTCCGGCACGGCAGCCGGCTGCGGCGACTGTGTGTGGACGCTCGTGATGATGTGCCTCGTCAACACTCCGACCGATCCGCACAACCAGCAACCGTGCACCGCAGCCGGCAATGCCGCCAAGTGCAAGCACGGCCAGACCGCATTCCGGCTCTACCTCACGACGAAAGCCGTCGCCAACGACCTCGTCGCCACGCTGTGCCTCGGCGGCACCGATGACATCGTCCCCGTCGGTGACATCGCAGCGGCCGACGTCGCGCGCTACCTCCACGACGTGCACCCACCGGACCTCGTCATGCAGACGCAACCGCCCCGCAGCGCGATCGCCGGTCTGGCGACGTACTTCATGGTCCGGCCACCGACCGACCTGCAGCCGACCACACTCGCGACGAACGACCAGGGCATCGTCGAGACCATCACGATCGCACCCCTGCACTACACCTGGTCGTGGGGCGACGGCAGCGACGATCTCACGACCGACGACGCCGGTGCGCCGTACCCGGACGGGCACGTCACCCACACCTACTCAACGGGCGGGCATGTGCACGGCAGCGTGACAGCGCAGTGGGGCGCCAGCTACACGATCACGGTGGCGGGACAGACGTTCGGCCCGTACGACGCCACCGGCGGCGTCGTCCCGCACAGCCAGACGTTCGACCTACCGATCGCGACCGCGCACAGCCACCTCGTCAGCCACTAGCCAGCGCGGCGAGGCCGGCAGCCCGCATCGCGTCGACCGGCGGATCCTGACCGGTCATGAGCTTCACCTGCAGCGCCGCCTGCTCCACGAGCAGCTCGAGGCCACCGATCACGCGCCCACCGGCCCGTTCCCACGCAGCAGCTAGCACTGTCGGCCACGGCGAGTAGACGACGTCGAACAGCACCGCATCGCCTCGCGGCGACACCACAGGGGCCAACCCGTCCGTCGCACCCGCGGGCGTCGTCGCGACCACGAGATCGGCCGCACCCATCACCCCGGCTGCGTCGTCCCACGGCAGCACGTCGACGGCGACCTGCAGCCGGTCGGCGGCTGCATGGAGGTCGGCGACAGCTTCAGGCCGACGTGCAATGACCACAGCCGCCGGAGCACCGAGATCACGCAAGGCCGCGAGCGTCGACGAGGCCGTTGCCCCGCCCCCCAGCACACACACGCGCTTCGGCGTCCCGACGCCTACGCGTCGCAGGGCCGCGACCATGCCGCCGACATCGGTGTTGGCGCCCCACCACTCCCCCGCGACACCGCCGAAGAGCACGGTGTTGGCGGCGCCGACGTCGGCGACGAGCCGATCCGGGCGGGCGAGCAGCGGCAGCACTGCGCGCTTCAACGGCATCGTGAGCGACACACCAGCAAGACCATCGGCGTCGAGCTGCTGCAACGTCGACGCGAGATCGCTCTCTGCACACTCGACCGCTGCGTAGTCCCAGTCAGCCAGGCCAAGCGCGTCGTACGCCGCCCGGTGCAGCACCGGAGAAAGTGAATGCGCGATCGGCGAACCGATCACTGCGGCACCGCGTCGCGGCAACACCGTCACTGAACGCCGTTCCGCCGACTCTCCGCGACCAGCCGCTGGAACTCCGCGTCCGTCGTCGCGAAGCCCGCGTGACCGGCCTTGTCGACGGTGACGAAGTAGAGGTAGTTGCCGTGCGCCGGATGCAGCGCCGCCTGCAGCGCGAGCGCACCGGGCGACGCGATCGGCGTCGGCGGCAGCCCGGCGTTGTCACGCGTGTTGTACGGCGTCTTGAGATGCAGCTGCGACTGGCGGATCGGGCCGTTGTTGTCCGGCAGCACGTAGTAGAGCGTCGCGTCCGAGCCGAGTGACATGCCGATCTTCAGCCGGTTGTAGAACACCTCGGCGATCTTCGGGAAGTCACTGTCCAGCCGCCCCTCCCGCTCAACGATCGAGGCCAGCGTCAGGACCTCGTACGGCGTCTTACCGAGCTGCTGGGCACCGGCGACGAGGTTGAGGTTGGTGGCCTCCTGGTTGAAGCGCGTCACCATCGCGGTCAGCGCCTGCTTCGCCGTGGTGCCGGGCGGGAAGTCGTAGGTTGCCGGGAACAGGAAGCCCTCGAGCGGGTGCCCGCGCCCCCACGACGGCACGCCGAGAGCAGCCGGATCCTTCGCCGCGTTCTGCAACGCGGCCATGGAGATGTCGCTCTTCTGCACGATCCGCGCGAAGATGTCGCGCATCCGGTTGCCCTCGGGGATCGTGATGCGTGCCTGCACCGCCGACGACGGGTCGAGGAGCATCGTCACGGCGAGCGATGCCTGCATGTGCTTGTGCAGGTTGTAGAACCCCGGCCCTATTGTCGACGCCTTCGAGTTGGCCTCTGCCGCATCAGTGAACGCGCGGACGCTCGCGACGACGCCACTCTTGTAGAGCGTCGTGCCGATCGCTGCCAGGCTGTCGCCGGGGTGCACCTGGATCGTCACCGACCCTGAGCCCGGGCCGGAGTAGTCGCTCGCCGAGCTGAAGTGCGACTGGATCCGGTGCACGATGCCGGCGCCTGCGAAGCCGACGCCGGCGATGATCGCGACGACGGCCAACAGGACGAGGGCCATCGCGATCCGGCGTCGGCGGTAGCGCGGCCGGTGGCTGCGATGACTCACCGGCGGGTCGTGCTCCTCGTGGCGCAGGCCGAGGTCGAGGTCGTCGGTCAAGGCGGGTCCTCCACGGAGACGATCTCGCCAGCTGGGGCGTCGGTGCGGCGCTCGGTGTCGAGCGCGGACTGGAGCAGGACTACGGCAGCTGCGGCATCGACGACCCCGCGCGCCGATTTCGCGTCATGGCCGGCCGCTCGCAGGCCCCGCGCCGCCTCGACCGTAGTCAATCGCTCGTCGACGAGCCGCACCGGCACCGGTGCCACGGCCGCCGCGAGCGAGAGCGCGTAGCCACGAGCGAGCGCCGCCGCAGCGCCCTCCGCGTTGCGCAGCGTGCGAGGCATTCCGACCACCACCTCGATCGCCTCCCGCTCGCGCACGAGTGCGGCGAGCTCGGCCACGTCACGGTCTGACCGCGCATCCCGGCGGAGCACAGTGACAGGTGAGGCCAGAGTGCCGGAGGGGTCGCTGGCGGCAACGCCGACCCGCACGCTGCCGACGTCGACCGCCACCCGCACGCCTGTTCGCATCCCGGTCGGGAGCGTCACGCGCTTCCGGTGACGCGCTGCCCCACGCGATGGCGCAGCGCGGTCAGCGCGTCGTCGACGGCTTCGGGCTTGGTGCCGCCACCCTGCGCGACGTCGTCGCGACCGCCACCACCGCCACCGAGAGCGCTCGCGGCGACCCGCACGAGATCCCCGGCCGCGAGCCCCCACGACCTGCCGACGTCGTTGACCGCCACGACGACAACGGGGCGTCCCTCGTTGACCGCAGCGACGGCGACTGCTGACGGACGGTCATTGCCCATCCGTCCACGCACGTCGAGCACGAGCTTGCGCAGGTCGTCGGCCGAGGTGCCGTCGGGCGCGCGATGCGTCACAACGGCAACACCGAACTCGTCAGTCGCTGACGAGACCAGGGCACCCGCCTGCTCGAGCACCGCAGCTGCGCGCGACTTCTCGAGATCCTTCTCGAGCTCGCGGACCCGCGAGACCAGCGCATGCACTCGATCGGGCAGCTCCTCCGGCCGCGCCCGAAGCGCATCCGTCAGCTGGCTGACCAGCAGGTGCTCGCGAGCCAGGAAAGTGAAGGCGTCAGCGCCCACCAGTCCTTCGATGCGACGCACACCTGCACCGATCGACGACTCGCTGAGCAGCTTGACCATGCCAAGCTGCGTGGACCGTGCTGCATGCGTGCCGCCGCAGAGCTCGCGTGCATAGTCGCCGACCTCGACGACCCGCACGCTGGCGCCGTACTTCTCACCGAACAGCGCGATCGCGCCGATCCGCCGCGCCTCGTCCTGCGTCGTCACGAACGCGTGCACCGGCAGGTCGTCGAGCAGCACGGCGTTGACCTCGCCTTCGACGTCGCTCAGCACACCCGCGGGCAACGCCGTCGGCGAGGAGAAGTCGAAGCGGAACCTGCCGGCGTCGTTGAGCGAGCCGGCCTGCGCCGCCTGCTCACCGAGCGCCCGCCGGATCGCGGTGTGCACGAGATGCGTCGCGGTGTGCGCGCGCGAGATCGCCTTGCGCCGCGCAACATCGACCTTCGCGAGCAGCGGACTGCCGACCGTCAGCTCGCCGGAGACCACCCGGCCGCGATGGACGACCAGCTCACCGAGCGGTTTCTGCGCGTCGTAGACCTCGACGACCGCACCATTGCCGAAGGTGATCCGCCCGTGGTCGGCGAGCTGACCGCCGGCCTCGGCGTAGAACGGTGTGCGGTCGAGCGTCAGCTCGACGTCGGTGCCCGCTGATGCCGACTGAGCAGGTACGCCGTCCACGAGCAGCCCACGCAAGATCGCCTCTGCCTCGATCTCGGTGTAGCCGGTGAACGTCGACGGGCCACCGGCCTCGAGCAGCGAGCGGTAGACGCTCACATCGGCGTGCCCGGTCTTGCGCTCCTTCGCGTCCGCCTTCGCGCGGGCACGCTGCTCCTGCATCAGCCGGCGGAACTCGTCCTCGTCGACCGACAGCCCCTGCTCGCGCGCCATCTCGATGGTGAGGTCGATGGGGAACCCGTAGGTGTCGTGCAGGGTAAACGCGTCGTCACCGGACACCGACGCAGCACCACTCTGCTTCGCCGTGCTCGCCACCTGGTCGAAACGGGCCGAGCCCGTGCGCAACGTCGAGAGGAACGAGTCCTCCTCCTGCGCGGCGATCGCGACGATCCGCCCTGCGTCGGCCTGCACCTCCGGGTAGCTCTCCCCCATCAGAGTGCACGCGGTGCCGACGAGGTCACCGATCGCCGGGCGGTCGGTGCCGAGGATGCGTAGGTTGCGGATGACACGGCGCAGCATGCGGCGCAGGACGTAACCCCGGGCCTCGTTGCTGGGCACGACGCCGTCGCCGATGAGCATGGTCGCCGTACGCGTGTGGTCGGCGACCACTCGCAGCCGCACGTCCTGCTGGTCGTCGTCGCCGTAGCGGACGCCGCTGATCTGTCCCGCCTGGTCGAGCAACGGCCGCAGTAGGTCGGTCTCGTAGACGTTCTCCACGCCCTGCAACAGGGTCGCCATCCGCTCGACGCCCATGCCGGTGTCGATGTTCTTGGCCGGGAGCTCGGCGCGGATGTCGAAGTCTTCCTTGCTGCGCACCGCCGACAGCTCGACCTGCATGAAGACGAGGTTCCAGACCTCGAGGTAGCGCTCCTCGTCGGCGATCGGGCCGCCTTCGCGCCCGTGCTCGCTGCCGCGGTCGAAGTAGATCTCGCTGCAGGGGCCACCGGGACCGGGCACGCCCATGTGCCAGTAGTTGTCGGCCTTGCCGCGGCGCTGCACGCGCTCGGCCGGCAGTCCGACGACACTGGTCCAGATCTCCAGCGCCTCGTCGTCGTCCTCATAGACGGTCGCCCACAGGCGGTCACCGTCGAAGCCGTAGCCACCCGACCCGACGGGCGACGTCAGCAGCTCCCACGCGAGCGGGATCGCGCCTTCCTTGAAGTAGTCACCGAAGGAGAAGTTGCCGGCCATCTGGAAGAACGTGTTGTGCCGCGTCGTCGTCCCGACGATGTCGATGTCCGGTGTCCGGACGCACTTCTGGACACTGGTCGCGCGCGCGTAAGGCGCCGGCTCGTCGCCGAGGAAGTAGGGCTTGAACGGCACCATGCCGGCATTGACGAGAAGCAGCGTGGGGTCGTCGAGCAGCAACGACGCGGACGGCACGACGGTGTGGCCGCGCTGCTCGAAGAAGTCGAGGAACCGTTGCCGGATCTCGGCAGACCTCACCGCCGGGCACCTCCTTCGTCGACGTCGTCGAGCCCCAGTGACTCGCGGAGCTCGATCTCACGCGCGGCGGCGAAGTGCTGCACCTCCGCCCACCACGCGGACAGCCGCTCGCCCGCTCCACCAGCCTGAGCGGCGATGCCCTCGGGCGTCCACTTGTTTGCCGCTGCGGTGACCTTGCGCACGATGAGCACGCCGGCCGTCGCGCCGAGAGCGATGTAGAACATCCGCCTCATCGCGCGGCCCTCACTGCCCGTGCCGCGGCGCTGACTTCGCGGCACGCTTCGTCGCCTTGCGCGCCGACTTCTCCGCCTTCATCTCGCGCTGGACCCGCTTGCGGACCTCTTTCTCGTTGCGCTCGCCCATGGCACGGCGGACGCCGTACGAGAAAGCAGCCACCTTGATCGCGGGCGAGCCCACGGTCGCGGCGAAGACGGCCGTGAGCGCCGAGGCGTTGTGGGTGATCGACTGGACGTTGGCGGTGATCGCGTCGACCCGTTCGAGCTCGGCGTTGACGTGCACGACCGACGTCGTGACCTCGGTCAGCAGCGGCACTGTCTGGTCGGTCACGCCCGCGACGAGCTTGCCGGCCTCGCCGACGACGTTGCCGAGTTTGACGAGCACGAAGGCGATGAAGCAGACGAGCACCGCCCAGAAGACGGCGACGATGAGTCCGGCGACCTCGCCCCCGGACAGTCCGCCGCTCGCGAGGGTTGTCATCGGCTGCGCTGCTCCTCGGTGTCGGTGTCGGTCGTGGGGGCCTGCCTGCCGCCGGCCTCGCCGCGCACCACCTCGCGCAGCAGTGCCAACCGCTGGGCCACGGCCCGCTCGGCCCCTTGCTCGGAAGGACGGTAGTAGTCCCGGCCGGCGACGGTGTCAGGGGCGTACTGCTGCGTGGCGACGCCGCCCGGAAAGTCGTGAGAATACCGGTAACCCTTGCCGTGCTGGAGCTTGCGCGCGCCCGGATAGTGGGCGTCACGCAGATGGGCGGGTACGGCGCCCGCGAGACCTTGCCGGACGTCGGCGGTCGCGGCCTCGATCGCCTTGATCACGGCGTTGCTCTTCGGCGCGAGCGAGCAGTAGATGACGGCCTGGGCCAGGTTGAGCCGGGCCTCCGGCAGCCCGATCATCTCCAGCGCCTGAGCGGCGGCGACCGCCTGCGGCAGCGCGTTGGGGTCGGCGAGACCGATGTCCTCGCTGGCCAGGATGACGATCCGCCGGGCGATGAAGCGCGGGTCCTCCCCCGCCTCGAGCATCCGGGCGAGGTAGTGCAGCGCCGCGTCCGGGTCGCTGCCCCTCATGCTCTTGATGAAGGCGCTGACGACGTCGTAGTGCTGGTCGCCCTCCTTGTCGTAGCGCACCGCCGCGCGGTCCACCGCCTGTTCGAGGGTGGCCAGGTCGACCGTCGTCCTGCCCAGAGCCTCGGCAGCGCCGGCGGCGGCTTCGAGCGCGGTGAGCGCGCGGCGGGCGTCGCCGGCACCCATGCGCAACAAGTGCTCCAGCGCCTCGTCGTCGAGCGTCACGCGACCGCCCAGCCCGCGGTCGTCGGTGAGCGCCCGCTCGATCAGCTTGCGGATCGCGACGTCGTCGAGCGGCTGCAGCGTCAGCAGCAGCGAACGCGACAGCAGCGGCGAGATCACGGAGAAGAACGGGTTCTCGGTCGTCGCGCCGACGAAGGTCACCAGGCCGGCCTCGACACCCGGCAGCAGCGCGTCCTGCTGGCTCTTGTTGAACCGGTGCACCTCGTCGACGAAGAGCACGGTGCGCTCGCTCTGCATGGCGAGCCGGTCCTTCGCCTCGTCGATCGCCTGACGGACGTCTTTGACGCCTGAGGTGACGGCGCTGAGCTCGACGTAGCGGCGGTTGCCGGCGATCAACCGGGCCAGCGTCGTCTTGCCGCTCCCCGGGGGGCCCCAGAGGAGGGCGGACGTCGTACCGCCTCCTTCGACGAGGCGGCGGAGCGGCGAGCCGGGGCCGAGGAGGTAGTCCTGGCCGACGACCTCGTCGAGCATGCGCGGCCGCATCCGCGCCGCCAGCGGGGCGACCGCCGCGGCAGCGTCCTCCGCCGCCTGCCCGAACAGGTCGTCCGCCACGCAGAGAGGTTATGCGCCTTTGTCGCTGGCCGTTTCGCCCGCGCCGGGCGCCGCATGCGGTTACGTTGAGGCGACAAGGCGCCGAGCGGATCGAGGGGCGAGTGGCGGAATCGGCCTGCGCCGTCTGCGGGGCAGACAACCGTGCCGGGGCGAAGTTCTGCGCCGAGTGCGGATCGGCGCTCGCGTCCAACTGTCCGCAATGCGGTCTTCCAGCCACCGGCGGAAGGTTCTGCAGCGAGTGCGGCGCGAGCCTGGCTGCCACCACCGTCCCAGCGACGACGCCGAACGGCGCTAGTGCACCGCCGGCCTCGGAGCCTGTCTCCGAGCGGCGCATCGTCTCCCTGCTGTTCGCGGACCTGGTCGGCTTCACCCCTCTGTCGGAGAACCGAGACCCGGAAGCGGTCCGCGAGCTTCTGTCCGCGTACTTCGAACGGTCCCGCGCGGTCATCGAACGCTACGGCGGCAGCGTGGAGAAGTTCATCGGCGACGCCGTGTTCGCGGTATGGGGTGTGCCCGCCGCGCGAGAGGACGACGCGGAACGCGCAGTGCGTGCCGGGCTGGACCTGATCAGCGCGGTCGCCGCGCTCGGCGAAGAGCTGAAGGCGGACGGCCTGCAGATGCGCGTCGGCATCACCACCGGACAAGTTGCGGTCACTCTGGGCGCGGTCGGACAGGGCATGGTCGCCGGCGACGCCGTCAACACCGCCTCACGTGTGCAGTCGGCGGCCAACCCGGGCGAGGTCTGGGTCGACGACCCCACCCGCGCGCTGACGACCGCGTCGCTCGCCTACGAGCCGGCAGGCAGCCATCAGCTCAAAGGCAAGTCGGTGCCGATGGAGCTCTTCCGCGCGGTCCGCACGACCGCTGTCGTCGGAGGAGAGCAGCGGGTCGACGGCCTCGAGGCGCCGTTCGTCGGCCGAGACCGCGAGCTGCGGATGGTGAAAGAGCTGTTCCACGCAACGGCGGAGGAGAAGCGAACCCGGTTCGTGCTCGTCGCCGGCGAGCCGGGAATCGGCAAGTCGCGGATCGCGTGGGAGTTCGAGAAGTACCTCGACGCGATCACGTCGCACGTCTCGTACTGGCTGCGAGGCCGGTGTCTGTCCTACGGCCAGGGCGTCGCCGGTCGCGTGGTTGCCGAGATGATCCGCTCGCTTCTGCGGGTCACCGACACCGACAGCGAGGAGACGGTCCGCGCTGCCCTGGATGAGCGGCTCGAGCAGCACGTCTCCGACCCCGCCGAGCGCGAGGTGCTCCGGCCGCGGCTGGAGAGCCTGCTGGGCCTCAGCGACCGGGCGTTCGACCAGGCGGACATGTTCGCGTGCTGGCGAGCGTTCCTCGAGGACCTGACGCACGACGGCTCTCTCGTCACTCTCGTCGTCGAAGACCTGCAGTGGGCGGACGACGCCTTCCTCGACTTCCTCGACCACCTGCTCGACGCGGCGCAGGCACCGATCATGGTGCTCGCCCTCGCCCGACCCGAGGTGACCTCGCGCCGCGCCGGCATCGGTGCCGGCCGCCGGTCGACGACCGTCTACCTCGAACCACTCCCCGACCAGGCGATGCGTCAACTGCTCGACGGCTTGGTCGGCAACCTGCCCGCGACGCTGCGCGACGAGCTCGTACGCCGGGCCGACGGCATCCCCCTCTACGCGGTCGAGACCGTCCGCTCCCTGATCGACCGGGACGTCGTCGTGCCCGCCGGTGGCCGGTATGTCGTCGACCCAGACGCAGCCGGCGCCCTCGACCTGGCTGAGCTTGCCCCGCCGGCGAGCCTGCACGCCCTGCTCGCGGCGCGACTCGACGCGTTGCCACCGGACGAGCGGCGGATCGTGCAGGACGGCAGCGTCCTCGGCTTGACGTTCACCCCGGCCGCTCTGGAAGCGCTTGTCACAACCGTCGACGATCTCGACGAGGTCCTCTCCGCGCTGCGACGCAAGGAGATCCTGAGCGTCGACACGGACCCTCGCTCCCCTGAACGTGGGCAGTACCGTTTCGTCCAGGCACTGCTCCGCGGTGTCGCCTACGAGACGCTGTCCCGGCGCGACCGCAAGGCGAAGCACATCGCCGCAGCCGAATACCTCGTCACATCGAACGATGTCGACGCCATTGCCGGCGTCCTCGCGGCGCACTACCTCGATGCGGCGAGTGCCGTGCCGGAGGACAACGACGTCGTCGAGCTGCGCGAACGCGCGGCCACCCTGCTCGAGCGAGCGGCAACCCATGCGACCGACGTCGGCGCGCCTGTCGACGCACTCATGCACTACGCACAGCTGCTCGAGCTGGACGTGCCGGACGCGACGCTGATCCGGACCGCATGTTCCGCCGCGGCGCTCGCGCGTCGATCCGGAACACGGGCGATCGAAGTACTCGAGTGGGTCGAGCGAGCCTTCGCCGCTGCCGAGCGCTCCGGGACCGAGGACGACCACCTTCAGCTGCGCCTGGCCCGCGCACTGCTCAACCACGCAACCGGACGCGACTTCGCCGGCTGCGTCGCAGACGCGGAGCATGTGCTCGAGGCCAGCATCGGCAACCCGGACCGAGTGGACCTCGTCTCCATGGCAGCTCGGACGCTGTGCATCACGGCGCAGCTGAGCGGCGACTACGAGCAGGCCCAGCGGGCGGCACTGCGCGCCTTGGAAGACATCGAGCGCTACGGAGACGACAACGCCTTCGCGATTCTCCTCGACTCGCTCGCGATGTGGTTCGGGCTCGCGGGTTACCGCCGGCTCACCGGGCTGGTCCGTCGGGCAGCCGCCGGGCACTACGAGGCGCGGCGCGACCCGACCGCGATCAGCCTGTTCGGCAACCTCGCCGCCAACCTGGTTCCGGACGATCCGCAGGGCGCCGTCGAGGCCGCATCCAAGGCCATGGAGACCGCACGCGCCATCGGGCTGAACGAGATCGTCGGCATCGGGCACTTCGTCGCGGCGGCCACTAGCCTCGGCCGGTGGCCCGAGGCGCTGTCTCTGCTGCGGACCCGTGCCGCTGGCGAGACGAGCCAGCTCGTGGACTGGGAGACCTACCTCCTCGCCGACTCGGCGCTGCTGGCGTGGGAGATGGACGACCCGTCCGTGCTCATGCCGGGGACGGACACGGGCAAGGACTCCGAGGACGTCGTCGTCGCCGGGTGGTGGCTGATCTTCCACGCGGCGAGGACGGCGTTCGAGGACGGAGTGACAGCAGGCGCGGCGATCGCCGCAGAGGCCGTCGAGCACGTCTACACCGTCGGAGCCGCCAACGAGGACGTCCCGCTTGCCTACTCGTTGGCGGTGGAGATGCTGGTCGAGGCGGGCGACCTGGACACGCTGGCCCGGATCACTGAGCCGCTCGCCGCGCTGCCCGTCGGGCAACGCTTCCGACTCGTCCAGGGGCAGCTGTTGCGGGCGCAGGCGCACTTGTCCGACGATCCCGTCGCCGGCCTCCGGCAGTCCGTGGCAGCCTTCGACGCGATGGGAGCGGCCTTCTGGGCGGCCCGGACCCGGGTCGAGCTGGCTGAGGCGCTCGCTGGGGCGGACGAGGGCTCCGCGGCCGCCCTGGTCTGCGACGCCGCGGAGCCGTTGCTGCGCGAGATCGGTGCGGCGCGGGCGTTGCGTCAGCTGGACGACGTACGCGCGAGGCTCAAGACGAGAGTCCCGGTCGCGTAGCGGTCAGTTGCGGCGCTCGTCCGGGATGACCTCGCGGCCGGGCTTGTTGGGCACCGGCGCCTTCTCGTCCGGCGTGACGTCGATGCCGGCCTCCTTGCGCTGGTCGGCCGTGATCGGCGTCGGCGCACCGGTGAGCGGGTCACCGCCGCTCGACGCCTTCGGGAAGGCCATCACCTCGCGGATCGCGTCGGTGCCCGCGAGCGTCGCAGCCAGCCGGTCGAGGCCGAACGCGATGCCGCCGTGCGGCGGCGGACCGTAACGGAACGCCTCGAGCAGGAAGCCGAACTTGCTCTCCGCCTCGTCGCGCGTCAGGCCGATCGTGTCGAAGACCCGCTTCTGCATCTCGCCACGGTGGATACGGATCGAGCCGCCGCCGAGCTCCATGCCATTGCCGACGACGTCGTAGGCGCGAGCGAGCGCCGCGTCGGGTTCGGTGTGGAACTTGTCGGCCCACTCCTCGGTCGGTGCGGTGAACGGGTGGTGCACCGCGGTCCAGCCACCGTCATCGGTCGGCTCGAACATCGGTGCGTCGACGATCCAGAGGAAGCTCCACTCGTCCTCGCGGACCAGGCCGCGCTGCCGCGCGACCGCGAGCCGAAGCGCACCGAGCAGCTCCAGCGTCGACCGGCGTGGTCCGGCGGCGAACAGGATCGCGTCGCCCGGCTTCGCGCCCGCCGCGGCAGGCAGCGCCTGCAGCCGCTCCGGCTCGAGCTTGGTCACCGAACCGCGCAGCTCACTTCCGTCTTCAGGCACCAGCAGCCAGGCGATGCCCTTGCCGCCACGAGAGCGCGCCCACTCCTGCCAGCCGTCGAGCTCCTTCCGGGTGTACGACGCACCGCCGGGCACCACGACGGCGCCGACATGCTCGGCCTGGAAGACCCGGAACTCCGTGCCCTCCATGTGCGCCGACAGGTCGACGAGGTCGAGCTCGAAGCGCAGATCGGGCTTGTCGGAGCCGTAGCGCTCCATCGACTCCCAGTAGGTCAGCCGCAGGAACGGTGTCGGCAGCTCGACGCCGAGGATCTCGCGCCACAACGTGGCGATGAGCTCCTCGGTCAGCGCATAGACGTCCTCCTCGTCGAGGACCGACATCTCGATGTCGAGCTGCGTGAACTCCGGCGTGCGGTCGGCGCGAAAGTCCTCGTCACGGAAGCAGCGGGCGATCTGGTAGTAGCGCTCGAGACCCGAGACCATCAGCAGCTGCTTGAACAGCTGCGGCGACTGCGGCAGCGCATACCAGTGACCCGGCTGCAACCGCACCGGCACGAGGAAGTCGCGCGCGCCTTCAGGAGTCGAGCGGGTCAGGTACGGCGTCTCCACGTCGAGGAAGTCGTGCGCCTCCATAACGCGGCGGATGATGCTGACGACCTTCGCTCGCGTGCGGATCGCCTGCGCAGGGCCGGCGCGACGCAGGTCGAGGTAGCGGTAACGCCATCGGGTCGACTCGTCGACGCCACTGTCGATCGGGTCCGAGCCGTGGATCGGGAACGGCGGAGTCTCGCTCTCGCTGAGCACGTCGACGGCCGTCGCCACGACCTCGATGTCGCCCGTCGGCAAGTCGGGGTTGGCGTTACCTTCGGGGCGCTCGCGCACGTCGCCGTCGATGCGGACGCACCACTCACTGCGCAGCGCGTGCGCATGCTCCGCGGGCGCGCCCTCGCGGAACACGACCTGCACGAGTCCGCTTCCGTCGCGCAGGTCGATGAACACCACACCACCGTGGTCGCGTCGCCGCGCCACCCAGCCGGTGAGCGTGACGGACGAGCCCGCGTGTTCGCGGCGGAGCTCACCGGCGTGGTGCGTGCGGATCACGAAAGCCTCTTCTCGACGGCGGCGACCAGCTCCGACAGAGCGATCGCCTCCTGCTCGCCTGTAGTCAGGTCCTTCACCTGTGCGACTCCGTCGGCGAGATCGCGGTCGCCGACGACGATCGCGAGTCTCGCCCCCGAGCGGTCAGCCGCCTTCATCGAGCCCTTCAGCCCGCGGTCGCCGTACGCCATGTCGGCAGCGACGCCGCCGCGCCGCAACCGGCCGACGACCTTCACCAGCTCGCGTCGCGCCGCAGCACCGACAGGAACTGCGAAGACCTCCGCGCTCGCCGGCACCGCGGGAACGTCGTCCTCTGACTGCAAGGCGAGCAGAGTGCGGTCGACGCCGAGCCCGAAACCGATACCAGGCAGCGGCGGCCCGCCCAACGTCTCGGACAGTCCGTCGTAACGACCGCCACCACCGATGCCCGACTGCGCGCCGAGACCATCGTGCACGAACTCGAACGTCGTGCGCGTGTAGTAGTCGAGCCCGCGGACGAGACGCGGGGCCTCGCGCCACTCGATGCCGAGGTCGACGAGGAACTCACGCACCGCGTCGTAGTGCGCACGGCACCCGTCACACAGATGGTCGCCGATCAGCGGTGCATCGACCACCTGCTCGCGCACCTTGTCGCGCTTGTCGTCGAGCACGCGCAACGGGTTGATCTCGACGCGTCGCCGGGTGTCCTCGTCGAGGTCGAGCGCGCGGAGGAACTCCTGCAGCTTCTCGCGGTACGCCGGCCGGCACTCGGCATCGCCGAGCGAGTTGAGCTCGAGGGTGAACCGCTGCAGCCCGAGACCGCGATAGCCGTCGTAGGCCACGGTGATGACCTCGGCGTCGACTGCCGGGTCGTCACTGCCGATGGCCTCGATGCCGACCTGCGAGAACTGGCGATAGCGGCCGGCCTGCGGACGCTCGGCGCGGAAGAACGGGCCGGCATACCAGAGCTTCACCGGAAGCTGGCCGCGGTGCAGGTTGTGCTCGAGGACGGCCCGGACGACGCCGGCCGTGCCTTCCGGCCGAAGTGTCAGCGAGCGCTCACCGCGGTCGCTGAAGGTGTACATCTCCTTCGAGACGACATCGGTGGATTCGCCGACGCCGCGGGAGAACAACGCGGTGTCCTCGAAGACCGGCAGCTCGAGGTAGCCGTAGCCGGCAAGCCGCGCAGGCGCCGCGAGACCGTCGCGCACCGCGAGCCAGGCTGCTGACTCCGGCGGGACGTACTCCGCGACGCCCTTCGGCGCCTGGAAGGTGCTCACAGCCCGCGCCTCGGTGGAGTCGCATCCGCAAGGTCGAGGAGGAACGGGTTGCTCGCGCGCTCGCGGCCGATGGTCGTGTCCGGCCCGTGGCCGGGCCGCACCACCGTCTCGTCGGGCAGTGCCAGCGGCACGCGCCGCAACGACTCCTGGATCTGCTCGAACGACCCGCCGGGGAAGTCGGTCCGCCCGATCGAGCCCGCGAACAGCAGGTCGCCGGAGAAGAAGTCGTCACCGGAGGTGAACGTGATCGACCCCGGCGTGTGACCCGGCGTCTCGTCGACGCGCAATGACAGCCCGGCGAGATCGAGCACCTCGCCGTCGTGCAGCTCGCGGACGTCGGCCGGCTCCGACCAGTCGAGACGGCCGAGGATCGGAGTGCCAGGCGGAGCACCGATCGCCGACGCAGGCTCGGTGAGCATCCCGCGGTCTGCCGGGTGGATGAGCGCGGGGACGTCCTTCGCCCCACACACCGGGACGACCGCCCAGGTGTGGTCGACATGCCCGTGAGTGAGGAGTACGGCGACCGGCTGCAGCTTGTGCTGCGCGAGCACCTCGTCAAGCGGCCCCTCCGCCCCGTGGCCGGGGTCGATGACGACGCACTGCTCACCGTCGCCGGGCGCGACGACCCAGCAGTTGGTCTGCCAGGGGCCCGCGGGGAACCCGACGACGAGCACGGAGGTCACTCCTTGTGGCTTCAGGACGATTTCAGCCGAGGCGTCGAGACTATCGAGCGCGACCGCGGCGTCGCGACGGAGAATCCTGCGCTCTCTAGACTTACCCGCGCCCATCCCGCAGATCCGGAGGTGTCGTGGCCACCAGCCGCCGTCGCGAACGCGAGCTTGCCCGCCGTCGCTACGAGCGGCGACGCATGCGCGAGATGGAGCGCCGCGCCAAACAACGACGCCGCAACACGATCATCGGTGCATCGCTCGGGACGGCCGCCGTCATCGCGGCGATCGTGGTCCTCGCGATCCACCTGGCGGGCGGCGGCAAGGGCAAGGCCGCCGTGGCAGCGACGCCACCACCCGCGACGCCCACCGCCTCGACCAGCCCGACGCCTCCACCCCCGGCTCCGACGAAGTGCGCGAAGATCACGCCCAACCCGCCGGCCAAGGGCGACCCGGTCGTCCCCGACGTCACCGGCAAGGCGCCGACGAAGCTCGTGATCAAGGACCTCAAGGTCGGCAAGGGCAAGGTCGTGAAGAGCGGACAGACGCTGTCGATGAACTACGTCGGCGTGTCGTGCAGCACCGGCGTCGCGTTCGACGCGTCCTACCCGCGGCACCAGCCGTTCACGTTCAAGTTCGGCGCCGGTCAGGTCATCAAGGGCTGGGACGAAGGGATCAGGGGCATGCGCGTCGGTGGCCGGCGCGAGCTGATCATCCCCGCGGCGCTGGGCTACGGGCCGACCGGCTCAGGCGCGACGATCAAACCCAACGAGACGCTCATTTTCGTGGTCGACGTGTTGAGCGCGAAGTGACGGCGGGTCGATCTGGCCGCGCACTACTGGCCGCAACGGCCGGCGCGCTGCTGCTCGCAGGGTGCGGTTCCTCGAGCAGCGGCGGCGAGGGCAACCCGGCGATCGTGTCGCCCAGCTCCACCAGCGCCGCGCCGGCCGCGGGCGGAGCAGCCGGCTGCAGTGCGCCGCCGAGTGCTGCGCCGCAGCAGCAGCACTACGGCAGCGAGCCGAAGCTCACGATCGCGCCGACGACCTACACCGCGACCATCAAGACCAACTGCGGCACCATCACCGTCGCGATGGACGGCAAAGCCGCACCGCACACCGTCAACTCGTTCGTCTTCCTCGCCGGCAAGCACTACTTCGACAACACCAAGTGCCATCGCCTGACGACCAGCGGCATCTACGTGCTGCAGTGCGGTGACCCGACCGGCACCGGCACCGGCGGCCCGGGTTACCAGTTCCGCGACGAGAACCTGAAAGGGGCGACGTACCCCGCGGGCACCGTCGCGATGGCCAACGCCGGCCCCGGCACCAACGGCAGCCAGTTCTTCTTCGTCTACGCCGACACGCAGCTCTCGCCCAACTACACGCCGTTCGGCAAGGTCACCTCAGGGCTCGACATCCTCAAGGCGATCGCGGCGAAGGGTTCCAACCCTCCCGGCGACGGCGCACCGAACCAGCCGGTCGTCATCACGTCCTTCACCACCACCAAGGGTTGAGTCAGGCGCGCTCGGACAGGCCTGCCACTGAGGTTCCGGGTGGCAGGTAGTGCGGCGGCCACTCCTCGACGTGCCCTGCGGGCCGGCGAAGCCGGTGCTCCTCGACGCGCGGCTGGTCAGCCAGCAGCTCGCCGAGGTCGCTGCGCCTGAGCTGCTCGGCGACCGTCGTCTGAGCCGTTGACAGGACCTGGTGCCGTCGCGCGGTGCTCATCATGTTGCCGCCCATGACGGCAAGATCCTCGGCGACCGGCTGGATGAGTACGACGGCCGTCCCTCGCTCACGCAACCGGCGGGCCTCCCACCCGAGCCGTCGGCCCATCACGCGGCGCATCCTGCCGCGGACCGCACCCCGACCGGCGCGGGTGAGCTCCTCCGCGGTCGCCGACAAGGGGTTGAGGCAGATGACGAGATCGAGCTCCGCGCGCGCGACGCAGTCGAGGTTGGACGCGGACCAGGCGCCACCGTCGACATAGGTGCGGTCGCCGATGCGCACCGGCCGGTAGATGCCGGGTACGGCGCACGACGCCGCGACAGCTGCGGACAGGTCGGCCGGCGGCGCGTCCTCGCGACCGAACACGACGCGGCGCCCGGTGGACGAGTCGGTGGCGACGATCCAGAGCCCGGGATGCTCGGACCATCCGGACGGCGCGACCCGTTGGATCGTCTCGCGCAACGGGCGCGTCGACATCAGCCCACGCGGCGCGAAGGCCGCGGCAACAGCACCGGCGCGGTGCCGCCGCGGGTTGCGCAGCGCGCGCAGACCGTAGGCGATCGACAGCGGCCGCAGGTCCGGCACGCCCTTGCGTCGGATCAGCACACCGCCCGCAGACCGGTCGGCCTCGTCGGTCGGCTGCCCCTTCGCGTCGAGAAGTCCGGGGAAGGTCTCGCCGGCCGAGTGCGCCACCATGAACCACGGCGGCACACCGCACGCGAGCAGCGCTCCGATCATCGAGCCGGCTGACGTGCCGACGATCACGTCGGCAGTCGCGGGGTCCCAGCCGGTGACGTCGGCGAGAGCCGCCAGACCACCCGCCAGCCAGGCACCGCCGAGGACGCCGCCGGCGCCCAGCACGAGGCCGACCCGCGGCCGTTTCCCTTGTCCCACAACGCGCACGACGTCCAGCGTGCCACGACTCCCGGCCTCGCCACCTGCTGGCGGCGATAGAAAGGGATCACTCCGCGAACGACCCTCGCGACACCGGAACTATCGCCTGCTGATGGCGATAGGGCGCGATAAGCAGGCGATTGGTGTGAGGTCAGGCACCGGACGTGACGCGGTAGGCGTCGTAGACGCCCTCGACGCCGCGCACCAGACGCAGCAGGTGCCCCAGGTGCTTGACGTCACCCATCTCGAAGGTGAACCGCGAGATCGCGACGCGGTCGCGACTCGTGGTGACCGATGCCGACAGGATGTTGACGTGCGCGTCGGACAGCACACGGGTCACGTCCGACAGCAGACGCGTGCGGTCGAGCGCCTCGACCTGGATCGCGACGAGGAAGACAGAGCCGGCGGTCGGCGCCCACTCGACCTCGAGCAGTCGCTCCGGCTGGGTCTGCAGGTGCGCGACGTTGGTGCAGTCGGTCCGGTGCACGGACACGCCGTTGCCGCGGGTGACGAAACCGAGGATCGCGTCACCCGGCACGGGCGTGCAGCAGCGCGCGAGCTTCGCCCAGACGTCGTCGAGGTTCTTGACGACCACGCCGGGGTCGCCGGCGGGCCGAGGCCGCACTCGGGTCGGGACAGCCGTCTCGGCGATGTCCTCGACAGCACCCTCGGGTCCACCCAGCGCCTGCACCAGCCGCTGCACGACCGACTGCGCCGACAGGTGACCCTCGCCGACCGCGGCGTAGAGGCCGGAGACGTCGGTGAACCGCAGGTCCTTCGCCAGCGTGACGAGCGCGTCGCCGCCGAACAGCCGCTGCAGAGGCAGGCCGTGCTTGCGCATCGCGCGGCTGATCGACTCCTTGCCCTCCTCGATCGCATCCTCGCGCCGCTCGCGAGCGAACCACTGGCGGATCTTGTTACGTGCGCGCGGTGACCGGACGAACGACATCCAGTCGCGGCTCGGCCCGGCGTTCTCAGCCTTCGAGGTGAAGATCTCGACGACGTCGCCGTTGTCGAGAGTCGACTCCAACGGCACCAGCCGGCCGTTGACCCGCGCACCGATGCATCGATGCCCGACCTCGGTGTGGACGGCGTACGCGAAGTCGACCGGCGTGGCGCCGGCAGGAAGGGCCAGTACGTCGCCCTTCGGCGTGAAGACGAAGACCTCCTGCGCGTGCAGGTCGAAGCGCAGCGAGTCGAGGAACTCCCCCGGGTCCTGGGTTTCGCGCTGCCAGTCGACCAGCTGGCGCAGCCAGGTCATGTCCTGCTGACCCTCGCTGGACTCCTTGTACTTCCAGTGGGCAGCGATGCCGTACTCCGCCTGGCGGTGCATCCTCTGCGTGCGGATCTGCACCTCGACCGGCTTGCCTTCCGGACCGATCACCGTGGTGTGCAGCGACTGGTACATGTTGAACTTGGGCATCGCGATGTAGTCCTTGAACCGGCCCGGCACCGGTGACCACAACGTGTGAATGACACCCAGGGCGGCGTAGCAGTCGCGCTCGTTCTCGACGAGGACCCGCAGGCCGACCAGGTCGTAGATGTCGGCGAAGTCGCGACCGCGCACGATCATCTTCTGGTAGATCGAGTAGTAGTGCTTCGGCCGACCGGTGACCGTCGTCTTGAGCTTCGCCTCACGCAGCGCGTTCTGCACTTCCTCGGTCACGGTGGCGAGAAACGTGTCGCGTGACGGCGCGCGCTCGGCCACGAGCCGGACGATCTCGTCGAACCGCTTCGGGTAGAGCGTCGCGAAGGACAGGTCCTCGAGCTCCCACTTGATCGTGTTCATGCCGAGGCGGTGCGCCAGCGGGGCGTAGATCTCGAGCGTCTGCTTCGCGGTCCGCTGCTGTTTTTCCGCCGGCAGCCACTCGAGGGTGCGCACGTTGTGCAGACGGTCGGCGAGCTTGAGGATCAGGACCTTGGGGTCCTTCGCCATCGCGACGACCATCTTGCGGATCGTCTCGGCCTCGGCGGACTCGCCGTACTTCACCTTGTCGAGCTTCGTCACGCCGTCGACGAGCATCGCGACCTCGTCACCGAACTCGCGACGGACCTCGTCGATGCCGAGCGTGGTGTCCTCGACGGTGTCGTGCAGGAGCGCCGCGCAGATCGTCGGCTCCTCCATGCCCAGCTCGGCGACGATCGTCGCCACGGCAAGTGGGTGCGTGATGTAGGGGTCACCGCTGCGGCGGAACTGGCCCCGGTGACACCGGTCGGCGACCTCGTAGGCCCGCTGGACGATCCGGGTGTCGGCCTTCGGGTGGTTGGCGCGCAATGTCTTGAGCAACGGCTCGAGCACCGACGGCGCCGCCGCGTTCTTGGTGCCACCGAGCCGAGCCAGGCGGGCGCGCACCCGGGCCGGCGGACCGGCGGAAGGCCCCGTTCCGGCTACCGGTTCGTCGGCGACGGCCGGAGCCGAGCGGTTGATGCCGGTGGGGTCGACGAGAGGTGTGCGGACGGCGGCAGGCTCGTCGACCGCAACGGGTACGACGTCCTCAGCCACTCGGCATTCTCCCGATTTTCGCCCTGTGGCGAGCATAACGGCCGAGGAGGGCCGTCCCTTCCCGTTCGCTGATTCAGACAGTCAGCAATGTGTGCACATCGACGTCGACGGCACTGAGCCGGTCGCGCCCGCCGAGAAAGGTCAGCTCGAGCAGGACGCTCGCCCCGGCCAGGTCGCCGCCGGCCTCGCGCACCAGCCCGGCGGTCGCCGCCACCGTGCCGCCGGTGGCGAGCACGTCGTCGACGATCAGCACCCGCTCCCCCGGCGTGAAGGCGTTGCGCTGCACTTCGAGCACCGCCTGGCCGTACTCCAACGCGTAGGCGGTCTCGTAGGTCGGGCCGGGCAGCTTGCCCTTCTTGCGCACCGGCACGAACCCGGCACCGAAGTGGTAGGCGACCGGCGCCGCGAGGATGAAGCCACGGGCTTCGATGCCGACGACCTTGTCGATCGTGCCGCGGCCGTGGTGCGCGACGATCGCGTCGACCGCCCCCGCGAACGCGACGTGGTCGGCCAGCAACGGGTTGATGTCCTTGAACAGCACCCCGGGCTGCGGGTAGTCGGGAACGTCGCGGACCCGCTCGTGCAGCAGGGCGGGCAGGTCGAGGCTCACCGACGCTTGCGCTTGCTGCGGCCGCCGCCCGGACGGCCGCCGCGACTCCCGCTCTTGCGCTGCTGGCCACCGGGACGACTGCCAGGTCGCGGCCCGGGGCTCGCCGGTCGCGACACACTCGCCGGCTCGTCGGCGATGTCGGCAGGTCCGTCGCCCGCCACAGCCGGGCGGGGCGTGCTCTTGCCGGTCTGCCGCCCTCCCCAGGTCGGCGCGGCGGCGGCCGCGCCTTCCTTGCTCTGCCGCGCAGCCACGCGACGGGCCAGAGCCTGGTACGTCGACTCGCGCTCCTTCATGTCCGCGACGAGAGGCGTGGCGATGAAGATGGACGAGTAGGCGCCGGACGCTAGACCGATCAGCAGCGCAAGCGCGAGGTCCTTCAGCGACCCGGCGCCGAGGAGACCGGCACCGATGATGAGCAGGCCGGCGACGGGCAGCAGCGCGATGATCGACGTGTTGATCGACCGCATCAGCGTCTGGTTGACCGCGAGGTTGGCGGCCTGGCTGAAGGTCATGCGGCTCCCGCCGGCGAGACCCATCGTGTTCTCGCGGACCTTGTCGAACACGACGACGGTGTCGTAGAGCGAATAACCCAGGATCGTCAGCAAGGCGATGACCGTCGATGGACTGACCTCGAACCCGACCAGCGAATAGATGCCTGCCGTGATGATGAGGTCGTGGATCAGCGCGATGATCGCCGCCAGTGCCATCTTCCACTCGAAGCGGAACGACAGGTAGATGATGACCGCGATGAGGAAGATGACGAGGCCGTAGATCGCCTTCTTGGTGATCTGCGAGCCCCATGTCGAACCGACGGACTGCACGTTGACGTCGTCGACGGCGATGCCGACCTTGTCGGCCAGGGCCTTCTGGACCTTGCCGACCACATCACCGGCGGGGTTGTTGGCCGACTGCGGCAGCCCCTTGGTCTCGATGCGGAACCTCGTGTCGGCACCCGCACCGGTGGTCTGCACGACCTCGGGCGTGACACCAACACTGCTCAAGGCCGACCGCACGTCGGAGATCGAGTGACCGTGACGCGGCAGCTGGAAGACGTCGCCGCCCTTGAAGTCGATCGACGGGTGCAGTCCGCGGACGAACATGCTGAGGATCGAGATCAGGATCAGCAGGCCGGAGCCGGCGTACCAGAAACGACGGTGACCGATGAAGTCGTAGGAGACCTCGCCGCGGTAGAGGCGAGTTGCGAGGGAGTCGGACGCCACGTCAGGCTCCCTTCGGCTCGAGAGAGGCACCGGCGCGGGCCCGGCCGACGCCGGTCCAGGTGGCGCCGCGGTCGAACGCAGGCATCCGCGCCATCAAGGTCATGATCGGCCGGGTGAAGCAGAACACGATGAACAGGTCGGACAGCGTGGACAGACCCAGCGTGAATGCAAAACCACGGACGTCGCCGATGGAGACCATGTAGAGCACGACCGCCGCGAGCAGCGACACTGCGTCGGCGGAGATGATCGTGCGCCGGGCTCGTGGCCAGGCTCTCTCTATGCCGCTGCGCAACCGTCTACCCTCGCGCACTTCGTCACGCAATCGTTCGAAGAACACGACGAAGGAGTCGGCCGTGATGCCGACCGCGACGATGAAACCGGCGATGCCCGGCAGCGACAGCGTGTAGCCCAGCGCCGAGTGCCCGAGCAACGTCGTGACGGCGTAGAGGATCAGGCCGGACAGCAGGAGGCTCGCGATCGTCACGAGACCGAGCGCACGGTAGTAGAGCAGTGAGTAGAGGATGACGAGCCCGAGACCGATCGCGCCGGCGATGAGGCCGCCGCGCAGCTGGTCCGAACCGAGCGATGCGGAGATCGACGACACCGACGCCTTCTCGAGCTTCAGCGGGAGCGCGCCGAACTTCAGCACGTTGGCGAGGGTCTTGGCCTCGGTCTGGGTGAAGTTGCCGGTGATCTGCGTCTGGCCGCCGGCGATGCCGTCCTGCTGGCTACGCGGATAGCTCTGCACCACACCGTCGAGGACGATGCCGATCGCGTTGCAGCCGACCGGCGGCGAGCAGTTGGGCACCTCGGCCTTGGTGTCGTAGGCCTTCTTGGTCAGGTTGTACCAGTCGGTGCCGCCCTTGTGCGTGAAGTTGAGCTGCACCAGCCACTCGTTGGTCTGCGTGTCGACGGTCGCGTCGGCGCTCTTGATCTCGGAGCCCTGGACGCCGGCCGGCGCAAGCAGGAACTTCTGCGTGCCGTCCTTGCTGCAGGAGACGATGTAGTCCTCGGGCGGGTCCAAGCCCGCGGTCGGCCGGGTGCCCTTGCTGCAGTCCCACGTCGCGAACAGAGCCTGCACGGACGCGACGTCCTTGCCCATGCTCCCGGGCACCGCCGTGGTGTCCCCCGCTCCGGCCGTCGTAGGCGACGCGGACGGAGTCGGTGACGCAGAGGCGGACGTGCTCGGCGACGGCGACGGAGTCGAGGACGCCTGCGGTGCCGGCGCTGCCAGCAACGCGGCACGCATCGCATCGTGCTTCTTCTTCGGCGCCGATGACTGCTTCACGGTCGCGCTGCTGCTCGGTGTCGGCGTCGTGGTCGACGCGCTCGGCGCAGGCGCCGGAACTCCGTTGCCGACGGCGAGGACCTGACGGAACCTCAGCAGCGCGGTCTCATCCAGCGCCGCGAGCCTGCCGCGAGACACACCGGGCGCCGAGACGACGATGTTGCTGCTGCCCTGGGTGTTGATCGACGCACCGCCGACACCGGCCGCGTCGACGCGCTGGCGGATGATGCTGACCGCCTGGTTGAGCGCGCCGGTGGTCACCTTGGTGCCCTTCAGCGGCGTCGCGGTGAGGATGACCTGGGTCCCGCCGCGCAGGTCGAGGCCGAGCTTCGGCGTCTGCGCCGGGCCAAGGAAGAGCCCCAGATAGAGGCCCACCAGCACCAGCGCGACGATGCCGAGCATCCGGCCGGGTCGCGGAGTTCCTGCGGCTGCCACGTCAGTGTTCCTTCCAGGTACGGCGCCCTTGCGCGCCCTGCGTCGTCGAGGAGGCTGGGCTCAGGACCCGGTGCCCGCCGGCGTATCGCCCGAGGTGTCGGTCTCCTCGGTGTCCGGCGCGTCAGGGGTCTCCGGCTCGGGCGGGGTGTTGACCCGGCCGATGGCCGCCTTGACGTAGCGGCTGTGCACGCCCGGCGCCACCTCCAGCGTCACGGTGTCGTCGTCGACCGCCACGACCGTGGCGATCAGACCGGCCGTGGTCGTGACCTCGACCCCCGGCTCGATGTTGCTCCGCGTCTGCATCGCGGCCCGTTGCCGGGCGCGCGCCGGGCGCATGAACAACATGTAGCCGGCGAGGACGATCAGGACGAGGAAGATGATGCCGAAGCCCCCACCGCCACTCTTCGAACCGGAACTTCCGGTGCTCGCGGCGAGCACGATCAGGGCGTTGCTGGAGAAAGGCACCGCAGGAGTCTATGGCGGGTCAGGCGAGCCCAACGTCTTCGGCGTCGAACAGCGGCGCGTCGGCCACGCTCGGTGTCGGCGGCCGCAGGCCGAGATGTCGCCAGGCGGCCGCCGTCGCGACCCGGCCCCGCGGTGTGCGGGCCAGCAGTCCCGCGCGCACCAGGAACGGCTCGGCGACGGTCTCGACGGTCTCGGGCTCCTCGGCAACGGCCACGGCAATCGTGGTCAGCCCCACCGGTCCACCACCGAACCGCCGCAGCAGGGCGTCGAGCACCGCACGGTCGAGCCGGTCGAGCCCGATCTCGTCGACCTCGTAGACCTCGAGGGCAGCTCGGGCCACCTCACGCGTGACGATGCCGTCGGCACGCACCTCGGCGTAGTCGCGCACGCGGCGCAGCAGCCGGTTGGCGATCCGGGGCGTGCCCCGCGCCCGGCCGGCGATCTCCTCCGCACCGTCCGGTCGCAGCGGCACGTCGAGCAGCGCGGCGCTACGCACGAGAACCTGCTCGAGCTCCGCCGGTGAGTAGAAGTCGAGGTGCGCGACGAAACCGAAGCGGTCACGCAACGGTCCGGGCAGCAGCCCTGCGCGCGTGGTCGCGCCGACGAGCGTGAACGGTGCGACGTCGAGCGGGATCGCGGTCGCCCCCGGGCCCTTGCCGACGACGACGTCGACACGGAAGTCCTCCATGGCGACGTAGAGCATCTCCTCCGCCGGGCGCGCCATCCGGTGGATCTCGTCGAGGAACAGCACCTCGCCCTCGCTCAGCGTGGACAACAACGCCGCGAGGTCACCTGCGCGCTCGATCGCCGGCCCCGACGTGATGCGCAGCGGCGCGCCCAGCTCGGCCGCCAGGATCATCGCGAGCGTCGTCTTGCCGAGGCCCGGCGAGCCGGACAGCAGCACGTGATCCGGCGGGCGCCCGCGCTGCTGCGCGGCCCCGAGGACGAGACCCAGCTGCTCGCGCACGCGCTCCTGGCCGACGAACTCGGACAACCGCTTGGGTCGCAGCGCCGCCTCGATGACGGTGTCGTCTCCGTCGGCGTACGGCGACACGACGTCCGTCACGTCGGTCATGCGCGGCTCAACAGCTGGAGGCTCGCGCGCAGGAGCGCTGCCACGTCGGGAGCGTCGCCGACCGCCATCGCCGCCTCGGCTTCGGGACCGACGGCGGCGAGTGCCTCGTCGACCTCACGCGTGCTCCACCCGAGACCGGCCAGAGCGGCACGCAGCTGCTCGCGCCAGATGCCCACCCCGGCGCCCTGTCCGGGCAGCGGGACCCGAGCGGCACAGGTCGGCGCCCCGAGCCTGTCCTTGAGCTCGAGGACGAGTCGCTGCGCGCCCTTGCGGCCGATGCCGGGGACGAGCGTGAGCGCCCCGAGGTCTTCGGTCGCGACGGCTGCGCGCACCGCGTCGGGCGAGTGCACCGCGAGCACGGCCTGCGCGAGCTTGGGACCGACACCGGCGACCGACTGCAGGATGTCGAACACGACGCGCTCGTCATCACTGGCGAAGCCGAACAAGGTGAGTGAGTCCTCGCGGACGACCAGCGCAGTGGCCAGCCGGACCGAGTCACCGACCCGCAGACCGGCGGCCGTCGTCGGGGTGCAGTGGACGGACAGTCCGACTCCACCCACTTCCACGACGGCACTCTCGCCGGCGACGGCCGTCACGGTGCCGGTGATGCTGGCGATCATCGGGCGCTCACCTCCCACTCGCGGCAGCGAGCGCCGCGTCGAGCCGGCGTTGCATGCCACCGCGCCAGATCTGGCAGACGGCGAGGGCCAACGCGTCAGCGGTGTCCGCCGGTCGCGGCGGTGCCGGCAACCCCAGCACTCTGGTGACCATCGCCGTGACCTGGGCCTTGTCGGCACGACCGTTGCCGGTCACCGCGGCCTTGACCTCGCTCGGCGTGTGCAGCACGACCGGCAGGCCGACCCGCGCGGCACACGTGATCGCGACCGCCGACGCCTGAGCGGTGCCCATCACGGTGCGGACGTTGTGCTGGGCGAACACGCGCTCGACGGCGACGACGTCGGGCCGGTGCGCGCGCAACCATGCGTCGATCTGCTGCTCGAGCGCGAGCAGTCGCTGGCCGATGTCGGCAGTGGCCGGGGTCCGGACGACGTCGTAGGCGACGGCAGCGACGGACCGGCCGGCCGCCCCGTCGACGACACCCAGCCCGCACCGGGTCAACCCCGGGTCGACGCCGAGGACCCGCACGCGCATCCCTCCGTCCCGAACATGTGTTCGGAACACTACGGCGTCGGCGCGGCAAGAGCCGGCAACGACGCGCCGGTCGCCCGGAGGTCACAAGGAGGCACGAGGAGCCTCCGCCGCTTCCGCTCGACGGAAGCGCCTGCCACGGCAGCACACCACAGCTCCGCGTCGTGGGCGCGTGACCCGTTCTAGCCGGAGATTGCTTCGAGGACCTCGTCGCTGACGTCGAAGTTGGCCCAGACGTTCTGCACGTCGTCGCTGTCCTCGAGGGCGTCGACCAGCCGAAGCACCTTGCGGCCGGTCTCGTCGTCGAGCGGGACGGAGACCGACGGCAGGAAGGACATGTCCGCCGACTCGACCGCGATCGACGCCGACTCCAGCGCGAGCCGCACGGCATGCGCGTCGGTGGCCTCGCAGATGACCTCGAACGCCTCGCCGAGGTCGTTGACCTCTTCTGCTCCCGCTTCGAGCACAGCCGTGAGCACATCGTCCTCCGACAGCTCACCGACCTTCGGCACGAGGACGACGCCCTTGCGGGTGAACAGGTAGGCGACGGAACCCGGGTCGGCGAGGGAGCCGCCGTTGCGTGTGAAGGCGGTGCGCACCTCTGAGGCGGCGCGGTTGCGGTTGTCGGTGAGGCACTCGACGAGGACGGCGACGCCGCCCGGGCCATAGCCCTCGTACATGATCGACTCGTAGTCCGCGCCGCCGGCGTCGAGACCGGCTCCGCGACGGACCGCACGGTCGATGTTGTCGTTGGGTACGGAGTTGCTCTTCGCCTTCTGGATGGCGTCGGCGAGCGTCGGGTTGCCGGCAGGGTCTCCCCCGCCGGTGCGCGCGGCCACCTCGACGTTCTTGATGAGCTTGGCGAACAGCTTGCCCCGGCGGGCGTCGACGACGGCCTTCTTGTGCTTGGTCGTCGCCCACTTGCTGTGTCCACTCATCTGGGGCCGCTCATCGAACGCTCAGCTCTCTCTCACCATCGACACGAACAGCTCGTGCACGCGCGGGTCACCGGTGAGCTCGGGATGGAACGCCGTCGCCAGCAGCGGCCCTTGCCGCACTGCCACGATCCTACCGGCGGCCGGGCCACCGGCGACCGACGCGAGCGCATCCACCGATGCCCCGGCGGACTCCACCCAGGGCGCGCGGATGAACACCGCATGGAAGGTCGAGCCGTCGGGCTGCCAGCCGAGGTCGGCCTCGAAGGAGTCGACCTGGCGGCCGAACGCGTTGCGCCGGACCGTCATGTCGATGCCGCCCACGCCGACCTGGTCGGCGGTGCCGTCGAGGACGCGGTTGGCGAGCAAGATCATGCCGGCACAGGAGCCGTAGGCCGGCATGCCGTCGCGCACCTGCTTCTGCAGTGGTTCGAGCAGGTCGAAGGTGACCAGCAGCTTGCCGATCGTCGTCGACTCACCGCCCGGGATCACGATGGCGTCGACGCGGTCGAGCTCCTCGGGACGGCGTACGCGGGTCGCCGCAGCCCCGCACGCCTCCAGGACGGCGACGTGCTCGCGCACGTCCCCTTGCAGCGCGAGCACCCCGATCATTGGGGTGCTCACATCACCACCCGCGCTCTGCCAGACGGTGGCTGACCGGAAGCGAGTCGACGGTGATGCCGACCATCGCCTCGCCGAGACCGCGCGAGACCTTCGCGACGACGTCCGGGTCGTCGTACATCGTGGTCGCCTCGACGATGGCGCGAGCGCGCTTCGCCGGGTCGCCCGACTTGAAGATGCCACTGCCCACGAACACGCCCTCGGCGCCGAGCTGCATCATCATCGCGGCGTCTGCCGGCGTCGCGATGCCGCCGGCAGTGAAGAGCACGACCGGCAGCTTGCCGGCTTCGGCCACCTCACGAACCAGTTCGTACGGCGCCTGCAGATCCTTCGCCGCGACGTAGAGCTCGTCCGGCGACATCGAACGCAGCCGGTTGAGCTCGCCGCGGATCGAGCGCATGTGCGTGACGGCGTTGGAGACGTCGCCGGTGCCGGCCTCGCCCTTCGACCGGATCATCGCGGCGCCTTCGTTGATCCGGCGCAGCGCCTCGCCGAGGTTGGTCGCACCACAGACGAACGGCACCGTGAACTGCCACTTGTCGATGTGGTGTGCGTAGTCGGCCGGGGTCAGCACCTCGGACTCGTCGATGTAGTCGACGCCGAGTGCCTGCAGCACCTGTGCCTCGACGAAGTGGCCGATCCGCGCTTTGGCCATGACCGGGATCGAGACGGCGGCGATGATGCCTTCGATCATGTCCGGGTCGCTCATCCGTGAGACGCCGCCTTCGGCGCGGATGTCGGCGGGAACCCGCTCGAGCGCCATCACTGCGACGGCTCCGGCGTCCTCGGCGATCTTCGCCTGCTCCGGCGTGACGACGTCCATGATGACGCCGCCCTTGAGCATCTCGGCCATGCCGCGCTTGACCCGCGCGGTCCCCGACTGCGGAGACGTCTCGCTGTTGGCGGTCACGACACCCTTCCTCACGTTCGGCGCGTTCAACTCTACGCTCGCCGAGCACACCGGCGCCCCCTATTACTGTTCAGCGCGTGCGGCACCGGAGCATCGGCTGGTTCGCGGTGGTGTGGGCGCCGTTCGTGGTGTGGTGGCTCGCGGAGTACCCCGGCGAGATGTGGGTCGACTCGTTCACGGCCTGGCGCGAGGTGACGGTCGGGCCGTGGACCAACCACCATCCCGCGCCGTTCGTCGCGGTGGTGTGGCTGACCACCTTGGGCGGGCACTCGGTGGCGACGGCCACGCTGGCGCAGAGCGTCGCCGTCGCCGCCGCGTTGACCTACCTCGCGCTGACCTTGTCCCGGTGCTGGTCAGCGGGACGCGCACCTCTGCTCGCCGCCGCCGCGATGGGCTGGCTTCCGCTGGTGGCGCCCTTCGCCCTGATCCTGCAGAAGGACGCGTGGGAGCTCGCCGCAGTGCTCGTGGTGGCTGCCCAGATCGTGCGGCTGGCGTCGGCACGTGACCGCACCAGCGGACGGACGGCCTGGGTCGGGTTGTTCGCAGCGGCACTGTCGGCGGCACTCATGCGATGGAACGGCGCGGCCACCGACATCGTGACCGCGGTCGTCGTCCTTCTCGCGCTGACCCGTGGTGTGCGCTCCCGGGCGTTCGTCACCCTGACGGTCGCCGGGCTCGCCGGCTTGGCGGTCCTCCTTGCGATACCGCACGTCTTCGACGTCCGGCCGGTGGCGCCGGTCGACAGCAACTTCCAGACTCTCGCCGACCTCGGCAACTACGCCGCCGACCGGCCGAGCCTCTTCACGGCGGCCGACCGTGCCGTCCTCGGCAGGCTGGCGCCGTTCAGTGAGTGGCAACGCCAAGGCGGCACCGGCTGCGACACGGTCAACT
Organism: Mycobacteriales bacterium; assembly: GCA_035690365.1. Classification (GTDB taxonomy): domain Bacteria; phylum Actinomycetota; class Actinomycetes; order JAFAQI01; family JAFAQI01; genus DASSKP01. The sequence continues at coordinate 38,681 of DASSKP010000006.1, forward strand.
ACATCGTTTTCCGGCTCCTGGGCGCTCCTGCGCGCAAAGCAGCCGTCGGCCCGAACATGCACGATCTCAGCGCGCTGTGGCGCCGACTCGTCAGACGTGACCCGGCAACGCTCGCCCGGCTGAGGATCTGCCGCGCGGCGCTGGCGTGGTCACCGGTCAGCCTCAACGGCCGGCCCGTCCTCACTCTCGTCCCGCAGATCTCGCCCAACCGCTACGGCATCACTGCACACCCGGTCCTGCTCGGCGCCGTCGCGCGGAGCTGGGCGGACGTCTCGGCACGTAACCGTGTCGTCCAAGCGGTGGCCTGGCGTCCGGCAGTGTGGGTGGTGCTCGCCGGGGCGCTCTTGCTGGTCCGCCGTCCGCGCTGGGCACGGTCGAAGCGGGCCGCGGTCGCGACCGCTCTCGCGGTGCCACTCGGCGTCCTGGCGTCGTACGCCGTTGCACCCGCCGCCCAGGACGCCCGCTATGGCTATCCCGCCACGCTGGTCTGCCAGCTGTTCATCGTTGCCGCGATCGCGGCGTGGCGTCGCGAAGGTCAGTCCGGCGTCGACACGCCGGCGGGGGTCCCGGACATCGCCGGCTCGACCATCTCGAAGTACGACGGCAACGGGGCGCGGCCCGCCAGCCGGAGGTAGCGCACGACCCGCCGTCGACGGACGACCAGCACGTCACGGACCGCGTCGTTGTGGAACCGGCGGGAGAACGACGCCCTGGTCGCCGCGTCGGCGAGGGTGAAACCCGCCGGCGAGCCGGCGACCGCGTGGTCGATGTCGGTCAACGCACGCGAGAGTGCGTTCTCCACCTCCTCGCGGTCGTGACCCAGACCGGACACGCCGACGGTCGCAGCCGCTGCATTCTCGAGGTCGGCCGCGACGTGGCGTGGCAGCTGGCACTCGGTGCCGCATCTAGCAGCGGCGTCCGCACGGGCGCGCAGCTGGGCGTCGAGCGCAGCCGCAGCGGCGTCGACGCGGGCGTGCAGCCGATCGAGGCGGCTCGCGGCCCAGAAGGCGTAGACCACGAGCAGGAGGACGACCGCGCCAAGGACGACGACGGTGACCACGTGTCGACGCTACCGGTCGGGAAGCCCCACGACAGTCGGCTCCAGCGGCTCGGGCTCCTCGACGACTCGGCCCGACGAGACCGAGATCGCGGTCTCGTAGACCCTGATCACCTCGCGACCGACCACCGACCAGTCGTAGCGCGACACGAGCTTGCGTCCGGCGCTTCTCAGTGCGTCCCGCCGCGCCGGCGAAGCCAGCAAGCCGGCGCAGGCGTGCGCCAGAGACTCCGGGTCACCGACGGTCGCCACCGCCCCCGCGGGGCCGTCGGTGTCACCACTCTCGAGAACGCGACGGAACGCATCCAGATCGCTCGCCACGATCGGTGTCCCGGCTGCCATCGCCTCGAGCAGGATGATGCCGAAGCTCTCGCCGCCGGTGTTGGGTGCGACGAACACGTCGACCGAGCGGTAGACGCTCGCCTTGTGGTCTTCGTCGACCCGGCCGAGCACCGTGACCCGCGGGTCGACGTCATGGTCGAGCTCTCCGGGGCCGGCGACGAGCAGTCGCAGGTCCGGTTGCGTGTGCCACAGCAGCGGCATCGCGTCGAGCAGCACGTCGAGACCCTTGCGCCGCTCGTCGATGCGACCGACGAATCCGAGTGCGCCGCCCTCCCCTGGCCAGCCGTCGAGAGTTGACGCGGAGGCGAACCGGTCGACGTGAACACCGTTGGGGATGACGACAGCGTCGCCACCGAGGTGTTCGACGATCGTCTTTCGCGCTGCAGGTGAGACGGCGATGCGCCCGGTGAGCTTCTCGAGCTGCACCTGCAACGGCGACTGCAACATCGCGAGGATGCGTGAGCGCGGGTTGGCGGCGTGAAACGTCGCGACGATCGGTCCGCGCGCGTTCATCAACGCGAGCAGCGACAGCGAGAGCGTCTCCGGGGAATGCAGGTGCAGCACGTCGAAGTCGCCCTCGGCGAGCCATCGCCGCACCCGCGCCGCCGACACCGGACCGAACACCAGCCGCGACACGGAACCGTTGAACGGGACCGGGACGCTTCGGCCCGCGCGCGTCACCCAGGACGGCAACGGAGCCTCGTCGTCGTCGACTGGCGTGATGACCGAGACGTCGTGCCCCAGCCCGATGAGCGTCTCCGCGAGGTCGCGGACGTGCGCGACGACTCCCCCGGGGACGTCCCAGGGATACGGCGACACGAGGCCGACCCTCACGTCCCGCGCCCACCGGAGGTGCCGACCCCGTCCGTTGCGCTCTCTGCCACCACCGGCAGCCGGGTGGGGTCGAGGTCGTCGACCCACACGCGCTGCAGCATGTGCCAGTCCTGCGGATGTTCCGCGATGCCTTCCGCGAAGGCGTCTGCGACGCCCTGCGTCATCGTCCGGATGTCCGCCGCGCGGTCGCCCGTCGACACCCGCGGGACCTCCGGGTGGAAGCGCACCGCCCACTGACGGTCGTCGTGGAACCACAGCGTCGCCGGGATCAGCGCTGCTCCGGTCTCGCGAGCGAGCGCAGCGGGACCCGCGGGCATCCGGGCGGCGGCCCCGAAGAATTCGACCTCGATCCCGGTCGCGGTGAGGTCGCGGTCGCCGAGGAGGCAGAGCGTGCCGCCGGCGCGCAAGCGTTCGGCGAGCAGCTCGAACGGTGACCGCTCGCCCCCGGTCAAGGGGATGACCTCCATGCCCAGTGACTCACGGAACGCGACGAAACGCTCGAACAACGAGGCCGGTTCGAGTCGCTCCGCGACGGTGGTGAACGGGACGCCGCCACCTGCAAGCCACGCGCCGGCGACGTCCCAGTTGCCCATGTGCGGCAGCACGAGGACGGTGCCGCGGCCGCTGCCGACCGCGTCGCGCATCCGCCTCTCGTCGACGGTCTTCATGCGGTCCTGCAACGCCACGACCGACATTCGCGGCAGCTGGAAGACCTCGCACCAGTAGCGAAGGTAGGAACGCACCCCGAGATGGGTGGTCCGGCGCAGCTCGCGCTCGGAGACATCGGGGCCGAGTACCCGCCGGAGGTTGGACTCGAGGCGCTGCACACCCTTGCCATGACGCATCCACACGCCGTCGGCGATGGCGTCGAACTGCCGGCGGGCCAGCCGCTCCGGCATGCCGCGGACCGCTGCCCACCCGGCGGCGTAAGCGCCCTCGACCAGCCGCGCCGTGGGCGACGTCCGGGTCACGCCGGCACCACGGCACGCGCTTGCCGGTGCACCTCACGGATGCGCTGCGCGACGGTGATCGTCGTCGCGACGGCGAGCCCCCACAGACCGATCGCACGCAGCACCGACAGGTCGAACAGCCCGGACAGCCCGGTCAGAGCAAGGATCGCGATCAGCCGCTCGGACCGCTCGGCGATGCCCACGTTGCAGGTCATGCCGAGCGACTCCGCGCGCGCCTTGGCGTACGACGTCACGACGCCGGCGACCAGGTCGTACAGAGCCACTGCGCACAAGGTGATGCTGTCGCCGCTGCCGGCGTACCAGAGTGCGAGAGCGCCGAAGACCGCGCCGTCACCGATGCGGTCGAGCGTCGAGTCGAGGAAGGCACCCCACGGACCGCTGCTGCCCCGCGCGCGGGCCACGGCACCGTCGAGCAGGTCGCTGAAGACGAAGGCGGTGATGACCAAGGTCCCCACGAAGAACTGTCCCCGGGGATAGAAGCCGAGGGCGCCGCCGGCCACACCCAGCGTGCCGACGATGGTCAAGGCGTCAGGGGTGACTCCCCAGCCGACCAGCCGCCTGGCCACCGGTTCCGTGACCTTGTTGATCTGGGGCCGGGCGTGGATTCCGAGCATCGCGGGGCCAGGCTATCGGCCCCGGCACCTTCGACAGGCCTCATATGAAGGTCGACATGCCTCTTGTGAAGAACGCCGCGCGGGTGGAGGCTGCCGTCGTTCACCCGTTCAGGTCGAACGCACCGCAGCCGGGAGGATCGTCATGGCCGACAAGAACACCTCTGGAGCCGCCGTCGGCAGGGCACCCACGGCCGACGAGCCGGCCCGGATCCGCAACGTCGTGCTCGTCGGCCACTCGGGAGCCGGTAAGACGGCGCTCGTCGAGGCCCTCCTCGTCGCGACCGGGACGATCCCCCGAGCCGGTCGGGTCGAGGACGGCACGACGGTCAGCGACTTCGACGAGGCCGAGGTCAGGCAGCAGCGGTCGATCTCGCTGACGCTGGCGCCGTTCGAGCACGACGGGGTCAAGGTCAACCTGCTCGACACGCCCGGCTATGCCGACTTCACCGGCGACCTGCGCGCCGGTCTGCGCGCGGCGGACGCAGCCCTGTTCGTGGTCTCGGCGGCCGACGGGATCGACGGCACGACACGCATGATCTGGGACGAGTGCGCGACGGTCGGCATGCCCCGTGCCGTCGTCATCACCCGGCTCGACTCACCGCGCGCCGATTTCGAGGACACGTTGCTCGCGGCGCAGTCGGCGTTCGGCGAGGGAGTGCTGCCGCTTTATCTGCCGCTGCACGCCGACGACGGAAGCGTCGGCGGACTGATGGGGCTGCTCTCGCAGCAGATCTTCGACTACTCCTCCGGCGAGCGGCAGCAGCGCGACCCCGACCCTGAGCACCTTCCGCTGATCACCGAGCACCGCAACGCGCTGATCGAGGGCATCATCGCCGAATCCGAGGACGAGACGCTGATGGACCGCTATCTCGGCGGTGAGGACATCGACGTCAAGGTGCTCGTCGACGACCTCGAGACGGCGGTTGCCCGCGGGTCCTTCTACCCGGTGCTTGCCGCTTGTTCGGGCAGCGGTCTGGGCATGGCCGAGGTGCTCGAGCTCCTCACCTCGGCGTTCCCCTCGCCGCTCGAGCACCCACTGCTGCCGGTGACGCGTCCCGACGGCTCCCCTACCGAGCCGCTGACCTGCGACCCCTCCGGCCGGCTGTGCGCCGAGGTCGTCAAGACGACAACCGACCCCTATGTGGGCCGGATCTCGCTCGTCCGGGTCTTCTCCGGGACGTTGCAGCCCGACTCGGTGCTGCACGTCTCGGGTCACGGCCTGGCCGAGCGGGGGCATGACGACCACGACGTCGACGAGAAGGTCGGCGCACTGTCGTGCCCGCTCGGCAAGGCGCAGCGACCGGTCAACCACGCGATCGCCGGCGACATCGTCGCGATCGCCAAGCTCGTCCGCGCCGAGACCGGCGACACCTTGTCGGCGAAGGAGGACCCGCTGCTCGTGCACGCCTGGGACATGCCCGAGCCCTTGCTGCCGGTGGCGATCGAGGCCAAGAGCAAGGCCGACGAGGACAAGCTCTCCACAGGCCTGCAGCGCATCGTCGCCGAAGAGCCGACGGTCCGGCTCGACCGCAACGTCGAGACGCATCAGCTCGTGCTGTGGTGCATGGGTGAGGCGCACGCCGACGTGCTCATCGACCGACTGAAGACGAAGTACGGCGTCGAGGTCGGACAGGTGCCGGTGCGCATTCCGCTGCGCGAGACGTTCGCCGGTCCGTCGCAGGGCCACGGCCGACACGTCAAGCAGTCCGGCGGCCACGGTCAGTTCGCCGTGTGCGATGTCACCTTCGAGCCGCTGCCGTCGGGCTCCGGGTTCGAGTACGAAGTGAAGATCTACGGCGGCTCGGTGCCGCAGCAGTTCATCCCTTCGGTGGAGAAGGGCATCCGTGCGCAGATGGAGCACGGCGCGGCGGCCGGTTATCCCGTCGTCGACATCCGGGCGACGTTGACCGACGGCAAGGCGCACTCCGTCGACTCCTCCGACATGGCCTTCCAGATCGCCGGCGGGCTGGCGTTGAAGGATGCCGCAGAGAAGACGCAGGTGCTGCTGCTCGAGCCGGTCCTCGACGTGCACGTGCTGGTCGCCGACGAGTACGTCGGTGCCGTGATGTCCGACCTGTCGACGCGTCGCGGACGCGTCACGGGCACCGAGCCGGTGGGCAACAACGGGCGGACGCTCGTCCGGGCAGAGGTGCCGGAGATCGAGGTCACCCGCTACGCCATCGACCTGCGATCGCTGTCGCAGGGCACCGGCAACTTCACCCGCGACTACCTACGGCACGAGCCGATGCCGCAGCAGGTCGCACAGAAGGTGCTGGCGGAGTCCAAGACCGACCACTGATCAGCAGGCGTCGTTGCACCGACGCTTGACGTGGTGGACGTAAAGCGCCATCGACGTGCCCTCGAGCTCGACATCAGCGCGCTGCCAGCCGGCGACGTACGACGGTGTCGGCTGCCCGGGTTCGACGAGCACGGCGACGACGTGAGAGCCGGCGAGCGCACGGCGAAAGGGATCGCCGGGATCGGTGAGCACCGGCGCGCGACCTTCCGAGGCGCAGCCGGCCTCGAAGCCGATGGGCGGTGACTGTCGGCCCACGACGAGGCACGGCGCAGTGACGCCGTGCGCATGCAGTGCCGCCGCGGCCAACCGGTAACTGTCCCTGCGCGCGTTCTCGAACGTGCTGATGCCGTGCGTCGCCGCCGCCTCAGCCGTCGCGAAGCCGAGCAGCGCCACGGCGACGCCGGCCAACCGCAACCGACGTCGTCGGCCATCCGGCGACACGAACCCGACCAGCGCGTGTCCGACGGCAAGCGAACCGAGCCCGTACGCCGGCAGCAGGAACCTTGGCGCGCTGTAGCCGACCAACAGCATGTACGGCGCCGCCATGGCAGCCGCGGCCGCAACGCTCAACGTCAGACCCGGGAAGACCGGCCGGTGCCGGTTGACCCACAGCGCCCAACACGCGAGCGCGCCGGCAACCACCCACCACATGCTGAGAACCAGCGGGTGGGCGGCGCTGGTGCACGGCCGGCAGAGCAGCGGGCCGTACGCCGCGCGGACTTCGTACAGGAAGCCGAGGTGCGGGAAGAGCCCGCCCTCGGTCGCGCTGGACTTCGCGAGCCGGTGGGACACCCCGCCGAAACGCACCTCGGCCTCCACCACCCACGGGACGACGCCGATGAGGAGAGCGATGCTCGATGTCAGGGCGAGTCGCGTCGCACGCCATGGCGCATGTCTCCACCCCGCCACAACCAGTGCGAGCCAGAGCCAGGCCGCGTCCCCGGGCCGCAGCAACGTGACACCGACGAGGCATGCGGCCGACCACGCCAGGGCAACCCGACCCGCACTTTCGGCACGCGCCGCCCACCCGACCGCGGCAACCGCAAGCAAGGCGATCCAGTAGTTGGGATAGACCTCGCTGCCATAGACCTGCGCCTGCCAGAGCGACGCGAAGAGAAGTGCGGCAATGACCACGGCCCGCGAACCCAGCACCGGCACCCACACCCGGAACGAGAGCACGAGTCCGATCGCGGACACCGCGATGAGGAACAGGCGCACGGTGACCGGCTCGCTGGTGAGCATCGCCACCGGCGCCACGAGCATCGTCAATCCCCTGGCTCGCGGAGCACTGAAGAACGCGGCCGGGACGTGTCGCGCGACCTGACTGACGTAGACCGTCTCGTCCCACCCGTAGTCGAGCCGGAGCGGGCCGAGAGTCAGCTGCACGGCGGCGGCAACGGCGGCCACCGCGACGAGCAACCAGGTGGCTCGACGTTGCGCGTCGAGGCGCTCGATGTTCGCGGCCACGTGGTTTGAGTGCGGTCAGTCCCAGGGCTGCCCGTCGAGCAGCCAGCGGTTGAGCACGACGACGTCCTTGTCGGGATCGGGTTGATGACCGCCGTCCCGGCGGACCCGCGCAAGTGCACCGGGCACGGTGGCGGCGATCCACTCGCCATGCTGCGGGGGCACGAGCACGTCCTCGGCGCCCCACCACACCGCCGTAGGCACTCGGATCGTCGCGGGGTCGAAGCCCCACGGCTTCGTGAACGCCAGGTCGTCGTCGACCCAGCCCCACACGCCGTTCGCCGACTGTTCGGACGTGCTCTCGCGGATGACAGCCGCGACGTCCGAGCGGGCCAGCACCTTGAGGTCGGCTTCCGGCAGGTCGAAGTCGCCGAGAACCTTCGACGGGTCGCTCGCGACGCGAACTCGCATCTCCGCGTCTTCGCGGCTGAGCTCCTCGTGCGCGCGCTCCTCGCCCTCCAGCGCCCAGCCGAACTCCTTGACGTTCATGGGATCCATCCCCTCGAACCACGTGTCGCCGAGGACGTCGTACGGCGCCACCCCGACGATGCAGCCGACGCGGGTGACGCGCGCGCCGAGCAGTGCGGCGATGGCCAGGGCATGCGGGCCGCCACCGGAGCCACCGACGACGGCGAACTCGTCCAGCCCGAGGTGGTCGGTCAGCTGGGTGACGTCGTCGACGACGTCGACGACCCGCCTCCCGCGATGGCGGCTCGACTGTCCGTAGCCCGGCCGGTCGAACGTGATGACCCGCGCGCCGGTGCTGCGCACCAGCTCCTGGTTGGGATGCCGGTTGAGCCGGCAGCCGGGCGTGCCGTGACAGCTCACGACCGGCCGGCCGCCAGGGTCGCCCCACTCGGTGAAGGCAAGCGTGCGACCGTCGTGGAGCTTCAGGGTCTGCAGCGGATGAGACACGCGACGACTCTAGAGCCGCGTCGACGCGAAAACTGGATCAACCGTTCGGACCGACCGTCACGGCCGGATGGGTGGACTTGTCGTCGGTTTTCGCCGATCGAGGGCTAGAGCGCGCTCCGCTACCTAGATTGCCCGGAAAGGGACGAGTCGTGTCCCGACACACCGAGGAGCATCACTTCCGTGAGAAGCATTCGAGTCTTTGCCGTCGCCGCCCTTGCAGCCGGCGTGTGCGCCCTGCCGGCAACCGCCGCCAGTGCGGCGACCCTTCATCCGACGAAGGAGTTCGTGACCCCGACGGTCATCGTCACGACGACGACCGGGGCGAAGGTGCACTTCTCCGTCGACATGCTCCGCGACGGCGGCGCGACGCTCGACGTCGACCTCAACAAGGGCAACAAGAACTACAGCGAGGACCACGACTGGTCGTTCGACGTCGCGGGCTCCTCGCTCACCTACGCGAACGGCAAGGGCACGCTTCTGACCGGTAAGCAGCTCGGTGCCTACGGAAGCCTCCGCCTCTCCTTCACCAAGAAGGCGCAAGCGACAAGGAGCTGCCAGAACGACAACGGCGCCCCCACAAAGGTGACCAGCGTCAAGGCGGCGATCCAGGGAGTCGTGGCGTTCAAGGCGCGCAGCTCGGTGAGCCAGCCGTCGAAATGGGGCGCCGTCCGCAAGGGCACCTCGACCTCGAAGTACCACTTCGGCTACAACTACGCGCACTACGTGACCTCGACCAACGGGCGATGCGGCTTCAACCCGCCGGCGCCGTCGGGCAACCCCGACTGTGTTTCGGGGACCGTGTGGCAGGGCCCGATGGTCGGTGTGAGCTCGGTACGTCTCGTCACGGGTGCCGCGCAGCAGGGTTACGGCGCGGAGCTCGTCGGCATGCGCATGGTCAGCCTGTCCTATCCGGCGGGTGCGATGCGCATGGACTTCATCGGAGCAACCGCACCGGATCCCGTGCTCGACACAACGGGGGCCAACGCTGTGCTGACCGTCTCGACGACGCCGGGCAGCGTGGCCACCGGCAGCGCAACACTCACCGCGACGGCGGCACCGACTGCCGAGCCGACGTCCCCGTGCAACGACAGTGGCACGGCCAAGACCGAGAGCATCGACGACTACTCCACGGCGGACTACGCCAACGGTTCGACACCGCTCACGGTCGCCTCGATGGTCGGCGACGACATCAGCGTTCCTGACGCGACGGGTCAGTCGTCCTTCTCGACGTTCAGCTACGCCTGACCGGCAACCCAGCCCTGGGCGAGAAGCGTTCGCGTCTCGCCCAGGAGCTGGGGCAGCACCTTCGTGCGGGCGACGACCGGCATGAAGTTGGTGTCGCCACCCCAGCGCGGGACGATGTGCTGGTGCAGGTGCGGCGCGATGCCCGCACCCGCAACGGACCCCTGGTTCATGCCGATGTTGAATCCCTGCGCGTTGCTGACGTCACGTAGGACCTGCATGGCCTGCTTCGTGTAGGTCGACAGCTCCGCGGTCTCCTCGGCGGACAGCTCGGTGTAGTCGGCGACGTGCCGGAACGGCACGACCATCAGGTGCCCGGAGTTGTAGGGGTAGAGATTCAGCACGACGTAGACCGTCGCTCCCCTGGCGACGACGAGGCCCTCCTCGTCGCCCATGCCCGGGATGTCGCAGAACGGGCAGCCGGCCTTGCCCTCGCCCTTGATGTAAGCCATCCGTTCGGGCATCCAGATGCGCTGCCACGCATCCGGCATCCCGGCACCGGGCTGGTGCTCGACCTCGGTCACCCGACGATGGTCTCGGGGTTGAGGGCATCCGGCTCGATCTGGCGCGACGCGACGTTACGCGACACCTCCAGGATCGCGTCGTCGACCGGCACACCGCGCCGCTCCACGCCGTTGCGGTAACGGATCGACACCGCACCGGCTTCGACGTCGCGCTCACCGGCGACGAACATGAACGGCACCTTCTGCTGCTGCGCGTGCAGGATCTTCTTCTGCATGCGGTCGTCCGACTCGTCGACCTCGGCGCGCAGTCCTTCGGCGCGCAGTCGTTCGACGATGCCGCGCAGGTAGTCGACGTTGTCCGAACGGATCGGGATGCCCACGACCTGCACCGGCGCGAGCCAGGCCGGGAACGCGCCCGCGTAGTGCTCCGTCAGCACCCCGAAGAAGCGCTCGATCGAGCCGAACTTCGCGGAGTGGATCATCACCGGCTGGTGCCGCTCGCCGTCGGCGCCCTGATACTCCAGACCGAACCGCTTGGGCTGGTTGAAGTCGTACTGGATCGTCGACATCTGCCAGGTGCGCCCGATGGCGTCACGGGCCTGGACGGAGATCTTCGGCCCGTAGTACGCCGCACCGCCCGGGTCGGGAACGAGCTCGAGGCCGGTGTCGGTCGCAGCCTTCTCGAGGATGCGGGTCGCGGTCTCCCAGTCGTCATCGCTGCCGATGAACTTGTCCTTGCTGTCGTCACGCGTCGAGAGCTCGAGGTAGAAGTCGTTCAGCCCGAAGTCGCGCAGCAGGCTCAGCACGAACTCCAGCAAGTGCTTGATCTCGTCGGGCGCCTGCTCCGGCGTGCAGTAGGAGTGCGAGTCGTCCTGCGTCAGACCACGGACCCGGGTGAGGCCGTGCACGACCCCGGACTTCTCGTGCCGGTAGACGGTCCCGAACTCGAACAGCCGCATCGGCAGCTCGCGGTAGGAACGCCCGCGCGACCGGTAGATGAGGTTGTGCATCGGGCAGTTCATGGCCTTGAGGTAGTAGTTGGTGCCCTCGTCGTCCATCGGCGGGAACATGCCGTCGGCGAAGTACGGCAGGTGACCCGAGGTCTCGAAGAGGCCTTGCTTCGCGATGTGCGGGGTGCCGACGTAGAGGAAGCCCTCGTCGATGTGGCGCTGACGGACGTAGTCCTCCATCACCCGCTTGACGACGCCGCCCTTGGGGTGGAAGACGACGAGCCCCGAGCCGATCTCGTCGGGAAACGAGAACAGGTCCAGCTCCGCGCCGAGACGCCGATGGTCGCGCCGCTCGGCCTCCTCGAGCAGATGCAGGTGTTGCTCCAGCGCCTCC
>DASSKP010000007.1:0-25616 GCA_035690365.1 Mycobacteriales bacterium
GCGACTCCGAGACACCCGAGGAACAACGCGAACCGCATGCCGGTGTAGACGACGGCTGCCCGACCCCCGTGCGGGGAGTCGGGCAGCTGAGTCGACGGCACGAAGGAATGCTAGGCGGCGCGCAGGCGACGCCGAACGCCCACTGCCAGACCGAGGACGATCGTCGCGAGGATCGGCAGCACGACCTTGCCGCCGGTCTCACTCAGCTGCGGGCCCCCGGCGCCTCCCGGAACAGGCGAGTTGGAGGTGTGCGAGACCGCGGGAGCCCAGGAGGCGGCCTCCGTGACCTGACCGAGCACCAGCGAGCCGGACAGGCTCTGCGGAGCGCCCGGCAGTGCGAGCGGCAGCGCAGCGCCACTGAGCGACAGCGTCGGCAGCTTCAACGTCACCGCACGCAGCGACGAGCTGGCGTAGCGCGTGCTGCCGGTGCGATGCGTCGACTTGGTCGGCGTCCCGATCGTGATGCTCGGCGCGGTGAACTGCACGCCGGGGATGTTGTTGAGGACGCCCGCGAGCGCACCGGTGACCTGTGCCAGCGCCGCGTTGACCTGGGACAGCTGGCTGGCGGAACCGAGCACCTCGGTGTTCGCCACGGACAACGACGCGACCGCCGACGGGGTCGATGCCGCGACTGCCTTCAGCGTCAGCTTGATGCCGCCGAGCGACGCCAGCGGGTTGCCGTCGAGAACCCCGGTGACCTGGGTGAGCAGGCTGGCGAGGTCGGTGAGCAGCTGTTGGGCCTGGTCGAGCGCAGCGCTCGCGGTGGCGAGCGTCGTGCTGAGCGTGGTGTCGGAGAACGTGGAGATCACGGTCTGCTCGGCGGCCGGCAGCGTCTGCCACTCGGCGATGGTGATCGGCAGGGTCGGCATGGTGTAGGCGCCGGGGGCGGCCGCGAGAGCCGCTGCCAGCGCCGTCGCCGTGGCAGTCGTCCCGTCACCGAGAGCCGTGTTGAGCGTGTCGAGCTGAGCCTGCAGCGCGCTCGTGGCCGACGTGACCGCGGCCTGCGCGGCGGACGTGGTCGCGGGCGCACCGGCCACCTGCGTCTGCAACGTGTCGATCTGCGAGTTCAGCGTCGTGATGGCGGCGCTGACCGTTCCCACGACACCGGCGAGCTGGGTCAGCTGGTCCTGGGTGAGCTGGGAGATGTCCAGGCCGAGCGCCGCGAGCAGGTCGTTGATCGACGGCAGCGCGAGGTTACCGAGAGAGAACGTCTTCTCCGCCGTCGCGTTGCTCGACACCACCCGGGCCGTGTCGGCGAGGGACGCGACGCCGAGGTTCAGGGGAACACTCGCGAGCGTCACGCCCCCGAGCGCTTTCAGGCTGGCGTTGGCGAGCACGGACGTGGCGCTGTCCTTGGCCTGCGCGACGAACGTCGGACCCGTGACACTGCCGAGGCCGTTCGGCAGCGCGATCGACTTGGGTGACGACGGCACCGTCGTCGACGACGAGGGCGTCACGGTCTGCTGACCGAGCGGACCGGTCACCGAGGAGTCGACGGGTGTCACCACCAGCTTGGCGACGTGAGGAGTGGAGGCGTTGCCGGCGACTGCGACGATCCGTCCCGCGGTCACCGTCTGGCCGGCCAGCGTCACCCGCAGGATCGTCAGCGACGACGTGGCCTGCCCGTGTGACGGTGTCGTCGTCGTCGTGGCCGAGGCGGGCAACGTGACGGCAGCGAGCGCCGCGAGCGAGGTTGCGGCCACTACTGACCGACGGGTGAGGAAACGGCCTACGTGCACAGGGACCCCCCGAGAGCATGAAACTTGGACGAAGCGCGCCAGCGCGACTAAAGGTTCCGTAGCCCGCGTCGATCCGTCCATGGCACGTTCGGGCTAGTCACGGGTGAATTTCCGCGATGACGGAAGTGCTGCAGAATCGCCCATGACGTCGAATCGCCGGTTCTTTTGTGCGAAACGCCTGACGCAAAGGCTTTCTGCGTGTACACATTTTGCTAACCGCACTACTGCGAGGGGGAAAGCGTGGAGGCACGAGAGCGGCTGCTGACGCCTGGTGAGGTGGCGAGCCTGTTCCGGGTCGACCCGAAGACGGTCACCCGCTGGGCTGCCGCCGGCAGGATCAGCAGCATCCGCACCCCCGGAGGGCATAGGCGGTTCCGCGAGTCGGAGGTGCGCGCACTTCTCCGCGGAGACCTGCCGGCCGCGCCGCCCGCTCCGCGGCAGTCGGTCGAGGACGAGTACACCGCTCACAGCTGACGAGCAGGCACCGACAGGGGGGCGGTGCGCTGCCGGGTCAGCTGATCCCGGCGTAGCTGTGCAGACCGGTGATGACGGTGTTGACGACGTAGTAGTCGACCATCAGGCAGCCGAAGCCGATGAGTGACAGCACCGCTGCCCGGTGCCCACGCCATCCCGCTGTGGCGCGGGCATGCAGGTAGGCCGCGTAGGCGAGCCAGGTGATGAGCGACCACGTCTCTTTCGGGTCCCAGCCCCAGGCGCGGCTCCATGCCTGCTCGGCCCAGATCGCGCCCGCGATGATCGCGAAGGTCCAGATCGGGAACGCGAAGGTCACGACCCCGTAGGCGAGCCGGTCGAGACGGCCCGAGTCCGGCAGCCAGGCCATCAGGCCGCCCCGCCGAACGCTGGGCACGCTCTCCGTCGGCGGCGTGCCGACCTCGACCGCCGCGGCCGCGCCCGGCCCGAGGCTGAGCGCACGCCGCTCCCACCGCGACTTCAGCAGGTAGAGGACGGTCACCACACCGGAAACCATGAACGCGCCGCTGGCCGTGATCGCCGCGACCACGTGGATCTTGATCCAGTAGGAGTTGAGCGCCGGCACGAGCGGGCCCGCGTTGGCGTAGAGCACGGTGCCCGCCAACCCGAGGTAGAGCACGACCGGAGCCATCACGAACAGCCCCAGGAACCGCACCTGCTGGCGGGTCAGGAGCACGAGGAAGACGGTCACGGCGACCAGCGACACCATGGAGGAGAACTCGTACATGTTTCCCCACGGCACGCGGTGCACCGACAGGCCGCGGGTCGTGACCGAGCCCACGTGCAGCGCCCAGCCGAGGACGGTCAGCCCGACCGCGACCACGCCGGCGCGGCGGCTGACCTGGCTGCGCGCACGTCGGTCGAAGGCGAACTCGGCGGCGTAGCCGAGCATCGCCAGTGCGTAGGCGACGACAGCCCAGACAAGCAGCCGGTCGCTCGCGTGGGCCAACCCGAGGTTGATACTCGTGCCGGGCACTGCGGGTCAGTCCTCCTCTGTGGCCGTCGGCGCACCGAAACGCTGCACCAGATCGGCGAAATCTGCCGTGAACCGCTCGCTGTCGCTGCGCGCCAGGCCGGCCGCCTCGACCACGGTACGCCGGGCGTCAGGTGCCGGTCTCGCGCGGATCCAGAAGCGACGGCGGCGGATGCGCAGCGAGAGCATGAGGCCGGCGACGATGAAGACGGCGGCGGCGAGCATCAGCTTCTTGCCCGGGTCGTGCGCCACCTGGAACGTCGCCCACTGGTCGACGCCGACGAAGCTCACACGCGTGCCGTCTGCCAGCCGCCACGACTCCCCCGGTGACAGCTGCGCGTTGGCGATGTGGTGCAGCGAGGCCACGGGAAGCGAGTAGACCGACTGTGCCGAGCGGTCGAGACCCAGGTCTCCCCGCCAGGCGGCAAGAAGCAGCACCGGGTCACGCGGTGCGGGGTAGGCCGAGTCCGGCCCGGCGGGCGTGGCGACGTACGTGGGGTAGAAGAAGCCGGTCAGTCCGAACTGGTGCGGCAACCCGTCGGGCACCTTGACGACGCCGTGCGAGGCGAACATCGACGTGTCCGGCAGGAACGGCGTGTCCCGGTCGTAGACCAGCCGCCCGTGCGCATCGCGCACCTGGATGTGCAGCGCATAGCCGTGACCGACGAGGTAGACGTTGGCGCCGGCGGCGTACAGCGGGTGGTTGACCTGCACGTCGCTCGTCGTCACGGGAGCGCCCGGACGCGACTGGTAGCCGACCCTGGCGTCGAAGCTGCGCGGCGTACCGTCGGGCTGGTAGGCCGCGGTGAACTTCTGCAGCGTGAAGCTGAAGGGCGAGAGCGACGAGTCGGAGTAGAGCCGCGACGGCTGGAAGATGTCGTACGACGACCGCACGTTGGCGAACGCCTGCCCTTGCACGACGAGCACCGTGCCCTTGTAGCCGAACAGGCCGCCGAGTGCGATGCCCGCGAGCAGCACGACGAGCGAGACGTGGAAGACGAGGTTGCCGGTCTCGCGGAGATATCCCTTCTCGGCCGCGACCGTGACGGCGCCGTCGGGCTCGTCGTGCACGTCGACCCGCCACCGCTCCCCTCGCAGCAGCCGGCCACAGCGCTCGGCGACGTCGCGCGCCGTGTCGTCGGTGGTCCACTGTTGCGAGATCGACAGCCGCAGCAGGTTGCGCGGCGCGTGCGGCGGACGGCGGCGCAGGGCGCGCGCGTGCAACCGGATGCGGGGCACCAGGCAGCCGATCAGCGAGATGAACAGCAGCAGGTAGATGGCGGCGAACCACGGCGCGGCGAAGACGTCGAACAGCGACAACCGGTCGAGCAGCGGACCGAGGTGCGGATGCGACGCGAGGAAGTCGTCGACCTTGACGGGGTTGAGCCCGCGCTGCGGAAGCACCGTGCCGGGGATCGCGGCGAGAGCCAGGAGCGACAACAGGAGCAGCGCCGTGCGCATGCTCGTCAGCCGGCGCCAGCCGTATCTCGCGGTCCGCGCGATGCCGCGCACCGGTTGCTGAGGGGGCGCCGGCGCGGTCGACAGAGCGGTGCTCTCGTCGGGCGACGCGACGGCGCTGTCGGCGAGATCGGTCATGGCGTCAGCACGGCAGGCTTGGAGAAGGGAACAAGCTGCGCAGGTCCTGCGACAGCGTCGTCCACGCACCGGACAGCAGCAGGACGCCGACGGCGATGAGCAGGCCACCGCCGATCGAGACGACGACGCCGTAGTGGCGCTTGACGACCGCAAACGCTCCGATCGCGCGGCGGAACGCAAGACCCGCGATGACGAACGGGATGCCGAGACCGGCGCAGTAGAACGCGGTGAGCAGCGCCCCTCTCCCGGCGGTGGCGAGGTTCTGCTGGTCGAACGCGAGCTGCAGCACGGTGCCGAGCGTCGGGCCGATGCACGGTGTCCAGCCGACCGCGAACAGCACACCGAGCAGCGGCGCGCCTGCGACACCGGCACGCGGCAACCGGTGAAAGCGCCACTCGCGCTGGGTGCGCGGCAGCACCCCGAGGAAGACCACGCCGAGCGCGATCGTCAGCACTCCACCGACCTGGTTGACCAGCGTCTGGTGGGTGAGGAGGTAGTGGCTCCCGAGGTTGCCGAGGTGGCCGAACAAGGTGCCTTCGCCGATGAAGACGACGGAGAAGCCGAGCACGAACAACACCGATCCCAGCAGCACTCGATGCGTGTGTCGCGCGGCGAGCTGGGCGGCGGGTGCGACGGCCGTGCCGGGCCCGTCGCTGACCGCGACGTCGCCGGCGAGGTCAGCGCCCGACAGCCCGGTGACATACGAGAGATAGCCCGGGACCAGCGGCAGCACGCACGGCGACAGGAAGGAGATCAGCCCGGCGACGAACGCGACGGGAATCGCCAGCAGCAACGTCCCGCCGGCGAGGTCGCTGCAGGTGGCTGCGGCCAGCACGTGGGTCACGCCTTCTCCGCGAGCGCTCGGGCGACGACGTCGCGCAGCTGGGTGTAGCGGATCTCACCGCTGTGCCGTGCGGCGATCCGGCCCTGCCGATCGATGATCAGCGTGGTGGGGGTCGCGTTCGGCGGCAGGCCGGGGAAGCGCAAGGCGAGCACGTCGCTCGGGTCGAACAGGCTCGGGTAGCCGATGTGCCGGTCGGCCACGAACGCCTCAGCGCTGGCACGGTCCTCCCGTACGTCGACACCGATGAACTCGACGCCCCGGGACCGGTTGTCACGGAATACCTGGTCCAGCGCCTGTGCCTCGTCGCGACACGGCGAGCACCAGCTGCCCCAGAAGTTCACGACCACGACGTGGCCGCGCCAGCTCGAGAGGTCGAAGTGGGTGCCGTCGAGCAGCTCACCGCTGACGTCACCGACCCGCGACCGGTCGCCCGGGGCGACCCAGGTGAGGGCCTGGTCACCCGCCTGGTAACCACTGCTTCCGGCGACACTCTGGGTCACCGCGTTGGTGCCGGTGCAGGCCGAGACCGCCGCGAGCGCGACGGCGAGCGCGGCCGCGCGAGAGGCGTACCGCTGGCGGAAAGGCATTGCAATCATTGTCGCCGAGCCACCTGAGTGCTGCCGGGGCGGGCATCCTGCGGAGCCGGGATCAGGCCCCGCCCACCCGAGACCGGCCGCTCGCGCCGGCCGGCTCCTGATAGTCGACGTCGCAGATCTCGTCATCCTCGTAGACGAACGACGTGATCGACGCGAGCGCACACTCCCGGCGATCCGGCCGGTGCCACAGTCGCTGACCCTCGACAGCGCGGCGGGTCACCCAGATCGGCAGCTGGTGGCTGACCAGCACGGCCTCGCCACCCTCGGCCGCCTTCCGCGCAGCACTGCACGCGCCGAGCACGCGCGCCGCCACGATCGCGTAGGGCTCACCCCATGAAGGCTTGAACGGGTTGTAGAGATGGCGCCAGTTGGCCGGTTTGCGCAGTGCGCCGTCGCCGACGCCGAACTTCATCCCCTCGAACGCGTTGGCGCTCTCGATCAGTCGCTCATCGGTGCGGATCGGCAAGCCGAACCGTTCCGCGATCGCCTCCGCCGTCTGCACCGCCCGCTCGAGCGGTGACGAGACGATGACGCGCACGTCGTGGCCGGCGAGCGCTTCTGCGGCGAGCACGGCCATGTGCTCTCCCGCCGGCGACAGGCGGAATCCCGGAAGCCGGCCGTAGAGCACACCTGTCGGGTTCGCGACCTCGCCGTGCCGGACGAGGTTGACGACGGTCCGCGTCACTGCGCGGGCACCTCCGCGGCAGCGCGGGCTGCGACGGTGGCGGCGGTCACGATGCGGTCGATCACGACGTCGTCATGCGTTGCGCCGACGAACCAGGCTTCGTAGGCCGACGGCGGCAGATGCACGCCGTGCTCGAGCATCGCGTGGAAGAACGCGGCGTAGCGACGCGTGTCCTGCACGCGCGCGGTCGCATAGTCCACGACCCGGCTTCCGGTGAAGAAGACGCTGAACAGGTTGCCGGCTGAGTTGACCTGGTGCTCGACGCCCGCGGCGGAGAGCGCGTCGCTCACCGCACCGGCGACGCGCATCGCGGTCTTGTCGAGGTGTGCGTAGACGTCGTCCGTGCAGAGCTCGAGCTGCGCCAGACCGGCCGCGACGGCGACGGGGTTCCCGGACAAGGTGCCTGCTTGGTACACCGGCCCCGACGGCGCGAGGTGGCGCATGGTCTCGGTCCGGCCGCCGAAGGCGGCCGTCGGCAGACCGCCGCTCATCACCTTGCCGAACGTGAACAGGTCGGCCTCGACGCCCTCGAGACCGAACCATCCGCTACGGCTCACCCGGAATCCGGTCATCACCTCGTCGAGGATCAGCAGAGCACCGTGCTGCCGGGTGATCTCGCGCAGCCGGCCGTTGAACCCGGGGAGCGGCGCGACGACACCCATGTTGGCCGCTGCAGCCTCGGTGATGACGCAGGCGATGTCGGCGCCGTGCTCCTCGAACGCCGCCTCGACAGCGGCCACGTCGTTGTAAGGCAGGACGATCGTGTCGGCCGCCGTTGCCCCCGTCACGCCCGGAGAGTCAGGAAGTCCGAACGTCGCCACGCCACTGCCTGCGCTCACGAGCAGCGCATCGACATGGCCGTGGTAGCAGCCGGCGAACTTCACCACCTTGCTGCGACCCGTCACGCCACGCGCCAGCCGAAGTGCGCTCATCGTCGCCTCGGTGCCGGAGTTGACCAGCCGGACCTGCTCGACCGGGGCGACCCGGGCGACGATCTCCTCGGCGAGCTCGACCTCGCCCGCGCCGGGCGCACCGAACGACAGACCCTGTTCGGCAGCGCGCCGGACCGCGTCGACGACGTAGGGGTGCGCGTGGCCCACGATCGTCGGCCCCCATGAGCAGACGAGGTCGACGTACTCGTTGCCGTCGACGTCGTAGAGGTAGGGCCCGGAGGCGCGGGCGATGAACCTCGGCGTCCCGCCCACACCGCCGAAAGCGCGCACCGGCGAGTTCACGCCGCCCGGCGTCACGCCGAGCGCGCGTGCGAACAGCTGCGCGGAGGCGTCGACACGGGGCATGGCGTCATCCTCGCAACCCGATCGTTCAGACTGGCGCGCAGGGCGGTGAGGCGATGACGGTGTTGACCGACCACGAGATCGACGCGTGGCTGCAGATGCATGGCGACTGGCACCGCGACGGCGAGGCGTTGGCCCGCTCGGTCGAGTGCCCGTCGTTCCCGGCGGCGATCGAGCTCGTACGCCGGGTGGCCGAGGTGGCGGAGCAGCGTGACCACCATCCGGACATCGACATCCGGTGGCGGACGGTGCGGTTCGTCCTCTCGACCCACTCCGAGGGCGGCATCACCGGCAAGGACACCGCGTTGGCCCAGACCATCGACGAGCTCGCCGCCGACCAGGCCGGCTGAGAGGAGCAGACGGCATGGCCGACTTCGGCATCGACGTCGACCCCGGCGAGGTGGGGCTCGACGCCCACCGTCTGCAGCGCATCGACAGCCACTTCCGCCGGTACGTCGACGACGGCCGGCTGCCCGGCTGGCAGGTCATGGTCAGCCGTCGTGGTCGGGTCGCGCACCTGTCGTCGTACGGCTTCGCGGACAAGGAGGCGGGGCGCGCGGTCGCCGACGACACCATCTGGCGCATCTACTCGATGACGAAGCCGATCACGTCGGTCGCCGCGATGATGCTCGTCGAGCAGGGGCTCATGGAGCTCACGGACCCGATCAGCCGGTGGCTGCCGGAGTTCGCCGAGCCGCGGGTCTATGTCTCCGGGCCGGCGACCAAGCACATGACGGTTGCGGCGACCGAACCGATCCGGGTCTGGCACCTGCTCACGCACACGGCCGGGCTGACCTACGGGTTCCACCGCATGCACGTCACAGACGAGATCTACCGGCTCGCCGGCTTCGACGTCGGCATGCCGGCGGACGACCTGGCAGCCTTCTCCCGAGCAATCGCGGCGCTGCCTCTGGCGTTCCAACCGGGCAGCGAGTGGAACTACTCCGTCGCCACGGACGTCCTCGGCCGGCTCGTCGAAGCAGTCTCGGGTCAACCGCTGGACGAGTTCTTCGCCGAGCACATCTTCACGCCGCTCGACATGAGGGACACGGCGTTTCACGTCGAGCAGCCGCAGCACGACCGGCTCGCGGCGCTCTATGCGATGGCGCCGGGGCTGACCGAGCCGATCCGCTACGACGATCTCGGCGAGCGCTACAAGCGACCACCGAGGTGGTTCTCCGGCGGTGGCGGCCTGGTGTCGACGACGCGCGACTACACCCGCTTCACCTGGATGTTGCTGCGCGGCGGAGAGCTCGACGGCGCCCGGCTGCTCTCGCCCCGAACGCTGCGCTACATGACCCGCAACCACCTGCCGGGCAACGCCGACCTGCAGTCCTTCGGGCGAGCGCTCTTTGCCGAGACGCGGTACGACGGAGTCGGCTTCGGGCTCGGTTTCGCCGTCGCGATCGACTCGTCTGCGAGCAAGGTGATCACGAGCGACGGCGAGTTCAACTGGGGCGGCATGGCGAGTACGGCGTTCTGGGTCGATCCGGCAGAGGACCTGACGGTCGTCTTCATGACGCAGGTGATGCCGTCGAGCACCTACCCGATCCGCCCGCAGCTCCGTGCCCTCGTCTACCAGGCGATCGTGGACTGAGACTCGGCGTTCCTCGACGGCGGGGAGACGGCAAGCGCAGGTGTCGCGACGTGAAGGTGCAGTTCCAGGGCGCCCGCCGCGGCCAAGCACTTCGTGCGCAAAGTGTGCCTGACGTGCGTCGTTTCGGCGGCTGATTTGCGCGCTATGTGGTTCCGGTGGCTCACATGAGGGTGCGATGCACGCCCGTTGCCTCTAGAGACGGGCGGCGACCTCGGCGGCCCAGTAAGTCAGGACGATGTCTGCGCCTGCGCGTTTGATGGACGACAGCATCTCGAGGATCGCGCGGTCTCGGTCGATCCAGCCGTTGGCCGCGGCCGCCTCGACCATCGCGTACTCACCCGACACGTTGTAGGCCGCAACCGGTACGTCGACAGCGGCGCGCACCCGGGCGACGACGTCGAGGTAACCGACGGCGGGCTTCACCATCACGAGGTCAGCGCCCTCGGCGACGTCGAGCAGCGCCTCGTGCACGGCTTCGTCCGACGAACGTGCGACGTCCTGCTGATAGGCCGCGCGATCGCCGAACTGCGGTGCGCACTCAGCAGCGTCGCGGAACGGCCCGTAGAAAGCAGAGGAGTACTTCGCGGAGTACGCGAGGATGCCGACCTCCGGGAAACCGTTGCTGTCCAAGGCGGAGCGGATTGCGGCAACCTGCCCGTCCATCATTCCGCTGGGTGCGACGAGATGGGCACCGGCCGAAGCCTGCGCAACGGCGATGGAGGCATAACGATCCAGGGTCGCGTCGTTGTCGACCTCACCCGCTTCGGTCAGCAGCCCGCAGTGCCCGTGGTCGGTGTATTCGTCGAGGCACAGGTCGGTCATCACAACCGTTGCGTCGCCGACCTCCGCCACCACGTCGCGCAACGCCTCCTGTGCGATGCCGTGCGGATCGTCGGCGGCCGAGCCACGCGCGTCTTTCACCGCGGGGATCCCGAACAGGATCAGCCCGCCGACGCCCGCCTCGACGGCGTCGGACGCCGCCTTGCGCAAGGACTCACGCGTGTGCTGCACCACGCCCGGCATCGACGCGATCGGCACCGGCTCGTCGATGCCCTCCTTGACGAACATCGGCAGCACGAGGTCGGCCGGCGACAGCCGGACCTGCGCCGTCAGCCGGCGTACCGCGGGGGTACGCCGGAGCCGGCGCGGCCGGGCCGACGGGAAGGTCACTTGCCCTTCTTCAACCTCGCCGCCGCCTTCGCCCGGTTGGCCTTGCCCGGAGGCAGCGGGTCTTCGTTCTCGCGACGCTCACGACCGAACTCCGCCAGTGCTTCGGCCAGCAGCGACGCCGACGGCGTCGGCGCCGTCACGTCGACCCGCAGTCCGAGCTCTTCCGCGGTCTTCGCGGTCTGCGGTCCGATCACGGCGATGATCGACGAGGTGTGCGGCTTGCCGGCGATGCCGACGAGGTTGCGCACCGTCGACGACGAGGTGAAGAGGACGGCGTCGAAGCCGCCGGTCTTGATCGCCTCACGGATGTCGGCCGGCGGCGGCGCGGCACGCACAGTGCGGTAGGCCGTGACGTCGTCGATCTGCCAGCCCTTGTCGGCGAGGCCCGCGAGCAACGTGTCGGTCGCGATGTCGGCCCGCGGAAGGAAGACGCGGTCCAGCGCGTCGTAGACGCTGTCGTAGGCCGGCCACTCCGCGAGGAGACCCTCGCTCGACTGCTCACCGGTCGGCACGAGCTCGGGGGTGATGCCCCACGTCAGCACGGCTGCGGCTGTCTGCTGCCCGACGCAGGCCACCTTGACTCCCGCCAGGGCGCGCGCGTCGAGACCGAGCTCCTCGATCTTCTCCCGGACCGCCTTCACCGCGTTGACCGACGTGAAGCCGATCCACGCGTAGCGACCACTGACCAGGCCGCGGATGGCGCGGTCCATCGCCTGCGGCGTCCGCGGCGGCTCGACAGCGATGGTCGGGACCTCCACCGGCACCGCGCCGTAGGACACGAGCTGCTCGGACAACGCCGCCGACTGCTCCTTCGTTCGCGGCACCAGCACGCGCCAGCCGAACAGCGGCTTGGTCTCCCACCACGACAGCTTGTCGCGCAGACGTACGACGTCCCCGACTACCACTGTCGCCGGCACCGAGATCGCACCGGCATCGCGCTCGACGGTGTCGAGCGTCGACACGACGGTGTGCTGCTGGCGCGTCGTGCCGCCGGCAGTCACGGCGACGAGCGACTCGGCCTTGCGTCCGTGCTCGACGAGGGCAGCGGCGATCTTCCCGACCGACTTGGTGCAGTTGAGGAGCACGAGGGTTGCGTTCGACGAGGCGAGCGCTGCCCAGTCGGGCTCCGGCGCGTCGGGACTCGCGTCGACCACGTGGACGGTGCGCGTCTTCTTGTCCGTGACGGGGATGCCGGCGTAAGCCGCGACCGCCGTCGCAGGTGACACGCCGGGCACGAACTCGAACGGCACCTTGGCCTTGGCGCAGGCCTCCGCCTCGTCGGCCAGACCGCCCAGCAGAGCAGGGTCACCGGGAAGGACGCGGGTCACGTGGTGGCCGTCGCGCACGGCCGCGACGATCGCCTTGGTTCGCTCGGCGAGCTCGAGCCGACCCGAGTCGACGACCTCGGCGTCCTCACGACGGTGGCTGAGCAGGTCGCCGTGGGACGCGACGTCGATGACGACGACGTCGGCGTCGGCGATCGCCTCGGCTCCGCGCAGCGTGAGCAGTGACGGGTCACCTGGCCCACCGCCGACGAAAGTGACGGAACCCAGCTTCTTCTTGCGTGCGGTGGTCACGAAGACTCCCCGATCATTTCGGCCGCACCCGCGTCGAGCAGGTCAGCGGCCAGCTGACGTCCGAGCCGTTCGCCCTCTGCGACCGGCCCGGTGATGGACAACCGGACTGCGCGTGAACCGTCGACTGCAGCGACAGCCCCGCGCAGGTAGATCTCGTCATCGCCGTCGTCGCCGATGGCGACGTCGGCCAGTGCGCCGACAGGCGCTGTGCAGCCCGCTTCGAGTGCCGCGAGCAGAGCGCGCTCGGCGGCGACGGCGGCGCGTGTCGACAGATCGTCGAGAGACCGTCGTACGCCGTCCACCAACGACTCGTCGTCGGCGCGACACTCGACCGCCAGAGCGCCCTGGCCCGGGGCGGGCAGCATCTGCCCGGGGTCGAGCAGCTCGGCCGCCTCATCGAGTCGGCCGAGCCGGGAGAGCCCCGCAGCGGCGACAACGACCGCGTCGAGGTCGCCCTCGGCAACGCGACGCAGCCTCGTGTCGACGTTGCCGCGGATCGCCACGATCTCCAGGCCGAGACCCAGCGCGCGCAGCTGCGCAGCGCGGCGGGGCGATCCGGTGCCGACGGTCGCGCCCTCGGGCAGCTGGTTGAGCTGGATGCGGTCGCGGCTGACGAGCGCGTCCCGCGGGTCCTCGCGCGGCGGGACGGCCGCGATGACGAGACCGGCAGCCGGCGCAGTCGGCAGGTCCTTCAGCGAGTGCACGGCGATGTCGATGACGCCGTCCGCGAGCTGGCGGCGAAGCTCGGTGACGAACACTCCGGTGCCGCCGAGCTGGGTGAGCGCAGCGCTCGACCGGTCTCCTTCGGTGACGACCTCGACCAGCGACACCTCGTGGCCGTTGCCACGGAGCACGTCGGCCACGCGACCCGCCTGCGCAAGGGCGAGAGCAGATCGCCGGGTGCCGAGTCGAAGCGTCCTTGCGGTGACGGTCATGGCTGCTCGTCCTCGACGACGACGTCCGCGCGTGCGACGGCCGCCATGGCGGCCGGGTCGAGTGCGAACAGCTCACGAAGCGCGTCGGCGTAGGAGTCGCCGCCCGGCGACTCGGCGAGCTCCTTCACCCGCACGGTCGGCGTGTGCAAGAGCTTGTCGACGACCCGGGTGATCGCGGTCCGGATCTCGCCTCGGGTGCGCTCGTCGAGCCCTGGCAACCGCGCTTCGATGCGGGTCAGCTCGGCGTCGACGACCTGCTGCGCGCGCGTGCGCAAGGCGACAACGGTCGGCGCGACGCGTTCGGCCCGCTGGCGGGCCAGGTGGCTGCCCACCTCCTCGGTGACGATCTGCCGGGCGGCGTCGACGTCGCGGGCGACCTCGGCGTCCTCCAGCACCGACCGCAACGACTCGAGGTCGACGACGGTGACACCGGGAAGCGACTTCGCCGCGGGTTCGACGTCGCGGGGCAGCGCGAGGTCGATGACGAACAGCGGGCGCTCCGGTCGCCGGCTCATCGCCTCGGCCACCACGTCGGCGCTGATCATCGTGCCGACGGCTCCGGTGCACGAGACGAGCAGGTCGGCATCAGCGACGACGTCGACCAGCGCTTCCATCGGCGCCACGGTCGCGTCGACGGACTGCGCGAGACGCTGCGCGTTGGCCGGCGTGCGGTTGACGACGACGAGCGCTGCGACGCCGCGGCGACGCAGCGTCGTGGCCGCCAGCGAGCTCATGGACCCGGCGCCGACGAGCGCCGCCGCACGGTCGCCGAGCCCGCCGAGTGACCGATGGGCGAGGTCGAGCGCGACGGACACCAACGACCGGCCGGCCCTGTCGATGCCGGTCTCGGCGTGCGCGCGCTTGCCGGCGCGGAGCGCGTGCTCGATGAGCGGTCCGAGAGCGCGCCCGACGGTCGCTTCTTCCCGTGCGGTCTGCAACGCGCTGCGCAGCTGACCGAGGATCTGCTGCTCGCCGACGACCATCGAGTCGAGCCCGCTCGCCACCTCGAACAGGTGCTGGACCGCGCGGTCCTCGTAGTGGACGTAGAGGTGGTCGGCCAGCTCTTCGAGAGGAACGCCGGTCCGCTGCACGAGCGCATCGGTGAGCTCCTGCACACCGCCGTGAAACTTGCGCACGTCGGCGTAGACCTCGAGCCGGTTGCACGTCGCGAGCACGACGGCTTCATCGACGTGCTCGGTCGACGTCGCGAGCGCGAGCAGCTTGGCGATGTCGTCGTCAGCCACGACGCTTCGTTCGAGAAGCTCGACCGTCGCGGACCGGTGCGACAGGCCCACCACGAGAACACTCATGCGGAGACCGCCGCGGATCGCACGTCGTCGGGCACGGCGGCACCAGGGGTACGCGTGCCGCCTGCCGCCTTGCGCTGCTCGTGGAACGCGAGGATCTGCAGCTCGATGGACAGGTCGACCTTGCGGACGTCGACGGTGTCGGGCACCGACAGGACGGCTGGGGCGAAGTTGAGCACGCTCGTCACGCCGCACGCGACCAACCGGTCGCACACTTCCTGGGCGGCCGGCGCCGGAGTGGCGATGACGCCGATCGAGACCTCGTGGTCGCTGACGATCTGCTCGAGCTCGTCGAGGTGCCGGATCTCCATGCCCGCGACCCGCTGGCCGACGAGCCGGGCGTCCGCGTCGATCAGCGCCGCGACCTCGAAGCCCCGGGTCGCGAAGCCGGCGTAGTTGGCCAGCGCATGGCCGAGGTTGCCGACGCCGATGATCGCGACGCGGTAGTGCTGGGTGAGACCGAGGGCGCGGGAGATCTGGTAGACGAGGTACTCGACGTCGTAGCCGACCCCACGGGTGCCGTAGGAGCCGAGATGCGACAGGTCCTTGCGCAGCTTCGCCGAGCCCACACCGGCGGCAGCCGCCAGTGCGTCGGAGGAGATGGTCGGCACCCCGCCGTCGGCGAGACTCCCGAGCACCCGGAGATAGACCGGGAGCCGGGCCACCGTCGCCTCGGGAATCCCACCGCGGCGGCCGCTGCGCGCGCCGTCAGAGGGCGACATGAGGGCTCCAAGCTTCGGGTGCGGAGCCCGAGTCTACGCCGCTTGTGAACGGGTGCACAAAGCGCTCGTGAACTCGTGAAGCGCACCCTGGTGCGCGGTCGCGTGTGAGGATGCGGTGCACTGGTGCCCGTTCCGGACCCGATCTACAGGACGACGATGACCGACAGCGAGGCGTGGGGGCGGATCGCCGACGACGGCACCGTCTTCGTCCGCACCGCGGACGGCGAACGGGCGATCGGGTCCTGGCAGGCCGGCACGGCCGAGGAGGGCCTCGCCTTCTACCGGCGGCGGTACGACGACCTCGCTGCTGAAGTCTCCGTCCTCGAGGGACGGATCGGCGCCGCGACAGCCGACCCGCGCACCGTCGCCGCGGCCGCCCGCAAGCTCCGCGAGACCCTGCCGACGGCGTCCGTCATCGGCGACCTCGGCGAGCTGGACAGGCGCTTGGACGGCGTACTGCAGCGGGTCGAGGCGCGAGCTGCCGAGGCGGCCGAGCAGAAGGCCCAGGCCGCCGCCGCCGCGGTGGAGTCCAAGAAGGCGCTCGTCGCCGAAGCGGAGCAGCTGCGGCAGAGCACGGACTGGCGCGCGACCGGCGACCGTTTCCGGGCGATCGTCGAGCAGTGGAAGACGATCCGCATCGACCGAAAGACCGACTCGCAGCTGTGGGAACAGCTCGCGGCTGCGCGGCGCGAGTTCGACCACCGACGTCGCGCACACTTCGCCGACCTCGACCGGCAGCGCGATGAGTCGGCCGAGCACAAGCAGCGCCTGGTGCTCGAGGCGGAGAAGCTCACCGGCTCCACGGAGTGGGGACCGACGGCGCGCCGCTACAAGGAGCTGATGAGCGAGTGGAAGGCGGCGGGTCGCGCCGGACGTGAGGTCGAGGACGAGCTGTGGGCGCGGTTCAAGGCCGCGCAGGACGCGTTCTTCGGCGCGCGTTCCGAGGCGTTCAAGGCGCGTGACGACGAGATGGCCGGCAACCTCGAGGCCAAGCAGGCGCTCCTCGCTGAAGCAGAGACCATCGACCCCGGTGCCGACCTCGAGGGCGCGCGCAAACGGCTGCGGACCATCCACGACAAGTGGGAGAAGATCGGTCACGTCCCCCGCGACGCGATGGGTGACCTCGAGCGCCGGCTCGCGGCGGTGGAGGACAAGGTCCGCGAGGCCGGCTCGAGCCGCCGGCCGGTGACCGTGACCGAGTCGCCGCTGGTCATCCGACTGCGCGAGTCCGTCGGCAAGCTCGAGTCGCGGCTCGCCCGCGCGCAGGCGAGCGGCGACGCGCGACTTGCCAAGGAGACGGAGGAGTCGCTGGCGACTCAGCGCGAGTGGCTCGCTCAAGCGGAGCGCTCGGGAACCTGACGCAGGTCAGAAAAGCGCTGCGCGCAGACGGTTCTCGTCGACGCGAAACCAGGTGTGAACCTCGCCGTCGACGATGACGACGGGGATGTACTCGCCCCACTTCGCCGTCAGCTCCGCATCACCGGTGATGTCCTGCTCGGCCCACTCGAAGTCCATGTCCGTCGCAACGCGTTGCACGACGGCGCAGGCGTCAGTGCACAGATGACAACCGGGACGCGTGAGGACGACGACGCGTCGACTCATTGCGCCGTGGCGTTCGCGTCGCTCGGCTCGCGCAACCGTCCTTTGGCGACCTTGCCGGTGACGGAGTGCGGCAGCTCGTCGACGATCTCCACCGACGTCGGGCACTTGAACCGCGCCAGCCGGCCGGCCGCGTAGTCGATGACCTCAGAGGGTGTGAGCGATGCCCCATCGCGGACGACGACGAGCGCCTTGACCGTCTCGCCGGTGTAGGGGTGGGGAACTCCCAGCGCGGCGACCTCGGCGATGTCGGGATGCGTGAGCAACGCGTCCTCGACCTCGCGCGGGTAGACGTTGAAGCCGCTGACCAAGATGAGCTCGCGCAGTCGGTCGACGAGGAACAGATCCCCGTCGCTGTCGGCGTACGCGACGTCACCGGTGCGAAACCAACCGTCGGCGTCGGCGCCCCCGGCGCCGTCCGGCCAGTAGCCGGAGAAGACGTTGGCGCCGCGGACCGTGATCTCGCCGGGGTCGTCCGCCTCGGCTTCGTCACCGCGCTCGTCGAGCAGCCGCAGCTGCACGCCCGGGATCGGCCGGCCGATGGAGCCCGGCTTCGCCGTGTCGCTGCACAGCGTCGTGGTGAGCACCGGCGCGGTCTCGGTCAGGCCATATCCCTCGTAGACGTCACGGCCGGTGGCCTCGCGCACAGCGGCGAGCACGTCGGGCGGCAGCGGCGCAGCGCCGGAGACCGCGAGGCGCAGCGCTCCCATCGCCTCGCTCAGCTCGGGAAGCATCGACCAGGCGACGTACATCGGCGGCGCTCCGATGATGTTCGTGACCCCATGCCGGCGGACGAGCTCGAGGGTCTCGACCGGGTCGAAGCGCTCGGCCAGCACGCCGGTCGCGCCGGCGCGGGCAGTCATGCCGAGACCGGCGTTCAGGCCGTACACGTGGAACAGCGGCAGCACGAGCAGTACGACGTCATCGGCGGCGACGACCGGCCGGTCGATCCGCGACAGCTGGTCGAGGTTGGCGAGCAGCGCCCGGTGGCTGAGCATCGCGCCCTTCGGCCGGCCGGTCGTGCCGGACGTGTAGAGCAGCACGGCGAGGTCTTCACTGCCGACCGCGAGGGCGGGGGCGGGTGCGTGCGTCAGGGCCTGCTGCCAGTCGTCGCTGTCGACGAGCAGGACGGCGGCGTCGACGAGCTCACGGTGCGTCGCGTCCGTGACGACGAGAGAGGCAGCCGAGTCGGCGAGCTGGTGCTGCAGCTCCGGCGCCGTGTAGGCGGTGTTGAGCGGGAGGGCGACCAGACCGGCCCTGAGGACGGCGAAGTAGATGGTCGCGAAGTCGATGCCGTTGGGCAGCAGGATGCCGACCCGGTCACCGTCGACCAGCCCTCGGTCGCGCAGCGCACCGGAGACCCCGTCGACGGCACGGTCGAGCTCGGCCCAGGTGAGCGACCGGTCTGCTCCGACAAGCGCGGTTTTGTCGGGCGATGCGTCGGCTGCCCGCCGGACGAGGTCGGCCAGGTTGCGTGGGTCAGCGGCCATCACCGCCGAGTGTTTCACACCTGCAAGCACCCCCTGCAGCGGCAAGTTCACCCGTCTGGCGTCTTCAGAACTCCCTCTGCGGATCGATGAACCCTAGGCAAGGAGAAACCCCACACCGGGGCGACCGCCGACCCGACAAGGCACACCGTGCGCGAGCACGGGCCGCAAAGGCACGGGACTGCTGCCCACCGCAGTCAGCCGGCCCGCCGAACGTCGAAGGCCGCCCAGTGCGTCCGTGACAGCACCACCCGTCGCGGCGACCGCCCCGGCTTACCGCCGGAGGTCTTGGTGTCGCTGCGCACGCCCGTTCGGGCACTGTGCCGTCTGCTCGTGACGCTGACGCTCGCGCTCACGGCCGGCGCCACCGCCGCGGCCTTCACGCCGGCGTCCGCGTTCGCGAGCACCTACGACTACGAGGCGCAGTTCGTCGCGGACATGAACGCTGCGCGGCAGGCCAACGGCCTCGCTCCCTACAGCGTCGCCTCGGACCTCACAGCGGTCGCGCGCAACCACTCCGCGCAGATGGCGTCGTCGCAGTCGCTCTACCACAACCCGAGCCTCACGACCCAGATCCAGAACTGGCAGGCGGTCGGGGAGAACGTCGGCGAGGGCCCGACCGTGTCGGACATCCACACCGCGTTCATGAACAGCCCCGAGCACCGGGCCAACATTCTCGACCACGACTTCACGCAGGTCGGCGTCGGAGTCTCGGTGGACAAGAACGGCATCATCTGGGTCACCGAGGACTTCCGCGAGCCGATGTCGAGCAGCAGCTCGAGCTCCGCTCCGAGCGCCCCGGTCACGCACAGCACGTCCAGCAGCTCCGCGGGCACCACCTACTCGGCTCCCGTTTCGACGCATTCGTACGTCGCGCCGCGGCCGGCACCGTCTCCCCGCGCCGTCCTGCTGCAGAAGCTGCACGAGCTTCGTCACGACCGTCCGGCTCGCCACTCCGCCGGAGACCCCGTGGCTCAGGCGTTCGACTACGTCAACGCGCTGACGACGCTCACCCGCTGAGCCTGCTGCCGCGCAGCTAGGTCGGCGGCCGCCCGGTCGGCGGTGGGAACAACGTCGGCGACTGTGACGGCTGGTCGCTCGGCTGCTGTGTCGGCGGCGGCGACGTCGGCTGTGGCGTCGTCTTGTGAGTGTCGGACGGCTTCGGTGTTGGGTGGGGCGACGACGTGCTGCTCGGTTGGTAGGTGGCGCCTGGCGTCGGTGAGGTCGTCGAGGATCCGTCGCCCGGCAGATGATGCGTCGACTTCAGCAGTCGGTAGTTGTCGAAGGTCTTCGCGAAGATGCGCGCCGGCAACGTGCCGCCGAACACCTCCGGCACGCCCTCGACGTTCTTCATCGAGTGCGGCAATTGACCGTGGTCGACGTACTGCTTGTCGTAGCCCATCCACACGGCGATGCAGAGCGTGTCGGAGCAGCCGCTGAACCACGCGTTCGTGAAGTCGTCGGTCGTGCCGGTCTTGCCGTAGACGGGGAAGGGCTGACGGGCCGCGGTCCCGGTGCCCGAGTCGACGACGCTCTGCAGCACACCCTTGACCTCACCGGCGATGCGCGCCGGAAGCACACGGTTGCCGTCCGGATGGGTCGGCGCCGTGAACATGTCACCGAGCGCGCTGCCGTGCACCCGCAGCACCGAACGTGGTGAATGGTGCACGCCGCCGTTGACGAGGGTGGAGTACGCCGTCGCCTCGGACAGCGGCGTCACCGGGATGCCCAGGCTCTGCGCGGGACACAGCCCGCCGCATCGATGGTCGATGAAGTTGGTCTGCAGTCCCGCGGCTCGCGCAAACCGGATGACCTTCTTCAGGCCGAGCTGGACCGCCAGTGGTGCATAGACGGTGTTGATGGACGAGACCAGAGCGGATCGCAACGTCTGGTAGCTGCCACCACTCTCCGCGTTGCAGACGTGGAACGGCACCGTCGCGCACTGCGGAGCAGAATGCGGCTCATCGAGCGTGTGTCCGTTCTGCAGCGCGACTGCGAGGGTGAACGGCTTGATCGTCGAGCCGGTCGACCGGTAGGCGCCGGTGGCCAGGTCGAATCCGCCCTTGCGATAGCCGTGCGTCTGCCGCGTGGTCATTGCACGGATGTCACCGGTGCGCGGATCGACGGCGACGAGTGCCGCCTCAGGATCGCCGGGCGAGTGCAGAACCTGTTGCATGGCACGGACCGCGGCCTTCTGCAGGTCGAGGTCGAGCGTGGTGCGCACGCGCACCTGACCACTCTGGAACAAGCTCGAGTCGCTGAACGCGAGTGTTCCGCGCAGCTGGTCGGTGACGTAGTCGCGGAACTCCGGCGCGACCGTGGGCGCATCCGGCTTCGACTTCGCGACGATCGCGGGCAGGCCGTTGCGCACTGCCGCCGCCGCTTGCTGCGACGTGATCTTGCCGGTCTTGATCATCTGGTTGAGCACGTAGAACTCGCGCCGGTAGGACTCCTTCGGGTCGTTGACGGGGTTCCACACCGAGGGCGCCGGGATGAAGCCGGCAAGCGTCGCCGCGCGGGCGAGCGCGAGCGACGGATCGTGCGCCCCCGTCTTCGGGTCGAGATCGAGCTCCTGCACCGGTACGCCGAAGTAGTACTTGCTCGCGGCCTGAACGCCTGCGGCACCGTTGCCCAGGTAGAGCGTGTTCAGGTAGCGGGTGAGGATCGCGTCCTTGCTGAGGTGCTGCTCGAGCCGGATCGCGAGGCTCGCCTCGCGCAGCTTGCGCAGCGCGGTTCGCTCGCTGCCGGTGTAGACGTTCTTCACGTACTGCTGCGTGATGGTGGAACCGCCCTGCAGGTGCGCACCGCTGACGTCACGCCACAAAGCCCGTACGACGGCGAGCGGGTCGACGCCGCGATGCTCGAAGAAGCGCTCGTCCTCCGCAGCGACGACGGCGTCCTTCAGGACCTGGGGGATGTCCGCCGACGGGACCGGCTCCTGGTCCTGCGGCGGCCGGATGGTCGCGAACAGCCGGCCCGAGCTGTCGAGCAGGAGCACGGCCTGCGGCGGGAGCGGCTCGAAGCCGTAGTCGATGGGCGCGGCGAGGAGCCCGCCGGCGAAGGAACCGATTCCCACGACGATCGCCAGCAGCATCCACAGGACCACGTGCCGGCGGCGGCGACGACGCCGGGCACTCCGGCTGCGGCGCTCCACCACGGCGGCGACCACCCGGGTCGGCAGCGGCGGCGGAGCGACCTGCGTCATGACGGGAGGGTAAGACGCAGGTGGCCGGCCGCGCCGCCCGAGGTGACCATGTCGTGACTACTCGGAAATGATCTGTATTCGTCATACCGCTGTGCGGTTTGCCCGGTGTGTCATATGAGCGGACGAAGTCTCCCGTGCTTCGTGACTGCCCCTCAACCCCCGGCCGGACTAGGCCGATCAGGAGACGATGACCGTGCGCGCCCACGCCCGACACGGCCGGCTCGTCGAGCCGGACGGTCTGGCTGCGCTGCGCCTGGCGATCGCGATCAGCCGCGACCCGGTGCTGGGCAGGCTGTCGGAGTCGCTGGCCTTCCGCTCCCTGCCGAACGCTCGTGGCGCCGCGACCGTCGCCGCCTCCGCGGACGTCGGGTTCCCCGCGAGCGGCGCACCGGCGATCCCCAGCCCGACCCCACCGTCCGAGCCGACCGGTGAGCTGGCGACGGTCATGGAGATCGTCACCCGAGCACAGACCGGCGACGCGGAGGCCTTCGGCCAGCTCTACGACCGCTACGTCGACGTCGTCTACCGCTATGTGCAGTACCGCGTCGCGAACTCGGCCCTCGCCGAGGACCTGACGAGCGAGACCTTCCTGCGCGCGCTCCGGCGGATCACGTCGTACACCTGGCAGGGGCGCGACTTCGGCGCCTGGCTCGTGACAATCGCCCGCAACCTCATCGCCGACCACTACAAGTCCGGTCGCTACCGCCTCGAGCTGGCCACCTCGGACCTCGTCGAGGCCGGCGCCGACCGTAGCGAGGACGGTCCAGAGGACGAGGTCCTCGCAGGGATCACCAACGGCGTGCTCCTCGAGGCGGTCAAGCGGCTGAACGCCGAGCAGCAGGAGTGCATCGCCCTGCGGTTCCTCCAAGGCATGTCCGTCGCGGAGACCGCGCAGATCATGGGCAAGAACGAAGGCGCCATCAAGGCGCTGCAGTACCGCGCAGTGAAGTCCCTGTCTCGCCTGCTTCCCCAGGACCTCGTGTGATGACCGGCCGCGCTACTACGTCCGGCATAGTCCTTCTGGGCCATCTTGCCGAATGGCCCGTCACCTCTCGCCAGGCTCGCTCGTTGGTCGTCATGGACGGAAATGTCCAGATGTCCGGGAGGTGTGGTCGATGAGTCTCTCGCCGACCAAGCGGCGCGCCGAGCAGTTCGCCGATCTGCTCGAGCAGCACGACCGCACGGACGACCCGACGCTCGCGCCGCTGGTCGCCCTCAGCGCGGCTCTTCAGTCCACGCCCGCGATCGAGGGGCCGGCGCCGGAGTTCCGCACCGCACTGCGGCAGCGGCTCGTCGCAGTGGCGACGGTGCAAGGCGTCGGAGAGACCGGGTCGGTCGGCTCCCGGGTCCGCGAGTCAGCGAGTGCGTGGCGAGTGCAGCGGCGACTTGCCGTCGTCGCCGGTGGCGCCGCCGCGGTCACAGCAGTCGCCGGCGTGGGGATCGGTGCCAGCCGCGCGCTGCCAGGCGACGCCTTCTACGGTCTCAAGCGCGCCGACGAGGGTGTGCAGCTCGCGCTCGCCCGCGGCGACGAGGCGAAGGGCAAGAAGCACCTGGAGTTCGCGCAGACGCGGCTGTCCGAGGTGAAGGCTCTCGCCGCCCGCGGCGACGCGCTTCCTGCTCTCGTCCCGGGCCAGCCGGGCGCCGCCGCTCTTCCGCAGTCCGGGGACAGCCGGATCGCCGACACCCTGCGCGCGATGGACGAGCAGACGAGGGCCGGAGCCACCGACCTGTTCCTCGCCTACCAGCACTCCGGCTCGACCGAGCCGCTCCAGGCGTTGAACGAGTTCACGGTCAAGCAGTACGCCGACCTCATGGCCCTGCTCCCCGCGCTGCCGGCCGACCTCCAGCCGCCCGCGAAGCGGTCTCTCGCACTGTTGCGCATCGTCGCCACGGACACCCGTGACTTGGCGCCGCACCGTTCGAGCAGCGGACAGCCGGGCAGCAGCGGCACGCACTCCACCGGCAGGCACAAGAAGTCGCCGAACAGCTCGACGTCGACACCGACGCCCACGCCGACCACGGTCACGTCGAGCCCCGGCGGCTCGACGGGCACGAAGCAGACCCAGCCAGGCACCGGCGTGCCGACCATCCCCGCCGTGCCCACCGTCGGACCCCTTCCGACCGACCTTCCGACGACACTGCCGCCGCTGCCCGACGTCGGATCGCTGCTCTCCACGGGCTGACCGACACCAGGCGCCGTACAGAAGAAAAAAGGCATCCGCGTGACGCGGATGCCTTTTTCGTTCCGGGTGTCCGAATTCATGTTGTGACGGAGCCGTAACTCTCCGCAGGACTACTCGTTGATAGCCCGAACCTACTAGGAAACGCTCAGAACCCTCTGTTGCGAACCGAGTACATACGGTAGCGTTCGCCCAGATTCGCCCGTCTTTGTGGAGGTAGGGGGCACATGGCAGCAAGCATGAGGCGTCGTGGTGTAGCCGTCACCGCGTTCGCGCTCGCCAGCGGCACGTCGTTGGCAGCATTCGGCACGGCCGCGCCAGCAGGTGCTTCCAGCACCCACGCGCCGGCGTACTACCAGGGTGTGACCTCCGCCAACGTGCTGAGTGTCGCGCTGCACCTGCCGTCAGCTCTTCCTGCGCTGCCTGGCATTCCCAAGGACCTCGCGGTCAACCTCGTCGGCGTCAGCGGCAACGCGACCCACAACACCCTCGGCACGGGCGCTCCGACGTCGTCGACCGCGGTGTCGTCGGTGGCCAGCGGCTCGCTGGTCAGGGCGCTGCCGTCGCAGCTGGGCCTGGGCAAGGTCCTGACCGCCCACCTCGGCCAGAAGCTCACCGACCAGGGCATCCACGTCCCGGCCGCACCGCTCGTCGACCTCTCGGTCGCGCCACTCGCGTCGACCGCGCTCTCGAGCGTCAACTCGTCGCACTCGCTGCTCACCAGCGGCAAGGTTGCGCAGCTCGGGCAGCTGCTCGACCTCAAGCAGGCCGGTGCAGCCCAGACCCTGATCAACACGCTCCAGAACCAGGTCGACCAGGTCACTCCCGCGATCAACGACCAGATCAACAGCGCTCTCAACCAGGTTCAGAGCGTCCTCAACCAGACGCCGGCCGGCTCCTCGACCGCCCAGGTCCTCAGCCAGGTTCAGTCGACGTTGCAGACCATCCAGTCGACCGTGAAGAACATCCTCGCCAACGTCGGCTCGACCGCGGTGCTCTCGGTCAACACCCTCGACGCTACGCAGTCCATCGCGCCGGCAGCCGGTGCGGCGCAGTCGGCCGCCGGCGTCAACCTGGCGAACCTCAACGTCCTCAACGGTCTGCTGACCGTCAAGGGCTTTGTCAGCCAGGCCACCGCTGTCGCCAACGGCAAGCCAGGTGGCGCGCACGCGTCGTTCTCCGGCCACGCCCCGATCGTCGCCGTCGGCACTCCGGTGCTGACCGCAACGCTCGACGAGACCGGCATCAACCTCACGGGCGCGGGCCTGCCGTCGCAGATCAACGACGCGCTGGCTCAGGTGCAGAGCGCGCTCAACACCCTGCTCGGCACCCTCGGCGTGCACCTCAACTACGTCCCGGGTCACGTCGACAAGGTCGACAGCGCCGGCCGTTACGCCGCCGCCACCGGCCCCGAGTACGACATCGTGATCGACAGCCCGGTCCCGGGTGACGGTGCTCTTGCCGAGATCGGCCTGGGCCACGGCACGACGGCCTCGGTGTCCGCGCAGCAGGCTCCGAAGCACATCGAGCTGCGCAACCCGCAGCAGGGCGCGCTCCCGCACACGGGTGCCAACCTGCCGCTGATCGGTGGCATCGCGATCGCGCTGCTCGCCGGTG
>DASSKP010000008.1:0-2198 GCA_035690365.1 Mycobacteriales bacterium
GTCCTGGGCCGCGATCGCCGCCGTACCGACGATCATCACCGGCTACTACGGCATGAACGTGCGCATCTTCCCCGGCGCCGGCACGCTGGTCGGCGGTCTGGTGGCGCTGGTGCTGATGATCGTCGGCGTCGCGGTCCTCTACGTGACGTTCAAGCGCCGCGACTGGTTGTAGATCAGCAAGCCTTTGCTCCGCTGGCGCGACCGCTAGCGATAGTTCTGGAACTGCAGCGGGATGCCGAAGTCGGCGTCCTTCAGCATCGCGATGATCGCCTGCAGGTCGTCGCGCTTCTTCGACGAGACCCGCACCGTGTCGCCCTGCACCTGGGCGTGCACGCCCTTGGGCCCGTCGGCCTTGATCCGCTTGACGATGGCCTTGGCTTTCTCGTCGTCGATGCCCTGCCGGATCGCGACCAGCAACCGCGACGTGCCGCCGGCGGCGGGCTCGGGGTCCTTGTGGTCGAGCGACTTCAGCGACACCGATCGCTTGACCAGCCGCTCCTTGAACACGTCGAGAACAGCCCGCACCCGGTCATCGCTGTTGGCCGTGATCTCGACCGCCTCGTCGCCCTTCCAGGCGATGGAGGCGCCGGTGCCCTTGAAGTCGAAGCGCTGCCCGATCTCCTTCGCCGTCTGGTTGAGGGCGTTGTCGACCTCCTGGTGCTCCACCTTGCTCACGACGTCGAACGACGAGTCGGCCACGGTGTTGGTCCTCCGCTATTCTGTGCGACGCGCGCCGCGTCGCTCGCCGGCAACGTGCGCACCCAGGCGGGTTGCCCGAGTGGTCAAAGGGAACGGTCTGTAAAACCGTCGGCTCAGCCTACGTTGGTTCGAACCCAACACCCGCCACGCACCAGGACAGCGCTCCGACTCACAGCGGCAGCTCCTGCCGGCCCTCGGCCGTGATCACGGCCGTCGGCTCCGCCCCGAGCGCGGTCAGCCGACCGTCCTCGACGAGGACGCCCGAGCGCTCCGGGATGCCCAGCACTGTGGCTGCCGCCCCGAGCGCCACCCGGACCCACGCCGTCCGCTTGCCGTCGAAGTGCGGGACGACGACGTAGCCCTTGACCAGGCCGATGCCCTCACCGACAAGCGGGTCGCGGTGCCACTGCGGCAGCAGCGTCGTCGCGCAGGCCACCATCGCGCCGGCACTCGCGCCCATCACCACCGCGCCGTTCGCGGTGGCGGTGCGGATGACGGCGTCGAGACCGCTGCGCGTCAGCCCGTCCACGAGCTGCCGCGGCGAGCCGCCCGTCAGCACGACGAGACCCGCGCCGGTGACGGCCGCCGCGGCGCCGCCCGGGTCTCGCCGGGCGTCGGGTGCGACCACGACGTCCGCACCCAGGGCGGAGAGGTACGCCGTTGCGTGCGCGCCCGTCCGCTGGTAGTCCGCACCGGGCTTGGAGGCCAGCGGGACGACGACGACGCGCGATGACGGAGCCAGCTCGAGCAGCCGTTCGTCCATGTGGCGGCACGGCGGTGTGAGCTCGTTGCCACCCTGGAGGCAGACCGTCGTCATTCCTGTAGTCTGGCTCCGCTTCCGCCGCCCCCTTAGCTCAGTCGGCAGAGCGTCTCCATGGTAAGGAGAAGGTCTACGGTTCGATTCCGTAAGGGGGCTCC
The DNA here is from genome assembly GCA_035690365.1 of Mycobacteriales bacterium. Lineage (GTDB taxonomy): Bacteria > Actinomycetota > Actinomycetes > JAFAQI01 > JAFAQI01 > DASSKP01. The sequence goes on from DASSKP010000008.1 coordinate 1,618, forward strand.
ACCTTCTCCTCCGGTGTGACCGGGATCACCTCTCTTCGCGGTAAGGGTTCGCCGTCGCGCGCCGTTACAGAAGGAGAAGAGAAGGGAGGGAACCGGAGATGTTCATCGACGCCACCGGCACCCTCGGCACGGAGCACGCGCAGGACCTGCGCCGCGCAAGTCGGGCCCACCGCCTGGCTCGCGCCGTGTCGACGCACTCGCACGTCGTCCGTGCCTTCGCCGCTCGCGGCCAGCTCGGCCCGATCGTCAACTACCGCGCTCACTGAGCCCCGTCAGGGGATGCTCCGCTGTGGCAGAATAGGCGGGCTCCTCAGCCGGTCGTTGCCGGCGAGGGCAGCCGAGGCGGAGTAGCTCAGCCAGGTAGAGCAAGCGGCTCATAATCGCTGTGTCGCCGGTTCAAGTCCGGCCTCCGCTACGCTTGTCAGCCTCATCTCGCGCAGCTCAGGAAGGTCAGCACCGTGGCAGCCACCGACGTTCGGCCGAAGATCACGCTGGCCTGCAACGAGTGCAAGCACCGCAACTACATCACCAAGAAGAACCGGCGCAACGACCCCGACCGGCTCGAGATGAAGAAGTTCTGC
>DASSKP010000009.1:0-2677 GCA_035690365.1 Mycobacteriales bacterium
AGACGTCCGTTCAGACAGACAAAGTTCGTGCCGCGCGGCGCGTGAGGTACTACATCCCGCCGGGACATGACGGGTGGACCGTCGGCGACGAGCCGTCGGTGGCGCTCGACTTCTCGGGCATGGCCGACTACGCCAAGCCGCAGAGCTGACTGCCCGGTCTTCAGACGGGGATGGGGAAGATCAGCGCGTCGTCGGCGTCGGCTGACATCGCCGACGCGCGTTCCTCGTCGGTCATGGGCACGTAGTCGGCCGCGGCGTCCAGTGCCCACGGCAACACGCGTCCGTCGCCGGGCGTGCAGAAGGCCGTGACACCGGGAGTGGACAAGGCGAACCGCACGCCCCGGGCGACGAGCGCCGGATCCGCCTGCGGCTCGTACCACGTCGTCGCGCTGCGCTGCTCGCCTTCGACGACCCAGGGCCGCGCGGCCGCCGCCTTGATGACCATCACACCCAGGTCGCGCGCCTGCGCCTCCGCGAGAAGTGCCTCCGCGTCTCGCCGGTAGTCCTGGTCCGCCCACAGCCGCGGGTAGATCGGGAACATCACGGTGTCGAGGTCGTAGCGTCGCACTGCTTCCAGCTGCGCAACGGGGGTCGTCACGTTGTGCCCCGTGATGCCGATCCACCGGCAAAGGCCCTCGGCACGTGCCTGCTGCAGCGCGGTCACTGCACCCTCCCGGCGGTTCAGGTCGTCGATGTCGGTGACGCCGTGCAGCTGGTAGACGTCGACGCTGTCGATGCCGAGCCGGGTGAGCGTGCGCTCGAGCTGGCGGCGTACCTCGTCCTGCGTCGGCTTCCCGCTCTTCTCCGTGATGAAAAGCCGGTCACGGACGGCGGGGATGTGCGGGCCGACCGTCGACTCGGCGCTGCCGTAGCCCGGCGCGATGTCGAGATGGTTGACGCCGGCGTCGAGCGCGCGGTCAAGGATCGCGCCCGCTTCCTGCTCGTCGACGAAGTGGAAGACGACGCCGCCGAGGATCGCCAGCGAGCTGTGGTGCCCGGTCCGCCCGAGCCTGCGGGTCTGCACGCCTCACGCTCTCACGCGAGGGTGGACAGGCCGCCGTCGACCGCGAGCACCTGGCCGGTGATGTAGCTGCTGTCGGGCCCGAGCAGAAATACGGCTGCGGCCGCGACCTCCCAGGCGGTGCCCTGTCGGCCGAGCGGGATGCGGGTCGTACCGCGACTCGGTCGGCCTGCTGTTGCCACTCGCCCGAGCGGCGTGTCGATGAGACCGGGCGCGAGCGTGTTGACCCGGATCCCTGTCCGCGCGCCCTCGATCGCGGCGTGCCGCGCGAGACCGAGCTGCGCTGCCTTCGAAGCGTCGTACGCCGGCAAGCGGCTGCCCGGCTTGAGTCCGGCGAGCGAGGAGATCAGGACGACAGAACCGCCTTGGGACATCAGCGGCAACGCAGCCTGCAGCGTGAGGAAATGACTGCGCACGTTGACCGCGAACACCGTGTCCCAGTCCGCCGCCGAGGTGCCCGCGAGGCCGCCGCCCAGCCCGATGCCGACGTTGAGAACCAGGCCGTCGAGGCCGCCGAGCGTTGACGCCGCATCCGCGACCATGCGCGCGCACGCTTCGGCGTCGGACACGTCGGCCTGGATCGCCTCGGCGCGTGCGCCATCCGCCCGGACCAGCTCGACGGTCTGCTGCGCCGCGTCGAGGTCCCGGTCGGCTACCGCCACGGTGGCGCCTTCCCGCGCCGCGGCGATCGCGATGGCGCGGCCGTTGCCGGGCGGTGCGTCCGGTTCGGGCGACGGTCGTGTGCCGCCACCCACGACGAGCAGCCGCATGCCTTCGAGCTTCACCGGCTGACCCTCGGCTGTGCTCCGTCGGGGAAGCCCGGCGTCCCGGGCTCCCGCTGTACGCCGACGCTGCGCAGGAAGCCCGAGACCAGCCGATAGAAGCCGGCGAGCACCAGCAGCTCGAGCAGCTGTGGCTGCGACCACTGCTCTGCCAGCCGCGCCCAGGTCGCGTCGGAGACGACGTCGTCCCGGCAGAGCTCGTCGCTCATCGCGACCAACGCGGCGTCTTGACCCGACCAGCCGTCGAGTCCTTGGGTCGCCAGCCGGCCGATCTCGTCGTCGGTGAGCCCGACGTGCTTGCCGATGAGCGTGTGCTGTCCGAACTCGTAGTCCGACCCGCAGCGCCAGCCGACGCGCAGGATGACGATCTCGCGCTCGCGGCGAGGGATCGTCCCCTTGCGGCTGAGCAGGTAGCTGCCCAGGGAGAGGAAGGACGTGAACAGGTCCTCGTTGCGGGCCAGGGTCAGGAAGATGTTGAGCGGCCGAGTCTCGCCGAGCAGGTGGGCGGCCTCGTCTGGGGTGAGGGGGTCGATGCGCGGACCGGCGTCCGGAGGTGTCGTCACCGGCGCATCCTTCGGGCAGACGGGTGCCGTCGTCAATGCCGGTCCGCTCGCGCAATGATCGGGAGGTGGTGTATCCGGAGCATTGGGAAGCCGACGTCGTGGCCAACGACGGCGGCACCGTCCATCTGCGGCCGATCCGACCGGAGGACGCCGAGGCGCTCGTCGAGCTGCACGAGCGGTTGTCCGAGCAGACCAGGTACTTCCGCTTCTTCGGGCCCTATCCGCACCTGTCGCAACGCGACGTCGAACGCTTCACGGTCGTCGACCATGACAAGCGGGTCGCGATCGTCGCGACCCTCGGCAGCGACCTG
>DASSKP010000010.1:0-41672 GCA_035690365.1 Mycobacteriales bacterium
TGAGATCCGCCCGCATCAGCGTCCACCAGTCCGGCGGCGACGCCAGTGGCAGCCGCTCGTCGAAGCCGACCGCTCGCGCCTCGGGGAGGCTCTGCCCCACACCTCGCGCGATCGTCTCCAGCACCTGTCCGAACGTCGGCGCCGGCATCGGCGCCGTCGCGTTGTACGACGTCACATCGCCGGCTTCGAGTCGCGCGATCGTGAAGGCTGCGAGATCGCGAGCGTCGATGCACTGAAGAGGTTGCGCCGTGTCGGGCGTGGCCATCGGCGAACGGCCTTCCGCGACGCGCTCGACCCAGTAGGTGAAGCGGTGCGTCGGGTCGTGGGGGCCGATGACGTAGCCCGGTCGGATGACGAGCAGTCGGTCGCCGGCGAGCTCGCGCGCAACCTGCTCGCACGCGACCTTCAGCTCGCCGTAGAGGTCCATGACGAGCTCGTCCTCCCACGCGGGCTCGCGCAGCGGCGAGTCCTCGGTGAAGCCCTCCGGGGTCGAGTCGGGGAAGACGCTGATCGTCGACACGAAGACGTAGTGACCTCCTCGCGTGCCGAGTGACTCCAGCAGCATGCGCACCTGGCGCGGGACGTAGGCGCAGACGTCGATGGTCGCGTCCCACGTGCGCCCGTCGAGTGCGCTCAGGTCTTCGTTGCGGTCGCCGGTCAGCCGCTCGGCCTGCGGCAGGACGTCGGGATTGGTCCGGCCGCGGTTGAACAGCGTCACCTCGTGACCGCGCTCGATCGCGGTCTGGGCGATGTGCCGGCCGACGAACGAGGTGCCACCGATGACGAGGATGCGCATGACGCGGACACTAGACCCGTAATCTGCGGGCGTGAGCGGCGAGTTGACGGTGTTCGCGCAGCGCGTACTGGATGCCGTCGATCGCATCCCTCGTGGCCGGGTGATGGCCTACGGCGACGTCGCGGAGTTCGTGGGCATGGGATCCGCGCGGGCGGTCGGCATGGTGATGGCGCGACACGGCAGCGAGGTGCCGTGGCACCGGGTCCTGCATGCCGACGGCACCTGCGCAACGCACAAGTCCGACCGGCAGCTGGTGATGTTGCGCGCCGAGGGTGTCCCGATGCTGCGGGGGCGGGTCGACATGATGCAGGCCCGCTGGGACGGTCGCTGACCGACCCGTCAGCCGGTCGGCCGCTGCATGTGGTCGGTGTGCCAGGACACGTCGATGCGTGGGCTCGGGTCCGGTGTGCGGCCGATGGCCGAGGACAGCAACGCGTTGTTGGGCACGGCGAGCACGCCCTCGGCGGTGTCGAGCGTGACGTAGGTCAGACCCATGCCGGTGACGGTCCCGGTCAGCTCGCCGCCGAGCGAGCCCGACCGGACTCGGATGGCGTCGCCCACGTTGAAGGGGCGCGCCATCAGCAGGACGAGGCCGGCGAACACGTTGCCGAGCGCCTGCTGAGCGGCGATGCCGATGACGACACCGGTCAAGGCGCCGCCGAGCAGCAGTCTCTGGAGCGGCACGGCGAGCAGCGCCAGCGTCACGAGGATCGCGATCGCGAGTCCCGTCACGGTGATGAGCAGTCGTACGACGGCCGCGTGCGACTCGCCGACGCGGGACGCGAGGACGCGATGCATCTCGTTGGCGACGTTGCGCACGGTCAGCGCCGCGAGCACGAGGAAGACGCCGGTGCCGGCGAACCCGATCAGCCGGCTGTGCAGCTCGCGGGCGTGGACGTTGCCCATGCTCGCCACCACGGCCAGGCAGACCACGGAGAGGACGCCGGTGACGACGGCTGCCCGGAAGTCGGGCGTGACGGTTGGCCGCAGGCGTGGCGGCACTTCGATCCGGTCAAAGGTGCGGGTCAGGACTCTCACGTGCACCCACGGTAGGCAACGCACCTGAAGGGTTGGCAAGGTCAACGCGCTGACGGAAGCGGCGGGCACGCTCGAACGTGACCGATCTCACGGACGGCCGAGGTGAGCGCAGGCGTCATGATCACCGCATGGCAGAGCTGATCGAGGGACCGACGCAGGTCGAGGCGGCCGGTACGCCGCCCAAGACCATCCGCGAGCTGGTGGGGATAGTCAACACCGGCGAGCCGAGAGTGTCGATCGCTCACATGACGAGCCCGCCGGGCTGGGCCGAGCCCTGGCAGCAGCCGGAGTTCGACGAGTGGACGCTCGTCCTCGGCGGCGCCGTACTGGTCGAGCACGGCGGCGGGTCGTTCGTGGCCGGTCCGGGTCAGGCGGTGCACGCCGCCGCGGGTGAACGCGTCCGCTACTCCACGCCGCACGGCGCCGACTACATCGCCGTCTGCCTGCCGGCCTTCACGCCGGACACGGTGCACCGCGACGAGTGAAATGTCGGGGGTTCGTGGTGTCATCGCAGTGATGCCATCGCCCTCCCGCTACCGCCTGGTCCGGCCTGCCGTCGAGGCGGTCGAGCCACCCGCGCTCGACGAGTCGCAGCAGGCGGTGGTCGACCATCCGGGCGGCCCGTTGCTCGTCCTCGCCGGACCCGGCACCGGCAAGACCACGACGCTTGTCGAGGCCGTCGTGGACCGCGTCGGTCGTGGTGCCGCACCCGACCAGGTGCTGGTCCTCACCTTCAGCCGCAAGGCCGCCGACGAGCTGCGCGAGCGCATCGCCACCCGCCTCGGCCGCACCGTCGCCGAGCCGGCCGCCTACACGTTCCACTCCTGGTGCTTCGCGTTGGTGCGTGCTCACTCCGATGCGGGGCGGCTGCCTCGGTTGCTGTCACAGCCGGAGCGCGACGTGCGGGTGCGCGAGCTGCTCGCCGGTCACGCCGAAGGCGCCGGCATCGTCACCTGGCCGTCATCGCTTCGACCGGCTCTGTTGACGCGCGGGTTCGCACGTGAGGTCGCGGCGCTGTTCGACCGCGCGCGAGAGCGTGGGCTCGACGGCGCTGCCTTGCGCAAGCTGGGTGAGCAGGCGTCGCGGCCCGTGTGGATCGCTGCGGGGACGTTCCTCGACGAATACCTCGACGTTCTCGACGCGCGCGGCGAGGTCGACTACGCCGGTCTGGTCGCAGCGGCCACCGACCTGCTCGCTCGTGACGAGATCGCGACGAAGACGCAGGAGCGCTACCGCGCAGTGTTCGTCGACGAATACCAGGACACCGATCCGTCGCAGGAGCGGTTGCTTCGCGTGCTTGCCGGGGGTGGTCGCGATCTCGTCGTCGTCGGTGACCCCGACCAGTCGATCTACGCCTTCCGGGGCGCCGACGTGCGCAACATCCTCGACTTTCCCGAGCGGTTCCGTACGACGACAGGGGACCCTGCACCGGTCAAGACGCTCGGCGTCTCGCGGCGGGCGGGTGCCGCGCTGCTCGCGACGTCCCGAGCGGTCGCCGAGCGCATCCCGACGCCGGGACTGCCGGCCGACAGCCGCCGCGCGCACCGCAACCTCCGCGCCGAGGGCCCGGCGTCCGAGGCGCCGGAAGTCCGGTTGTTCCCGACCGCGTCCGAGCAGGTAGCGGCGATCGCCGACCTGGTGCGGCGCGCGCACCTGCAGGACCGTGTGCCGTGGGAGCAGATCGCGGTGCTCGTCCGCTCCGGCACGCGCAGCCTGCCCGTGCTGCGGCGCGCGCTCGTCGCGGCCGGCGTCCCGGTGTCGGTCGCGGCCGATGACCTGCCGGTCGCCCGCGACCCTGCGGTCGCACCGCTGCTGATCGGGCTTCGGGTGGCCGGCAACGGGTTCGGCGACCTGACGCCGCACGAGGCCCGGTTGCTTCTCCTCTCGCCACTCGGGCGGGCGCGGCCGAGCACGCTGCGCCTGCTCGGCCGGCGGCTGCGAGCGCTCGAGCGCGCGGCCGGCACCGCCGTGCCGACCGGCTCACCCCTGCTCATCCGCGACGTCGTCGCCGATCCCTCCGATCTCACGACGATCGACGACTGGGTCGGTGCTCCCGTGCGCCGGCTGCACGACCTGCTGGTCCGCTGTGGCGACGTACTTCGTGGTGGTGGCACTCCCGAAGAGGCGCTGTGGGTGCTCTGGCAGGACAGCGGCTGGGCCCGACGACTGACCGAAGAGGCTGCCGGTGTCGGTGCGGTCGCCCGCAATGCCGATCGAGATCTCGACGGCGTCGTCGCTCTGTTCGAGGCGGCGACGCGGCTGGAGGAGCGCGAGCCGCGGGCCGGGGTGTCGACGTTGCTCGACGAGCTGGGAATGCAGGAGATCCCTGCGTCACCACAGGAAGAGCGGGTGGCGACGGCGCAGGCAGTCCGCCTGTTGACGGCGCATCGCGCCAAGGGGCTCGAGTGGGACGTCGTCGTCGTCGCCGACGTGCAGGAGGAGCTGTGGCCGGACCTTCGCCGGCGCGGCTCGCTGCTCGACGCCGACGAGGTCGACGCCGACGACATCAGGCCGGCGCCGACGACGCAACAGCTGCTGGTCGACGAGCGTCGGCTCTTCTACGTCGCGCTGACGCGCGCCCGCCGCCGCGTCGTCGTCACCGCGGTGAGTGCGGTCGACGAGGCCGGCGCGCGACCGTCGCGGTTCCTCGACGAGGTCGTCGCGGAGCTGCCGCCGACGAGGCTCGCAGGTGTCGACCTGCTCTCGCCCGCATCGCTCGTCGCCCGGCTGCGTCGGGTCGTGCAGGACGAGCAGGAGCACGACGCCGTACGCCGGGCCGCGGCCGCTCGGCTCGCACGGATCGCCGCCGCCGCGGCGGACGACGGCACTCCACTGGTCCCTGTGGCCGACCCGTCGATGTGGTGGGGAGTGCGCGACTGGACGCCCGGGGTGCGTCCCATTCGCGATCCGGAGCAGCCGTTGCCGCTGTCGGGCTCTGCGGTGGCCGGCTACGACACGTGCCCGCTGCGCTGGTTCCTCGACCGTCAGGTGCACGCCGGTGGGGCGTCGAGTGTCGCCCAGGGTTTCGGCACTGTGGTGCACGCGCTGGCGCAGCTCGTCGCCGAAGGCACGTTGCCGCCCGATGCCGACGTGCTCGTCCAGCAGCTCGAGCAGGTGTGGTCTGCGCTGGGGTTCGAGGCGCCGTGGCAGGCCGAGCGCGAGCGCGAGGAGGCGCGGCTGGCGTTGCGCCGGCTGGTGCGGTGGCTCGACGGCCGCGGCCGCGTAGGTCGGGCGAGCGAGGCGTCGTTCGAGGTGACGCTGTCGACGTCCGACGCCGGAGATGTGGTGCTGCGTGGGGCGATCGACCGGTTGGAGGTCGACGCCGAGGGTGGCGTGCACGTCGTGGACTTCAAGACCAGCCGGTCGGCGAAGACGAAGGCGGCCGTCGAGGAGGATCCGCAGCTCGCGGTCTACCAGCTCGCGTTGCGTGCCGGTGCCTTCGCGTCGCATGTCCCCGCTGACGCGCCGTCGGCGGGCGCGGAGCTCGTCTACCTCCGCACCGAGATGAAGTCAGGTCTTCCGTCGGTGCGCACGCAGTCGGCTCTGCCGGACGGTCGTGGCTGGGCCGACGACCTGCTCGACCGCACGGCGGCCGGCATGCGCGCCGAGCAGTTCCCGGCCCGCATCAACGACGGGTGCGGCATGTGTGCCTTCCGCGCGGTCTGCCCCGCGCAGGAGACCGGCGGCCAGGTGGTGCGATGACGACGGCCCTTCCGCTGCCGACCGCTGACGGCAGCTATCTCCGCGACCTGCTCGGAAAGCAGTTCACCGAGGAGCAGCTCGAGGCAGCGACCGCACCGATGTCGCCGCAGCTCGTCGTTGCCGGCGCCGGCTCCGGCAAGACGACGGTCATGGCCGCGCGAGTCGTGCACGCCGTCGCGTTTCACGACGTCTCGCCGTCGGCGATTCTGGGACTGACGTTCACCAACAAGGCGGCCGGGCAGCTCGCCGAGTCGGTGCGTCGTGCGTTGCGGCGGCTCAACCCCGGCGTGCTCGTCGACGAGACGCCGACCGTGGCGACGTACCACTCCTATGCCGCGGGCATCGTCCGTGACCATGCGTTGCGGATCGGCCGGGAGCCGGTCACGACTCTGCTGACAGAGGCGGGCCGGTGGCAGCTCGCGATGCGCGTGGTGCGGCGTGCCCAGGGGCCGTTCCGGCACATCCAGTGGCAACCGGCCAACCTCGCGGCCAACCTGATCGGCCTCGACTCCGAGATGGCGGAGCATCTCGCGAGCCCGGACGACGTGCGCGCTGCCGATGCCGCCGTCATCGCGTCGCTCGAGGACGAGCCGTCGCTCACCAACAAGCAACGTGACTGCCTCGAGGCGACCAAGGCGCGCGACGAGCTGCTCGGTCTGGTCGAGGCCTATCGCGCGGAGAAGCAGCGGCTCGAGCTGATCGACTACGGCGACCAGGTCGCGCTGGCCGCGCAGATCGCCGCTGAGTCCGACGAGGTGTGTGCGATCGAGCGCGAGCGGTTCGGCCTCGTGCTTCTGGACGAGTATCAGGACACCGGCATCGCTCAGCGACTGCTGCTCGCCCGGTTGTTCGGCGACGGTCATGCGGTGACGGCGGTGGGTGACCCCAACCAGGGCATCTACGGGTGGCGCGGCGCGTCGGTGGGCAACCTGCTGCGCTTCCGCGAGCACTTCGACGGCCGCGACGAGGTGCGGCCGCTGATGACGAGCTTCCGCTGCGGTGGCCGCATCCTGGCCGCAGCCAACGCGATCGCCGCACCGCTTGTCGAGTCGCCGGGCGCGAAGCGTCGACCCGCCGTGTCGGTGCCCGAGCTCGCCGCGGCGGAGGGGCGCGAAGACGACGGCGAGATCGTCGTCGGCCTGCTCGACCGGATCGACGCCGAGGCCGACTGGGTCGCCGACCAGATCGACCGTGCCGTGTCGATCGACGGCTTCACGCCCGGGCAGGTGGCGGTGCTGTGCCGGCGTCGCACCGACTTCGCGCTGCTGCATCGCGCGCTGGTGAGCCGCGACATCCCCGTCGAGGTCGTCGGGCTCGGCGGCTTGCTGGAGATGCCGGAGGTCGCTGATCTCGTGGCGGTGCTGCGCGTGCTCGTCGAGCCGACCGCCAACCCGGCGCTGCTGCGCATCCTCACCGGTCCGCGGTGGCGGATCGGGCCGCGAGACCTTGCTGCGTTGGGGCATCGCGCCTCGCGGCTGGCGTGGACCCGCGGTGACGACGACGTCCCGCTCGGCGATGTCGACGCCGCGCTGCGCAAGGCCGCCGAAGGTGTCGACGCCGTCGACGTGGCGTCGCTGCTCGACGTGATCGACCTGCTGAAGCCTGACGACACCGACCTGTCGCCCGAGGCGCTGTCTCGGCTGCTCGAGCTGCGCGACGAGCTCGACCTGTTGCGTGCACTGGTCGGCCAGCCGATCGTCGAGGTCGCGGCCGAGGTCATCCGCCGCACCGGGCTCGACGTCGAGCTCGAGACCGAGACGTCCCGGGTCGCTGCCGCGCGCACCGCCAACCTGGCCGCGTTCCTCGACCATGCCGCGCAGTTCACCGGCATCGAGGGGGAGAGCGACCTCGCGTCGTTTCTCGGGTGGCTCGACGCGGCGGTCGCCGCCGAGTCGGGGCTCGACGTCGGCGGTGTGTCCGAAGCCGACACGGTGAAGCTGCTGACCGTGCACAAGGCCAAGGGCCTCGAGTGGGACGTCGTCGCGATCCCCGGCCTCACGTCGTCGGTCTTCCCGTCGACCCGGTCCCGGTCGCGCTGGACGACGGCCGCCGCCGTCCTGCCGTTTCCTGTCCGCGGCGACGCCGACGACCTTCCGCCCGCACCACCGTTGACGGCCAAAGGACTCGACGCGTTCAAGGCTGCCTGTTCCTCCGACGACTCAGACGAGGAGCGCAGGCTCGGCTACGTCGCGGTGACACGCGCGGCGACGCGGGTGATCGCGAGCGGCTACTGGTGGGGTGCGACGCGGCAGAAGCCGATGGGTCCGTCCGAGCTCTTGACGGAGCTTCACGATCTCGCCTCGTCCGGGCTCGGGGTGGTCGACGTGTGGGTCGAGTCCGTCGATGACGACACCAACCCGATGGCTGAGCTGACCGCCGACGACGTCGCGTGGCCACCCTCGTACGACGTCGACGCGTTGGCCCGCCGGCTGCGAGCCGCTGAGCTCGTCGGCTCGGTCGGCGACCGGGTCGACCCCGCGGCTGAGGCCACGTTGTCCGCGGCTGACCGGGCGCGCCTCGCGCGGTGGGACGACGAGGCCGACCTGCTCCTCGACGAGCTCCGCCGGCAGCGCGTCGCGGTGCGCGAGGTGCCCTTGCCGCGACGGCTCACCGCCTCCCAGGTCGTCGTACTCGCCCACGACCCCGACGAGCTCGCACAGATGCTCGCCCGGCCGGTGCCGGTGCGCCCGCAGCCACAGGCACGTCGCGGGTCGCGGTTCCACGCCTGGGTCGAAGGTCTCTACGGCGCGACGCCCCTGCTCGAGCCCGACGACCTCCCGGGCGCCGGCGATGCCGACGTCGGCGACGAGGAGCTCGAGGCGTTGCAGGCGAAGTTCCTCGCCGACGGTTGGGGAGACAGGCGGCCGGTCGCGGTGGAGCAGCCGTTCGAGCTCGTCGTCGGTGGCCGACTGGTGCGCGGCCGGATCGACGCGGTCTACCCGCGCGACGACGGCGGCTTCGATGTCGTCGACTACAAGACCGGATCGGTGCCTCGCGACTTCGCGGCCGCATCGCTCCAGCTGTCGGTCTACCGGCTCGCGTGGGCCGAGCTGCACGACGTGGACCCGGGTCTCGTGTCGGCCGGTTTCCTCTACGTGAAGACCGGCGCGCTGAAGCGCCCTGACAAGTTGCTGAGCCGCGACGAGCTGGCGGCGCTGTTCACCGGCTGACCGCGGCACGCTGATCGGCCGCCGGGCCGCCCTCCGTCGTGTTATGCATACGGCGGGGTGGGGCGCGGCTGCGCACGGCCGGCGCTTCGGGCGAGGGGGCGTAGTGGCCAAGGTCGTTGTGCTGGGTGCCGGAGTTGTCGGGTTGACGACTGCAATGCTGCTCGGACAGGACGGGTACGACGTGCTCGTTGTCGAGCGGGATGCGGCGGAGCCCGGCGGTGATCACGACGCGTTGTGGTCGGGGTGGGAACGCCGGGGTGTCAACCAGTTCCGGCTGCTCCACTACTTCCAGCCGGGTTTTCGCGCGCGGCTCGAACGCGAGCTGCCTGCCGTCGTCGACGCGCTCGACGCCGCCGGCGCGATCAGGCACAACGTGATGGCGTTGGTGCCGGCACAGCTGTCCGGCGGGTTCCAGGACGGCGACGAGCAGTTCGAAGCTCTGACCGCGCGAAGGCCGGTGATGGAGGCCGCACTGGCGCAGGTGGCTGCCTCGATGCCGAATGTCGAAGTGCGCCGAGGCGTCGCTGTCGAGGCCGTGGTCACGGGCGCTGCTGCCGAAGGTGGCGTGCCTCACGTGGTGGGGGTGCGCACCGCGAGCGGTGAGGAGCTTCGCGCTGATCTGGTCGTCGACGCGTTGGGTCGCCGGTCGCCGCTGGCATCGTGGCTCGAGGCCGTGGGCGCTCGCCCACCGGTCGAGGAGCGGGAAGACTGCGGCTTCGTCTACTACGGGCGCTACTTCCGCAGCTCCGACGGCAATGTGCCGGCGATGATCGCTCCGCTGCTTCAGGACTACGGATCGGTCTCGATCCTCACGCTTCCCGCCGACAACGGCACCTGGGGCGTCGGGCTCATCGTCAGCGCTCGCGACAAGGCTGCCCGAGCCCTGAAAGACACCGACGTGTGGCACCGCGCTCTGGCCGCCTTTCCGTTGGCTGCGCACTGGGCCGAGGGCCAACCACTGGACAGTGGCGTTGCCGCGATGGCCGCCATCGAGGACCTGCACCGCGACTACTGTCCGGACGGGTCACCGGTCGCCACCGGGGTCGTGTCCGTCGGTGACTCGTGGGCCTGCACCAATCCGTCGCTGGGTCGCGGCGCGACGATCGGCTTCATGCACGCGATAGCTCTGCGCGATGCGATGCGGGAAGGCGAGCTCGACGCGCCGGAGAAGTTTGCGCGGAGCTTCGCGGACGCGACCGCCTCCAGTGCCGAGCCGTGGTACCGCGCGACGCTCACCTACGACCGTGGCCGGCTCGCTGAGGTGGACGCGGAGGTGGAGGGCCGCCCCCATGCCCCGGACCCGATGTGGGACTTCACGCGAGCCTTGACCTCTGCCGCCGGCAAGGACGGCGAGATGTTGCGGGCCCGGTTGCGGATCGCCGGGCTCCTGCAGGGCACTGACGAGGTGGTGGCGACACCCGGCCTCTTCGAGCGGGTGATCGAGCTCGGTGCCGGCTGGCGTGACGAGCCGACGTTCGGCCCTGGCCGCGAGGAGTTCCTGCAGACGCTGGCGACGTGAGCCGGGTGGGTAGATGCGGAGGATGCAGTGGGAGCGAGTGACGTCGTCCGCGCGTATGGCGCGGCCTGGAACGAACCCGATGAGTCGTCTCGGCGTGCACTGTTGGAGGAGGCCTGGTCCGACGACGGCGTCTACTGCGATCCGACGGCCAGAGTCGAAGGCCGGGACTCACTCGTGTCGCACATCGGTGGCTTTCACGAGCAGATCCCGGGCGCTCGCATCGACGTCGCCTCAGGTGTCGAGGAGCATCACGGATGGTTGCGCTTCGCCTGGACCATGGTCGGTCCGGACGGCACCACGATGACCGAGGGGTTCGACGTCGGCGAGGTGGCCGAGGACGGCCGACTCCGCCGGATCGTCGGCTTCTTCGGCCCGTTCCCGCCGACGGAAGGGTGACCGCTCGCCGACCTGCCAGGAGCCGCCGGAGGCCTCAGGCCCCGGCGCCGAGGGCGATCGTCTCCTCGACCTCGCGCTGCCGCGCCTCGTTGCGTGCCATGTCCAGCCGGTCGGCGGTCTGCTCGTCGTCGTCCATCAGCCCGTCGAGGTTCGCGGCGGCGTAGTCGAGCACGCCCATGTCGGCGTACGCCTTCTGCACGCGCTCGCCCCACAGACCGATGTCCTTGATGCACGGCACGATCCGGGTGAACAGCCGGTTGCGGAACAGCTGCACACCTGGTGCGCGATCGGTGAGGTCGAGCACCTGCTGGACGTCGTAGCCCAGCTGCTCCCAGACCTCGACGCTGCGGAAGCGGTCGCGCATGAGGTAGCAGGCCTCGACGACGAACTCCTCGCGCTCGACGCGCTCTGCCTCGCTGAGCTCCTTGTAGGCGTCGCGCAACGCCATCCGGCCGAACGCAACGTGCCGCGCCTCGTCCTGCATGACGTAGGCGACTACCTGCTTCGCCAGCGGGTTGTCGGTGTGGTCGCGCATGCCACCGAACGCCGCTAGCGCGAGGCCTTCGATGAGGACCTGCATGCCGAGATAGGGCATGTCCCAGCGGCTGTCCGAGAGCGTCTGCTGCAGGAGCTCGGCGAGTGGCCGCGTGATCGGGTAGGGCTCCATGCCCATCTTGTCGCGCAGCAGCTTGTCGAAGGTCTCGCAGTGTCGAGCCTCGTCCATCGTCTGGGTCGCGGCGTAGAACTTCGCGTCGATGTCCGGGACCGTCTCGACGATGCGAGCGCCGGTGATCATCGCGCCCTGCTCACCGTGCAGGAACTGGCTGATCTGCATGCACTGCAGTGCGCGCCGGACGCGCGTCAGCTCACCCGGCTCGGACAGCCGCTTCTCGAACTCCGGCACGCCGTAGATCGGCACGATCTCGACGGGCATCCCGAGCGGGTTGTCCTCGTCGAGGGCGAGCTCCCAGTCGATGCGCTTCTGCGCATCCCACTGCTTGTCCTTGCCCTTTTGGTACAGGTTGAGCAGGCGCTGCCGCTCGACGTCGTACGTCCACGTGAACCGCGTGTCACCCGCGAGCGGGAACGACCAGTCCTCGCCGTGCCATGCGCCTGGACGCAGGTCCTCGACCGTCACGCCGTCCTCCGCTCGCCGCTGGTCCTCTCGCGGACCTTACGGGATCGAGAAGAGTTGAGTGTGACGAAACGTGCCTTACAGGCCGGTGAAGCCGTCCCAGCCCCAGGCGAAGTACGGCGCCCCGCACGGGTCGGTCACGAGACCGTTGACCGACAGGAACGCGTCCTTCTGCAGCTGGCCGCAATGCGACCGGCGCGGAGCCTCGTGCGGGTCCTCACCGGAACGGTTCGGCACGTCGGCGACCGGCGGCGGGTTGGTGCCGGTGTGGGTGCCACCGCCGTCGGCTGCCGGCACGGCCCGCGTGTAGTCCGCGGGTCCGGTGTCGAACAGCGTGATCGCCGAGCCGGCGTAGGGGAACGCCGCCGGGGCCGGGATGCCCCAGAAGGGGTCCTGGTAAGGGCCGTAGCGGGCCGGAACCAGCGGCGGCGTCATGCCCGCTGCACCCATGGTGCGGGCCTCGGTGAATGCCGTGATGTTCGCGACCTGGTGGTCACCCCACCCGGCCTGCAACAGCACCTCGTGCGGGGGCGTGTTCGGCAGCCCGCCGCGCAGGTGCGACGCGTAGCCGTTGGGGTCGGACCGGTCCCACAACGTCTGCACCAGGTCGAGGATCAGCATCCGCTGCGACTGGTCCGGATACGACGTGTCGAACAGGTCGGAGTAGCCGATCGCACCGGTCGGGTCGCTCGGGTCGAAACCCTGAAGCCCGTCGACGAGGTGCTGACTCGCGACGTAATCGCTCGAGCGCGGCAGCAGAATCGAGTAGTCCATGCCGGGCACACCGAGCACACAGCGCCGTACGTCGACAGAGACCGCGCAGACAGTGCCGCCGTAGATGCCGCCCTGGCTGTTGCCGTCGTAGAAGGCCTCGCGTGTGTCGATGAACGACGTGCCGTCGCTCCACTGGAACGCCGGCGAGCTGCTGAAGCCCTGCGGGTGCACCATCAGCCGCGCGAGGTAGAGGAAGTTCAGCTCCCCCTGCTGCACGCGGTCGGTGAGGATCGGGAAGCGCGAGAAGTCGTTGAGGGCGATGACTGCGTTGGGAACGTCGGCGCTCGCCATGCCGGTCCAGTCGGTCGCGCAGTAGAGCATGCCGTGGTCGTTGGCCATCGTCTTCTGCGGACCGGAGTTGACCTCGCCGGCGCCGCCGAAGAGGCCGTGGCCGTACTCGACCGGCCGCATCAGCGTGTGGTTGTCGTACGCCGTCCGGCCGACGTTGCAGATGAAGTTGGCGCTGTAGGTCTGGCCCGGTGTCTGTTGCGGCTTCGCGTCCGGGTTGGTCGGGTCGAGCGCGAACTGGCCCGGAGTCGGGCAGTCGTCGACGATGCCCTGCGACACCTGGTCGCACTTCGTCGGCGGCTCGCACGTCGGGGCGATGTAGCAGGGCACGGTGAAGTGACCCATGATTCGCCGCGCGATCTGGCTGTCCTGGTCGGGTGTGTAGTCACTGACCGAGTCGACCGTGAACGACGGTGACTTGCCCTCGACCTTGCCGTCGGCGAGGTTGTCGTCGCCGAGCTGGTGGAACGCGTCGTCGCGCATCGCGAGCAGACGCCCGGTGACGTTGTCGGTCGACGCCGTGGTGAAGTCCCAGGCGAGGTAGAGGTCACTGCGACCGATGCCGGCCTGCGCCAGGGTCGAGAACAGGTTCTCCATGTGCTGGCGACGCGGGTCGGTCACGGGCGCCGTACCGTCGCGGTAGGCCTTGAACGACGCCGACGGCTGCGCGAGCGAGCCGTCGTCCGTCACCAGGTGGCGCAGGGCGACGATGTAGCGGTGTCCGTCGGCGAGGTTGACCGCCGGGTGGATCATCAGGTCCTGCTGGACGCTGCCGGTCTGCACCGGCCCGGCCTCGTCGGTGTACTGGTCGATCTCGCCCCACACCGGCACCCGCTCGCCGGTCTGCGTGTCGAGAAGGATGGCACCGGGGTCGACGGTCGGGTCGTCGTTGAGACCGAGATGCGTCACCGGCGCGATGCCGGAGGCGGCGATGTCGTCGTTGTTGGTCATGCCCGGGACGAGGGTGAGGATCTGCGCGCCGGCGCTGAAGCCGTCGCTGCGATTCCACTCCTGCGGCTCAACCGGCTTACCTGCGACGTTGCGCGGCATCGCCAGCACGTTGAGGTCCAGGCGGCGACCGGTCGCGCTCGACGAGTCCGGCTTGGTGAACCAGTCGTTCGGATAAGGCAGCAGGCACTGCGCGCCGTCGAGCGGGTCGCAGCCGGCCGGGTTGGTCGGGTCCGTGCCATGACCAGCCCAGTTGTCCGGCTTGGGCGCGACCCAGTGGTGGCCGTTGGCGTGACCGTCGTTCCCGTGGCCGTTGCCGGCGAGAGCCGGGGTCGCGGCGGCGGTGCTGAGGGCGAGCAGTGTCAGAAGGAGGCGTCGAGGCACGGCCTCGTGCTTCGTCACGCACCGGTGTCATCCCTGCACACAGCGACACCGATTCTGCGCGCCCCCGCTTGTGGCGCGGTCACAACGGAGGCCTCGGCCCTAGGCTCGGTTCGTGCCCGACACCGCGATCCGCACCTACGTGCAGGAGCATCAGCAGGACTTCCTCGACCGCCTCATCGAGTGGCTGCGCATCCCGTCGATCTCGGCCGACCCCGGTCACGCCGGCGACGTACGGCGGTCGGCGGAGTGGCTGGTCGACGCCTTGCGCACCGTCGGCTTCCCGACGGTCGAGATCTGGGAGACCCCCGGTGCTCCGTCGGTCTTCGCCGAGTGGCCTGCCGACGCGCCGGACGCGCCGGCCGTCGTCGTCTACGGGCACCACGACGTGCAGCCGGTCGACCCCGAGGAGCTCTGGGAGTCGGCGCCGTTCGACCCGCAGCTGCGTGGCGAGCACCTCTTCGGTCGGGGCACCGCCGACGACAAGGGTCAGGTCGCATTCCACCTCCTCGGCCTCGAGGCGCTGCTCCGGACCAGCGGCCGGTCAGCGCCGCCGGTGACGCTGCGGTTCGTGATCGAGGGCGAGGAGGAGAGCGGCTCGCCGAACTTCCGCGCGCTTCTCGAGCAACGTCGCGACCGGCTCGACTGCGACGTCGTGGTCGTCTCCGACACCGGCATGTGGGGGCGCGAGACGCCGACCATCTGCACGAGCATGCGCGGGATGATCGACTGCCAGATCGACCTGCACGGCCCGGACAGCGATCTGCACTCCGGCTCGTTCGGTGGGTCGATCCCCAACCCGCTGCACGCGATGGCCGCGCTGATCGCGGGCCTGCACGACGACGACGCTCGCGTGACGCTGCCGGGTTTCTACGACGCCGTGCGACCGCTGTCCGACCGCGAGCGCGAGCTGATCGCACGGTTGCCGTACGACGACAGCGACTGGCTGCGCAACGCCGAGAGTCGTGCGACCTACGGTGAGGCCGGCTTCACGACACTGGAGCGGGTGTGGGCGCGACCGACGTGCGAGGTGCACGGAATGTGGGGCGGCTACAACGGGCCGGGACACAAGACGATCGTGCCGACCGATGCGCACGCGAAGGTCTCGTTCCGGCTCGTCGCCGACCAGGAGCCGCTCGACGTCAAGAAGCAGATGGATGCCTACGTCGCATCAGCGGTGCCGGAGGGCATCGCGGCCGCCGTGGAGTGGTTCGGGGACGGCGTACGGCCGTGTCTCACTCCTCTCGACGACCCTGCACTGCAGGCCACGGCGCGGGCGATGTCGCGGGCCTTCGACAAGGAGATCCTGTTCACGCGCGAGGGTGGTAGCGGTCCCGAGGCCGATCTCGCGGATGTGCTCGGTGCTCCTGTGGTCTTCCTCGGGGTCGGGCTGCCGGACGACCGCATCCACGCGCCGAACGAGCGCGTCGTCTTTCCCCTGCTGCTGACCGGTGCGGAGGCGGCGGCGTACCTCTGGGACGACCTCGCCGAGACGTTGGGGTCGGCGTCGTCAGCGTGAGCAGCCCGGCACTGTCGCGTGCGGCGATCGACCGCGCCGCCGAACACCGGCGTGACGAGGCGTGGCTGGCGGCTGCCTGGACGAGCGGCCGGTTGCTGATGCTCGACGACGAGAGCCGCACGCTGGTCGACGACGACACCGGGCTCGTGCTCGGCGACACGACGTCGTACGACGGCGATCGTTTCCTTCTCGGTGTGGGCGACGACGGTGTCGCACTGTGGGCCGGCGTCGGTGAGCTGCCCCGGCAGCTCGGCGCGCGCGCGGCGTCGTTGCGCGACGTGGGCGCGCTGCTGTCCGACCGTGATGCCGGCTTGTTCGTCACCGCGGTCGCGCTGACCAACTGGCATCGCACGCATGTGCGCTGCCCGCGCTGCGGCGAGCCGACGCAGGTCGTCGACGCGGGCTGGGTGCGGCGCTGCACAGCCGACGGGACCGACCACTTCCCGCGCACCGACCCGGCGATCATCGTGCTGGTTCACGACGGCGACGACCGCTGCCTGCTCGGCCGGCAGCCGTCGTGGCCGCGTGGTCGCTACTCCACTCTGGCCGGCTTCGTCGAGCCGGGCGAGGCGCTCGAGCACGCGGTCGTTCGCGAGGTGCGCGAGGAGGCCGGCGTCGTCGTCGACGAGGTCGTCTACCGCGGCAGCCAGCCGTGGCCGTTCCCGGCGTCGCTGATGCTGGGCTTCGAGGCCCGCGTGGTCTCCGGCGAGGCCAAGGTGTCGGACGACGAGCTCGAGGACGTGCGGTGGTTCACCCGCGACGAGCTACGGCGCAACGAGCAGCGGACACCCGGTCTGCCGCCGCCGGCATCGATCGCGCACTGGTTGATCACCAACTGGCTCGCGCGGGGCTGAGCTCTCGTGACGGAGGCGTCGCCGGGTGGCGGCCTGACCGACGCGCACCGTCGGCTGCTCCTGCTGCTCGGTGCCGCCTGTTTCTCCGAGGGTTTCGACTTCGCGACGCTGACCGTGGCGCTGCCGCAGATCCGCTCGACCTTCGGTCTGTCGCACATGCACGCCGACCTGTGGGTCGCGGTGCTCTATCTCGGTGCGCTGCCGGCGGTGTTGTGGGGGCGGCGGGCCGACAGGCGCGGCCGGCGCGGCGTGCTGCTGCTGACGATGGTCGGCTACACCGCCGGCTCTGCGGCGACGGCGCTGGCGCCGACGATCGCGGTGTTCGTCGCCTGCCAGTTCGTCACGCGTTGCTTCCTCACTGCGCAGGTCGCCGTCGCGTGGACGATGGCCGCGGAGGACCTGCCGGCACGCCGTCGAGGGATCGGTTTCGGCGTCCTCGCGCTGGCGAGTGCGCTCGGCACCGGCATGTCGGCCATCGTGCAGGCGACGGCGCTCAGCCCGGTCGGTGCCTCCTGGCGTTGGCTCTACGTCTTGTCGCTGCCCTTCCTGCTGCTGGTCGTCATGCTGAGCCGGTCGCTGCCGGAGAGCGCGCGCTACGAAGCAGTCGCCGGCCGTCACGACGTCTCGCAGGGCCGCTCGGGCCTGCTCGCCCGGCCGCCGTACCGCCGCCCGCTGTTGCTCATCTGCGGCATGATCCTGTTCGGCAACCTGGCAACCGAGGCGACGGTCTTCGCGGTCGACTTCATGGAGAGCGATCGCGGTCTGTCGTCGTCGGCGGCCAACCTCCTGCTCGTCGTCGCGGGTGCGGTCGCGCTGCCGGTGCTGATGCTGGCCGGCCGCTTGAGCGACCGCGTCGGGAGACGTCACGTCTGCGTCGGCGGGCTGCTGGTGCAAGCCGGCGGTCTGCTGCTGTTCTTCACCGTGGCGCGCGGGGTCGTCGGTCTCGGACTTGCGCTGATGACGACGTACTTCGGTCTGTTCGCCGCCTGGACCACCGGCAACGCCTTCGCGGTCGAGCTGTTCCCGACCGCGCTGCGCGGTGCAGCGAGTGCCGCGTCGACGATCGCGAAGCTGCTGGGTCAGTCCGCGAGCTTCGCGTTGTCCGCGGCGCTGCTCGCTGCGACGGGCAGTTCGGCAGTCACTGTCGGCGTACTCGTCGTCGGCCTGGCGATCGCCGCCGTCATCATCGGCGTCGCGTTGCCCGAGACGAGCCGCCGCGAGCTCACCGACCTCGCGTTGGCGTCATCCGAGGAGGGTCCGGTCGTTGCAGTGACCTGAGTCCGGCCGTTGCAGCATCGGCACCTATCGAGCGGGATGGGTGCTGCTCGTCACATAGCCAGGGTGACGGCGGTCACTGCACCTGCCGTCCGAGCGTCACACCCTGATGGCATGAGTGATGTGGCGGCAACGTATCCGCCCGGACCGGACGTGTTGCCGGCGCCTGATGGCCTGTGGCGAGCCACATGTGAGTGCGGGAACGAATCGGTGCACCGCGACCAGGCCGCGGCATGGGACTGGCTGGTCTCACATGTCTGCTTGGCGGACATTCCGGCGCCGTAGCGGCGTGCCCGAGTTCGGGAGCGGCACTTTCAGTGCTCGTGACGGATTGTCGGCTAGAAGAAGCGGTACGAGCTGCGGGTGTAGACGAAGCCGTGCCCATCCGACGTGTCGTCGCATTGGACGCCATCAGAGCGGATGGTGCAACGGACGTTGCCGTTGATGACGACCCTGCCAACGCGGAGAGTAGGTATTGACTGAGCGCCGAGTCCGGGTGCCCCGGACCAGCAGCCGAAGTGGGCAGGGCGCGGCTGATTGAGATCAACTCCGCCCAGCCAGTCGTCGTTGCAGTCTTTCGGCTTGGGGGGCACCTTCCACGCCGTCGAGGCGTGCATTTCGCAACCGACGTTCCCTGGTTCGATGTCGCAGACCACTTGCCGCCCGCTGGTCTGGAAAGGGCCGGTCAAGTGGACGGCGGGGTGCCCGGAGCTACCGCAGGAGGTCATCGCCCAGCATGCGGCGAGACCAAGTACTGCACGCACAGCTGGCCGGTTCACCCCCCACATGACTGTTGATCTTCGACGGCTATCCGTCGATGTCCTGCCGCCCGTTCCGTCGGGGTCCAGGTCATCCGGATGTTGGTACGAACCACGGGGGTTTTCGACCCTTCCCATGCCGATTTCCCTACCAACCGGTGAAGGTGCCGGGGCCGAGGAACGCAGGAGAACGCCGGTTATTGGGTGGGCAGGCCGGCGCGTTGCGGGTCGGTCAGCGTCGGGGGACCGGCGAACGCCTGAGCAAGTGACATCCAGTCCTTGGCGTCGTCACCGGTCACCCGGAGTGCAGTGTCCTCGAGCGTCCGGCGCTGCGTGACGACGAGACAGAAGTCGAGTGCGGTCCCCTCGACCTTGTCCGGCGACGACGCATCTCCCCACTCCCACGTCGACCCGTCGGGTGCGACCAATGCGACGTGTACGTCGACGGCGGGAGCCTGGCGGCCGCGGACGGCGTACGAGAAACCACGGGTGCGCACACCGAGATGGCAGATGTGGCGGAGCCGCGCGGTCGGCGTGCGGGTGACACCGAGCCCGTCGGCGATGTCCTGGCCGTGTGCCCAGTACTCCATCAGGCGGGCGGTTGCGAACGACGCCGGCGACATCGGCGGGCCGTACCACGGCACCTTCGAGCTCGGGTCGGCCGCGGACAGGGCAGCGAGCAGGTCGGCCCGCGTCTCACGCCACACCGCGGGCAGCCGGTCTCCGAGAGCGCGCGCCTCCTTCTCCGGAAGCGCCAGGAACTCCTCGGGTGACGCCATCGCCTGCTGCACGCCCGCGACGAAGTCGTCGGGCGTCGTCAACGCGCGCGTCGCCTCGCGGTCGAAGAACCACAGATGGCCGACCGTGTCACCGACGCTCCATCCGGTCGCCGGGGTCGGTGTCGAGAGGTCGGCATCGGCGACGAGCGTGTCGAGATCGGCGTGCTCGGCACGCAGGTCGTCGAGGATCTGGCTGATGTCCACGGGCACGGCGGCGACCGTAGCAAGGAGCGGTAGCCGGACAATGGTCCGCGTGCCGGTTGCCGAGTCAGGTGATGCGTCGCTGTGGTGGGACTCCTACAGCGAAGGGGAGCCTCCGCTGCTGCTGATCCAGGGGCTCGGCTACACGGCGGACATGTGGCATCGCGTGCTGCCCGGACTGGCAGCGCAGCGGCGGGTCATCGCGTTCGACAACCGCGGCGTCGGGCGCAGCAGCGTGCCGGAGCCACCGTGGACAGTCGAGCAGATGGCCGACGACGCGATCGCGGTGCTCGACGCGGCGGGCGGCGCGCGTGCGCACGTCTTCGGAGTGTCCATGGGCGGGCTGATCGCGCAGGAGGTCGTGCTGCGTCATCCCGAGCGAGTGGCGTCGCTCGTGCTCGGGTGCACGCATCCAGGCGGTCGCGAGGCCGCGCGCATGGATCCTGACGCGGCGGCGATGTTGATGGACCGCGAGCCGAAGTCGGCACGCGATGCGGTCGACGCGTCGCTGCCGTTCGTCTACGCCGCGGGCACGTCGCGAGCGGCGATCGAGGAGGACGTCGAGGTCCGGTTGCGTTATCCGATGCGGGCCAAGGCCTACTGGGGCCAGCTCGACGCGATGCGCCGGCATCGCGGCACCTTCGACCGGCTCGGGGACGTCGCGGCGCCGACGCTGGTGCTGCACGGAGACGCCGACCGTCTCGTGCAGCCGGCCAACGCGTCGCTCATCGCCGAGGCGATCCCCGGCGCGAGGCTGCACTGGCTGCACGGCGCGAGCCACGTCTTCTGGACCGATCAACCGGATGCGACCGTCGACGCCGTCAACTCCTTCCTGTCTTAGAGAGCCGGTCGATCAGGGCGGGGTGTGCGGGGTCGTCGGCTCTGACGACGAGGTCGGCGACATCGACAGGTGACACCTCGGCGTCGTACCTCTCCCACGCCGGCAGCTCGCGCGCGGCGTCCTCGGCCGGCACCCGCCGTCCCCGCGCCGAAGCAGTCAACGCCACGTGCACCGTCAGCTCGAACGGCAACCATGCACCGAGCAGGAACCACCCCGCGATGACCACGACGCCGTCCGCCGGTACGTCGACATAGGCGGCCCGGGTCGCGCGGTCGCGCGATGCGTCCCACAACGTCGGCAGGATCCGGCGCGACCCGCCGGGGTCGAGCGGCTCGAGCACCTCGCGCCGCAGCGCTGCGACATCGACCCAGTCCTCGTAGAACGCGTCCGGGTCGTCGCGGCCTCTCTCCAGCCGCACCGATGCCGGTCGCAGGAAGTCGTGCAGGTCCACGACGTACGCCGTCCGGCCGCGAGCAAGCAGCGCGTCAGGAAGCCCGCCGGCGAGATCGAGCCCCGACCACCGCGGCCCGTCGATCGCGACCCGCGCAGGCGCTCTCGCCGGCAGCGCGACCACGGCATCAGCGATCCGGTCGACGATCGCGAGTGGCGACATCGGCACCGGCGAGGCCGGCAGCGGGCGGGACGAGCTCAGCGGCGTCCGGCCAGCTCGGGCGGCAGCGGCACCGACGGGTCGGTCGACGACGCGACGACCTGCTTCGCCAGCTCGTGCACCTTGCGGCCCCGTGACCGGGCGGCCTTGCGCAGCCGTTCGAAAGCGGCGCGCGGCGCGAGATGCTGCCGCTCGGCGAGGACGCCGATCGCCTGCTCGACCACGACGCGCGCAGCCAGGGCGTGCTCCAGCTGGCCGACCGCGACCCGCAAGCGCTCCATCTCGTCGCCGGTGTCACTGGCGCGAGGCGGGCGGCCGGCAGCACTCAGGTCGCCGGCGAGCAGGTCGGCCAGCACCATCGCGCTCGTGAGGTCCTTCTCCTCGTCGTCGCCCACCTGCCAGCCGGTCGGCGTCCGGCGGATCACCGCGGCGTCCTCGCTGCCGGTGACGTGCGCTTCGATCACGCGCACGAGCAGCTGGAGCAGCTGCAACGCGTCCTCGGCGACAGGGACGTGCCCGCGGTCGATGCCGCACAGCGTGCCGACCGGACGGCCGTCGGGAGCGCGCACCGGCACCCCGACGTAGGAGCAGATGTCGAACGCGACGCGGGTGGGGGAGTCGGCGTAGGCCGGGTCGTTGGCGGCGTCGGCCGTCGCGGGCGGTGCGCCGGCGAGCAGCCGGTCGCACATCGAGTCGGACCGGGGGAGGGTGAGCCCTTCGTAGACCCCGGGCAGCTGGCCGAAGAGGCGTTCGACGCGGAACTCGTCCTCGGTCATCCCGCTGACGTAGACGACCTCCATGCCGAGCAGGTCCGCCGCGGTCGCCAGGACCGCGGTGACCGCAGGGTGATGCACAGAGGTGCCGAGCACGGGTTCATGGTGACCGATGATGTGCCGTGGGGACAGGGATAGACGAAAAGTCGTGAATGCCCCAGGAAAACCGAACGAAGTTCGCAGCCGAGCCCCAGCCGCCGGAGTGCTTGTTGCGACGCGTCCGGTCAGGCGGCGCGGACCGCCGAGAGCAGCGTGGGCAGTGGCGGGTTGGTGAGCGTGGTGCCGTCGGGCAGCAGGATCGTCGGCACCGTCGCGTTGCCGCCGTTGGTGGACATCACGAACTCGGCGGCGGCCGGGTCCTGCTCGATGTCGACCTCGTCGAACTCGATGCCCTCGCGCTCGAGAGCGCGCTTGAGGCGCACGCAATATCCACACCACTGGGTGCTGTACATCGTGAGGCGGTTCGTCACGGTCTGCACAACCCCAATCCCTGCAAGGATGTTCCGGTGCCCCCTGACGTTCTCGCTGATCTCGATCCGGAGCAGCGCCAGGCGGCGGAGGCCCTCCGCGGACCCGTGTGCATTCTGGCCGGTGCCGGCACGGGCAAAACCCGGGCCATCACCCACCGGACCGCTCACATGGTCCACGCGGGTGTCGCGGCGCCCGCGCAGATCCTGGCGGTGACCTTCACGACCAGGGCGGCCGGAGAGATGCGCTCACGGCTGCGATCACTGGGCGTGGGCGGCGTACAGGCCCGCACGTTCCACTCGGCGGCGCTGCGGCAGCTGCAGTACTTCTGGCCGCGGATCTCCTCCGGGGGCCGGCCGACGATCGTCGAGAGCAAGCTGCCGACGATCCGTGCCGCCGCCACGCGGCTCCGGCTCTCGCTCGACCCGGCCACGCAACGCGACCTGGCGTCCGAGATCGAGTGGGCGAAGGCGGCGCTCGTCACGCCCGACGGCTACATCGAAGCCGCGGTCCGTGCCGGCCGCACACCGCCGTACGAGACCGTCACCGTCGCCAAGCTGTACGCCGCCTACGAGGACATCAACAGCGATCGCGGGCAGCTCGACTTCGAAGATCTGCTGCTGCTGACCGCCGCCGCGATCGAGGAACACCCTGCGATCGCGCAGGAGGTGCGCGCGCAGTATCGGCACTTCGTCGTCGACGAGTACCAGGACGTCAACCCGCTGCAGCAGCGGCTGCTCGAGGCATGGCTCGGCGACCGCGTCGATCTCTGCGTCGTCGGTGACCCCAACCAGACGATCTACTCCTTCACCGGTGCGTCGCCGTCCTACCTGCTCGAGTTCCCGTCGCGCTACCCCGACGCCGCCGTCGTGCAGCTCGTGCGCGACTACCGCTCGACCAACCAGGTCGTCGGTCTGGCCAACCGGCTGCTGCGCGGGCAGTCGCAGCTGCAGGCGCAGGGCGGCGACGGGCCGGAGCCGACGTTCACGGAGTACGACGACGAGCCGGCCGAAGCTGCCGGAGCGGTGCGCCAGGTCAAGGCGCTGACGGCGGCCGGTGTCTCGCTGAGCGAGATCGCGATCCTCTACCGCATCAACGCGCAGTCGGAGGTCTACGAGGCAGCGCTCTCCGACGCCGGTATCGCCTACCAGCTGCGCGGTGGCGAGCGGTTCTTCGAACGACCCGAGGTGCGGCAGGGCGTCGTACTGCTGCGCGCGTCGACCCGGGCCGCGAGCGACGACGTCAGCGAGATGGCGTTGCCGGACGCGGTCGCGGAGGTGTTGCGCGCTGCCGGACTGACGGCGGAGCCGCCGGCGACTCGGGGTGCGGCGCGGGAGAAGTGGGACTCGCTGCGCGCACTCGTCGGGCTTGCCGAGGAGATGGTCGCGACGTCGCCTGCGGCGACGATGGACGACTTCGTCGAGGAGCTTGCGGCGCGGATGGACGCGCAGCATGCGCCGGTGGTCGAGGGCGTGACGCTGGCGACGTTCCACGCGGCGAAGGGACTGGAGTGGGACGCGGTCTTCCTCGCCGGTCTCGTCGACGGCACGATGCCGATCACGCACGCGTCGACGCCGGAGCAGATCGCGGAGGAGCGGCGGTTGCTCTACGTCGGGATGACCCGCGCGCGCCGGCACCTGTCGCTGTCGTGGGCGCTCGCGCGAGCAGCCGGTGGGCGTCGCTCGCGCAAGCCGAGCCGTTTCCTGGACGGCCTGCGCCCAGGGATCATCGCCGGTGAGCGCACCCGCACACCGTCGACGGCGAAGCGCGCCAAGGCCGCCGACAGCGTGCCGCCGGAGGATCTCGCGCTGTTCGAGGCGTTGCGAGAGTGGCGCCGCTCTGCGGCCGATGAAGCGGGGATGCCGCCGTACATCGTCTTCAGTGACCGCACCCTCGTCGACATCGCCGCCGTGCGCCCGACGAGTGCGAGCAAGCTCGCCGCGGTGCAAGGCGTCGGCCCGAAGAAGCTCGAGCTCTACGCCACCGACATCCTGCGCATCGTCAGCGACCACCAAGACGGTTGAGTGCGGTGCTTACGGCACGGCGCCGCTGGCGAAGGTGTTGCAGTCGCTGATGTTGCCGCTCTGCGCGCCGGTCTGGAACCAGTGCATGCGCTCCGCCGAGCTGCCGTGCGTCCAGGTGTCCTGGTTGACCCGCTGACCGGCCTGCTTTTGCAGCCGGTCGTCGCCGACGGATGCCGCTGCGTTGAGGGCTTCCTTGAAGTCGTTGGGGTCCGGCTGCACGGACGACTCGTGTGCCCAGATGCCGGCGTAGCAGTCGGCCTGTAGCTCCAGCCGCACCGACAGCGGGTTGTCCTGCGAACGGTCGCTCTGGCGGACCTTGTCGACGCGCTGCATCGTGCCGAGCAGGTTCTGCACGTGGTGACCGAACTCGTGTGCGATGACGTACGCCTGGGCGAAGTCGCCGGGGGCGCCGAAGCGGTTACGGAGCTCCTGGAAGAAACCCAGGTCGAGATAGACCTTCTCGTCGCCGGGGCAGTAGAACGGGCCGACGGCGGAGTTGGCCTCGCCGCAGCCCTGCGTCGGCGTCGCCTGCGTGTAGAGCACGAGCTTGGTCTCGCGGTAGGTGCGGCCCTGCTGCTGGAAGATCCTGGCCCACGTCGCCTGCACGTCGTTGACGACGGCCGTCACGAAGCACGCCGTCGACTCCGAGGCGCCCTTCGAGCAGTCGAGCGGCTGCGCGTCGCCCTGCGCGGCGCCGGCGTCCGGCTGGAGCTGCCGGAGGATCTGGTTGACGTCCCCGCCGCCGCCCCCGCCCCCGCCGCTCAGGCCGAAGACGAGAGCCAGGATCAGGCCGACGACGCCCAACCCGCCGCCGCCGACGGCCAGGCCACGCCCCCCGCCTCGTCGGTCCTCGATCTGGGAAGTGTCGACTGATCCGCCCAAGCGCATGTTCTTGCTCTTCCCCATGACGCGCGGGAAATAATTCGTTGATTCGGTGTCACGGCCGCGCTATGGTCGCCCGCGAACGTTCGTCGACGCGTGAGGAGGTGCCCGGTGACTGAATTCACTGTGGCCGCCACGCGTTGCGGCATGCCCGCCATCGTGCTCTCGCCGATGGCCCACGGCCTCGTGCCGTTCGTTGCGGCCGCTGCCAAGCGCAGCGGTGCGGCGTCGTACCAGGCCTCCGTCACGCGCAATGACGCCCAGGGTGGCGCATCCGCCTGGAGCCCACCGGTCTGAACCACCACAAGACCGGCGAACTCCAGGCCGCGGCACCCGAACAGGGTCCGCGGCCTTTCTGTTTCTCCGATCCGATCCCAAGCCCGTCGACACCACAAGGAGGTGGAGCCGATGTCCCTCACCGCAGTGGTCGAGGCTGACCGGGAGCAGGCATTTCCCTGCCACCGGGTGGACCCCGACCTCTTCTTCGCCGAGTCACCGGTCGACGTCGAGCGCGCCAAGGCGCTCTGCATCGACTGCCCGATCCGCTCCACCTGTCTTGCCGACGCTCTCGAGCGCCGGGAGCCGTGGGGCGTCTGGGGTGGCGAGCTGGTCCTGCAGGGCGTCGTCGTGCCGCGCAAGCGGCCGCGTGGACGCCCGCGCAAGAACGAGATCGCCGCGTGAGCGCCGGCTTCCCCGGCACGACGCCGCTGACGAACGCTCAGCTGCGCACCGCAAACGCACGTCTTTCAGGAGAAACCACCATGTTGCTGCTCAACGAATCGCTCGCACTCGAGCGACAGACCGACCGGCGCCAGCGCGCCGTTCACGAAGAGCGTCAGCGCCAGGTCGTTGCCGCTCGCCGGCTCGCCGCCGCTCGTCGGCTGCAGCGCCGGGCCGAGTCCGCATCCCGCCGGGCTCGCTCCCTCCTCGCCAGCCTCTAGTGCCGACGAGAACGAACGCCCCGTAGATCCCGTGAGGTCTACGGGGCGTTCGCTTGTTCGTCTAGGGTCGGCCGCATGACCGTCACCGTTGACGTGGCGATGCGCGAGAGCGCGGTCGAGGTGCTGTGCGACTCCTCGCTGTCGCACGTCGTCGACCTGGTCGCATGGCCGGACGGCGACGCCGTGTACGTCGCCAACCACGCCGGAGCAGCGCGGCTGACGCTTGCCAGCGCGGACGTGCTGCAAGGCCACAACCCCGTGGCGTTGCAGGACCCGCTCGCGTTCACACCGCTGACGTCGGAGCTCGCCGACCGGTCGCCGGTCAACGCGAACAACTCCTACCCCTACGCGTTCTCGCGGTTGACCGGCCTGTTCGCCGCGGATGCGGCGCCGGATCTCGCCGTCGTGCACACCGGCCGGCATCACTGGCCGGACAAGGGCGGCCATCTCGGCGAGCACGGGTCGCTCTCGCTCGTGCAGTCGCGGGCTCCGCTCGTCCTGTCCGGCGCAGGCGTCACCGGTCGCGGGGTGTTGCCGTTGTCCGCTCGCGTCGTCGACATCGCGCCGACGTTGGCGTGGCTCGCTGGTGTGCCGCTGTCTGCGCTTTCCGACATGGACGGGGCGGCTCTTGTCGACGTACTCGCACCCAACGAGACGCGGCATGTCGTCGGGCTGCTGTGGGACGGCTGCAACTCCAACTCGCTCTACGCGCTCGCGCGTTCCGGCGACCTTCCCAACGTGGCGCGGCTGCTGCAGCAGGGCTGCGCGTTCAGCGGCGGGTCCATCGCCGAGTTCCCGAGCGTGACGCTGGTCAACCACACGTCAGCGCTCACCGGAGTCGGGCCGGGTCGGCACGGCATCGTCAACAACGCCTACTTCGACCGCCGCACGGCGGCGCAGGTGCTGACCAACGACGCCGCGACCTGGCACCGGTGGAGCGAGTGGCTCGAGCCAGGCATCCGGACGGTCTTCGAACGGGTGGACGGCTCGACGGCGTCGGTCAACGAGCCGGTCGACACGGGCGCCGACTACTCGACCTTCGGTCTCGTCCGCGCCGGCGGTTCGAGTGACGGCGCGAAGTCGATGAACGCCCTGCTGCCGGACCCGTTGTCGGACGGGCACGCGACGAAGGACCACGTGCTCGACGACAAGGACTACGCGTGGTCGTCGTCGGTCGACGCGATCGGGCTGGAGCAGGTGCTGTCGTTGTGGCCGACGGTTGCCGAGGCGCCGCGACTCATGTGGTGGAACACCCTGCTCACGGACACCGGGCATCACGCAGGCGGCCCGCACTCCGAGGTCGCGCACAACTCGATGCGTGACGCCGACAGGCGGCTCGGAGTGTTCCTCGACCATCTGGAGCGCATCGGCGCTTTGTCGTCGACGACGTTTGTGCTGACGTCCGACCACGGCTCCGAAGGGGCTGACCCGTCATGCATCGGGGACTGGGACGAGCCGCTGCGCGAGGCGGGCATTCAGTTCCGTGACGAGGCCTACGGCTTCATCTATCTCGGCCACTCCTAGCCGCTATCTGCCTCTCGACCGGAGATAGCGGGCGAGGGCCAAGTGGTAGATCGCCGGAACCAACGCGAAGAGCGTGAACAGCGGAAGCAGCTCCGCGTCGTGATGACCCTCGCGGTTAGTGGTGGCGACGAGCCACCAGAGGCCGAACATCGCTGCCGCGACGAACGCACTCACGATGAGCAGGCGGAGGCCCCTGCGTCGCTCGCCGGCAGAGGTTCGCGTCCGCCGATGCGATCGCGGAGGGTTGGCGGCCCTGGGGTTGAGGGTTGTGGGCATCCGACACCTCCGTCGGTTGCGCGGACTAGGCGCTGAGTTTCGTGGTCGCCTTGGTCAGTAGCGCCCTGAAGTTGTCGTCGCTGACCAGCGAGACCCCGTCTTTCGAGGCGCGGAAGTCGACGAGGCCGACCACGACGGCGACCGTCCCCAGTCGTACGTAGGCGGTGCGCAGGGACATCGCAGCTGGCGAGCCATCCGGGGGGTTCTGCGTCACGGCGTACGCCGCCCGCTGGTCGCCCAACTCGGGAATGGACAGCTGCGTCACGGTGACTCTCACCCCGGCCGACCCGGCTGCGTCGCACGACTCGATCGCGGAGAACACGCTTTGCAG
Organism: Mycobacteriales bacterium; assembly: GCA_035690365.1. Taxonomy (GTDB): domain Bacteria; phylum Actinomycetota; class Actinomycetes; order JAFAQI01; family JAFAQI01; genus DASSKP01. The sequence goes on from DASSKP010000010.1 coordinate 28,204, forward strand.
GTCCTTGTGGAGCTGCGTGGCGTCACCGGTGACCACGAGCTCGATCAAGTGCCGGTACGAGCGGTCCACGGGCTCGAACTGCGCGCCGACGACCGCCGTCAACCGCTTGACGACGGCCGGGTTGATCGTTGCCGCCGCGCATGGCGTCTGCGCGAATGCGGCGAGATCCTCGGAGTTGATCGGTTCGCCGGCCTTCCACTGGGTCCCTACGTCGTCCGCCGTGAGCAGACGAGCGTGCAGCTGGGCACTGGACGGTGCCGCTCTTCCATTGCCTCCGCCGTCGCCACTGCCTCCGCTGCTCCCACCGCCACCGCACGCGGCGAGGGCGAGACCGACGGCGATCACACTCATCAACCGCACGCATCTGGACATGACCGGCCCTCCTCGCGCTTCACCTCAGTCATCGCCCGTATCCCTTTCGAGCGGTCATCAGCACCGTCCCGCCGGGGTTGGGACTCGCGCCAGAGGCCAAAGCCCCGAGTTGTCCTCCGCGTCCTCCTGCGGCTGTCCGACGACGTGTTGCCTGCGTTCAGGACACAGCAGGGGCGTCAGCCCGAGACGGGACGTTCGCCTCTACTCCCGGCGACCCGCCGGTCGGACCGTGGTCCGCATGATGCTGCCCACGCGCCGAATGCTGCGCGCTCTCGCTGGTCTCCCCGTCGTCCTGGCCCTTGCGGTCGCCGTGCCCGACGTCGCTTCCGCGTCGTCGCAGGTGCCTCAGAGCCAACGCCAGGTCACGGTGATGACCCGAAATCTCTACCTCGGTGCCGATCTCACAGGGATCGTCGCCGCAACGTCGCCCACCGCCGCGTTCACGGCGATGGCCCAGGTGGCCGGCACTGTCGAGTTCTCGCAGCCCGCGAAGCGGATGGCCGGTGTCGCGGACGAGATCACCGCGGCGCATCCGGACGTGGTCGGTCTCCAAGAGGTGTCCACGTGGAACATCGTCGGCAGGAACCCGCTCAACGGCGAGCAGATCGTGCCTGCCGCGAACTACGACTTCCTGGCCCTTTTGCTTGCCGACCTGGCGGCCAACGGGACGCCGTACCACGTCGTGGTTGCGCAGAAGAACTTCGACTCAGCGGTGCAGCTGCCGGCCGCGGTGCAGGCTCTGGCGACGTTCACTGACAACGACGTGCTCATCGCTCGCAATGCGACATCGATGTCGCAGCTTCAGGTGCTCGGCACGGGGAAAGCGCACTTCGACGCACAGCTGGTCATCCCGGTCGCATCGCTCGGCACGTCGATCAACTTCGACCGCGGCTACGTGTGGGCCGACCTGCAGACCCGCGGCAAGGTGTGGCGCGTCGTCAACACCCACCCGGAGGCCTACGCACCGAGCGAGCTCGGACTGCCCGGCAGTGACGTCAACGGGCCGCAGATGCAGGAGCTCGCCGACACTGTCGAGACATCCCTTCCGACGGTGGTGCTCGGTGACCTCAACAGCGCCTACGGCGAGACGACCCGGCCCGGGTACGCCGTCATGATCGGTGCCGGTTACAGCGACACCTGGCTCGCGCTCGGCAACCCCGACACCGACTACACCTGCTGCCGCAACGAGACCCTCAGCGGCGGGACGCTGCACTCGCGGATCGACCACGTCCTCGGTCGCGGACTGGTCAACCCGAAGAGCGCGACGCACGTCGGGGTGGATCCGTTCGACGCGACGCCACCGATGTGGCCGAGCGATCACGCCGGAGTCGTCACGACGCTCAGCATCGGCAAGGAGTAGTCAAGCCGCCGACAACTCGGGTGCGGTGCATGGGCGACGTACGGAAGAATGCGCCGCATGCACCGGACGATGGCCGAGCTCGAAGCCGGGCTCGGCCATCTGCTGGCCAGCCCGAAGGACGCCGGAGAGCTGCTGCTGATCGCGGCACGCCCGGTCCCGGGCGAGCGTGAGCTGCCCACCGAGGCTCGGCTCGACCTCGTCCAAGGTCTCATCGGCGACAACTGGCTGACCCGCGGCAGCCGGCAGACGCCGGACGGCTCGGCGATCCCGGACATGCAGATCACGGTGATGAACGCCCGTGTGGCCACGCTCGTCGCCGGTCCGGGCCGCATGGAGATGTGCGGCGACCAGCTCTACGTCGATCTCGACCTCAGCATCGACAACCTTCCCGTCGGCACGCGACTTGCCATCGGCGACGCCGTCCTCGAGGTGACGCCGCCACCGCACACGGGGTGCAAGAAGTTCGTCGCGCGCTTCGGCGAGGACGCGATGCGCTTCGTCAACTCGCGCGACGGCCGAGCCCATCGACTGCGCGGGACGAACACGCGGGTCGTCACCCCTGGCGCGGTCCGGGTCGGCGACCGCTGTCACAAGCTGGACGTCACGCCGGTGGCGGCGGTTCCCAGCCAGGCGGCGGCGGGCCGGCCGGACCTGACCAGCCCGGCGGAGTAGGTCCGCACGCGCCGTGAGTGGTGACGTCGATGTCGAAGCTCTCGTCAGCGCGCTCGACTACCCGATGTATGTCGTCACCACCCGCGCAGGCGACGATCGCGCCGGCTGTCTGGTCGGGTTCACGACACAGACCAGCATCGATCCACCGCGGTTCCTCGCCTGCATCTCGAAGGCGAACGCGACCGCGCGAACGGTCGACTCGGCGACTCATGTCGCCGTCCACCTGCTCCGGCGCGACGGCATGGACCTCGCCCGCCTCTTCGGCGAGGAGAGCGAGGACTGGGCCGACAAGTTCGCGCAGTGTGAGTGGCACGACGGCCCGTACGACATCCCGGTGCTCGACGGATCAGCTGCGTGGTTCGTCGGCGAGATCATCGACCGGCTGGACGTCGGCGACCACACCGGACTGCTGCTGGCGCCCGTGGCAACGAGCGGTCACGCGACGAGCGACGTTCTCACCTTCCAGCAGCTCAAGGACCTCGACCCCGGGCACCCCGCCTAGGAACGACGCGCCGGAACGGCGCACATCCAGTGCCAGTCCTTGTCCGGCCGGAGGCCGACCGACGCCATGGACCGATCGGCCGGCAGCTCCGGCGCTGTCACCGCAGACACCGACGCCGCGGCGCCCGTGCGGGCGGCCTGGCCGGTCAGCCGGATCACGTCGATCCCGCGCTGGAAGTCGGCGATGAACACGTAGCCCTTGTGCCAGTACGCCGCCCACGTGTCCGCGTCGTTCGGCCGGAAGTACGCGATCTGCCGGGGACGACGCGGGTTGCGCACGTCGAGGAAGCGCGTGCCCTGCGTGTAGTAGGCACCTGCGAGCAGCTGGTCGCCACGGTCGGTGAAGTAGTGCGCCGAGTCGCATCCACTGCTGCCCTGCTGCCTCTCCGGCGTCCACGTCGACAGCTGACGCATTCGGAAGTGCGTGTGCGCGATGTCGCGCCAGCCCTCACCGTGGAACGTCCCGCGGAGGTCGTAGATCGCGAACCGGCCGAAGCCCGCGCACGACGACGCGCCCGTGACCTCCTCGGTCGCGTAGAGAACGTCGCCGCGCTGACCGTCGACCGACGCACCGAGGTCGCGCCACGCGTTGTGCATCAGGCCGTCGCGCGTGGCCAGCCGCCCGAGCGTCGTGCCACCGCCCGCGTAAGGCACCGGGTCGCAGCCGGTCGCCGTCTTCACCTTCCCGTCGACCGGGTCACGGTGCCGGCCGGTCACCCAGTAGCCGCGGATGCCGCCGTCGCCCGACACCCAGGCGATGCCGCGCGCGTCGACCTGCACGTCGTGTGCGTACGACGTCCTGCCGTCACTTCGCCCGGTGTCGATCGGATGAGCGCACTGGACCGGCTGCGACGGATTGCTCATGTCGAGGGCGTAGATCGGCCGGCCGCCGTTCCAGTCGTGGGCGTCCGCCGGACTCGTCGCCGGACCGCCGGTCCACGTCCACCGGCAGCCGGCGACGCAGGTCGTCGTGTGGCCGGTGGGCAGTGGCGTGACCGACAGCGGCCGGAACACACCCGGTGTCGACACGTCGTAGACCTCGACGGCGCCGTACGGGAACGCGGTCGTCGCCGGCGACGTGAAGCCGCGGGGGTCGCGCGAGATGAAAAGCAGATGTCGCTTGGCGTCGACGTCGACGTCCTCGTTCTCCCAGAGGTAGTAGGGGAGAGTGCCGAGCAGCTGCGGCGACCGCGGGTCGCTGACGTCGTAGGCGAGAAGCCCCTTCACCGTGCTGACGAACATGGTGTCGCCGATGAAGTTGATCGAGATCGCCGTCGCCGCCTCCGGCAGGTTGGCGACGAACTCGACGTTCTTCGAGATCGCACCGGCCGGCGGAGCGGTCGGCGCAGCCGTCGGCAACGCGGACCACGCGGAGGCAGCGGCAGCGATCCCGGTGAGCAGCGTGGCGACCTGAGCGGCGACGGCGACACGGAAGGCACGTGACATGGGCCGGATTTCGACGCGCCTCCGCTCGGATCCTGCTGTTAGCGTCGATGCATGCTCGGTGCGGTGCTCGGCTTCGTCGCGGCCTCGACGCTCGTCGTCCTGCTGCCCGGGCCGGACACGCTCGTGGTCGTGCGCAACCTGGTCCGGGGCGGGCGCCGCCAGGCCGTTCGCACCGTGCTCGGCGTGCTCACCGGGCTCGCGCTCTGGATGCTGGCCGCCGTCGTCGGTCTCGCGGCGGTGCTGCGCGCGAGCCAGACCGGTTATGACGCGTTGAAGATCGCCGGTGCCTGCTACCTGCTGTGGCTCGCCTACGAGTCGTTGCGCGGGCGCAGCGCCCCGCAGGTTGCCGGGCCGGACGACGCACCCGTCCGGCGCGGCCTGCTCGGCGCCGGCTACGGGGCGGGGCTCGCCACCAACCTGCTCAACCCCAAGGTCGGGGTCTTCTTCATCGCGTTCCTGCCGGGTTTCGTCCCGCACGGCTCCGACGTCCCGCTCACGTCGCTGCTCTTCGGGTCGATCTTCGTCGCCGAGGGAATGCTCTACTTCGCGATCCTGATCACGCTGGCCGATCGGGTGGTCGGTTGGATGACGCGTCCGTCGACCCGGCGCTGGCTCGACCGGCTCGCCGGCCTCGTCTTCGTCGGCTTCGCCGCTCGGCTGGCGACGGACACCTGAGTCGAGTGCAGCAGATGAGCGACCGCACCCTCGTGCTCGCGTCGGCGTCGCCGGCGCGACTTCGGCTGCTCCGCGATGCCGGCTTCGACCCGACCGTCGTCGTCAGTGGCGTCGACGAGGACGGCATCACCGTCGACGATCCGTTCGACAACGTGCGGCTGCTCGCCGAGGCGAAGGCGCGCGCTGTCGCCGCCGGGCCCGGCGTCGCCGATGCGGTGGTCATCGGGTGCGACTCGATGTTGCTCTTCGACGGCGAGCTGCTCGGGAAGCCGACCTCGGCCGAGGACGCGACGCTGCGATGGAAGCGCATGCGCGGCCGCAGCGGCGCTCTGCTCACTGGCCACTGCGTCATCGACACCGCGACCGGACGCGAGGTCAACGATGTCGCCGACACCGTCGTGCGCTTCGGTGAGCCGAGCGACAACGAGATCGCGGCGTACGTCGCCAGCGGCGAGCCCCTGCAGGTCGCCGGCGCCTTCACCATCGACGGCAGGGCGGCCGCGTTCGTCGACGGCATCGACGGCGACGCGAGCAACGTCGTCGGCCTGTCATTGCCGCTGTTGCGGCGCATGCTTGCGCAGCTCGGGTTGGAGCTGACGTCGCTGTGGCGCTGAAGATCGGACCGATCGAGGTCGACCCGCCGGTCGTGCTCGCGCCTATGGCCGGCGTGACGAACGCGGCCTTTCGCCGGCTGTGCGCGAGCTACGGCGACGGCCTCTACGTCACCGAGATGATCTCGTCACGCGCGCTCGTCGAGGGCAGCGCGAAGACGCGTCGCATGGTGACGCGCGAACCACGCGTCGCACTCCACAGCGTGCAGCTGTCGGGCGTCGACCCGCGCGTCGTCGGTGAAGCGGTGCGCATCGTCGTCGAGGAGTTCGGCGCCGACCATGTCGACCTCAACGTGGGCTGCCCCGTGCCGAAGGTCACGCGGCTCGGTGGCGGCGCCGCGCTCCCGGTGCACCGCACTCTGCTGCGTGACATCGTCCGCGCTGCGGTGCGCGCAGCCGGCGTCATCCCGGTCACGTTGAAGATGCGCAAGGGCGTCGACGACCGGACGCTGACCTATCTCGACGCCGGGCGCATCTGCGAGACCGAGGGCATCGCCGCTGTGTCCCTGCACGCGCGCACAGCCGAGCAGCTCTACTCCGGCCGCGCCGACTGGTCGGCGATCGCCACGCTCAAGGAAGCCGTGTCCGCGATCCCGGTGCTTGGCAACGGCGACGTGTGGGCCGCGGAGGACGCCGTACGGATGATGACCGAGACCGGCTGCGACGGCGTGGTCGTCGGTCGGGGCTGCCTCGGCCGGCCGTGGCTGTTCCGCGACCTCGCCGACGCGCTCTCGGGCCGTCCGGTCACGCCACCGCCGCCTCTCGGTGACGTCATCGACGTGATGCGTCGCCACGCGCGACTGCTGGTCGAGCTCAGGGGCGAGGAGATCCTCGGCGTCAGCGACTTCCGCAAGCACGTCGGTTGGTATCTCACCGGCTATCCCGCCGGACCGGAACGCCGCCGCAGGATGGCGCAGGCGTCGTCGCTCGCGGAGCTCGACGAGCTGCTCGACGAGCTCGACCCGAGCGCGACGCTGCCGCCGGGCAACGAGCACCTGCCGCGCGGACACCTGCACGGCCCCAAGCCGGTCACGCTGCCTGAGGGCTGGCGCGAACGTGCCGACGACCCCACTCCGCCGGACGCCGCTGCCGACGTCCTCGCCTCCGGCGGCTGATCAACCTGAAGGGTCGAGGGCTTTGCGGAGGTCGTCGGGGACGGCGCGCTTGCGGTAGTCGTCGACGCCGACCACGACGTAGACCGTCTTCGCGGTGACCAGCTCCTCCTCGCCGCGTACGACGCGGAACGCCAGCGTGAAGCTCGTCGCGCCGATTCGGTCGGTCGTCACCTCGACGCCGAGCTCGTCGCCGAACGTCGCACCGCCGCGCCAGTCGACCTCCGTGTGCACGAGCTGCACGTCCCAGCCCAGGTCCTTCATGGCGTCGTACGGAAAGCCGAGCTCGGCGAGGTAGGCCGTCATCGCGTTGTCGAACCACGCGAGGTACCACATGTTGAACACGACGCCCTGCAGGTCGACCTCGAAGAACTGGACCCGCAGCGGGTGCACGAACGCCATGCGCGGAGGCTACGAGGCGGGGCACCTCTCTGGCGCCGGCCGGGTACGCCGTCTACGGTCGCAGCCATGACAACGGCGCAGACACAGGTCAGCCGCGCGGCGCGGGGGGACCACGGCACCGTGGGCTCGGCGCTCGGAGCGGCCTTCGTCGACGACCCCGTCTTCCAGTGGCTCATCCCGGCTGACGCGTCCAACCGCGACAAGCGGCTGGCGACGTTCTTCACCAGCATGGCGCGCTCCTACCTGCGTCGCGACAAGCATGTCTACGGCGTCGGTGCAGGTGACGGGGGCGCGCTCTGGTCGGCGCCCGGCTCGTGGGCGCTGCCGATGAGTGAGGTGCTGCGCGAGTCCATCCCCGCTGCGCAGGCGTTCGGCCGCAACCTGCCGCGTGCGCTTCGGTCGCAGCTCTACATCGAGAGCAAGCACCCGAAGGACCCCAAGCACTGGTATCTCGGCTACCTCGGCGTCGCGCCCACGCAGCAGGGCCGCGGCCTCGGCGCCGCGATGTTGAGCAGCGTGCTCGAGCAGGCCGACGAGACCGGGACGCCGGCCTACCTGGAGTCGTCCAACGAGCGCAACCTCACGCTCTACGAGCGTCACGGGTTCAAGGTCGTCGAAGACGTGCGACTGCTCGGCTCCGGGCCGACGGTCTGGCGCATGTGGCGCGAGCCCACCCGCTGACCGCTGTACGTCGCCGGCGCGACTGAGTCATCCGTGGGAGCGGCGCAGCTTCCACGCGGCGGCGTACTCCATCAGTGCGGTCACGCCCGCGAGTCCGACGGCACCGAGGCCCTGGGTGCGCCGCAGCCGACCCGTCGCGACGAGCGCTCCGACCGCCGCGCCGTCGGTCGTGTCCGCGACGCCCTGCAACGTGAGTGACCGGGTGACGTCACCGCCCGGCCGCGTCGACGCGAGCGTCGCGACCCCGAGCGCGATGTCGCGCACCGCGAAGTAGCGGAACAGCCCACGCAGCAGGCTGTCGTCGGCGGAGCCGCCGCTCAGTCGGATCAGCGTCGACGGCGCGCGCCACAGCACGATGCCCGCGAAGATGCGGATGAGACCGGTCGCTACTCCCAGGTCCCAGTCGGCGGAGTCACGCCCCGGAGAGTCGACGTCGGATCGCGGAGGTGTCAGCGTGGCCATGCCGCCTGCCTATCAGACGCTGCAACACCGGTGTCGCCGAGGGATCATCACAGGTGTGGGCGAGGACGAGGCCATGACGACGGCGACCTGCGTGTGGTGTGGAGTGACGGCCGACGGACCACCGCTGACGTGGACCATCCAGTTCGGTGACCGCGGCGTCGAGCACCTCTGCGAGCGATGCACCCGGGACAACGCCCGCAAGATCGAGGGCAGTCTCCCCACCGAATGGTGGTGAGGTCAGTCGGCGAAGCCGGGGAGCCACTTCTCCATCTCGCCGCGGAACGGCGCCTGCGCGCCGAGCTGGCAGAGCACGCCGATGCCGCCGAGCGTCACACGGTGGATCAGCAGGTAGGTCGGCGGGAGGTTGAGCTGGCGGCCGAGCGCGTTGGCCGGCGAGCGCGGGTCGGCAACGCGCGCGGCCTCGTGCCGCAGCCATGCGCGGGTGAAGTGGAACAGCGGATCGCGAATCGGATCGAGCATCGGCGAGACGTAGTCGAGCACCGCCTCCGCGTCGACGTCGAAGTCCGGCCGGACGAAGCCTTCCTGGCGTAGCCCCGCGAGCACCGCATCGGCCTCGCCGGCGAGCGCAAGTCGCACCAGCGGGCCGATCGTCGTCGGCAGTCCGTCGGGCAGCCGGTTGACCGCGCCGTAGTCGAGCACCGCCAGGCGTCCGTCCGCCATCAACCGGAAGTTGCCGGGATGCGGGTCGGCGTGCAGCAGCCCCGCACGCATCGGTCCGGAGAACAGGAAGCGCGTGAACAGCAGTCCGGCGCTGTCGCGCTGCTCGTCGGTCCCGTCGCGGATGATCTGCGACAAGGGCAGACCGTCGACCCACTCGCTCACGAGCACGCGGTCCCCGTGATGCACGACCTTCGGGACGAAGATGTCGGGATCGCCGTCGTACGCCGCCGCGAACGCCGCTTGCGACTCTGCCTCGAGCGCATAGTCGAGCTCTTCGGCGACTCGTGCCTTGAGCTCCGCGAGCAGCGGCTTCACGTCGAGGCCCGGGTTGAGCACCGCGAACAGCCGCGCCAGGCGGGCGAGCTGGTTGAGGTCGGACAGCAGCGCCGGACCCGCGCCCGGGTATTGCAGCTTGACCGCGACCTCGCGCCCGTCGCTCCACACGGCACGGTGCACCTGGCCGATCGACGCCGCCGCGGCCGGTTTGTCGTCGAATGAGGTGAACATCGCCGGCCAGTCGGCACCGAGCCCGGTGGTCAGCACGCGGTGGACGGCTGACGGCGGCATCGGCGGCGCCGCTTCCTGCAGCTTGGTGAGCGCTGCCCGGTAGGGCGCCGCGATGTCCTCGGGCAGCGCGGCCTCGAAGACCGACAGCGCCTGGCCGAACTTCATCGCGCCGCCCTTGAGCTCGCCGAGCACGCGGAACAGCTGCTCCGCCGTGCGCTGCTGGAGCTCGCTCGCCACGATCTCGGCGGGGCGGCCGCCGATGCGCTTGCCGAGGCCGATCGTCGCCCGGCCGGCGACCCCGAGAGGCAGGCTCGCGAGCTTCGCGCTACGCGAAATGGCCCATCGCGGGATGTCGCTCACCTAGTCATTGTGGGTGATCCTCCGGCTCGGCGTCGCGGCGCACGCAAGAAAGGCGATCTTCATTACTTCATTCGGGTGGTCCCGAAACCGATTCTGACTAGACCTGAGCGCAAGGAGCTGTCGTGGACTACCCCATGGAGTTCGCCGACGAGGGGGCCGTCAGCGAGGTCATTCGACCTGCCGCCGTGATTCCCGAGGAGGCCGCTCGTGCTGTCCTCATGGAGCTTGCCCTGCGTGATGTGCGCGTCGGGGGGCTCTGGGAGGCCGAGCCGACGGTCTGGCGACGGTTCGACAAGTCCTTCGACGGGCTCAACGGCACGCCGGGCACGGCAGAGCTGATCGGCACCATCCAGATCGCCTACGGCGTCCCGACCCGCTACGAGATCACGATCTTCCGCGCAACGGTGACCCGGCTCGGCAGTGACCTGGGTTGGGGCGTCAACCAGCTGTGTGACGAGGCACTGAACTACGGCGGGTTGACACTCGCCACCTGCCCACGTGCAGACCTCGAGCCGCCGCCGCGGCCGTTCCACTTCCACGACGTCGGGGCCCGATAAGAGGAGGAAGACGTCACGTGAACGAGGAATCGCTCACGGGGGACAGGCGCGGGCAATCGGGGGCCCGCACGGCATTGCTGACGGCTGCGCTGATCGCACTGGTCTACGCCGCGGGCGTCATCATGCTTGCCCAGTGGACGGCGCGCGCCGTCTACTTCGTCGGCGTGTCCCTCGTCGTCGCCATGCATGTCGCGCGGGTGCGCAAAGCCGACGACCACGCGCTGCAGCTGCTCGACGAGCAGCGCGCGCATGCGGAAGCGGCCGAGCGGGAGCGCGGCAAGCTCACGGCGGCTCTCGCGGAGAGCATCAGCCGCGACGTCCTCACGGGCCTTGCCAACCGCGAGGCCTTTCTCTCGCAGCTGCAGGCCGAGGTGAGTGCCGAACGGGTCGTCGCGGTGCTCTTCGTCGACCTCGACGACTTCAAGAACGTCAACGACACGTTGGGCCACGCGGTCGGCGACGAGCTCATCGTCTGCGTTGCCGAACGCCTGCTCAACGGGAGCCGGCAGCACGACGTCGTCGCGCGTTTCGGCGGTGACGAGTTCGCGGTCCTGCTCACCGACCTCGACCGATCGGCCGCGCTGCGCGTCGCGCAGCGTCTGCTCGCCGAGCTGAAGTCACCGTTCAGCCTCTGCGGACGCACCGTCGCGGTCCGCGCGAGCGGTGGGCTTGCAGTCTCCGACGGCCGCCCCTCGAAGGCGACCGAGCAGCGAGCTCTCGAGCTCCTGCGGCAGGCCGACCTCGCGATGTACGCGAGCAAGGCCGAGCACACCCACAGCGTGACCCTCTACCACGACGCGATGCAGACGGAGATGGTCGAAAGGCTGTCCCTCGAGAGCGACATGCACCACGCCATCGCCGGTCAGGACTTCTCGCTCGTCTACCAACCCATCGTCGACATGCGCAGGGGGACCATCGGCGCCGTTGAGGCGCTGATGCGGTGGAACCACCCCGCGCGCGGCATGGTGCCGCCGTCGAGCTTCGTGCCGGTCGCGGAGCAGACCGGCATGATCGTGCCGCTGACGTTGTGGGTCATCCGTGAGGCGTGCGCGCAGCTGCGCGCGTGGGACGAGTGCGAAGCGACCGCAGGACTCTCGATGGCGGTGAACATGAGCGGACGCTTGATGAGCGAGCCCGGCATCGGCTCGGCCATCGCCCGCGAGCTCAACCGCGCACTGATGGACCCGCACCGGCTGGTCCTCGAGATCACCGAGTCGCTGCTGATGGAGGACCGCTCCTACGCGATCCAGACGCTCTGCCAGCTCCGCGCGCTCGGCACCCGCCTGTCCGTGGACGACTTCGGCACGGGCTACTCGTCGCTGAGCCGGCTCAACAAGCTGCCGATCGACGAGGTCAAGATCGACCAGTCGTTCGTCAGCCAGCTCGAGCAGGGCGACGCCGGCCGCACGATCGTCCAGGCAAGCGTGGCGATGGCGCACGGTCTCGGCCTGCGCGTCGTCGCCGAGGGTGTCGAGACCGAGCGGCAGCTCGCGATGCTGCGGCAGATGGGCTGCGACGAGGGCCAGGGCTACTACTTCGGCCGGCCGGGGACGGCCGAGCAGACCACGCGCATGTTGAACGAGTGGGTCCCGCGGGCCGCGGTCACGCCGCCGACCGACCTGCCGCGTCAGGCTGTGCGGTCCTGGGTGGAGGAGACCAAGCTCGGCGCCTGAGCATCTGCCGCACCGCACCCGCAGTCGGGGTGTGCGCGGAGTGTCCGTCGCCGCAGTCGCAGGTCCGCGAGGTCGAACTCGACGATCCCGTCGATGCTCGGCACCTGGCTCGCCCGCATGAGGGTCTCCCGGTCGAGCCACGCGAGCGCATGCGTCACGGCGAGGGATGCGGCCAACGAGGCCAGCGCGACATCGGCCGGCTCGACCGACTGTGCGACGCCGGTGAGCTGAGCGGTGATCGCCGGCCACGCAGGATCGCGGTCGCTGCGGGCGATCTGGACGCAACGCCAGCAGGTGCTCTCACCCGGCAGCACGAGCGGACCCACGAACGCGGAAGTCTCGCGAACATGCACGAGAAGGTGCGGCAGGTCGCGAACCTCCGCCATGACCTCTGGCCCCGGCGTGCTGCCCACCGGCGCGACGATCGCGAGGGTCGGGGTCGCGGCACTTCGCGCAACGACCCGATCGGCGCCGTACCTCTCCTCGGCGCGCCGGACCGCGTCGCCGGCGCGAGTCTCGGCCGTCGGCTCGGCCGCCCCCGCGGGCGACAGGTCAGCGGCCGCAACCGCGCGCGGGTCGACGCACACGACCCGGCCGACTCCTGCGGCCGCGAGCAGGCCGACGATCGTGCTGCCGATGCGGCCCACCCCGTGTACGGCGACAGTGGCCGCTTCACGGCCGAGGAGGGCTTGTGCCGCGACGCCAGGGCGGCGGTCGAGCAACGCAAGGGTCAGAGCGTCGGGAGCAAGACGCTGTCGCTCGCGTTCGTTGCCACGAGGCTGCGATAAGCCGTCGTCGAGTGCCCGGGCGCGCATCAACGTCTGCAGCAGGCGCCGGGTCGAGAGCTCGTCGACGCCGAGCGCTGTCGCGGCTTCGACGATCGCCTCGACACCACGCGTGCCGTCGAGCAGATCGAGCAGCCGCTCGTCGGCGCGGGTGAGACCGCGCAGGACGACGGCGTGCCGCGGCTCGAGGCCGAGCTGCAACGTCTCGTGGTCACGCCACACGCGTCGCAGCGCGCGGTTGAGCAGTGGTCGTGAAGGCAGGAGGTCCGACATGCGCGCAGACGATGCCAGCGATGTCGCGTCGGCGCATCTGCGCGTCCACAGGACATGACGAAGGCCCGGCGCAGATGCGCCGGGCCTTCGTCAACCGTACGAGACTGGTGTCAGGCCTTGCCGAGAATGCGGTTCATCTTGGTGCCGCACACCGGGCAGAGACCCTGAGCCATGCGGCGCCCCGAGTCGCTCGTGCGAACTTCACCTTCGAACTGCCGCTTCTCCTTGCACTTCACGCAGTAGCCCTCGTAGGTATCGGCCATCCGGTCCTCCTTGGGTCGATCGCCGGCCGTGCCCGGCCGAACCTCGCGGCCACCCTACAAGGCTGAGCGTGAATAG
>DASSKP010000011.1:0-54166 GCA_035690365.1 Mycobacteriales bacterium
GCCCAGCGTCACCGACGAGGCGACGTCCGCCATGGCGCGCACCTGATCGGTCAGGTTCGACGCGAGCTGGTTGACGTTCTCCGTGAGGCCGCGCCACGTGCCGCTGACGCCGGCCACCTCCGCCTGGCCGCCGAGCTTGCCCTCGGTGCCGACCTCGCGCGCCACGCGCGTCACCTCGTCGGCAAATGAGGAGAGCTGATCCACCATCGTGTTGATGGTCTGGGCGAGTGCGGCGACCTCGCCCTTCGCGTCGACGGTGATCTTCTGCGAAAGGTCACCCTGCGCAACAGCGGTCGTCACCTGCGCGATGTTTCGCACCTGGCTGGTCAGGTTGGAGGCCATGGAGTTCACCGAGTCGGTGAGGTCCTTCCAGGTTCCCGAGACGCCACGCACCTGCGCCTGACCACCGAGCCGGCCGTCGGTGCCGACCTCACGGGCGACACGCGTGACCTCGTCGGCGAACGACGACAGCTGGTCGACCATCGTGTTGACGGTGTTCTTCAGCTCGAGGATCTCGCCCTGCGCGTCGACGGTGATCTTCTGCGTCAGGTCACCGTTGGCCACAGCGGTCGCGACCTGCGCGATGTTCCGCACCTGGGCCGTGAGGTTGGCCGCCATGTAGTTGACGTTGTCGGTGAGGTCGCGCCACGTGCCGGACACACCCTTCACCTGCGCCTGACCACCCAGCCGGCCCTCGGTGCCGACCTCACGGGCGACACGCGTCACCTCGTCGGCGAACGACGACAGCTGGTCGACCATCGTGTTGATGGTCTGGGCGAGCGCGGCAACCTCACCCTTCGCGTCGACGGTGATCTTCTGCGACAGGTCACCCTGGGCCACAGCCGTCGTCACCTGGGCGATGTTTCGCACCTGGCTGGTCAGGTTGGCCGCCATCGAGTTCACGTTGTCGGTCAGGTCCCGCCAGGTGCCCGAGACACCCTTCACCTGTGCCTGGCCACCGAGCTTTCCGTCGGTGCCGACCTCACGGGCGACACGCGTCACCTCGTCGGCGAACGACGACAGCTGGTCGACCATCGTGTTGACGGTGTTCTTCAGCTCGAGGATCTCGCCCTGCGCGTCGACGGTGATCTTCTGCGACAGGTCACCCTTCGCGACAGCGGTCGCGACCTGCGCGATGTTCCGCACCTGGCCGGTCAGGTTGGCCGCCATGTAGTTCACGTTGTCGGTCAGGTCGCGCCACGTGCCGGACACACCCTTCACCTGCGCCTGACCACCCAGCCGGCCCTCCGTGCCGACCTCACGCGCGACACGCGTCACCTCGTCGGCGAACGACGACAGCTGGTCGACCATCGTGTTGATCGTCGACTTCAGCTCGAGCGTCTCACCGCGTACGTCGACCGAGACCTTCTGCGACAGGTCGCCCTTCGCCACGGCCGTCGTGACCTGCGCGATGTCACGCACCTGGTCGGTCAAGTTGGACGCCATGGAGTTCACCGAGTCGGTGAGGTCCTTCCACGTGCCGGCGACGCCGGGCACCTCTGCCTGCCCGCCGAGCTTGCCCTCGGTGCCGACCTCGCGGGCGACCGTCGTCACCTGCTCGGCGAAGACCCGCAGCGTGTCGGTCAGCGAGTTGATCGTGTCGGCGAGGGCAGCGACCTCACCCTTCGCGTCGACGGTGATCTTCTGCGACAGGTCGCCGCGTGCGACGGCGGTGACGATCTGCGCGATGTTCCGCACCTGGCTGGTCAGGTTGCCGGCCATCGAGTTCACCGCGTCGGTGAGGTCCTTCCACGTGCCGGCGACACCGGGCACGTCGGCCTGACCACCGAGCTGACCTTCGGTGCCCACCTCACGGGCGACACGCGTCACCTCGTCGGCGAACGACGACAACTGGTCGACCATCGCGTTCATCGTCTCGGCGAGCGCGGCGACCTCGCCCTTGGCCTCGACCGTGATCTTCTGCGACAGGTCGCCCTTGGCGACCGCGGTCGCGACCTGCGCGATGTTTCGCACCTGGTCGGTCAGGTTGGCCGCCATCGAGTTGACCGAGTCGGTGAGGTCGCGCCAGGTGCCGGACACACCACGCACCTCGGCCTGGCCACCCAGCCGGCCTTCGGTGCCGACCTCACGCGCGACACGCGTGACCTCGTCGGCGAACGACGACAACTGGTCGACCATCGTGTTGACGGTCGACTTCAGCTCGAGGATCTCGCCCTTCGCGTCGACGGTGATCTTCTGCGACAGGTCGCCCTGCGCCACCGCCGTCGTCACCTGCGCGATGTTTCGCACCTGGGTCGTGAGGTTGGCCGCCATGGAGTTGACGTTGGCGGTGAGGTCACGCCACACGCCGGACACGCCACGGACCTGTGCCTGGCCACCGAGCTTGCCCTCGGTGCCGACCTCACGCGCGACACGCGTCACCTCGTCGGCGAACGACGACAGCTGGTCGACCATCTTGTTGACAGTGGTGCCGATGCGCTCGAACTCACCCTTCACGGGCTGGCCCGCGATCTCGAGCGCCATGTGCTGCGAGAGGTCGCCTTCGGCCACGGCCTCGATGACACGCGCGACCTCGGTCGTCGGACGGACGAGGTCGTCGATCATGTTGTTCACGGCAGTGGCGGACGTCGCCCAGTCGCCCTTGTCGGCGAGCTCACTCAGCCGCTCGGTCATCCGTCCCTCACGGCCGATAACATGGCTCACTCGTACGAGTTCACGGGTGCGGCGCTCTTGCAGATCTGCGACCTCGTTGAACCTGTCGACCACATCGCCCAGGAGCCCGTCACGTCGTCCGAGGCGCACCGTGAAATCGCCGTTGCGGAACGCGGTCAGAGCAGCCGCGAGCTCGGCGAGATGATCGGTGGGCACCTCCACCATGGCCCGCGCAGTCGTCTTTCGGGTGCGGCTGGCAGCGGTGGTGCTCATGGAGCCTCCTCGAGGCAGCTGGCTCGGTGCCGGGGTGAGCGAGATCTGGTCAGTATGGACCAGAAATTGCAGAGTGTGACGGCGCGGCCACGCAGAGGACATACCGGACAGGGACGATGACCGCCGCGCTGAGCCTCGCTCCTGATCCCGCTGCGCCACAGCAGGCGCGCCGGTTCATCGCCACCACGCTAGACGCTCCGGAGCTCGCCGAGGCCCGGGAAATCGCAGAACTCCTCGTGAGCGAGCTCGTCACCAACGCCGTCGTACACGCGGCGAGCCCGGTCGAGGTCGCCGTCGAGCGGGACGACACCGGCATCGTGGTCCGAGTCCGCGACGCTGACACGGGCCCGCTGGTGATGCGCGCCGGAGGCGGTTCCGAGCTCGACGAGGGCGGTCGCGGCTTCCTGCTGGTCGACCGGCTGGCCGAGGCGTGGGGCACCGAGCACCAGGGCGGCCGGAAGTCGGTCTGGTTCCGGCTGGCGACCAGCGGCGACCGATCGCCCGAGCCACCCGAACCGCGTGCGGGCGCCGGCGAGAAGTTCACGTCGGTCCGAGCAGCGGAGCAGAAGCTGCGCACCTTGCTGCTCCGCCCGCTGATCCGCCGCGCCATGACCTTCGAGGAGCAGGCCCGCGAGCTCCTGCAGCGCATCGTCGACGGGGTCGACGGCGTCGGCGGCGACCTCACGATGCACGGCTCGACCGACCCGCTCGTTCATTGCGGCGCCGACGTCTCCGAGCATCCCTACTTGCGCGACCTCATCGTCGACGACCGCCGGCTCGGAACGCTGACCGTGCACCTGGCCGGACAGCCCAGCGACGACGACGACTGCTTCCTCGAGCTCGCGGCCGAGCGCCTGTCGCTGCTCGCGGCGGAGCACGGCGTCGTGCGCGCCGAGCAGCAGAGGGAGGCCGAGCTCGACTACCTCGCCGAGGCGACGGAGCTGCTCGCCGGCTCGATGAACGTCGCGCTGACCCTCACCCTTGCGACGCAGATCGTGGTGCCCCGGCTGGCCGACTGGTGCGCCGCCTTCGTGGTCGACGACCGCGGCCGGCCGCGGCGGGTGACGGCGACGCATCGACGCGAGGACCGCATCGACGCCGTGCACGAGCTGCTGGACAACGACAAGGAGGTCCGCACCGCGATCGCCACCGGCGCGACCGGCGCGACGCAGCGGCTGCCGTCGACGATCACGCTCGCTGGTCAGCGCAGCCACGTGGCCGTCGTCCCTCTCATCTCCCGCGGGCGCACGCTCGGTGTGCTCGCGCTCGGCCGTGCGACGCCGCTCGACGCCGTTGCCTTCATGGCGACGCTCGAGCTCGGTCGGCGGACGGCCATCGCCGTGGACAACGCGCGGTTGCACGAGGAGCAGGTGGCGGCGGCCAACGCCCTGCAGGCATCGCTTCTTCCGTCCGGACTCCCGGACATCCCCGGGCTCGACCTCGCCGCGCGCTACCACGCAGCAGCCCCCGGGCTGTCGGTCGGCGGCGACTTCTACGACGCCTTCGCCCTGCCGGACGGCTCCGTCGTGGTTGCGATCGGCGACGTCTGCGGCAAGGGCGCCGAGGCCGCTGCGGTCACCGGCACGAGCCGCGACGTGCTGCGCCTGCTGCTTCTCGACGGCGCCTCGCTCACCGACGCCTTGCGGCGGCTCAACCGCGCTCTCAACGACCACCCGAGCAGCTCCCGCTTCTGCACGGTCGCGCTGGCCCGGTTCGACACCCGGGGCGACAGGGTGCAGGCAAGCGTCTGCCTGGCCGGCCACCCAGAGCCGGTCGTCGTACGAGCAGACGGCAGCACCGAGTTGGTGGGTGAGGCCGGCGACCTGCTCGGCGTCCTGCCTGACGATGCGCTCGGGCTGGAGGAGTCGACGTTGACGTTGGAGCCCGGCGACGCGCTCGTTCTCTACACCGACGGGATCACGGAGCGACGGGACGGTCGGCGGATGTTCGGGCAGACAGGTCTTCGGCAGGTGCTGTCATCGACTGCCGGGCAGCCCGCCGACGCCATCGCGGAGCGGGCCGAGGAGGCAGCTCGGTCGTTCGTCGACAGCGAGCTGCGCGACGACCTCGCGATCGTGGTGGTGCGGCGCCCGACGGGCTGAGCCGAGTCGCCAGCACCGAGCCGGCGAGCACCAGAGGGAAGCCGACGGCCATGCCGGTCGTGAACCGCTCACCGAGGACGGCGACACCCAGCGAGATGGCCACGGCCGGGTTGACGAACGTGATGACGGTCGCGCGCGACGGACCGACTTCGGCGATGAGCGCAAAGAAGACAAGGAACGCGACGGCGGTGCAGACCAGAGCCAGCGCCACCACGCAGGCGACGGCTTTCGCCGAGACCGAGCTCGGCCAGGTGACGGCGGCAGCGGGCGCCCAGGCAAGCGCGCTGAGCGCCAACGAGGATCCGACGACGTTCACCGCGGGCAGGTCAGCCAGCCGGCGGGTGAGGATCACCGGCCCCACGGCGTAGCCGAGCGCGGTCAGCAGGACCTCGCCGACCGCCAGGACGTCGATGTGGCCGAGCTGGAGACCAACCAACGCTCCGACACCGCCGACGCCCAGCGCCAACCCGAGCGCCCGCCACCGGTCGACGACCTCAGTGGCGCTCGCGAGGGCGATGCCGATCGCGAACAGCGGGACGGCCGCGAGCAGCAGCCCGGCCAGCGCGCTGGAGAGATGCCGCTCAGCATCGGTCAGGAACCACCACGGGATCGCGACCTCGACCGCGGAGTAGAGAAGGAGTGGTCGCCACCGCGCGACCAGATCGGCCATACCGCCCCGGCGCATGACCAACGGCGCGAGCAGCAGCGCTCCGAGCCCCGTGCGCAGGAACACGACGGTCGCCGGACTGAGGTCCCGGACCGCGACCCGGATCAGGAGATAAGGCACTCCCCAGATCACGCACATCGCGGCGAACAGCAGCCAGCCGCGTCGCGACACCCGTCACCTCCGGCCGAACCACCGCGCCGGCGCCTCGTCGACACCTGGTCTGCTGTCAGCGGCGAAAAGGTAGGACAGCCCTACCAGGACCACGGTAGCCAGCACGCTCGCCACGAGAGCCATCTCGCTCACCTCCCCACGCAGCCGCACGGAGTGACCGGACGGCCGGGCACGATCGCGACGCGGGCGACGCCGGGCCGCCGGAGCTGCCCGACCCACCAGGCGCGCAGCCGCGGCAACCGGGACGGGGCCGGCCGGCGACGCGCCCCCCGGGTCCGGCACACCGCACGCAGCAGCTCGTCCGTGTGCGCCTCGGCGAGGACCTGGGTGAGATACGGCGACACCATGTCGACCACCTCCACCAGGCACTCTGCGCCTCCGGCGCACGAAGCACGAGTGGCGGTATTGACATCATGCGCTAGATTCTTGCCATGCCCACAGTTGCCGTCGCCGTGGTGAGCGGGACCGCCCTGTTCGAGCTGGCCACCGCGATCGAGGTGTTCGGCGCCGACCGGAGCTACCTCACGCCGGACTGGTACTCCTTCAAGCTCTGCGCTGCCGAGCCCGGCGAGATCCGCACCGAGCTCGGCCTGGTCCTCGACACGAAGTACGGCCTCGACGACCTGGTCTCCGCCGATCTCGTCATCGTGCCGGCGGCCGGCGTACGTCCGGAGCGACACGGACCGTTGCTCGAGGCTCTGCGCACGGCGCACGCCAACGGCGCCCGCGTCGCCTCGATCTGCACCGGCGCCTTCCTGCTCGCCGAAGCCGGTCTTCTCGACGGCCGCCGTGCCACCACGCACTGGGCCTATGCCGACGACCTCGCCGCGCGCTACCCGCGGGTCACCGTCGACCCCAACGTTCTCTACGTCGAGGACGAGCGGGTCTTCACGTCCGCGGGTTCGGCTGCCGGCATCGACCTGTCACTGCATCTCGTCCGCAGCGACTTCGGCAGCGAGATCGCCAACGCCGTCGCGCGACGCATGGTCGTCCCTCCGCATCGCGGCGGCGGCCAGGCGCAGTACGTCGCCGCGCCCTTGGCCAAGGTCGAGGCGGACACGCTCGGTCCGGTCCTCGACTGGGCGCTCGCGCATCTCGACGAACAGGTGACGCTCGACGACCTGGCCGACGTCGCACACGTGAGCGTCCGCACTTTGATGCGTCGCTTCCAGGCAGCAACCGGCACGACACCGCTGCAGTGGCTGCTCATGCAACGGGTCCGACGCGCGCAGCATCTGCTCGAGAGCAGTGACGAGCCGGTCGAGCGCATCGCGTCACTCGCGGGGTTCGGTTCTGCCGCCAACCTGCGTCAGCACTTCACCCGGGTGGTCGGCGTGCCACCGATCTCCTACCGGCGCACCTTCAAGTGCGAGCACGACGGCCGTTGCCGACACGACGTGCCGGCGTGACGCGCTACGCGGACAACCCGAGCACGCGCTCCGCCGGGCCGGGTCGCGCGAACAGATAGCCCTGCCCGTACGGCACGTGGGCATCGCGCAGCGTCTGCAGGTCCTCCGGTGTCTCGATGCCCTCAGCGACGAGCGTGGAGCCGACGTCGCCGGCGAACGCCACCAGCGACCGGACGAGCGCCTGACGGCTCAGGTCGTTGGAGATGCCGCGGGTGAGGTGGATGTCGAGCTTGATGATCTCGGGGCTGAGCTCGAGCACGTGACGGAAGCTGGCGAAGCCCGCGCCGGCGTCGTCGACGGCGAGCCGGACACCGCGCTCGCGTAGCCCACCGAGTGCGCGCAGCAGGGCGTCGTACTCGCGCACGATGGCGTGCTCGGTGACCTCGACGACGATGCGGTCGGCGGGAACACCGTCGAGAACCCGCACGAAGGCCGGCGAGACGAGGGTCTCGGCCGAGACGTTGACGGTGAGGAACGCGCCGTCGGGCAGCAGCGGCACGAGCGCCAGCGCAGACCGCGCGCAACTGAGCTCGAGCTCCTGCAGCAGGCCGGCTTGGGCGGCGCGGTCGAGCCAGATGTCCGGTGCTTCGTAGGGAGTGGTCTGGAACCTCGCGAGCGCTTCGAAGCCCGCGGGTGCGGCGGAGTCGTACGACGACAACGGGACGATCGGCTGGAGATGCACCTCGAGCAGATCCCCGGCCGTGATGACGTCACGGACGATCACGGCGAAGCGGGCCGCGTCGATGTCTCGCCCGCGGAGCGCCTCCTCCGCATCGCTCCCCGGCCGCAACGACTCGATCGCCTCGAGGGCCGCGTCGATGCGCTGGCGCATGGCGGCGACCACCGTCGGCGGAAACTCGTAGGCGAACAGATGCAGCGTCTGCTCCAACGCGGCGTCGGCGTCCACGTCGAGGGCGAGCAGCCGCTGCTGCACCGCGAGCGGCAGCCGCCGCTGCAGCGTGCCGACGGCTGACCAGTGCCGACCCAGAGTCCGCAGCAGCTCGGTGACGCCGTGCAGCGCGGAGAGGTCGACCGACGGCACCGCCAGGCCGACCGCCGTCTCTGCCCGAAGCTCGTCGCCGGCTGCATGCAGCCGGTCGCGACTCCCTCGGGCCCGCCCGTTCATGAAGGCTCCATGGTGTGACCCCCGCCGCTCGAGGGCGGCAGTATGACAGGAATGTCACGTTCTGTAACCAGGGGTGGGGCACGATGGCGCAGTGAGTGACGAACCGCCGCCGCCCGCCCCGTGGTACGACCGCGCCGAGCTCGCCGGCCTGCTCCGCCGGCTCGGTGCAGCCGACGACGAGATCTCCGATGCCTTCCGGACCAACACCCCCGGCGCCCTGGCACTGGAGGTGGCCACCCGGCGTGGCCGTCCGGCGGTTCCCGCCGCCGCCGCGGCTCGCCAGGCAGGGCTGACGGACGAGGAGTTCGCGGACGTGTGGCGCGCGCTGGGTCTGAGCGCATCCCCGGGTCCGCAACGCGTCCCGCCGGACGTCGCCGAGTCGCTGCCGGTGGTCGCCGCCGCGATCCGCGACTGGCTCGGCGAGGAGACCGGCCTCGGCCTCGCGCGCGTCATCGGCAGCACGACGGCGCAGCTCGCCGAAGCGGTCGTCGACGCCTTCCGGATGCGCTACGAGGTGCCGGAGCTGGCCGGCGGCACGACCTACACTGAGGTGGTCGAGCGCTACGTCGACATGACCCGGGCGAGCCTCCCGTCGCTCGAGCAGCTGATCGCCGCGACGCTCGAGGCGCATCTGGTCCGGGTCGCCGCTGGTGCCTGGGCCCCTGACGACGACCAGGTGAGCCCGAGACGGCTGTTGTTCGTCGGCTTCGCCGACCTCGTCGGTTACACCGCCTTGTCGCGGACCCTGTCGCCCGGAGAGCTGCACCGGCTGCTGTCGACGTTCGAGCAGACGGTCGCCGAGGCGGTCGCGCAGCATGGCGGCCGGCTGGTCAAGCTCATCGGCGACGGGGCGATGTACGTCGCCGACTCCGCAGCCGCCGGTTGCGCCGCCGCGCTCGACATCTGCCGGCGCATGGCGGCGGGCGAGCTCCCGGCAGTGCGGGTCGGGGCAGACATCGGCCCGGTCGTGAGCCGTTCCGGCGACTACTTCGGCGAGGTGGTCAACCGGGCGGCACGGCTGGTCGCACTGGCCCGGCCGGCCAGCGTGGTGGTGACCGAGGGCGTCGTGGCCGCGCTGGACGACGCCTGGCCGGTCGAGCAGCTGCCTGCGCAGGCGCTCAAGGGCTTCCAGGCTCCGGCCGTGACCTACCGGCTGGTAGCCCGTTAGGCAGGCAGGCCGCCCCTGAACCTCCCTGGCGGTTGTGGAAGGTTTCGTGGTGCATTGGGCGAACTTGTGACCCAGGTCACATCCCGGCGCCACACCCTCAGGAGGCCCCAACCGTGCCCAGCAACCCGCTGATGGGGAAGTTCGGCCCGATCGTCCTGCTCGCCGTCGTGCAGCTGGTCCTCGTCGTGGCCGCGCCGTCCACCGCCCCCAACGCCGCCAACTCAGCGCTGGGCGGGAGTCCATACGCCACGACCCAGACCGGGGTGCCGACCGGCACCGACCCGGCGACCGGACTTCCGGCGGGCACCGTTCCGCCCGGCGGCGCAGGCGGTGCGGCGGGCGGGGCTGCAGGCGGCGCCGCGGGCGGCGCAGCCGGTGGCAGCGCGTCCGGTGGCACCACCTCCGGTGGCAGCACCTCCGGCGCCGTGACCGGCGACACCAAGCACTGCGTGTCCGGGCGGCAGTTCGACCCCAAGCTCGACTACTACGCACCGCCGTGCGTCCCCGGCGTGCCCGGCGCGGCCTACCCGAACAACGGCGGCGCCACCTGGCCGGGTGTGGCCAGCAACAAGATCGAGGTCGTCAACTACGTCGCCGACTACGGCGCCGAGGTCGACGCGATCCTCAAGGCACAGGGGCTCTACTACGACGCCAGCCAGGCCAAGCAGTGGAACGACGCCTACGCGAAGTTCATCACTTCGCACTACCAGCTCTATGGCCGCCAGCTGCACATCGACACCGTGCAGGGCAACTGCCGCACGGTTCCGCCGGACTACCCGTGCCTCATCGGCGACATGGACAAGATCGTGTCGACGTACCACCCGTACGGCGTCCTGTGGTCGACCACCGTCTGCTCGCAGTGCTTCGCCGAGCTGTCCCGTCTGCACGTCGTCAACTTCGGTGGCAGTGGCTTCTCCGACGCGTTCCACAACGCCAACGCGCCGTACTCCTACGACGCCGGCATGAGCGCGACGAACATCGAGCTCAACTTCGCCGACTGGTGGTGTCACCAGATGACCAGTCAAGGCAACAGCGGACGAACAGCGATATTCGCCGGCGACCAGAACGCCGCAGAGGACTTCCGTAACAAACCTCGCGTTCTCGGTGTCATCAGCACCAACGACCCGGACAACGAGAACACCGTGAAGCAGGTGCTCTACCCGGCTCTGAAGCGGGGTTGCGGCGAGAGCGTCAACCACGAGTACTTCTACGCGCAGGACATCAACACGGCGACGACACAGTCGCAGCAGAGCGAGCAGGCGATGAACACGCCGACCAACCCGGCGACCAGCGTGCTCTGCCTCTGCGACCCGGTCGCGCCACAGTTCGGGCAGAACGCCTTCGGCAACAACAACTACTGGCCGGAAAGCATCCTCGCGAGCGACCAGACCATGGACTGGGACTCGATCGCGCAGACCTACTCGAGCTCGGACCACAAGAACGACTCTCTGTCGTGTCCGAAGAACGGCAACGGATGCGCTTGGGACGGCGCCATCGGCGTCGGCTCCGACATACCGCAGACGTCGGCTGCTGACAGCGCAGCCGTGAAGGTCTACAAGGCCGCGACCAACAACGGCGCACTGCCGACGTCGGTCGCCAACCTTGATGTGTTCTGGGAGCAGTACGCGATGCTCGCGACGATGATCCAGAGCACGGGGCCGATCCTGACCCCGGCACGGATGCAGGCCGCGGCTCTGCACATCCCGTTCCGCGGCGGCGGCACCACCGGCTACCCGCTGCGGGGGTTCCGCAACGGCTCGTGGTGCTGGACTCAGGACGTCCGCGTCGTCTACTGGAACGCCAACGGCACCAGCCCCTACAACGGCCAGAAGGGCCACTACGTCGACATCGAGGGCAGCCGGTTCTCGGTGGGTCACTTCCCGTCCGTGAAGCAACCGCCGGCACCGACCGCTGACAAGAGGCGCTCATGAGCGCACTCGACACCGGTCGCCGTCCTTTGGACGGTGAGCTCGCCGGCAAGGTGACGTCGTTCGCCTCGTCGACCAAGGCCACGCCGACGATCGTTCGCCGCATCGTCATCGCCGGGCTGTTCCTGCTCGTGGTGCAGTCGATCTTCCACCTGTCACCGCAGGCGATGATCAGCGGCGTCTCGCTCGGCGGGCTCTACGGCATCATCGGCGTCGGCATCGTGCTGACCTACCGGACGAGCCGGGTCATCAACTTCGCCGCAGCGGCCGTCGGCGCCGTACCCGCCATCACGGCGGTACTGCTCTCGACAGCGCACGGTGTCAGCTACCTGCTGACGATGCCGATCGCGATCGTGGGCGGCGTCCTGTTCGGCGCACTGACCGACATCCTCGTGCTGCGCAGGTTCAAGCGCACGTCACGCCTCGTTGTCACCGTCGTGACGATCGGCATCGCCCAGTCCTACGCCGCGCTCGGGTTCTTCATCCCGGTCTGGTTCGGCGAGAAGGCGTCGCGTGTGCCCCGGGTGAAGACCCCGTGGCAGGACTGGATGATCAACAACCACCGCGGCGAGCCTGTCCTCACCGGTAATCAGGTCTTCGCGTTCGCCGTGGTCGTGATCCTCACCGGTGTGCTGGTGTTCTTCCTGAAGAAGACCCGCCTCGGCATCGCGCTGCGCGCCTCGTCGGAGAACGCCGAGCGGGCGGCTCTCCTCGGCATGCCGGTCGCGCGGGTGAGCACGATCGCCTGGGCCTTCGCCGGCCTGCTGTCGTCGATGGCGATCTTCTCGATCGCGCCGCTCTACGGCGTGCCGGCCGACGCGACGCTGGGCTTCAACACGTTGCTCTACGGTCTCGCCGCCGCGGTCGTCGCGAAGATGGAGAACCTCACCGTCTCGCTGATCACGGGCGTCGGCATCGGCCTGCTGATCGTCGGCTCCAACCTCAAGACCGGCGACGAGTCCTACTCCTACGCGATGATGATCGTCATCATCTACGCCGCGTTGCTCACGCAGCGCAAGTCGCGGTCTCGCGCGATCGACGCCAACGCGTCGAGCTGGCAGACGATCGCGGTGTTCCGGCCGATCCCGCTCGAGCTGCGCGATCTGCCCGAGGTCATCCGGATGCGTTCGACGCTGCTGGTCGTGGGTCTGGCCCTCGCCATCGGCCTTCCGTACGTCATCAACCCCAGTGACATGAGCCACCTGCAGCTGCTGCCGATCTTCGGCATCGTCGGCGTCTCGCTGGTGATCCTCACCGGCTGGGCGGGACAGATCAGTCTCGGCCAGTTCGGTCTCGTCGGCATCGCCTCCGCGGCTGCCGGCGGGCTCGCAGGCAACCACAACATCGACTTCTTCGCCGCGCTCGGCATCGGCATCGCCGCCGGCGCTCTCACCGCCGTCATCATCGGCCTGCCGGCCGTGCGGATCCAAGGTCTGTTCCTGGCCGTCACCACGCTGGCATTCGGCTACACGATGCAGTACTACATCCTCAACTCGCACTACTGGATCGGCAGTCACCTGCTGCCCAACCCGCTGCACCCGGACATCCGCCGGCCGACGCTCTACGGCAAGTTCGACCTCGAGGACGAGAAGTCGTTCTACTTCCTCTGCGTCGGGCTGCTCATCCTGTGCCTCCTGGCCGCCGCGTCGTTCCGCCGTCAGCACAGCGGCCGGATGCTGATCGCTCTGCGCGACAACCAGCGGGCAGCGGCGTCGTACTCGATCGCGCCGGTCCGGACGCGGCTCTCCGCGTTCGCGATCTCCGGTGGCTTCGCGGGTGTCGCGGGTGTCCTGATGGCCTACCAGCAGCACAACGTGATCCCCGGCACCTACGACGTCCTGACCGGCATCGGCGTCTTCCTCGCCGCCGCAGTCGGTGGCCTCGGCTCGCTGATGGGCGGCACGCTGAGCGTCATCGCCTTCGAGGCGACCGTGCTGTTCGGTCCACTCGCATGGCACCACCTCGGCCACACCATCTCCGACGTGATGCCGCTGCTGCTGACCGGTCCCCTGCTGATCATCAACCTCTACACCAACCCCGGCGGCCTCGCCGGCTGGGTGTTCGAGGAGCGCGACAAGTGGCTGCGCAGGCTCGCGAAGAAGCACGGCATCCACGTGCCGTCGTTGCTCGCGGACCGGCGCGTCGACGACACGGACGCGACGATGCCCGAGCCGCTTCCCGTCAGCCTTCCCGAGCCGTCCCCCGAAGCGTTCACCGAGCCGGAGCTGGTCCGATGAGACTGCCTTTCAGCGGGCGGAAGACCGGTGCCGCGCACGACCCCTACCCGGGCTTCGTCGGAGCAACGGGCGACCTTCCGCTGCTCCAGTGCCGCGGCGTCGACGTCTGCTACGACAAGGTGCAGGTGCTCTTCGGCGTCGACATCGACGTGCACGAGGGCGAGATCGTCGCGTTGCTCGGCACCAACGGCGCGGGCAAGTCGACGCTGCTCAAGGCCGTGTCCGGGATCGTCCGGCCGACCGCAGGCCGGATCACGTTCGCCGGTCACGACATCAGCCGCGCCGCGCCGCAGGAGACGACCGCTCTCGGCATCGTGCAGGTGCCGGGCGGCAAGGCGGTGTTCCCGACACTGACCGTCGCGGAACACTTCAAGGCCGGGTGCTGGCTCTACGCGCAGCAGTCCGCCGACGAGGTGAGCACGCGGACCGCGATGGTCATGGACATGTTCCCGCGCCTCGTCGAGCGCTGGGACCAGCTGGCCGGTGACCTCTCCGGTGGCGAGCAGCAGCAGCTCGCTCTGGGCATGGCCTTCGTCGCCCGGCCACGCCTGCTCGTCATCGACGAGCTGTCACTCGGTCTTGCTCCGGTGATCGTGGAGCGGCTGCTCGACGCCGTACGTGCGATCCACGCCGAGGGCGCCACCGTCGTGCTGGTGGAGCAGTCGGTCAACGTCGCCTTGACGATCGCGACCCGCGCCTACTTCATGGAGAAGGGCGAGGTGCGCTTCTCCGGACCCACGGAACAGCTGCTCGAGCGCGACGACGTCCTGCGGTCGGTCTTCCTCGATCGGGCGACGAAGTCGCTCGGCACGGCGAGCGCGAAGACCAAGCGCGTCGCGGACGCGGCCGAGACGGTCACCCGGCCGGCCGCGCTCAGCGTCCGCAACCTCGGCCACCACTTCGGCGGCATCGCCGCCGTCAACGACGTGTCCTTCACCGTGCACGAGGGCGAGATCCTCGGTCTGATCGGACCCAACGGTGCGGGCAAGACGACGATCTTCGACATCATCTCCGGCCACCTGCCCACGCAGCGCGGTCACATCTTCGTCGGCCAGGCGGACGTCACGGACTGGCCGGCGGAGAGGCGTGCCGCGGTCGGCCTGGGCCGGTCCTTCCAGGACGCGCGGATCTTTCCGTCGCTGACCGTCGCCGAGAACATCGCCCTCGGTCTCGAGCGGCACATCGAGGTGCGTGACCACGTCTCCGCACTGTTCGGCACGCCGGCGATCCGCGAGTCCGAGGCTGACGTCGCCTACACGGTCGACGACCTCATCGAGCTGATGGGGCTCGGCGCCTTCCGCGACAAGTTCGTCGCCGAGCTGTCGACCGGCTCCCGGCGGATCGTCGACCTGGCGATGTCGATCGCGCACGACCCGACCGTGCTTCTTCTCGACGAGCCGTCCAGCGGCATCGCGCAGCGGGAGACGGAGGCGCTCGGCCCGCTGCTCAAGCGCATCCAGCAGGAGACCAACTGCGCGATGCTCGTCATCGAGCACGACATGCCGCTCATCACGTCGCTGTCCGACTCGATCGTCGCGCTGGATCTCGGCGCCGTACTCACTCAGGGACCACCCGCGGCCGTCCTTGCCGACGAACGCGTCGTGACTGCATATCTGGGCGGCGATCCCGCCGCCATCAAGCGCACCGGAGCGGCCGGCAAGGCCGGTGGCCAGAAGGTGGGGGCACGATGACACGACAGACGTTGCGCCGAGTGGTCAGCGCAGGGCTGCTGAGCACAGCAGGTGCACTGGTCATCGCGACGTGGCCGTCGGCAGCACAGGCCGACCAGCCGGTGCGCGCAGCCTGGTGGAACACCGCCTCCGGCGGCGGGCAGTCGGCACCACAGCCGACGACCGCAGACGGCGGCCTGCACGTCGCGGTCGCGCCGGGCCAGATCCTCGCCTACGGCGCCGTGCTCTACAGCATGGCGCAGGACGCGACCGCGACACTGGAGCTGAAGGTCAGCGGGCAGGGCACGCCTGTGCTCGTCGCCTGCCCGACGAAGGACACGTCGTGGAAGGCCGGCGGCGACCAGCCGGCCAGTGACGCGCCCGCCTACGACTGCTCACTCCACAGCTACACCGGCAGCGTCTCCTCGGATGGCACCACGGTGACGTTCCTTCTCGACGGCTCCGCCGAGTCGACGCCGGGCGAGCTGAGCCTCGCGATCGTGCCGTACATGACGCATGACGCGCCGGGTGGCGTCGGCACCGAGCTCCCGACCGACTCAACCGTGCCCTTCTCGGTCGACATCGCGCCGCCGGACGTCTCCTCGCTCACGGTCACCAGCGGCTCGTCGACCGGGCAGGTCGGCTCCCCGAAGCTGGGCGGCTCGCAGCCACCGACGGTGACTCCGGCCGGTTCCGGCTCCACGACCGCCGGCAGCACCGGCGGCGCACAGGTGCCGCCGAACCTCACCGCAGGCCCGCCGCCGGCGACGACCACGGCCGTCGACAACACTGCGCCGCAGGTCGCGCCCACCGGCAGTGCTCAGCAGTCGGGTGCCCTGACTCCCGCGGCTGCCGGCATGCCGAAGGTCGACAACACCGCCCACAACGCCGCGCTGGCGTTGCTGATCCTGGTGGCGATGGCGGTCGTCGCGAGTGGCACGACGTCGATGCAGCGATCGCCCCGACTGCTGGGTGGAGCCAGCAGGCACGCCGCAGCCGCGGGTGCAGGCGCGGGGGTGGCAGCGACCGCCGTCGCGATGCCGATCACGACCCGAGGACTCGGCCGGTTCGCTCGTGAGCGGGTCGCGCCGCCGCGGCCGCTGGTCTGACCCTGTGACGACGTCCGGCTGTTGAGTGCGACACGGCGTCAGAGATAGGTGCGGAGCTTCTTACGGTCGAGCTTGAACACGCTGGTCAGCGGAAGCGCGTCGACGATGCGCACGTCGCGGGGGTACTTCGCAGCCGACAGGTGCTCCTTGGCGAACGCCACGACGTGCACCGGCGAGAGGTCGGCGCCCGGCCGCAGCTGCACGAAGGCGACGACCTCCTCGCCCATCTTCGGGTCCGGCCGGCCGACGACACCTGCGCCCACGATGTCCGGGTGCTCGAGCAGAGCCTCCTCGACATCGCGTGGGTAGACGTTGATCCCGCCGCGGATAATCAGGTCCTTGATCCGGTCGACGACGTACAGGAAACCGTCGGCGTCGAAGTGTCCGATGTCGCCGGTGTGCAGCCAGCCGTCGCGGAGTGCGTACTGCGTCTCCTCGGGTGAGTTCCAGTAGCCGTTCATCAGGTTGGGCCCGCGGACGCAGATCTCGCCGTCCTCACCGACACCTGCATCGGTGCCGTCGGTCTTCTCGATCCGCACGTCCATCAGCGGCGGCGGCTTGCCGACGCTGCCAGGGCGCACCTGCCCCGGAGGCGAGGTCGAGATGATGGCCCCGGACTCGGTGCAGCCGTAGCCCTCGGTGATCTCGACGCCCGGCAGCCGCTTCTGGAACTCCTCCGCCACCTCACGAGGCAGCGATGCACCACCGCTGGCGACCCGGCGGAGCGCTGAGAGGTCGTAGTCCTCGATCGGCTGGGTCAGCAGCATCTGGAACATCGACGGCACCAGCGCGCTGATCTCGGTGCGGTGCTTCTCGGCGAGCTGCAGCCAACCGGCGGGGTCGAACCATCGCATGAGCACCGACGTCCCCGGCTCGGTCGCGTGCAGCCCCATGATCGTGACGGTCAACCCGTAGATGTGCGAGAGCGGCAAAGGCAGGAGCGACGACCTCATGGTCTCGTCGCGGTCGTCACCGTTGGCGATCGCCGCCCAGGCCGCCGACGACAACGCGTCGTGGCTGAGCATGACTCCCTTGGCGCGACCGGTCGTCCCGCCGGTGTAGAGAAGCGCCGCGAGCTCCGTGGAGTCGCGATCGATCAGCTCGCCTTCCGGCGACTGCTCGAGCTCGGCGAAGTCCAGCAGAGGAACCGTCGACTCGACGCCCGCCGGGTCGCCGACCACGACGATGCCGCGCACGCTGGAGACGCCGGTCGCGGACGCGACGACCTTCGGAAGGAAGTCGGGAGTGGTGACGACGTACGCCGCCCCGCTGTCGCTCAGCACGTGCCGCAGCTCGTCCTCGCTGAGCAGGAACAACACCGGCGTCGTCGCGGCACCGGCCCGCCACACGGCGCTGTAGGTCAGCCCGACCTCCGGACAGTTGGCCATACAGACGACGACCCGGTCGCCGACACCCAGCCCGGCGTCGCGTAGGCCACGCGACAGCCGCCGGGTGCGCGCGGCGAGCTGTCCCCCTGTCCAGGTCTCGCCCTCGAAGTGCAGCACCGACTGGTCGCCGAAGCGTTCCCACACCTGCTCGCTGAGCCGCTGCAGGCTGTTGCCCGTCGGCGTGGTGACCAGGTCGGTGCGCATGTGTGTCTCCTGCAGCTCGTCAGACGGGTGGCGCGGGCGCGTGACGTTCGCGGCGGAAGCGTCCCACTCCCCCGATCGTCGCACCCCGTCCGCGGCCGATGCCGCGGGCTGCGCGGTCGGGCGGGCGCAACCGTCCCCCTGCCGGGGTTGCCGCGGCGCCGAGTGGCAGCGGCGCGGCCTCGGGCATGCGGGTCAGCGCGACGAAGCCGACCACCTCGAGGGCGATGACCAGCAGCGCCAGCCAGCGGCGCGCAGAGGT
This sequence comes from Mycobacteriales bacterium, assembly GCA_035690365.1. Taxonomy (GTDB): domain Bacteria; phylum Actinomycetota; class Actinomycetes; order JAFAQI01; family JAFAQI01; genus DASSKP01. The sequence goes on from DASSKP010000011.1 coordinate 18,325, forward strand.
GGACAGGCCGCCTGCGACGGCGCGCGACGTTTCCGCCGCCGTCGTGGCGGCACGAGACGCCGGAGCGCTCTGCGCGACGACCGGCGCGAGGTCGGTGCCGGTCGGCGCTGCCGCCGCGGGAGGCAGCGACGTCGAGACGGGTCCGCTTGCCGACGGCCCGGAGGCCGACGCCTGCGCACCTCCGAAGGCGCCACCGGAGCCGCCGCCCCCGCCGGTGCCGGTGCCGGTGCCGAACGACGGCGCACCGGACCCGACGCCGCCTCCATGAGTCACCTGGAGCGCATCGGCACCGGGTTTGGCGAAGACGACGCGGTCGACAGGACCGGGCAGCAGCACGACGGCCAGCGCGGCGTCCTGCACCAGCGTGCCGGCATCCGCGAAGACCACTGTGCTGCCCTTGAGGACACCGGCCGCGCACCCGGTTGCGTCGTACGGCGGGACCCGACTCCAGGGCCCGTTCTCGACATTGCTGAAGTTGCCGGTCGCGCGGCAGGCGACAACGCTCACCTGAGGTGGAGCGCTGCCGTCGATGTCGAGCGTCAACGCACCGACCACGTCAGTGGGCTGCAGGTCGAACTCGAGGCCGGCGACCGCCTGCGCACTCCCGGGAGCGGAGCCGAGCGGCGCACCCGGCGACGGCGCCGTGTTGGAGCCCTGCACCAGCAGGTCGCCGGGAGCGACGTCCGGCGGGGCCGGCGGCGCCGGCGCAGGGTCACCGAGGTTGGCGGCGCTCCACCAGGCGGCGACGTCCGGCTCCTGCGCCACAGCCGCGTGCGGCCAGCAGAGCGTCGCGACGCCGAACGCACCCGTCGCCGTCATGAGGCCGGCGACCGCGCGCCGTCGCACCGACATCCCCGTCATGTCAGGCCACCGTCCCGGTCTCGAGTCGGTCGCCCGACCGCTCGATGGCGGCGCGGTCCGTGCCGAGGTAGGACGCGACCACGGCCGGCGCCTCCAGCACCTCGGCCGGTGTGCCCGTGGCGATCACCCGGCCCTGGTCGAGTGCGAGCATCCGGTCGGAGACCGCAGCGATCAACGGCATGTCGTGCTCGATGACGAGCAGCGCACACCCCGTCTCATCGCGAATCTGGCGCAGCAGTGGCCCGAGAGCCTCGGTCTCGCGTTGCGCGATGCCACTCGACGGCTCGTCCAGGATGAGGACAGCAGGGTCGTGCGCGATGGCCATCGCGATGTCGACGACACGGCGTGATCCGGTGGACAGCTCGCTGACGAACTTGTCGCGAAACGCACCGAGGCCCATCAGCTCGACGAGGTCGTCGACGGCCCAAGCGACGTCGTCCTCCTGGCGGCGAAGGTCCGGAAGGCCCAGCGCCGCGGCCGCATGGTCGCGGATCGGCAGATGACGTTCGAGCGCCTGCGCGAGGTTCTCCGCGACGGTCAGCGACGCGAAGATCCGCGCGTCCTGGAAGGAGCGACCCAGACCCATGCGTGCGCGCACGTCCGGCCCGAGATCCGTGACGTCGTAGCTCCCGAGGCGGACCCGCCCCCGGGTCGGCGCGACGAAGCCGGACAGCACGTCGAACAGCGTCGTCTTGCCCGCGCCGTTGGGGCCGATGATGCCGAGGATCTCGCCCTCGTGGACGGCGAGGTCGACCTCGTCGAGGGCCTGGATGCCGCCGAAGGCCACGGACACCGCGGCTGCCTCGAGCAGCGCCGGACGCTCGAGGTCGGACATGACCTCCGTCGCTGTTTTCCGGGTTGTCGAGCGCGTGCGGGTCGGCGACTTCGCCGCCTTGGCAGTCTTGGTCGACGTACCGGCCTTCGTCGCGCCGGCGAGGAACACCGAACGCATCACGTCGTCACGGTCGAGCAGCTCCTGGGTCGGTCCGGAGAACCGCACCTCGCCCTTCTCCAGGAAATACGCGCGGTCGGCAACGGTCAGCGCGACGTTGACCGACTGCTCGACGAGAACGATCGTCGTTCCCTGCGCGTTGATCTCGCGGACGGTCTCCAGCAGCTGCTCGACAATGGTCGGTGCGAGACCGAGCGAGAGCTCGTCGATCAGCAGCAGGCTCGGCCGGCTGATGAACGCCATGCCGACCGCGAGCATCTGCTGCTCGCCGCCGGAGAGGTTGCCCGCGAGCTGGCCACGCCGTTCGCGTAGCCGCGGGAAGCGGTCGAGGACCCGGTCGACCTCCCGTCGAGCCTCGGCCTTGTCCTCGAGCAGCCACGACGCGACCTCGAAGTGCTCGTCGACCGTCAGCGTCGGGAACACGCCCTTGCCGCCGGGGATCTGCGCGATACCGAGCTTGGCAGCGGATACAGCGTCGCCGTGCGTGATGTCGTGGCCGTCGAAGAGGATGACGCCACCGGAGGGATCCACCAGGCCGGTGATCGCCTTCAGCAACGTCGACTTGCCCGCACCGTTGGTGCCGAGCAGCGCCACGATCTCGCCGCGGTGCACATCGAGGTCGACGCCGAAGAGCACGCGGACGCCGTCGTAGGCGACATTGACCCCGCGACACTGCAGGATGGCGTCGTCGGACTCGTCGGCGAGACGGCGCTGCCGGACCTTCGTGATGAAGGCGAGCGACGACCGGGCAGCGGCTGCGTCCTCGGCGACGAAGCGCTTGGCGCTCGCCAGCACGATGCCACCGATGACCCAGTACGGCGCCGTCGCAGCGAAGCCCCAGCGGATGCCGTGGCTGTCCGCGATCGTCGACACGGGCAGCACGATGAACAGCACCCATACGCCGGCGAGCAGGAACAGCGCCGCCCAGGCGAACGACAACGATCGGACCCGCGCCGGTGAGACGTGGGCGAGGGTCGCGACGAACGGCGGGGTGAAGATGCCCCCGACGAACGACGTGATCGCCCCCACCACGATCACGGCAGCGAGGTTCGGCAAGGCACACAGGATCGCGATGCCGACGCCGACGCCGACCAGCGAGATGCCGCCCCACTTCATCGGCTCGCCGAGGTCGCGCTGTGCCCAGCGCGTGGTCCATCGCGCCGATGCGACGATGCCGGCGAAGCCCGCAGCGCCGTTGAGGGAGACGACCATCCCGCGACCGAGCTCACCGACGCCGAACACCCGGTCGAGGAAGATCGGCACGTAGAAGGCGAGCGGCACGAGGCCGGCGCCGATGAAGAAGAACCCACTGAACTGCCGGCGGAGGGTCGGCACGGAGAACAGCATCCGGCGGGCCTCGGCGAACGGGACCGGCTGCTCCTTCGCCGCAGTCTCGGCCGAGTCGGGGTCGTCGGTCTGGCCGCGCACAGGCTCGCGCAGCCGCAACGCGAAGACGGCGGTGACGAGGATCGGGACGATCAGCACCATGAATGCCGTCCGCCATCCCCACTGCCAGGCGACGACGCCGGCCACCGCCGGCCCGACGACGAGGGCGGCCTGCTGCGCGTTGCGGTGGATGCCGTAAACAGCCGGACGGTCCTCTGGCAGGTAGTAGTCCGACAGCAGAGACGAGTGGATCGGGTCGTTGACCAGCCGGCCGATGCCATTGCCCAGCCGGATGAACACGAGCGCGAGCAACGAGCCGGCGACACCGGTGAGCAGTGAGAAGACGCCGGCGACGACGGCGCCGATGGTGACGAACCACACGCGCGGCAGACGGTCGCCGTAGAAGCCGAGCGGAGCGGCGAGCAGCAGGACGACGGACAGGTTGCCGATGACGACCAGACCGAAGGCGTGGTCGCTGAGGTGGAAGGCGTGCTGGATGTTGGGGGCCAGCACGTTGAACGCGGCGGTGTCCCACTCGTCGAAGAAGAACAGCAGCGTCAACACGACGAGCGGGAAGACGGGAAGGCCGCCGGCCCAGCGGCGCAGACCGGTCACGACCTGGTCCCCGCGAGCGAGCCCACCTGTTGCACGTGCTCGGCGGCTGCCCGCAGCACGTCGTCGTCGGTGGTGTCCGTCTGATCCAGGCGACTGTCGGCGACGAGACTCGGCACGTGCAGCCCGTGGCGTTCGGCGAGCCAGCGCAAGGCGCCGTCACGTCCGCGCTGCGCGGCCTGCGCGAGACCACCCGGGAAGACGAGCAAGACGATGGACACACCCACGCCGCTGGCGAGGATGGACAGGTTGGGACCGCCCGCATAGCGCAGCGCGGAGAACGCGATGGTCCCGAGCACTGCGCCGGGAAGTGACGTGAGCCCACCGACGACGGCGTACAGGAAGGCGGTGAGGCTGACGTCCATCGAGAAGCTGCCGGGGTCGACCTGTGACTGGTACGCCGACAGCGCACCCGACAGCGCGGCGATCGCGCCGGAGATGGCGAATGCGGCGAGCCGTGTCGACGTGGCGTTGGCACCGAACGACTGCGCCGCGCGCTCGTTGTCACGGAGGCCGATGAACAGCCGCCCGGAGCGCGAGCGGCGGACCGACCAGGCGGACAGCCAGGCGAGCGCGAGAAAAGCGAGACAGAGGTAGTAGTAACCGAGATCACTCTGGGCGAGGTTGAACCGGCCGTAGAGCATCGGCTTGGTCACGTAGCCGCCGTTGGGCGGAAGCAGCCAGGAGAAGTGCGCCCGGCTGAGGATGCCGTACTGCACGGTCGCGGCGAGCCCGAGCGTCACGACCGACAAGAACAGACCGGGAACGCGCAGCGCCGGTATGCCGATGAGCACCGCGACCACAGCGCCGGCGAGAAGCGCGACCGCCAACGTGACGAAGAAGTCGGCGCCGTGTCGCGTCGCCAAGCCGCCGGCGACCGCACCGCCGATGCCCGCGAAGGCGGATTGCCCGAGCGAGATCTGACCAGCCCAGCCGGACAGGACGACGAGAGAGATGGCGACCATGCCGGCTAGGACGGCAGCAGTACAGAAGCCCGTGCGCGACGTTCCCACGAGGTAGGGCGCCGCGACGCCGAGCACGACGAGGACGGCAACCGCAGCGACGCGGGTCCGCCGCACTGCGTCGAGCCCGCGCATCTCGACGGGAACCGGCCGGAACTCCTGCAAGGCCCGGAACGACGCGACTCCGGTGTCGAACGCTCTTGCCATCCGGCGACGCTGGAACAACAACGCACCGATGATCACCGGCAGCATCAGCGCCGCGGCATCGTCCGGCTTGCTCGAGCCGGAGAAGGCGCCCTGCTGCACCACACCGATCGCCATGCCGGCGCCGAAGGCGATCGGCAGGCTCTCCATCCGCGCGACCACCGCCGCGGCGAGCCCATAGAGAAGGACGAGCGGCGACACGGCACCGCCGGTCGGGAGGGCGGTGACCGGCGCCTGAAGGAAGACCGCGATGCCGGAGCAGAGCCCGGCGAGGATCCAGACGATCGTCGAGAGTCGGGCGACGGGGACGCCGAGAAGTGCTGCGCGATCGGCGTTCTCCGCTGCGGCGCGGACGGCAATGCCAGCGCGGGTGTAGCGCAGGAAAGCCGCCAGCCCGGCGCACACGGCCGCGGCGGCGACGACGATCGCGAGGTAGTCGCCGCTGAAGATGACGCCGCCGATCTCGGCGTGGAAGCGGGCGTACGGTGTCGGGAACGACGTCGGCAGCGAGGGCCGGCCGGCGATCCAGTCGGGCAGCTTGACCTCGAGGAACACGAAGATCTGCGCGAGACCGATCGTGAAGACGGTGGCGACCAGGCGCGGCTGTGACCAGAAGCGCCGCATGACCAGCTCGACGACACCGCCGACGAGCGCGGAGCCCACCAGCATCACGGCGACTGACGCGAGGTAGGGCCACTGATGGTTGGTCACCAGCAGCAGCGCGGTCACCGCGGGCACGAGCCCGAGTCCCGCGTGCGCGAAGTTGACGATGCGGTTGGCGCGGTAGACAAGGATCAGGCCGAACGCGAGCAAGGCGTAGAGCATCCCGAGCACCGCGCCGTTGACGAGCACTCCGAACGGAACACCGCGCGGGAACGGCACCCCGAGCACGTGGGTCGTCGTACGCCGTCCGAAGGCCACCTCGACAGCGACCGCGACACCGACGGACCAGACGATGACGAGCAGCACTCGTCGCACCCAGCGCGGCAAGGTCACGCGGGGGATCGCGTCGAGCGACAGGTCAGGCAGCTTCACGACGTCGCCGATCAGACGCCCGGCGGGAGCTTCGGCTCCCCGGTCGGGATGTCCGACAGCTGGTAGCGCTGCCCGCCGTTCAGTGGGACATAGGCGCCGTTCGAGCCGTTGGTCGGCGACGGGGCGTTCGGATCCCAGTAGACCTCGCGGATGTCGGAGATGCCGGTGTAGTCGCCGCGGGCCCAGTCGAGGTAGACCAGCCGCGGGTCGTGCCACTTGCTCCAGGCGTCGTAGCCGGGAGCGGTCAGCAGGCCGTACTCATACGCAAGCGGCGTGAGCTTCGGGCCGGCCGCCGTGATGCCCATCGACAGAGACAGCTCGTACGTCGTCAGCAGGTTGGCGCTGCCGTTGGGCTTGCCGGAACGTCCCATGGCCTTCCAGATCCGGCCCGCGTCGACCTGCATGATGTCGACCGCCTTGCCCAGGTCGGACGGGCCGAAGGCATGCGCCCACTCGCTCTGGTCGTAAGCCTGGGCAAGAGCGTCGTAGTCGACCAGTCCGCTGCCCGCGAGCACCTCTTCCGGGTGGTAGTTCTGCGCGGACTGAGCCTTGGTGCCGTAGGCAGGAGCGATGGGGTCGCTGAACCACAGGACCGTGGTGACGCCCGCGGCCTTCGTGTTGGCGGTGTTGGTCGTCGCCTGCTGGGCGGCCGTCGACGTGTCGGAGGAGTACTTGCCGTCGTAGACCGCGTTGCTGCCCGCGCACTTCTTGATGATGCTCATCAGATGTTGCGCCGCCGGCGTGGTCTCCGGACTGTCCGGATAGACGACGGACACCTTGCGCGTCATCGTCTGGAGGTTCGCGTCACCGGCATAGCGAGCCTTCTGGTTGGCCAGCCGCCGGCAGTACCACGCGCCGGTGATCTCGGCCTGGACGTCGCCGCCCATGAACAGGTCGTAGTGGTAGGGCCGCAGGTTGTCGTTGAAGGTGTCGGTGAAGTGCCAGCCACCCCAGTTGATGACACCCTTTCGAGACAGCTCGTCGAAGAACGCAGCCTCGGCGCTGTCGTTGTCGAACATCACCGCGAACGGGTGGTACTGCTGCACGATCTGGTCCGCGTCGTTGCGGAAGCAGGTGTCGTCCGGCGGCGCGATGTCGCAGTTGCCGGTGACGTACTTGGGGACGATCTTGCGGCCGTAGAGCTGGTAGTGCTTGTTGATCCATGCGGTGACGAGCTCGAACTGGTCCTGCTCCTCCTGCGCGCTGATGTAGGTGCCGGTCGCGCGAAGAATTGCGTTGACGGCGGCGTTGTCCTTGTAGCGGTACATGACGACGGTGATGGTCTTGTCGGTGACGCCCTGCCAGGTCGCACCACCGTTGGAGCCGCCGGCCCACTGTCCGATGCACGGCGGGTGCTCGAGCAGACCGGTGACGCAGAACGCCTTCCCTGTGGTGGACCCGGTGGCGGCCGCCGAGACGCCGGCCTGTCGTGCCGAGGCACTGTTGGCCGCCACCGACGAGCCGGGGACCGACGAGCCGGGGGTCACTCCCCCGCCGGCCCCCGCAGGCGGTGCGCCGCCGGGCGCGGTCGATGCCGCGGCGCCGGGCTGGCCCAACGGCGCCGAGGACGCAGCGGCACCCGGCGTGCCGGTGCCGAACTGACCGCCGAGCGTGCTGCCCTGGGTCGCGCCCTTCGAGGGCGCGACGATCACCAGGACGATCTGGGCGGCGACGAGCAGGGCGAACGGTGCGTAGCGGCGAAGTCCGCTCACCGGTACCTCCGGGCGTGGGGCGGTCGTCAGGCGTCACGCCCTCCTTCGACGCGGGCCCGGGCTTGCCTGCCGCATCGCCTCACTTCGCCGTGAGCGAGTCCCGCTACCGTGGGTTTCCTCGCGCGGCCGACCTGGGGGTTCGTCATGTCGTGGCCCGACCCGCACCATCTGCGGTGGACGCCGACCCTTCGGGTGCCATCGGACGACGGCACAGAGATCGCCGTCGAGATCCTCGGTGACAACCACCCGGGGCCCACGCTGGTGTTCATCCACGGATGGACGTTCTCGAGCCGGTCGTGGCACTACCAGCGGATGCTCGCAGAGCGTCACCGTCTCGTGCTCATGGACCACCGTGACCACGGCGAGTCCGGCACCGGCCCGCGAGAGCACCGCACCATCGAGCAGGTCGGCCGCGACCTGTACGCCGTCCTCGAAGCCACCTGCAAGGACCGCGACGTCGTGCTCGTCGGACACTCCATGGGCGGCATGACGATCATGGCTCTGGCCGCCGAGCACGCGGACCTGTTCGGCGCTGAGTCCCCCGACGCGCAGAGCGCGAGGGTGAAGGCCGTGGCGCTGCTCGACACCAGCGCGAAGCGGCCGGACGACCACACGTTCGGCCTGCGCGGCCCGTTCGCCGGCTTGTTCCTCAAGCAGTGGACGTCGTCACTGGCCCTGATGGTGGCCGACCCGGAGAAAGCCGAACGCGCGCGCCGTTCCGGATCGGCCATCTCCGTGCGGATCAGCGGCTTCCTCAACCTGCACCGCACGTCCGACCGCCGGCTGGCTCAGTTCACCGAGGCGATGTCCGCAGCCACCAAGGCTCAGGTCGTCGGCGACTTCTGGGCCGACCTTGACGCGCACGACAAGCTGAAGGCCCTCGAAGCACTCGCCGACGTTCCCGTCCTCGTCGTCGTCGGTGTCGCCGACCGCCTCACGCCCGTGACGGACGCGCGCATCATCGCGGCCGGCGTACCCGGATCGCGCTTGCTGGAGCTCGAGCGGGCCGGTCACTGCGCGATGCTCGAGCGGCCCGAAGCGGTCAACGCCGCGTTGCTCGACCTCGTCGCCAACGTGGACCACCAGCCGGCCAAGCCGCGTCGTCGTTCGCGAGCAGCGCGATGAGCGAGTCGCACCGTGTCGTCGTCATCGGCGCGGGCTTCGGCGGCATCGGCGCGTCCATCAAGCTCGCCGAGCAGGGCATCGAGCACGTCATCCTCGAGAAGGCCGACGACGTCGGCGGCACCTGGTGGGCCAACAAGTACCCCGGGTGCAGGTGCGACGTCCCGTCTCATCTCTACTCCTTCTCCTTCGCACCCAACCCGGACTGGTCGGACAGCTACTCGCTGCAGCCCGAGATCTGGCGCTATCTCCGCCGCGTGGCGGAGGAGCACACCGTCATCGAACGCGTCCGCTTCGGTTGCAAGGTGGAGGCCGCCCGCTGGGACGACGACGACAAGCAGTGGGTGCTCGAGACCTCATCAGGCACGATTCGCTGTGACGTGCTCATCGCCGCACACGGGTTCCTGTCGGAGCCACGCATCCCGCACTTCGAGGGCATCGAGACGTTCACCGGCCAGGTCATGCACTCCGCCGAATGGGACCCGTCGTACGACGTCACGGGAAAGCGGGTCGCCGTCATCGGGACCGGCGCATCGGCGGTGCAGATCGTGCCGGAGGTGCACCGCGACGCCGAGCACCTGTTCGTCTTCCAGCGCACGGCGGCGTGGATCCTGCCGCACCGGGGGCGGGCCATCCCGGAGAAGGAGAAGGCGCTCTATCGGCGCATCCCGGCCCTTCAGCGCGCGGTGCGCGCCTACCACTACTGGTCCGCGGAGTTCGTCGTGCTTCCCGCACTGGCGAAGAACCCGGCTCGCACCAAGCTGATCCGCAACATGGCGATGAAGCATCTCGAGGAGCAGGTGCCGGACCCGGAGCTGCGCGCAAAGCTCACGCCGGACTTCGTTCCGGGCTGCAAGCGGCTGACGCCCTCCAACGACTACCTTCCGGCCGTTGCGTCCCCGTCGACGACGCTGGTCACGGACGGCATCGAGCGCATCGAGCCGACGGGGATCCGCACCACCGACGGCACGTTGCACGAGGTCGACGTCATCATCCTCGCCACCGGCTTCCGGGTCACCGACAACACCTTCTCCGCACTGGTCACCGGCCGCGACGGCCGCACGCTGCAGGAGATGTGGGAAGAGTCGGGCATGAGTGCCTACAACGGCACGACGGTCGCCGGCTTCCCCAACCTCTACCTGCTCGTCGGGCCCAACACCGGCATCGGTCACACGTCCGTCATCTACATGATCGAGGCCCAGCTCACCTACGTCATGGACGCGCTGCGCCTGATGAAGGAGAGAGGTGTGCGCACGTTCGACGTGCGTGCGGACGTGCAGACGGCATTCAACGAAGAGGTGCAGCGCAAGCTGCAGCCGAGCGTATGGAACACCGGCGGATGCGTGAGCTGGTACCTCGACAAGAACGGCCGCAACCCGACGATCTGGCCCGACTACACGTTCAGGTTCGCCCGGCGGTTGCGCAGCTTCGACCTCGACTCCTACTACCAGGAGCTGGTGTCCGCGGACGAGCGGGCGATGGTCGGCGCGCGTTGAGCAGCGGGACGATGCGCGCGGCGCGGTTCGACCAGACGACCCGCGAGCTGACACTCGCCGACGTCCCGATCCCTGACCTGCTGCCGCACGAGGTTCTCGTGCGCGTGCAGGCCTGCGGGGTCTGCCTGTCCGACATCCATCTGATCGACGGCAGCCTGCCGAGCAACCTGCCCGTGGTGACACCAGGGCACGAGCCCGCCGGAGTCATCGAGAAGATCGGCGACGCCGTGCCCTACTGGCAGCCCGGGCAACGGGTCGTGATGGCCGCCGGCCGGCCGTGCCTGTCCTGCTCGAGCTGCGCGGGTGGCCACCCGGACCGCTGTCGCGCCGTGCAGATCATGGGGTTCAGCTTCGACGGCGCCTGGGCGGAGTTCGTCGTCGTGCCGTTCGCGGCACTCACGCTCGTGCCGGACGACGTACCGATCGAGCAGGCCGCGATCCTGGCCGACGCGGTGTCGACGCCGTACGCCGCCCTGCTCGAGCGCGCTCACGTGCGGCCGGCGGAGGCCGTGGGCATCTGGGGTGTCGGCGGGCTCGGCATCCACGCCGTGAAGCTCGCGCGAATGCTCGGCGCGGCACCGATCGTCGTCCTCGACCCGCGCGAAGGCGCACGCGACCGTGGGCTGCGCGTCGGAGCCGACGTCGCGATCGACCCCACCGCCGCGGACGCGGTGCAGCAGGTGCGCATGGTCACGGGTGGCGACGGTCTCGACGTCGCGCTCGACGTCGTCGGCTCACCGCTGGTGCTGCAGCAGGCCGAGCAGTGCCTTGCTCAGGCCGGCCGGCTCGTCATGGTCGGCATGTCGTTGGAGCCCACGACTCTCGGCCCCGGCGCATTGTTCTCCTTGCAGTCGCAGTCGCTGCTCGGCCATCTCGGCTACCGCAAGGAGCACCTCGACCAGCTGGTGCGCCTCGTCGAGCTGGGCCGACTCGATGTCAGCGACTCCGTCAGCGACGTCCTGCCCCTCGACGACATCGCCGACGCCGTCGACCGGCTGGCCACCAAGCGCGGCGATCCGGTGCGCCTCGTCATCCGTCCCTGAGCTCGGGCTCGGTCACACCCTCCTGCTGTCCTGTGTGACCCTGGAGGCGTGGCAGAGACTCCCCGACCGGAGCTCCCGACGCGGCCCGGTCACGAGGGCAGGTCGAGACCGTTCCCGCGCGAGGCCTACGTGTTCGGCTGGTTGGTGATCTGCCTGGTCGCCGCAGAGGGGATCCACGCGATCGTCACCGGCGTCCTCGGCACCGGCATCATCTTCGTCAGCCTCGTCCCGGTCATGATCTGGCTCATGCACATCCGCCCACGCCGCCACAGCAGCGGGAAGTAGCCGAGCTAGGTGACCGGGGCGCCTTGCTGCGACGCCTCACGCAGCCGACGGGCCATGCCGGTCAGCAGCTTGCGTGACAACCCGGGCACGTCCTCGACCGCGGCGTAGAACTCGCGGCTGGACAGCAAGACGGCCTGGGTGTCGCGCAGCGCGGTCACCGTCGCCGTCCGCGGGCCGGGATCGAGCAGCGCCTGCTCGCCGACATAGGCACCGGGACCGAGCTTGGCGAGGGTCTCGCCGCCGCTCGTCACGCCGACCTCTCCGTCGACGATGGCGAAGAACTCGTGCCCGGTCTCGCCCTCGGTCATGAGAACGTCGCCGGCGGTGAAGTCGACGAGCTCCGCGTGCCGGGCCAGCCGGTCCAGCTCACGATCGGTGCAGGCCGAGAACAGCGGCACCTCGGACAGCAGCTTCTGCCGGTCGTGCTTCGCGGACATGAGTCCCCCTGGGTCGGCCGTTCGGTCGGGTGCGCTCCCAGTCTCGGCAGGTGAGCAGCCCGTGTCGACGGAGGTTCATCTCCGCGCGCGGCGGGCACGACTGTGACATCTGTCATGTTCCTATGTGACACCGATAGCCGTTACATTGACGAAGGCCGCCGACCACGACCGGACGGAGACGTCATGACCCCGCCCATGCAGCTGCTGAGCGCCGGCATCGCCCCTGCCAGGGGGTTCCCGCCGGGCCAGGTGATCCCCGCGACCATCGTCGCCGTCCTCCTGACGGCCGCGGTCGCGTACGGCGCGATGCGCTACCGCCAGGGCCGGCTGCCGGTTCTCGACCGGATCGCCGACGCCGCGGGCGCGCGGAGCGGCCTGCCCGGTTGGGCGGCGCTGCCGTCGCTGGTGACCGCGGGCAGCCTGCTGATCGCCGTCTTCGGCTTCTACTGGGACGTGGCCTGGCACATCGACAAGGGCCGCGACGACGGCCCGTTCGGCACGCCGGCGCACTACTTCATCATCGTGGGCCTGCTGGGCATCGCGCTGGCGGGCGTGTTCGCGGTCGTGCTCGACAAGGACGACCACGCCCAGGGCGTCCGGATCCGGCCGGGCTGGCGGGTCAGCATCGGCGGTGCGCTCCTGCTGCTCTGCGGCATGATCGCGCTCGCCGGCTTCCCGCTCGACGACCTGTGGCACACGATGTTCGGGCAGGACGTCACGCTCTGGGGCCCCACCCACATCCAGATGATCGGTGGCGCGTCGCTCGCCACGCTCGGCACCTGGATCCTCGAGGAGGAGGGGCGCCGGCGTAACCCGCAGCGGCGACGGGCGATCGCCCAGCGCGGTGGGCTGCTCGGTTTCGTCGTCGGCCGCTCCGACATCATCGCCGCCGGCGCGTTCCTCGTCGGCCTGTCGACCTTGCAGGGCGAGTTCGACTTCGGCGTGCCGCAGTTCCGCGCGGTCTACCAGCCGGTCCTCATCATGTTGGCCGCCGGCATCGGGCTGGTCACCGCGCGCATCCGCGCCGGACGTGGCGGTGCGATCGGCGCCGTACTCGTCTTCCTCGTCATCCGCGGCGGCCTCACGCTGATCATCGCGCCGGGGCTCGGTCGCAGCACCCTGCACTTCCCGCTCTACATCGTCGAGGCCCTACTCGTCGAAGCGGTCGCCTTCGCCGTCAGCACGCAACGTCAGGTGACCTTCGGTGCGGTCAGCGGTGGGCTGATCGGCACCGTCGGCCTCGCCGCCGAGTGGGGCTGGAGCCACATCTGGATGCCGTTGCCGTGGACGTCGGCGATGTGGCCGCTCGCGGCGATCCTCGGGTTCGTCGCGGCCGTCGCCGCCGGCATCCTCGGTGGCCTCGCCGGACGCGCGTTGCTGCCGGAGGATGCGCCGAGGCAACGCTCGCCCCGCCTGCTCGTGCCGGTCGCGTGGGCAGCGGCGTTCGCGAGTCTCGCGCTGGCGCTGCCCATGGGGGCGCACTCCGACTACAAGGCGACCGTGACGTTGCAGGACGTCGGCAACAGCGCGCAGCGCAGCGTGCTCGCCACGGTGAAGCTCGACCCGCCGCAGGCGGCGGACAAGGCCACCTGGTTCGACATCACGTCGTGGCAGGGCGGCACCGGCACCTACAACAGCTCGATCACCGGACAGTGGGTCGTGCCGCTCAAGCCGGTGGCCGGCCAGCCCGGCACCTACCGCACGACGACGCCGGTGCCGGTCTACGGCAAGTGGAAGACGTTGCTGCGGCTCGCAACGGTCAGCAGCCTGCAGGCGCTGCCGATCTACCTGCCCGCCGACCCCGCCATCCCGGCGAAGGGCGTCGCCGCATCGCACCAGTTCACCCGCGCGTTCGAGCCGGACAAGAAGATCCTGCAACGTGAAGCCGTCGGCGGATCGGTCGGCCTGCAGCGAGCGGCGTACATCGCACTCGGCCTGATCGGCCTGATCTGGATCGGCGCGGTCGCGTTCGGGTTGCGGCGGCTCGACCGCGTCGAGCGACGCCCTGACGACCGCTTCACCCGCGGTCTGGTCGGGACGACGGCCAAGACGAAGCGAGGGCGTCCGGTTCAGGCGTGATCTGTCCGATTCCGGCCTGACCGGCGCGGAAGGTGACGGGCGCGGCCACGACGAAGTGGCCGCGCCATGCGGACACCCAGAGCTCTCCTCGCCGGCGGCGCGCTCGTCGCCGCCGTCCTTGCCGTGCCATCGCTCGCGAGCGGCACTCCCATCACCACCAACGGCTGCATCGACAGCGTGCCGGAGCCGGGTACGACGACACCGGTCCAGATCTGCTACTCGCTGTTCCAGCCCGCCGATGCCGCGCCCGACCACCAGGTGCCGCTGATCTTCCACAGCCACGGCTGGGGCGGCAGCCGGACGACGACCGCCTCGTCGTTCCAGAAGTGGCTCGACGCCGACTTCGCGGTGCTCAGCTTCGACCAGCGCGGGTTCGGCCAGAGCGGCGGCAAGGCGCACATCGAGAACCCTGACTTCGAGGGCCAGGACGTCACCCGGCTCATCGACATGGTGGCCGCGTTGCCCTGGGTCGAGCACAACGTCGACAGCGCCGGCAACGTCGACCCGACCGACCCCGTGATCGGGTCGATCGGCGGCTCCTACGGCGGCGGCTACCAGTTCGTCGGCGCGTTCACCGACATGATGCAGCGCGGCGAGACGCGGTTCGACGCGATGGCGCCCGAGATCACGTGGTGGGACCTCAACCAGAGCCTTGCTCCGGAGAACGTCGTCCGCACGGCGTGGGTGACCGCGCTCTACGCCGCCGGCGCTCCTGCTGAGACCACTGACGTGCACGAGGGCTTCGCCTACGGCGCAGCGACGGGCAACTGGCCGGACGGCTCACTGCCGGGCGAGCCGGACCTGACCGGCTTCTTCGCGCACAACGGGCCGAAGTGGCAGGCGAGCCAGGGCCGGATGCTGGACATCCCCGTGCTGTTCGGCCAGGGCGAGACCGACAACTTGTTCCCGCTCGAGCAGGGACTGAAGAACTGGTCCGGCGCGCTGACCGACGACGCACGCGCGAAGAGCATCTTCGTCGGCTACAACGGTGGTCACACGCTGCCCAGCGCCTACCCCGCCGGCGTCGGCACCGCCGCCGACCCCTGCTCGAAGGAGCTCGGCGGAGGGTCGTTCGAGGACCTGTCGCTGCAGTTCATGCAGCACTACCTGCAGGGAGTCGACACACCGAACCTTTACGACGCCATGGGGCTGCTGCACCTGTCGACGGCCGCCGGCGACCGATGCGTCACGATCGGCTCGCCGAACGCCAACACCGATGTCCCCGTGGGACAGATCCTGACCAACACGGGTGCGGGTGTCCCGCAGGTGACCAAGCTTCTCGACGGCCCGCTGACCGTCGCGGGCACACCGACGCTGGACGGGTCGCTCACCACCGTGGGTCTCAACAACCGCGCGTTCTTCGCGCTGGCCGTGGGGACCTCGGTCGCGGACGCGAAGATCGTGCAGAACAACGTGCGACCGCTCAACGAGCCGGACATCGTCTCCGGTGTGGCAACGCACGTCGAGCTGCCGTCCGTCGCGATCGACGTGCCTGCCGGACAGTCGCTGTTCCTGCTCGTGTCACCGACCTCGGACATGTTCTTCGGTCACGGCAGCCGCACACCAGGCGTGATCGAGATCAACGACGCGACGGTGCACGTCCCGGTCGTCTACGGCGCGGCAGGTCCTCTCCCCCACACCGGCTGACGTGGCTCAGGCGGCGGCCTTCTCGAGGTCGGCGAGTGCGTCCTCGAGATGGGTCAGCAGTCGCTGAAGGTGCGGCACGCTGCGCCGGCAGCCGATGAGCCCGAACTCCATGTTGCCGGCGTAGCTCGTCACCGTGATGTTGAGCGCCTGACCGGTCAGGGGGATCGACAGCGGATACACACCCTGCAGCCGCGCGCCGTTCCAGTACAACGGGTTCTTCGGCCCGGGCACGTTGGAGATGACGAGGTTGTACGGCGGCGGCATGAGCCGAGCGATGCCGCCCGGCACCTGCTCGAGCAGCACCGGCGACATCATCGCCGCGCTCAGCGCTGTCGCCTGCAGCTGGTTCATGCCGGCGAACAGCTCCTTGCCGCGTTGCATCGACGTGTGGATCGCGCGCAGCCGCTCCCCTGCATCGGTCAGGTCAGTCGCGAGGTTGCACAGGATCGTGCCGACTGCATTGCCGGTCGACTCGTCGTCGTCGTCACGGCGCAGCGACACCGGAGTCATGGCGATGAGCGGTGCCTCGGGCAACGCGCCGAGCTCGAGCATGTAGGCACGCAACGCACCCGCACACATCGCGAGCACGATGTCGTTGACCGTGGCGCCCGTCGACTTCGAGAGGGCACGGATGCGCTCCATCGACCACGACTGAGCGGCGAACCTGCGGGCGCCGGTGATCGGGACGTTGAGCATGCTGCGCGGGGCCTGGCCGGGCAGCACGACACTGCTCTCCACCAAACCGCGCTGCACCGTGCGCAATGCGGTCGGGGTCAGCCCCACGAGATCGGCCACGCCGCGTGCAGCAGCCAGCGGCAACCCGAGCGGGCCGCCGCCGCCTCCCTTGGACGACCGGCGTTTGCGCGGGACCCAGAACGACTCCGCGTCGCGGTCGTCAGGGTCCTCGCTCAGCGTCTTCTGGAGCAGGCGGAGACCGGAGACGCCGTCCATCAACGCGTGGTGCAGCTTCGTGTAGACGGCGAAGCGGTTCTCGGTCAGCCCTTCGATGACGTGCATCTCCCAGAGCGGGCGCTGGCGGTCGAGCAGGGTGCCGTGCAGGCGGGAGACCAGCGCGAGAAGCTCACGGACGCGGCCCGGCTCCGGCAGGCCGGAGTGCCGGACGTGGTGCTCGAGGTCGATGTCGGCGTCGTCGATCCAGCTCCACTGCCCGAGCGTCGACCACGAGCGGTACGGCCTGCGCCGGAACAGCGGCGCGACATCCGTCGACGCGATCAGCTCCTCGTAGGTCTCCCTGATCAGCGAACGGTCCGCGCCCTCCGGGAGCTCGAACAGCTGGAGCGAGCCCACGTGCATCGGCTGCTCGCGGGACTCGGGAATCAAGAACATCGAGTCCGTCGGTGGCATCAGCGCCATCGGGCAGCTCCTCGTCACGTCGTCCCGCGTCCGAAATGCGCGGGTTCTCTCTCATTCTCACCGCGACCGGCAGCGGTGACACTTCGTCATCGCCGGTGGGTCGAAGCTCGAACAGGAATGGTAACCGTTTCCATTTCGGTCTAAGGTCGCCCCATGCCCGTCCTCGTCGCGCTCGCGGCCGTCGCTTCGACCGTGCTCGGCGGTGCCTTCGCCCTGCGCCACCGCGACCAGCTGCATCTCATCCTCGGCTTCACGGCCGGAGTGATCCTCGGCGTCGTGCTCTTCGACGTCCTGCCGGAGATCGACCAGCTCAGCCAGCGCACGGGCCTCGGCTTCCGGACGGTGATGATCGCTCTCGCCTGCAGCTTCCTGTTCTTCCACGGCATGGAGAAGTGGCTGCTGGTGCACAACGCCCACGAGCACGAGTACGCCGGCCATCATCACCCCCAGGTCGGTGTGGCCTCCGCGCTCGCACTCGCGGGCCACAGCCTCACGGACGGCATCGCCATCGGCCTTGCCTTCCAGGTCGACAACGCGGTGGGTGTCGCCGTCGCGATCGCCGTCATCGGTCACGACTTCGCCGACGGCCTCAACACCGTCTCGCTCATGCTCACCCACGGCAACACGCGCCGACGAGCAGCTTTGATGCTCGGCCTCGACGCGGTGACGCCTGTGGTCGGCGCGGCGTTGACCCTGCTGTTCAGCGTCCCGGACAGAGGGCTTCTCATCTATCTCGGCATCTTTGCCGGCTTCCTGCTCTACATCGGCGCGAGCGACATCCTTCCCGAGGCGCACGCGGACCATCCGTCGCTCGCGACGTTGTCGTTGACGGTCGCCGGGGCGGCCATGATGTACGCCGTCACTGGGGTGTTGCCGTGACGACGAAGGCACAACGCGCGGTGCTCGACGTCCTCGACGCAGCGGGTCGCTTCCTCTCGGCACAGGACATTCACGCCCGCCTGCGGCAGGACGGCAGCACGGTCGGGCTGACCAGCGTCTACCGCGCACTGCAGTCGCTCGCCGACGAAGGGGCGATCGACGTGCTGCGCACGGGACACGGCGAGACGACCTTCCGTCGGTGTGACAGCGACGCGCATCATCACCATCTGGTCTGCCGCGTCTGCGGCGCAACCATCGAGGTCGAGACGCCGGGGCTCGAACGCTGGCTCTCCGGCCTCGGCCGGGCGCACTCCTTCACGGTCGAAGGGCACACCCTCGAGATCGTCGGCACCTGCGCACGCTGCCACTCCGCCGGCGGCGACAAGCCTCGGCGTAAGGTCCGCGCATGACAACCGAGACCGTCGACCGCGCACAGCTCGCGCGTTCGGCACACCGCTACCTCGAGCCACTGCACACCCTTGTGTACTTCGTGCCGGAGAACGCCGAGCGCTATCAAGCGCTGGGCATCAAGGGCGGCATGCGGGGCTACTTCGCCAGCCGCAGCGCTCCTCTCGGACTCGTTCCAGCCGAGGTCGTCGTGTCGACCTTCTACAACTTCTCCTCTGCTGCGGTGCGCAAGGCGATCCCGTCGGTGTGGGAGGTCACGACCCCGCAGGCAGTGCTCGACGCGCGCCTGGATGGCGCGGATGCCGCGCTTCGCCGGTTGCTGGGCGATGCCGTCGACTCGGCGGAGATGGCGCGAGCCGCCGAGCTCGCACGCGAGGCGACGACCGTCCTCGACGTCGCCGGCCGGCCGCTCTACGCCGGCCACGCCGCACTGCCGTGGCCGGAGCCCGCACACCTTCAGCTGTGGCACGCCGCGACCCTGCTGCGCGAGCACCGAGGCGACGGGCACATCGCGGCCCTGGTCCTCGCCGGGCTCTCCGGACTCGACGCGTCCCTGACCTATGTCGCGACGGGCAAGAGCATGCCCGAAGACATCCAACGACAGACTCGCGGTTACTCCGAGGAGGAATGGGGCGCCGCCAAGCAGCGCCTCACCGACGACGGTCTCCTGGACGCGGCCGGTGGACTGACCGACCGCGGGCAGGCATTGCGCAGCGGCATCGAGGCGCAGACCGACGCGGCGGCGGCGGCGCCGTACGACCACCTCGGTCCTGACCGCACGCAGGAGCTCATCGACCTCACCCGGCCGTGTGCCCGGTCGATCGCCAAGCAGATCTTCGGCTGAGAACGGAGTGGGAGTGACCGGTCAGCGTTTCGACGGCAAGGTCGCCTGGATCACGGGCGGTGCCAACGGCTTCGGCGCCGGCGTAGCCCGGCGGCTGTCCTCACTGGGCGCGAAGGTCGTGCTGTCCGACGTCGACGCGGACAACGGCGAGAAGGTGGCGGCAGAAACCGGCGGCACGTTCGTCGCCTGCGACGTGTCGTCGTACGACGCCAACGCCACAGCTGTGCGTTCGGTCGTCGACCAGCATGGTCGGCTCGACATCGCGTTTCTCAACGCCGGCATCGCGACCGGCATCGGCATCGGCGACGACTTCGATCTCGAGCGCTACCGGCGGGCGATGGGCATCAACCTCGACGGTGTCGCGTTCGGCCTGCACCACGCACTCGCGGCCATGTCGCAACGTGGTGGCGACATCGTGGCCACTGCGAGCCTCGCCGGTCTCGTGGCGACGCCCTTCGACCCGATCTACGGCGCCAACAAGCACGCCGTCGTCGGACTCGTGCGTGCAGCCGGTGCGGCCTACGGCCCGCAAGGCATCAGGATCAACGCGCTGTGTCCGGGTTTCGCGGACACCAACATCGTGAGCGCAGAGGCGCGCGAAGGGCTCGCCAGCATCGGCATCCCCCTGCTCGACCCGGAACGCGTCGTCGACGCGTTCATCGCGGCCGTCACCAGCGAGGAGTCGGGACAGTGCTGGTACATCCAGCCCGGCCGGCCGAGCGAGCCGTTCCGTTTCCGCAACGTGCCGGGGCCGCGTGACGACAGCGGCGAGCCGGTCTCCAACCGCGCCGGTGATGTGCAGGCGACGCTGACCGAACGCGGCGCGCACTGACCGTCCCTTGACGTCGTCGACGCAGATCGCCAGGATCTCGGCACATCGCACTCGACCACGGGGGTCTCCATGCGCCGTCCCGCATTCGCCGTCGCCATCGCCGCTGTCGCACTGGCGGTCGCCGTGGCACCCAGCGCATTCGCCGCCAAGCCGAGCGGCGGCGGCACGAGCGGCGTCGCACTGCCCAACAGCATGGCCGCGACGGGTGACTCGATCACCCGTGCCTACGACTCGACCTCGAGCGGCTGCTTCCTCTCGGACTGCCCGCAGTACTCCTGGTCGACGGCGACGAACACCAGCGTCAACAGCCACTACCTGCGCATCCTCGCGGCGAACCGCGGGATCAACGGCAACGTCTTCAACGACGCCAAGACCGGCGCGAAGATGGTCGACCTCGACGGCCAGGCGAAGACCGCCGCGTCGCAAGGCGTGCAGTACCTCACCGTGTTGATGGGTGCGAACGACCTCTGCACGTCGAGCGCGTCCACCATGACGCCGACGGCCACCTTCCAAAGCCAGTTCCAGACGGCGCTGACCGACTTCTTCGCCGCCGACCCGACTGCGCACGTCTTCGTCAGCTCGATCCCGAACATCTACCAGCTGTGGAGCCTCGAGCACAACAACTCGACCGCAGAGTTCGAGTGGAACTACTTCGGCATCTGCCAGTCGATGCTGTACGCCGGCAACACCGAGGCCGATCGGCAGCTCGTCGTCACCCAGGAGCAGGCGGACAACAACGTGCTGGCCACGGTCTGCGCGCAGTTCGCCAACTGCAAGTGGGACAACCTGGCCACCTACAACTACGCCTTCAAGACCTCCGACATCTCGACGATCGACTACTTCCACCCGTCGGTGAGCGGCCAGAACACCCTGGCCGGCATCACCTGGGGCGCCGGCTACTGGCCTTCCACCAAGTAGCAAGGAATACTTGCGGGCTCAACGACCTTGGCAATTCCGGAGGTCAATCTGATGCCTGCAGTCACCGTCGACGACGTCACCACGCTTCCGCGCCTCACCGCGCCCGGCACCGCGACCGCGCGGCCGGTCCGTTCGGTCACCACGGCGCCGAGTGGTCTGGAGGGCGAGGGCTTCCCCGTGCGCCGGGCCTTCGCCGGCGTGGACATGTCCTTGCTCGACCCGTTCATCCACATGGACCAGATGGGCGAGGTCGACTACGCGCCGGGTGAGCCGAAGGGCACGCCGTGGCACCCGCACCGGGGCTTCGAGACGGTGACCTATCTGCTCGACGGCACCTTCGAGCACCAGGACTCCAACGGCGGCGGTGGCCTCATCACCAACGGCGACACGCAGTGGATGACCGCCGGCAAGGGCATCCTGCACATCGAGAAGCCGCCGGAGGACCTCGTCGTCAGCGGGGGCCTGTTCCACGGCGTGCAGCTGTGGGTCAACCTGCCCCGCGAGCAGAAGTGGGTAGACCCGCGCTACCAGGACCTGCGCGGCACCGCCGTCGGGCTCGTGGCGTCGGCCGACGCCGGAGCGCTCATGCGCATCATCGCCGGCGACCTCGCCGAGCACAGCGGCCCGGGGTCGACGTACACGCCGATGACGATGCTGCACGCGACCGTCACTCCCGGGGCGACCGTAAACGTCCCGTGGCGACCGGACTTCAACGCCCTGGGCTATGTCCTCGCGGGCAACGGTCTCGTGGGCGCAGAGCGACGTCCGGTCAGTACGGGACAGCTCGTGGTGTTCGGTCCACCGCCGCGCAGCGGCGGCGACGACGTCGTCCGGGTCGAGGCGGCGCAGAGCCAGGACGGGCGTCATCCGTCGCTGGAGATCCTGCTTCTCGGCGGCCGGCCGATCCGCGAGCCGCTCGCCTGGGGCGGCCCCTTCGTCATGAACACCAAGAGCGAGGTGCTCCAGGCGTTCGAAGACTTCCAGGCGGGCCGGCTCGGCAGCATCCCCGCGACCCGGTCGCCCGAGGTCACCGAACGCGCGGACCGATCTCGCTGAACCGGTGGTTGCTCCTGCCGCTTTGCGATAGGAACGGCGGCAGGGCTCCGCACCTTGGCTCGCGCGCGGGGCACGACACGATGCGAGGCCGCCATGGTCCGGACGCCCACCGCGATGCCCATCCTTGCTGCCGGACGACACCGCAGCCCACGACACGGCGCCTGCCTCATGGAGTACACCTCCGTGCTCGCAGGCGAACGGTTCAGCGACTCGCCGCGCTGCACCGACCCGGTGCTCGCGGCCGTGGCGCGAGCGGTCAACGACTACTCCAGCGACCGGTCGCGGCAGCGGATCGCGCCGTATGCCGGTGACCTGACGACGGCGCACGGCGCCGGAGACGACGTCGGTCGCGGCATCGTCCGGCGCTGCCTGCTCAGCGCACTGCGTTACGCGGACGGCACCCGAACACACGTGCTGCTGGTCGCCCTGCTGGGGGTTGACCGGGCAGCAGCCGGAGAGTCTCGCGGCTGGGACCACTCGATGCTCTCGCTCGACGCCGAGCTCGCCCTGCTCGGCCGCGAACGCGAGGTCGCGGACGCCGCCGCGTACGTCGCCACACTTCCGGTGAAGGCGGGAGAGCATGCCCGGCGCGCTTCGGGCATCGCGGTCGAGATCGCCGTGGCGACGATCGCCGAGTCAGCAGGTGACCGCGACGCGGCCGACGATGCGCTGTTCGAGCTGTTCAACGAGTGCGTTGACGACTACGACCGCGCGTTGGCGGCTGCCGGTCAGGGCAGCAGGCTCGCCTGGACCGCCGACTCGACGTCGTAGTAGGGCAACCCTGATCCGGTGAGATCGACCTGGCCGAGCGCGGCTCGATCGGTGTGCAGAACACCGCGCGTCTCGGCGGGCACCGACGTGCCGCCGGCGTAGAGCAACGGCCCGCTTCCGCGCAGCCGGACCGCCTCGAGGAGACCCGGAACCGCACGGTCGGGCGCCACGACGCCGGCAGCGCCGGGTTTCGCGAACGTCGCCGCAGCCACCACTGCCGCCGTCTGCGCAGCGGTGCCGCCGACGTAGGCAGTCGCCGACGAGTCAGCCTGGTGTGCAGCGTTGCCGACGGCGTAGCGAGTCAGCCCCGGGTGGTGCGAAAGCCAGGTCTTGGTCTCGGGAGCAAGTGCGCCGTTGTGGCTGAGCAGGATCACCGCGTGCCTTCGCACCGCCAGCGGCGTCCCGGACCAGGCGTCGGCGAAGCTGCCGTCATCGACCTCGACGACCGCCGAGATCTTCGTCACCGACGCGAGCCGGTTGGCGACGGCGCGCGCCGTTGCTGCCGGAGTGACGCCGCCGAGCCGCACCGGCCGGAAGCCCTTCGCCGCGATCGCCGCGCGCACGTCGTCACTGATCACGTCGGTGTTGCCGAGGAGGTAGACCCGGCCGCCGGCCGGGAGCACCCGCTGGATCTCGGTCATCGTCGCCGAGGGCACGGAGCCGCTGTCGGTGAAGAGCACGGGTGCGTGCAGACCGACCGCGAGCGGACCCGCAGCGAGCCCATGCGCCCAGACGGTGCTCGACGTGAGAACGACGGCACCGGCAGATCCGGCGGCGAAGTCCGCCGTCGAGACACGAACCGCGGTCCCCGTCCTCGAGGACGCCCCGAGCCGGTCGACCTTCGTCGTGACGGCTGCGTAACGCCCGCGTCCCACGTCACTGCGCGCTGCCACGTCGGCGACGTAGTCGGTGCCGCTCGTCAGGCCGCTGAACGATGCGCTGCGCGCGGTCGCGGAGACGTTCTTGGTCAACGAGCCCGGCTGCAGCACCACCTGGTAGCCGGTCACGGGCGCGCCGCCGTTGGGCTTCGGCGGCTGCCATGTCACCGTCGCGGCGCTACCAGTCCGGCTCGCACGCACGAAGGTCGGCAGATCAGGCGGCAGCACGACGCGGAACCACTCGCTGCGGAGACCGAACGTCGACCGGAACGACGTGCCGCTCACGCTCACGCTGCCGCTGCTTCCGTGCACCGTCAGCGAGGTGACCCGCCCGCCCCACTGCCCGTTGCCGTCGCGACCGGTGATGACGATCGACGTCACGGCACCGATGGACGAGTAGACGGAACGGAGGGACGACGCCGCAAGTGTCGTCCGCCACGAGTGCGGGCTCCAGCTGACGTCGGGCACGCCGTCGTACGGATCCTGCTGCGCGATCAGATACGGCTGGCCGCCCGCCACGGTCCATCCGCCGGACGACGACGAGAACTGCGCGAACACCGCGTGGCCCTGGCTGTCCACGAGCACATTGCCCGCAGTGGCGGCAACGGCGTCGTTCGTCGACGTCACCTCGGAACCCATGCCGGTGTACATCTGGTCGCTGGTCGTGTCGTAGAGATCGAAGTAGGCACCGACGCCCGGGTGCGGATGCTCGTGCACGAAGGCTGCATAGGTTCGGGCTGCGACGGCCTGCGCCTGCAGCGCGGCCGCGGACCACGACGAGGGCATCTCGCTCGGGACGACGGAGCGCAGGTATGACTCGATCGGTACGACGTCCACGGGGTAGATCGACGATCCGGTGAACGCCGCGCGCATCGCGCCGCGGTAGCGACGCACGCTGCTGCCGACGACGAGCCGCACATAGCCACCGGTCGTGAACGTGATGCTGCCGTCCATCACGGCCGACCACGCCTTGTCGCAGCCCGGCGGGTTGCCCGCGGTCCACGTCGAGCCGTCGACCGTCTTCTGCAGCCGGAGGCGCGGGCCGCTGGCCGTCGACACCACCTTCGCGCGCCATCGCTGGACCGTCGTCTTCCCACCGTCGTACGACGTGGGCAGCGTGCACGCCGCCACTCCCGCTACCGACGAGCTCACGGACGTGTCGACGCCCGAACGAGGCTCGATGGTGAGCGGTGCGCCCTGCGCGGCGGAGACCAGCACCCGGACCGTGCGGTTGGCCTGGTGGCTGAGCGTGGTGTGGGGGTAGTAGAACGCGACGATCTGCTGGTAGGTGAGGCCCTTGAGCGCGGCGCCGTACGCGCCGAACTGGCTCATCCCGTGGCCGTGGCCATAGCCATGACCGTCGAGCGTGAACACGCCGTTCGGCGGCACCGGGTAGACCTCGTGGACCGAGATCGGCGCAGCACCCGCTCCCGGGCCCAGCGCAACCGCGAGCCCGGCCACCACGGCCAGTACGGCGCCGAGCGTGCGGCGGGCCGAGCTCATGAGCGACATCTCCCGGAGGCGTGACAAACGGACACAGGTGTTCTCATACAACACTCGTCACAACAGTAGGCCGAGTTGACCAACCTGCACGGGGATTCGGCGCGCTCCGCCGGCCAAAGGGATTCTTCAGGTGGGCGGCCCTAGCATGTCCCGGGCGCGGCATCTGGGCCGCCTGGAAGGAAGCTCCGAGTGACGAGGCCGCAACACGCTGCGCCCCGGCCGCAGCGGCGGTGGGGGCGGCTCGCGTCCGGCATCGCGCTCGGGCTCGGCATCGTGCTCGTCCTGGCGACGGCCGGGGCCTACCTGGAGTACCGCAAGCTCAACAACAACATCGACCACATCGCGACCAACATCGTGGGCGCGCGACCGGCGGATGGTCCCGGCAAGTCTGAGAACGTGCTCCTCATCGGCTCCGACTCCCGCGCGTTCGCCGGCGGCGCGCACTTCGGCGCGGAAGTCACCGGCGCGCGATCGGACACGACGATCCTGGTGCACATCTCGGCCGACGGGAAGAAGGCCATTCTCGTCAGCATCCCGCGCGACACCTACACGCAGATCCCGCCGTGCCACGAGTCGGGCGGCCGGATCTCGTCGCCGCAGTGGAACAAGTTCAACGCGGCCTACTCCATCGGCGGGCCGTCGTGCACCATCGCGACGGTCGAGCACCTGACGCATCTGCGGATCGACCACTTCGTCGAGGTCAACTTCCTCGGCTTCCAGCGCATGGTCGACGCGCTGGGTGGTGTGAAGGTGTGCCTGTCCCATGCCATCGACGACCCGGTCCGCACCAACCCGGCGACCGGGGGAACCATCGGCAGCGGGCTTGTCGTCTCCGCCGGCACGCACACGTTCCACGGCAAGGACGCGCTCGGCTTCGTCCGTGCGCGTTACGCCGTCGGCGACGGCAGCGACCTCGGCCGGATCAAGAACCAGCAGGTCTTCATCTCCGCCGTCATCCGCAAGGCGACGAGCACGGGGCTGATCCTCAAGCCGTGGCGGCTGCTGAGCTTCCTCAACGCGGCCACGAAGTCGATCCGGACCGATCCCGGCTTCGGGTTGAGCCAGCTGAAGAAGCTCGCCGGTGAGCTGCACGGCCTGACGGCGGGCAAGGTTGCGCTGCTCACCGTCCCGCTGTCGAACTCCAACGCCTACGTGCCGATCGGCGGTGTGCAGGCCTCCGTCGTCTTCTGGGACAAGCCGCGCGCCAATGCGCTGTGGCACGCGCTACGGGTCGACGGCCCGCTGCCCGGGACTGCGCCGAAGCCGAAGCCGTCGTCGTCGGCATCGCCGGCTCCATCGCTACTCGTCGCGCCGAACGCGATCCACGTCCGCGTGCTCAACGGCACCGGCCAGCAGAACCTTGCGCACAAGGTCGCGCAGGACCTCGCGGCGCGCGGCTTCATCATCGACGGCGTCGGCGACGCCGACTCGTCCGGCTACACCCACACCGTCGTCCGCTACGGCGCGGACCGCAACGAGTCGTCGCAGACGCTCGCGGCCAGCGTCACCGGAGCGACGCGGCAGCTCGACGGCGCGCTGTCCGGGACCCTCGAGCTCGTCGTCGGCAGTGACTACACCGGCACGCAGGCCGTGCACATCTCGACGCCGTCCGCAGCGCCGACGCCGACCGCATCGCTCGACGTCGTCACCGCCGACCGCGCTGTCTGTACGTCATGACGGACGCCAGGAAGCCACTGCCCCAGCAGATGTGCATCGTCGGGTAGACGAGAACCAGCGACGCACGCGACCGCGCAGCGAGACCGCGTGACGTCACCACGGCGGCGAGCAGGACGGCGGCGACGTACGTCGCGGGGATCACGAAGCCGAGCATCAACCACGGCCACGTGAAGAGGCCGACGACACCGGCCACCAGGCCGGTCGAGAGCCCGAGCAGAGCAGTCGGCGGGGCGAGGTAGCGCAGGTTGACCGAGCTCGGATGCCGTCGCATGACTTCGTAACGCCAACGCCCGTAGTGGTAGTACTGCAACGCGAGCGAGCGCACGTCGTGTCGCGGCCGGTAAGCGACACGAAGCTTGGGCGTGAACCACACGAGCCCGCCGTTGGCGCGCAGCCGGAAGTTCATCTCCCAGTCCTGCGCACGGGTGAACCGCTCGTCGTAGCCACCGACGCCTTCGATCGCCTCGCGTCGGAAGACGCCGAGATAGACGGTGTCCGCCGGACCCTCCTCGCCGCCGACATGGAACGGGGCGTTGCCGACACCGAAGCGACTTGTCATGGCGCGAGCGACGGCGTGCTCGAACGCCGTCCTTCCCTCGGCCCACATCAGCCCGCCGACGTTGTCCGCGCCGGTGCGACGCATCGTCTCGACGGCGATCCGCAGATAGTCGAGCGGCAGCTCGGAGTGCCCGTCGACCCGCGCGATGACCGGATATCGGGTCTGCGCGATCGCGCGGTTGAGTCCTTCCGGCGTGCGGCCGGACGGGTTCGCGACAGTGGTGACGCGTGGGTCCTCGGCCGCGATCGAGGCGGCCACCTCGTCGGTGCGGTCACGGGACGGGCCGAGGGCGATGACGACCTCGACCGGCGCGGGATAGTCCTGGCCCAGGACGGCGGCCATCGCCGCCCGCAGGTGGGCCTCCTCGTTGAGCACCGTCAGCACGATCGACACCGCCGGCCACTCGGCGCTCCGGGCGGCCCCGCCGGGCGTCGGGGTGGTCGGGCGGGAAGGCATGGCGTCGGCACGCTACTGCACCGCTGTCCGCGTGCCGGTACAGGGAAGCTTCAGGTTGCTCGCCTAACATGACGCGAAAGGCCGGCACTTGCCGGTTCTGCACGTTCGCCGGAGGTATTGCACATGACCGGGCCGACGGACGGCCCCTCGGCGGACCAGCCCCGTCAGCCGCTCCCCCCGCACCTCGACCCGCGCCGCGGCCGGGCCGGCGGTCCGGCGCGGCCCGGTGCCGACCAGCCGGCCGCCCCTACACCCCCGCGTCGCCGTCGGTCACGCAAGCGCATCGCCGCCTGGATCGCCGGCAGCCTGGCCGCCGTACTCCTCCTCGGCACCATCACCGGGGTCGCCACGCTCGACCACATCATCAGCGGCATCAAGAAGATCAACCCCTTCTGCACGGATCCGTGCGGCCGCCCCGGCGGCGGAGTGAAGGGTGACCTCAACATCCTCATCGTCGGGTCGGACAGCCGCTCCGGGCTCACCGATGCGCAGAAGCGGCAGCTGCACGTCGGTGGGGACGCCGGCCGCCGTTCGGACACGATGATCCTGCTGCACATCCCGCGAGGCGGTGGCAAGGCGATCCTCGTCAGCCTGCCGCGTGACTCCTATGTCCTGATCCCCAAGCACAAGGACGCGACCGGCCACGTCATCCCGGCCTCCCACAACAAGCTCAACACCGCCTACGCGTTCGGCGGGCCGAAGCTGACCGTGGCCACGGTCGAGAGAAACACCGGCGTCCGCATCGACCACTACGTCGAGGTCAACTTCCTCGGCTTCGTGAAGATGGTCGACGCGCTCGGCGGCGTGACCGTCTGCACGCCGACCGCGATCTCCGACCCCATCCGCCGGTTGCCGACGGGCGGCTACGGCGGCAGTGGCCTCGAGCTCCCCAAGGGCAAGTCGAAGCTCAACGGCGTGCGTGCGTTGGAGTACGTCCGCGCCCGTGAGTTCGACCCGAGCGCCGACCTCGGTCGCATCCAGCGCCAGCAGAAGTTCATGGCGGCGATGGTGCAGAAGGCGAAGAGCGCCGGCATCCTGCTCAACCCCGTGCGCGTGCTCGACTTCGTCGGCGCCGTTGCCGACTCGCTCACCACCGACAAGGACTTCGGCACCAAGCAGATCAAGGACCTCGCACTCAACCTGCGGTCGATGTCACCGTCACACGTCGAGATGATCCGGGTGCCGCTCAAGCCGGGCAGCTTCAACATGGGCGCGATCGGCAACGTGGTCGAGTGGGACCCGATCCTGTCGCGCCAGCTCTTCCGCGACCTCACGCTCGACCGTCCGGTCGGCGCGGGCGACCAGGGCAAGAGCCGCAAGGTGACGGTCCCGCCGGGCAGCATCTCGGTGCCGGTCCTCAACGCCACCAACCAGAACGGTCTGGCGTCGAAGGTCGCGAGCGACCTGAGCGCGCTGGGCTTCCACGCCAGCGCGTCGTTCAGCAAGCCGTCCGGTGCGGACCCGAAGACGACCGTGATCGCCTACGGCCCGAGCCGGTCCGACTCGGCCAAGACGCTCGCAGCCGCCATCCCGGGCGCGAAGCTGCGCGAGGTGTCGAGCCTGGGCAGCAGCATCCAGGTGATCGTCGGTTCCAACTACAACGGCGTGCAGCGGGTCGTCGTGGTGGCGGCGGGTCAGACCGGCACGGTCACGCAGCCGCGCACCGCGGCGGACGACATCTGTTCGTGAGCGAGTCGTGACGTTGCGCAAGCGGCACGGCGGGTCATTGGACAAGAAACCACATAGTCGACATACGGTCGGAGACATGTCACGCACCGCCTCTCGTCCCGTCATCGCTGCCGTCGCAACGGCTTCACTGCTCGTGCTCGCCGCTTGCGGCGGTCACGACAAGAAGCCGGTGGCGGCACCGTCGCCGAGCACCACCTCGGCGACGCCCAGCGCTGCTCCGGCGGCCGCTCCGGCCACCTGCCCGCTGACGGGGAGGGTGCCCGGCAAGAACGAGAAGCGTGACCGGCCCACACTGGCCGTCAAGATCGACAACGTCGACATCGCCCGCCCGCAGACGGGCATCGACCACGCCGACATCATCTTCGAGGAGACGGTGGAGGGCGGGCTGACCCGGCTGTTCGCCGTGTTCCAGTGCGACAGCGCGCCGGTGATCGGCCCGGTCCGTTCCGCGCGCACGACCGACTCCGACCTGATCCGGCTGTTCGGCAAGGCGATCTTCGGCTACTCCGGCGCCAACAGCTCGGTCAACGCCCGCATCAACGCGACGCCCGGTGCGGTGCCCCTGTCGTACGACGCCAACGGCGGGCTCTACTACCGCAACGGCAGCCGGCCGGCGCCGCACAACGTCTACACGTCCACCTCCACGCTGGTGAAGGCCGGACTTGCGCACAACAAGTCCGTGAAGGCCCCGAAACCGCTGTTCGCGTATGCCAAGACGACGGCGGCGAAGACGGTCGTTCACTCGATCTCGCTGCACTGGTCCGGCTACGCGTCGGCGGCGTGGGGCTGGACGGGCAAAGCCTGGAACCGCACGCAGAACGGCTCGCCGGACGTGCTCGTCGGCGGGCACCGGGTCTCCGTCGACAACGTCGTCGTCATGCGGATCACGACCCGTTACCTCGGCCTGCGCGACGTGCTCGGCAACGCCTCCCCCGACGACGTCATCACCGGCCAGGGCCGGGTGTGGGTCTTCCGCAACGGCCGGCTCATCCTCGGGCACTGGCGACACAAGTACGCGTCGTCGCCGCTCAAGCTGATCGACAGCAAGGGCAAGCAGATCCACCTTGCTCCGGGCCACACGTGGGTCGAGCTCCTTCCCTCGGCCGGCACGGTCAGTTACGGGCGCTAGCAGCCGTTCTGGGGCCGAAATGCCCGAGTTGCCAGGCTCGTGACGGACGTCGTACGCGATCGCGCAAAACTCGCGTCACCGGCGGCGGAGACGGTCGTTGCAGTGAGTGACCGCCCCTCACCGCCAAGGAGCCCAAATGCTGCACCTGCCCCGGACGATCACCACGCCGCTGACGCTGACCGTGTCCACCGGCACCGGTGAGGCAGACCTCGACGCAGAGCTGCGCTACGACCCGGCCGACCCGTTCGCGGTGTCGCTGGCCATCGGCGTCGACTGCGGTGAGCCGGTCGTCTGGACCTTCGCCCGCGACCTGCTCGCGGCCGGTGTCAACGCCCCGTCCGGAGAGGGCGACATCACGATCGAGCCGGACATGAGCGAGGGCTTCGGTGCCGACGAGCGCCGGCTGCGCGTGACGCTCGCGACCGACTGCATGGCCACGATGGTCGCCTCCACCGACCGGGTCGTGGAGTTCCTCGTCGAGACGTTCGCGATCGTGCCGACCGGCGCGGAGCTCGACCGGGTCGACTTCGACGCGGAGATCGCCGCCCTGCTCAGCTGAGCCCACGAACCTGGAACGCCGTCCGGCCCTGAGGGGGACCGGGCGGCGTTCTTCTTTGCCCGCGCGCCCCGTTGAGAGCTAGTAGCGCTCGGCCTGGTGACGCTCGGCGAGCTGGCGCACGTGTCGCGGGAGCTTGCCCGCTGCAAGATCGCCGACGCTGACGTTCTCGAGCACCTCGCGGAGGCTGCCGCGAACCGCCATCCACACGTCCCGCAACGCCTCGGCCGAGCCGGTGTAGGACAGCTGCGCCAGGCTGAGGTCGCGCACGTTGGCCAGTGGGCCGTCGACCGCCCGGATGACGTCGGCCAGCGCGATCTCGTTCGCGGGCCGGCTCAGAAGGTAGCCCCCGTCGCGGCCGCGGATGCTGCGCACGAGATGCGCGTTGCGCAGCTCCCGCAGGATGCCCAGCAGGAAGTTGAGCGGGATGTCCTGGGCTTGGGCGATGTCCTCGGCCCGGACCGCGCCCGCGTCGCCGGCCGCGGCCAGGACCGACATCGCCCTGATCGCGTAGTCGGACTTAGCGGAGATTCGCACCGGATGCAGTCTCCCGTGACGACGCCCCAGTGGCCGGAACCGACGTCGGGAGGGTGATCGTGTCGGCGGACGTCTGTGTCGGCATCGCGACGCTGCGCAAGCGGCGGACGATGCGCGGCAGGACGAGCAGCACGACCGCGGCCACGAGCGCTACGCCGCCGGTCACGAGGGAAGGGACGCTCAGCAGCTTGAGCGCAGAGGCCAGCAGGACCGCGGCGAGCAACGGCCGCAGCCACGAGGCTGTGGTCCGCGAGGAGATCTGGGCGCCGACGTAGACGCCGGGGATCGCGCCGATCAGAAGCGAGGTCGTGACGCCGAACTGAACGTCGCCGAAGAGCAGGTGCGCCAGCGCCGCGGAGCCGACGAGCGGGATCGCCTGCACCAGGCCGGTGCCGACGAGCACGCGGTTGGACAGACGCGGATACATCCACATCAGGGCGACGATCATGATCGAACCGCCACCGACCGAGGTCATGCCGACGATGAGGCCGCCGATGACGCCCACGGCCAGCGTGGCCAACCGGTGCACCGGGTCGCCGAGCCCCTCGTCGTCGGCGGCGGCGCCCATGTGCGCGACGAACTCGCGCAGCACCATGGCGGCGAACGCGATGACCAGCGCGACGCCGAGCAGGACCTTGATGCGGTCGGCCGCCGTCTTGCCGCCGAGGGCGTTGATGACGAAGACTCCGGCGAACGCAGCGGGCACCGCGCCGGCCAGCAGCCACTTGACGATGCCTTTGTGCACGGTGGCGCGGCGCCAGTGGATGGTGCCGCCGATCGGCTTCATGAACAGTGAGGCGACCAGGTCACTGGAGACGGCTGCCGCCGGGTTGGTGTGGAAGAACAGCACCAGGATCGGCGTCATCAGCGCGCCGCCGCCCATACCGGTCAGGCCGACGACCACCCCGACGATGAGGCCGGCGACCGACATCGCGAGATCGATGTGCACGCTGACTCCGCACTTTCTTGGTAGGCTAACTTAACCAGTTCACTAGAGAATTACCCAAAGAGTAGCGACCGGAACCATCCTCGGCAAGGACCGTCAGACCTCAGTCGCGCGAGCGCCAGAGGATGATCGCGCCGGCCACCGCTGCCGCGAGCCCGATGGCGAGCAGCACCCGCTCGGTGCGGAGCCGGCGCTCCACGCTGAACTCGCTCGTGCCCGTGTACGCCGCCCCGCCTCCGGCCCGGGCCACGGACTCCACGGCACGCTGCCGGGCAGCGGTGTCGACCTTGGCCGACCGGGCCGCGCCTGCGTCGAGCACGCTCGCGGGCGGCGAGCCGTTGGCACTCCCGTTGCCGCCGAACAGGCCGGAGACGGAGGACTTGACCGCGCTCGCGCCGCGGCTCGCGGCGCGCTTGGGGCTGATCCGGTCGGCGATCGCGTCGATGGTGTCCGCGAGCTCGGCCCGGGTCTGCTCGATCTCCTTCTGAATCGTGTCGGGATCGCGCTGCGTGTCGTTCTGCTGGGCCACGTCGCCTCCATCGATGCCGCGGTGCACTGCCGGCCGGCGCCGGCATCCTCCCACCCGGCGGTGCCCGGGTCATGCCCCCTGCCTACCCCGGGATGTCGCGCCTTACGTCGGCTAACGTCCGGTTATGCGACTGTCCGCCAACGACGTGGCCCCCGATTTCGAGCTTCTCGACGCCGACGAGAGCACGTTCTCCTCGATGACACTCAGGGGTCAGCGGGCGATCCTCTACTTCTATCCCGCCGCGCTGACCCCGGGGTGCACGAGGCAGGCGTGCGACTTCCGCGACAACCTGGACGCGTTCAAGGGCGCGGCCCTGACCGTCGTCGGCATCTCCCCCGACCCGCCGGAGAAGCTGCGGAAGTTCCGCGAGACCCACGACCTCCCGTTCACGCTGCTCTCGGACCCGGACCACAAGGTGCTCGAGGCTTACGGGGCGTGGGGCGAGAAGAAGCTCTACGGCAAGACGGTCGTCGGCGTCATTCGCTCCACCGTCGTCCTCGGGCCGCAGGGTCTCGTCGAGCACGCGTTCTACAACGTGAAGGCGACCGGCCACGTGGCGAAGCTGTTGCGAGACCTCAAGCTCGCTGCCTGAGCGCCCGGCCGACCGAGCGCAGCAGCGAGGGGTGCGTGACGAGCACACCCATCGCCCAGCCGACCGAGAAGTCGCTCGCGAACAGACGCGCCGCCTGGTTGGGCGTCAGCTCCTCCATCCGCCGGACTGCCCGGTCCCAGTCCTCGTCGCGGAAGTTGCAGATGCGCTGGTTGACGGCGTACGAGATCGCCATGTCGCGCTTCATCCGCCGGTGCCAGGTGCGCGGGTACGACGCCAGCGCGCCCGCGGTGTAGTCGCCGGCTGCCGAGACCAGCGTCTCCCCCGCCATGCGGCCCGCCGTGATCGCGTAGCGAATGCCCTCGCCGAGCAGCGTCGAGCCCTGTCCGCCGGCGTCGCCGACGACGAGCATCCGGTCGGTGACCAGCTGCGTCGCCGTCGGGGCCAGGACCGGCATCAGCCCGCTGTGCATCTCCAGGGCGCCGACCGGCGCGTCCGGGCCGCCGGCAAGCGGCCGGAAGACCTCGAGCAGGCGGTTGAGCAGGTCGCGCGGCTCCGCGTCGCTCTCCGGTCGCACGACGCCGACCCCCAGCCGGACCCGACCCTCGCCGGTGGGAAATGCCCAGCCGTACCCGCCGGGAGCGACGCTGTCGCCGAGCCAGAAGATCGCCTCGTCCTGGTCATAGCCCGGGGCGCGCAGCTCGATCTCCATGCCGACCGCACTGCGGTCGTTTGCCGGACGCAGGCCGGCGTCGCGGGCAAGGAAGCCGGTGTGGCCGCTCGCGTCGACGACGACGCCGGCGTCGACGTCGTACCGGCCGCGCAGGGGGTCGCGGGCGCGCAACCCGATGACCCGGCCGCTGTCGTCGCGGCGCAGACCGTCGACGTGTGACTTGAGCCGGATCTCGGCTCCGGCGTCGACCGCCCGCGCTCCCAGCCACTGGTAGGTGCGTCGGACGTCGAGGACGCAGCCCACGGGCTTGCGGTAGACCTTCACGACGTCGGTCGTGGGGCCGATGACGCGGATGCGGTGGACGGGATGCCAGCAGTCGTCCGGGACGCCGAGGCGGCGCAACGGTGCGACGAAGCTGCCGCCGCTGGTGCGGACCGGCTCACCGATCGCGCCGTTGCGCTCGTGCACGACGACGCGCAGCCCACCGGCTGCCGCGGTCGCGGCGGCCGCGAGGCCGGCCGGGCCGCCCCCGACGATCGCGACGTCTACGTCGTGTCCCACCCCACCGACGCTAGCCGGTCACGACGGCTACGCCGTCGCGACCGTTGCCGGCCTCGAGCCGAGCGCGCGAACGCCGGCGGCGAGCAGCAGGAGAAGCAGTCCGGCGGCCAGCAGCGTCGGGTCGACACCCGGACCGCCGTTGCCGCCCGGACCGCCGAGGGGCGTCGTACCGGCGATCGGCGGCATCGGCGCCGGCGGCCGCTGGCGGTACGGCGCGTCCGCCTTGCTGCCGAACGAGTAGGTCCACACGCCGCGACCGTGCAGGGCAGCGACGAGCTGCGAGCCCTGCGGGTTGAGCCGCAGGTCGAGGACGCTGGAGTTCGGGAGGCTGTGACCGAGCCGGGTCCACCGGGTCGACCCCTGCTTAACCTCGTAGACACCGAGGTCGGTGCCGACGAACACGACGCCGTTGCGCAGCACGAGCGCGTTGGCCGGGGTGCGCGGCAGGTTGCCGGTGATGTTGGTGAAGTGCTGGCCGGCGTCGTGCGAGACGTAGACCGAGCCGCCCTTGTTGGGGTTGGGGAACCAGCGACGCAGGTAGCCCGACAGCGCGACGTAGACCGTCTTGTGGTCGCGCGGGTCGATGGCGACACCCTGCACGTAGCGGTTCGGCAGGCCGATCGCCGCCGCCTTGTGCCAGCACGCGCTGCTTCCGACCTTCGCGGTGCAACCCGGCTTCACGTT
>DASSKP010000012.1:0-4411 GCA_035690365.1 Mycobacteriales bacterium
CGCTGCCGTTGCGGGTCGCCCGGCACTGCGCGACGGCGCTCGCGCTCGCGGAGGCACTCGCCGACCACCCCAACGTCGAGCGGGTCGACTACCCCGGGCTGCCGTCGCACCCCCAGCACGCACTGGCCGGCAAGCTCTTCGACGCCGGTGCGGAGGGGCGGCGGTACGGCGCCATCGTCGCCGTGTCGCCGCGCGGAGGGCGCGCCGGCGGCATGGCACTCTGCGACGGTCTTCGGGTGGGCCGGGTCGCCACGAGTCTCGGCGGAGTGCAGACGGTGGTCAGTCACGTGGCCGGGACCACCCACCGGCAGATGGACGACGCGGCGCTGGCAGCGGCCGGGATCACGCCGTCCACCGTGCGCATCAGCGTCGGGCTGGAGGACGCCGACGACCTCATCCGGGATGTCCGCGGAGCGCTCGACACGCTCGGCTGAGCGTCCCGCGACCGCGGTCGCGGGAGGTTTGTCCGTGTTCGGAGTTCACAAGTTTCACATCCGCCTCTACAGTCACAGGGTGATCACCTCGCGCTGGAGGCAGCGGGCGGCCGTGCTCGCTGCCGTCGTCGGGGTCGTCATGCCAACGGCGGCTTCGGCCTCCGCCGACCACGGGTCCGGCCCCACGGCCGGCCAGGTCGCCGCGGGGAAGGCGACGGTTCGCGAGCGCGAGGCGCAGGTGCGCGCCGCTGCCGATGCCGTCGCACGCGGGCAGGCCGCCCTCGACCAGCTGTCGACGGCAGCGGAGATCGCCGTCGAGCGCTACAACGGTGCCCGCGTGCGCGAGGCCCAGGCGCTCGCCGACGTTCGCGTCGCCGACCTCGTCCTTGGAGCCGCCGCGCAGCGGGTGACCGCCGCGCGCAACCGGGTGGAGAAGTTCGGGCGGGCGGCGTACATGACCGGCGGAATGTCGTCGGTGGACGTCCTGCTCACCTCCGACGGTCCGAGCGCTCTGCTCTACCGCCTCGGCACGCTCGAGGTGATCTCGACGTCGCAACGTGACGCGATGCAGAGTCTCGACGCGGCGCGGGTCTACCAGCTCGCGGTGGAGCAGCAGGCGCAGGCAGCCCTGCGCCGTGCCCATCAGGCCGCCTCCGCCGCGGCATCGGCGAAGGCGGACGCGCAGGCTGCGGTGACGCGGCAGAACGGACTCGTCACGCAGCTGCAGACCCGACGTCATCAGCTCAGCGCACTTCTCGCCGACGCCCGGCGGCACGCCTCCGCGCTCGAGCAGGCCCGCCTTGCCGCGATCGCGCGCGCCCGGGCCGCGGCCGCAGCTGCGGCGGCTGCCGCTGCTGCCGCGGCCGCAGCGAAGAGCGCGCCGCCGCCACCGCCGGCTCCCGTGCCGCCGGTCGCATCGGGCGGCGGAGAGATCAGTGGCACCGTGTCGGCCGCGACCGGCCAGCAAGCAGTGCAGGAGGCGGAGTCACAGATCGGCAAGCCCTACCAGTGGGGCGCCGCCGGTCCGGACAGCTACGACTGCTCGGGGCTCGTCATGTGGGCCTACGCGCAGGTCGGTGTGCATCTCGACCACTACACCGGCTACCAGTGGAACGAAGGCGTGCACATCCCGACGTCGGCGCTGCGTCCCGGTGACCTCGTGTTCTTCGCCACCAACACCAGCGACCCCAACACCATCCACCACGTCGGCATGTACATCGGCAGCGGAGAGATGGTGGAGGCGCCGTACACCGGGGCCAACGTGCGGATCAGCCCCGCCTTCCGCCCCGACCTGATCGGCGCGGTGCGGCCCTACAACCGCTGACCGCGCCCGCTACTGTCGAGCCGGTGAGCGGGTCCCAGCGTCGGCGTGTGGCCATCGTCTTCGGTGGCCGCAGCACTGAGCATGCGATCTCCTGCATCTCCGCAGGGAGCGTGCTCGCGGCCATCGATCGCACGCGCTTCGACGTCGTCCCGATCGGGATCACGGCTGAAGGTCGCTGGGTTCTCACCGCCGACGACCCGGCGGCTCTCGCCATCACCGGACGGCAGCTCCCGGCCGTCGATCCCACCGGCACCGCATTGGTCCTGCCCGGCGACCCGACCGCCAAGGGGCTCGTCGTGCTCGAACCCGGCGAGCTTCCTGCCGAGCTCGGCAGTGTCGACGTGGTCTTCCCGCTGCTGCACGGGCCGTACGGCGAGGACGGCACGTTGCAGGGGTTGTTCGAGCTCGCCGGCGTGCCCTATGTCGGGTCCGGTGTGTTCGCATCCGCGGCCGCGATGGACAAGCACCACATGAAGCAGCTGCTGGTTGCTGCTGGGCTCGAGACCCCGGCCTACGTCGTTGCGCGTCGTGGGCACCCCGTGCCGGTCGACGTGGCGGATCTCGGCCTGCCGGTCTTCGTCAAGCCGGCTCGCGGCGGCTCGAGCATCGGCATCACGAAGGTCGACACGGCAGATGCGCTGCAGGCCGCGCTGGACGAGGCGCACGGCCACGATCCGAAGGCTCTCGTCGAGCAGGCCGTCGAGGGTCGTGAGATCGAGTGCGGTGTGCTCGGCGGACCGGACGGTCCCGAGGCATCCGTTCCGGCCGAGGTCCGCGTCACGGGTGGCCAGGGCTTCTACGACTTCGAGGCGAAGTACCTCAGCGACTCGACCGAGTTCGACATCCCGCCGGACATGGACCCTGCCCTCATCGACGAGCTGCGCAGCTGCGCAGTCCGTGCGTTCGAGGCACTTGACTGCGAAGGTCTTGCCCGCGTCGACTTCTTCGTCACGCCCGACGGCCAGGTGCTCGTCAACGAGGTCAACACGATGCCGGGGTTCACGCCCGCGTCGATGTTTCCGCGCATGTGGGCAGCAGCGGGCGTCGACTACCCGACTCTCGTCACCCGACTCCTCGACGACGCCCTCGCGCGAGGCACCGGACTGCGTTAGGAAAGGCTCGCGCGGATCGCGGCTCCGATGTCGACGAGGAAGCCGCCTTGGGCGGCGTACGACGTCGGGACCGTGAGCTCGACGTTCGCCTGATGGCGGACCGCGGTCCACCGAACCGTGTCCTTTCCCATCTGCTGGAACCACAGGACGCCGTCGACCTCGGCGCTGTTGACGGACGTGCGCGAGTAGCCGTTCGGCAGCGGCACTCCGCACCGAAGCACGATCGCCGGGTCACCCCAGGCGTGGGTCAGCGGGTTGGTCGGCTCCACGACGCGAGACCGATGCCCCTGAAGATGCGTGGGCAGATGATCGACCAGGCGTGCGCAGACGGCACGCGTCGCGCCGCTCGCGTCCGGGACGACGACGTGCACAGCGCCGGTCGAGCAAGCCGCGACGACCAGGGAGCAGCCGAGCGCGACGGCAAGAGTGCGGGCTCGGCTCAGAGATGGACGACCGGGCACGTCAGCGTGCGGGTGATGCCGGGCACACCCTGCACCTTCGCGACGACCAGCTTGCCGAGCTCGTCGACGTTGCGTGCTTCCGCGCGCACGATGACGTCGTAGGGCCCGGTCACGTCCTCCGCCATCGTCACGCCCTTGAGGCCGGCGATCTCGGCGGCGACCGCGGCTGCTTTACCGACCTCGGTCTGGATGAGGATGTAGGCCTGCACCGTCACTGGCACTCCTTGCCTGATTCGTGTCTGCATGCGGGACGCTATCGGACAACAGAAGGAGGCGACATCTCGGTTTCCGACGCCGGCGAGTTCGGCCTGATCGCGCGCATCGTCGCGCGACTGTCCGGCGGCAGCGCGCTGCTCGGTCCGGGCGACGACGCGGCCGTTGTCGCGGCTCGCGACGGACGCGTCGTCGCCAGCACCGACATCCTGGTCGAGGGCACGCATTTCAAGCGCGACTGGTCCTCCGCCTATGACGTCGGTCGCAAGGCGGCCGCGCAGAACCTCGCCGACATCGCGGCGATGGGTGCGAGGGCCACGGCCCTTCTCGTCGGCCTGGCGGCGCCTGCCGACCTTGACCTTGCCTGGGTCGACGGGCTTGCCGACGGGCTGCGTGACGAGTGCGCCGCCGTCGGTGCGGAGGTCGTGGGCGGCGACGTGAGCCGGTCCGCGGTGCTGACAGTGGCGGTGACCGCCCTCGGTGATCTGGAGGGTCGTGAGCCCGTGACGCGTTCCGGTGCGCGGCCCGGCGATGTGGTCGTCGTCGCGGGACGGCTCGGCTACGCGGCCGCCGGGCTCGCGCTGCTCGCAGCCGGTCGCGAAGACGCCGCGCTCGCCGACGCGCACCGGCGGCCGCAGGTCGCCTACGCCGCCGCCTTGCGACTCGCCGAGGCCGGGGCCACGGCGATGATCGACGTCTCGGACGGGCTGGTCGCCGACCTGGGGCACATCGCGGAGCGCAGTGGTGTCGGGATCCAGTTGGCGAGCGATGACCTTCCACTGCCGCCCGAGCTGGTGGAGGCGGGGCTCGAGGTCGGTGTAGACCCCCACTCGTGGGTGGCCGGCGGTGGCGATGACCATGCGTTCG
>DASSKP010000013.1:0-35514 GCA_035690365.1 Mycobacteriales bacterium
CGCTTGCTCTCGGCCGCCATGCCGCCGTACCAGTCGTTGAAGTGCTCGACGCTCACGTGAGCAGCCTTTCACGCCTGGAATAGGCTCGACCGCGACGATCGACGAGCCGAATCGGATGCCCCGGGAGCGCGCCTTGCCGAAGTACGTCTACGACTTCAACGAGGGCAACAAGGACCTGAAGGACCTGCTCGGCGGCAAGGGCGCCAACCTCGCCGAGATGACCAACCTCGGTCTGCCGGTCCCGCCCGGCTTCGTCATCACGACCGAGGCCTGCAAGGTCTACCTCGAGACCGGTGACGAGCCGAAGGAGCTCACCGACGAGGTGAGCAAGCACCTCGACGCGCTCGAGAAGGAGATGGGCAAGAAGCTCGGCCAGGCCGACGACCCGCTGCTCGTCTCCGTTCGCTCCGGCGCGAAGTTCTCGATGCCCGGGATGATGGACACCGTCCTCAACATCGGCCTCAGCGACGAGAGCGTCGCCGGGCTCGCGAAGCAGGCCGGCAACGACCGCTTCGCCTGGGACTCCTACCGCCGGCTGATCCAGATGTTCGGCAAGACCGTGATGGGTGTCGACGGCGAGCACTTCGACGACGTCTTCGACGAGGTCAAGGAGAAGAAGGGCACCAAGAACGACCTCGACCTCGACGAGAACGATCTCCAGCAGGTCGTCGAGCGCTACAAGGCCGTCATCAAGGAGCACACCGGCCGCGACTTCCCGACCGAGCCGCGCGAGCAGCTCGACCAGGCCGTCCGCGCGGTGTTCGACTCGTGGAACTCTGACCGCGCCAAGCTCTACCGGCGCCAGGAGCGCATCCCCGCCGACCTCGGCACCGCCGTCAACGTCTGCTCGATGGTCTTCGGCAACCTCGGCATGGACTCCGGCACCGGCGTCGCCTTCACCCGCGACCCGGGCTCCGGCGACCAGGGTGTCTACGGCGACTACCTCCAGAACGCGCAAGGCGAAGACGTCGTCGCGGGCATCCGCAACACCGTGCCGCTCGCCGACCTCGAAGGCATCGACAAGGCGGCGTACGACGAGCTCATGGCCATCATGAGCAAGCTCGAGAACCACTACAAGGACCTCTGCGACATCGAGTTCACGATCGAGCGCAACAAGCTCTGGATGTTGCAGACGCGGGTGGGCAAGCGCACCGCGGCAGCCGCCTTCAAGATCGCCGTACAGCTCGTCGACGAGGGCCTCATCGACATGGACGAGGCGCTCAACCGGGTCAGCGGTGCGCAGCTCGCGCAGCTGATGTTCCCGCGCTTCGACGACAAGGCCGAGAAGGAGCAG
The DNA here is from genome assembly GCA_035690365.1 of Mycobacteriales bacterium. Classification (GTDB taxonomy): domain Bacteria; phylum Actinomycetota; class Actinomycetes; order JAFAQI01; family JAFAQI01; genus DASSKP01. Next base: position 1,295 of record DASSKP010000013.1, read on the forward strand.
ATCGCCAAGGGCATCAACGCGAGCCCGGGGGCAGCGGTCGGCAAGGTCGTCTTCGACAGCCACACCGCGAAGGAGCTGGCCGACCAGGGTGAGGACGTCATCCTCGTCCGCCGCGAGACCAACCCCGACGACCTGCCCGGCATGATCGCTGCGAAGGGCATCCTGACCAGCCGCGGCGGCAAGACCAGCCACGCCGCCGTCGTTGCGCGTGGCATGGGCAAGACGTGTGTATCCGGTGCGGACGAGCTCCAGGTGCACATCCGCGAGCGGCGGTTCGAGGCGCAGGGCGGTGTCACGGTCAGCGAGGGCGACGTCATCTCGATCGACGGCACCAGCGGCGCCGTCTACCTCGGTGAGGTCCCTGTCGTCCCGAGCCCCGTCGTCGAGTACTTCGAAGGCAGCATCGGCGCCGACTCCGACCCGCTCGTCGCGGCCGTCGACCGAATCATCACGCACGCCGACAACAAGCGACGGCTCGGCGTCCGCGCCAACTCCGACACCCCCGAGGACAGCGAGCGGGCCCGTCGCTTCGGGGCGCAGGGCATCGGCCTGTGCCGCACCGAGCACATGTTCCTGGGCGAACGCCGCCGCTATGTCGAGCAGCTGATCCTCGCCGCCGACGACGACGCCCGCGAGAAGGCGCTGCAGGCGCTGCTTCCGCTCCAGCGCGAGGACTTCATCGGCATCTTCACGGCCATGGACGGGCTGCCTGTCACCGTCCGGCTGCTCGACCCTCCGCTGCACGAGTTCCTGCCCGACCTCACCGAGCTGTCCGTGCGCGTCGCCCTCGCCGAGCACGAAGGCAAGGAGCACGACAAGGAACGGATCCTTCTCGACGCCGTCCGCCAGCTGCACGAGCAGAACCCGATGCTCGGCCTCCGTGGCGTGCGGCTCGGTCTCGTCATCCCGGGCCTGTTCGCCCTGCAGGTACGCGCGATCGCGGAAGCGGCCGCCGAATGCCGTAAGAACGGCAAGGACCCGAAGCCCGAGATCATGGTTCCGCTCGTCGGCGCCGTACAAGAGCTCGAGGTCGTCAAGGAAGAGGCCGAGCGAATCCTCGCGGAGGTCGCCGAGGAGGCCGGCCAGAGCGTGCACACGTTGATCGGCACGATGATCGAGGTGCCGCGCGCAGCTCTCACCGCGGGCCAGATTGCCGAGGCCGCCGAGTTCTTCTCCTTCGGCACCAACGACCTGACCCAGATGGGCTGGGGCTTCAGCCGCGACGACGTCGAAGGCGCGTTCTTCGGTCGCTACATCGACCTCGGCATCTTCGGTGTCAGCCCGTTCGAGACTCTCGACGCCGAGGGCGTGGGTCGGCTCGTGAAGATCGCGACCGAGGAGGGGCGCAAGACCCGGCCCGACCTCAAGGTCGGCGTCTGCGGCGAGCACGGCGGTGACCCGGAGTCGGTGCACTTCTTCCACCAGGTGGGGCTCGACTACGTCAGCTGCTCGCCGTTCCGCGTGCCGGTAGCTCGGCTCGAGGGCGGCAGGGCGGCGGTCGAGACGGCCGGCAGCGACAGTCGTTGACGCCCTTCTTCTGGCTCAAGTGGGGCCTGCGCATCTTCTTCGGGCTCTTCGGCGTCATCGTTCTTGTGCTGCTCTACGTCGCGGGTCACATCTGGCTCGTCGCGCGACAGGACAACCATCCGCGTTCCGATGCGATCGTCGTCCTCGGCGCAAGCCAGTACAACGGCACGCCGTCGGCCGTCTTCGCCGCCCGCCTCGCTCACGCCAAGGTCTTGTACGACGACCACGTCGCCTCGCGCATCATCACGCTCGGCGGCGGCCAGCCAGGTGACCGGACGACCGAGGCGCAGGCCGGCCAGGACTATCTCGTGGCGCACGGCATCCCGGCCAACGCGATCCTCCCGCTGCGCACCGGAAGCGACACCCTGCAGAGCGTCGAGGCGCTGAAGGCCGCCTTCAGCCGCCATGGCTGGCACTCCGCGGTGCTGGTGACCGACCCCTGGCACTGCCTACGGGCGCGGACGATGGCTCGCGACCAGGGCATCGACGCTCAGACCTCGCCCGAGCGTGACGGCCCGCTGTTCTCCTCGCGGGGGACAGAAGTGCGCTACATCGCGCGCGAGACCCTCGCCTACGTCTATTACAAGATCTTCGGCAACGACAGCGTCCACAGCACCGCGCCTGCCTGAGCAGGAACCCTGCCTCGTGTGGCGAAGGAAGTCGGGACCGCATTTTCTGCGTGGAGGTCCCTTCAATGCGACGTTATGTCTGGCTGGCCGGCTCGGCCGCCGGTGTCCTTGCTGCCGTCATGGCCATCCCGTCGTCCGGTGCAACCGGCCACGACCGGACGCCTGCGTTCGGGAAGCTCGGCTTCACCACGGTGGGCATGGGCACCGGGCCGTCGTACGGCGAGCCGTCGTTCTCGTGGGCGCCGGACGGCAAGCACGGCATCATCTGCACGCCCGGCAACGACAAGGGCGACAGCTCGACGGTGCAGTTCTGGTACACCGCTGACGGCGGCCAGACCTTCAAGCACTCGAAGATGACCAGCCCCAACGGCGGTGGCGACTGCGATGTCGATTTCCTGCCGGACGGCACGGCAGTCGCGGTCGACCTCGAGATCAGCGACTCCTACCTCCAGGAGTCGACCGACTTCGGCAAGACCTGGAAGCAAATCGGCACGTTCGGCACGGAGCAGGACCGCCAGTGGCTGGCGCACTCCGCCGACGGCACCAAGATCTTCATGGTCTACCACGACTTCGCGGCAGAGGCTGAGTTCTACGCCGTCGCCAACTACGACAAGAAGACAAAGGCGATCACGATCCCGCCGCAGGACTGCTGCCACTCCGCGCAGTCGGCTGACCAGGCCTCCGCGCCGGGCATCGCGAGCACGCAGATCAACCCGGTCGGCTCCGGCAGCCCGACGTCGCTCGTCGACGAGGGTGGCAACACTTTCAGCGGCCCGATCCTCATCGACCCGTCGGACCAGAGCGGCAAGACGATGTACGTCGTCTACTCGATCTCGGACGTTCAGTCGAACATGAACCCCAACGACGGCGTCCCGCCGTACGGGCCGACGCGTGGCGTGATCGTCGCGACGACACGCGACGGGGGCACGACGTGGTCGAGCCACTACGCAGTTGCTGCGGCTCCGCAGGTTGACGGGTCACAGGAAGAGGCCAACGGCGCGATCTTCCCCTGGGGCTCGATCGACAAGGCCGGCACGCTCTACGTCGTCTACAACTCGACGCGCGGTGAGACGGGCGACCACTTCCACCAGTACTACGTCTACTCCAAGGACCACGGCGTGCACTGGAGCAAGCCGGTCAAGCTCGACAAGCTCGCGCACGGACACGGTGCCGCGATCTACGCGACGTCCGACTCCGGTCGCAAGGGCCAGCTCGCCGTTGCGTGGTACCAGACCGACAACGGCACTCCGTCGAGCACGGCGGCGAGCACGACCTGGTCTCCGCACATCGCGCTGCTGACGGGCGCGGACACCGCCCACCCGAAGATCGTCGAGCAGCCGCTGTCGAAGCTGCCCAACCACCGTGGCGGCATCTGCCTGCAGGGCATCCTGTGCGGCGTCGGTCCCGGCAGCTCCGACCGCAGCCTGCTCGACTACTTCCAGGTCGTCTACAACCCGAAGACAGGCAAGCTCGGCCTCGCCTACTCCGACAACGGCGGCTTCCGTCCGGACGAGGGCCGCGGCGAGGTCGTCTTCGCCCGCCAGACCAGATAGCCCAGGCGACATGGCCCCTGCTCCCGCAGGGGTCATGTCGCGTGCTCGTTAGGGTCTGTTGCGATGGAGGCGGCGGACTACGACGAGCATGCGCGCGAGCGCTGGGTCGCCGATCCGCCGAAGGCGGGGTCGAACGCTCGCGGAGAGTTCGTTCGTGACCGTGCCCGGGTCCTGCACTCGGCCGCGCTGCGCCGGCTCGCCGCGAAGACGCAGGTCGTCGGCGTCGGGCAGAGCGACTTTCCGCGCACGCGGCTGACGCACTCGCTCGAGTGCGCGCAGATCGGTCGCGAGCTCGGCAGCGCGCTGGGCGCCGACGCCGACCTCGTGGATGCGGCCTGCCTCGCGCACGACCTCGGCCATCCGCCGTTCGGTCACAACGGTGAAGCCGCTCTCGACGCGTTCGCCGCGAGCTGCGGCGGTTTCGAGGGCAACGCGCAGAGCCTTCGCGTGCTGACGCGGCTCGAGACGAAGGTGCTGACCTCCGAAGGCACGAGCGCGGGGCTGAACCTCACCCGCGCCGTGCTCGATGCCGCGACGAAGTACCCGTGGCCGAGGCGCGAGGGCAACCCGAAGTACGGCGTCTACGCCGACGACGCGGGCGTCTTCGGGTGGCTTCGCGACGGAGCGGCAGACGACCGCCGCTGCATCGAGGCGCAGGTCATGGACTGGGCCGACGACGTCGCCTACTCGGTGCACGACCTCGAGGACGGCGTCCACGCAGGTCACGTGCCCCTCTCTGCACTCACCGCGGCTGCTGAGCGTGCCGAGGTGGTGAAGCTGGCCAGGTCGTCGTACCTCGACGTGCCGAGTGACGAGCTCGAGACGGCAGCGCTGCGCCTCGTCGCTCTGCCCGCGTGGCCGAGCGGTTTCGACGGGTCCCTCGCGGCGCTCGTCGCCTTGAAGCGGATGACGAGCGAGCTGATCGCACGGCTCTCGGCAGCTGCGGTGCGCGCGACGCGCGAACGCTATGGGGATGGCGCGTTGCGGCGCTACGCCGGTGACTTCGTCGTGCCCGTGGAGACGAGAGCGGAGTGCGCGATCCTGAAGGCGATGGCTGATCTGTTCGTGATGCGACGCGACGAGCAGCGGCGCGACCAGGCGCGGCAGCGGGAGCAGCTGACGGCGCTTGCCGAGGCAATCCTCGCCGGCGCGCCGCAGACGCTCGAGCCGTGGCTGCGCGACGCGTGGGTCGTTGCCGGAGACGATGCCGACCGGGTGCGCGTCGTCGTCGACCAGGTGGCGTCGCTCACCGACACCTCCGCACTTCTCTGGCACGACCGGCTGGTCGCATGAGTCTCGTGATCCGCCGTGCGAACGTGCACGAGATCTTTCCGTTGCGGCATGCGGTGCTGCGTCCCGGCCGGCCCGTGACCTACTCGGTCTACTCCGAGGACGACGGCGCCGTTCATGTCGGTGCATGGGACGACGACATGCTTGTCGGCTGCGCAACGGTCTTCCCGCAGCCGTGGCCGGGCAACGACGCGCTCGCCGCGACACCGGATGCGTGGCGACTGCGCGGCATGGCCGTCGACCCGTCGATGCAGGGGACAGGTGTCGGTCGGCTCGTGCTCGCCGAAGGAGTCGCGGCCGCGCGCGAGGCCGGCGCATCGGTGCTGTGGGCCAATGCCAGGACGGCAGCGCTCGGCTTCTACCAACGACTCGGCTGGCGCATCATCGGCGAGGAGTTCATCGCTACCGACAGTGGCCTCCCGCACTTCCCGATGGCCCTCCTGTTGAGTGCGACGAACGCGCCCCTATCCAGCCACTAGATAGGGACCCGTTCGTCGCACTCAACACTCGGCTTGGCAGCGGGGTTCGCGACCCAGGCGACGTTCGGTGGCGAGGACCTCGGCCCGCGGCGAGAGGTTGCGTCCCGCGCGCCATGCGGCGAGGTAGCGCTGCGGCCAGACCTCGCCGCGACGCACCCACCACAAGCCGTGCCGCGTCGGCCAGGACAGGCCGAAGTGCACGTGGGTCGGCGTGTAGCGCGCATCACCGGAGTTGTCGATCAGCCCGAGCAGCTGCCCGGCCCGCACCCGCACACCCGGCCGGATGCCGGCCGCGATCTTCAGCAGATGCGAGCCGTAGTAGCGGACACCGTCGTCCCCGACGATCGAGATCGACCGGCCGCCGCGGGTCCCGCCGGCGTCGACCTGTGGGTTCCAGCGATCCGTGAAGGACACCTCGTCGACGACGCCGGACGTCACCGCGACGAACGAGCAGCCCTTCTGGGTGAAGATGTCCGACGCGGGGTAGTCGTGGTGGCTCGAGCTGTACGACGACGAGCACCGCTGCACCGGATAGACGTAGCGCAGGGACGACAGGGCAGGACGGCGCGAGATGGTCGGACTGGGCCGGACGTTCGTGACCTGGGGGTCCGACGAGGGCGTCGGGGAGGAGCTCGCCGTGGCAGCCGCTGACGTCGTGGACGCAACGGGTGTTGCCGTCGGGGTCGCGGCCGGGGTCGACGTACCGGCGCAGCCCGCTGCAGCCAGCGACACCAGGACAGCCCAGCCGGCGCGACGCATCAGCCGAGCCTAAGCCGCCGGCCCCGCCCGTCGTCGACCTTCGTGATCATGGCGTTCACAGTCGGTTCCGGCCGTGATCATGGCGTTTGCGGTCAGTGAACGCCATGATCACGAGGAACTGGCTCCCCGCCGCGAGCGGCTTGGGGAGAGCGGCCGCGGCTGACGGCGCCCGCGCCTAGACTCGAGGTCGGCGGCCTTCCCCGCAGCCTCCGCCAACCCGGCAATCGAAGGGTCCGCGCGTGTCAGGCCGCATCCGCGAAGAGGTCATCGCGGCGATCCGTGAGCGGCTGCCGATCGAGCAGGTCATCTCCGACTACGTCGCGCTTCGGCCCGCCGGCAGCGGCCGGATGAAGGGGCTGTGCCCCTTCCACGAGGAGAAGACGCCGTCGTTCACCGTCAACACCAACCTCGGCTTCATGCACTGCTTCGGCTGCGGCAAGTCCGGCGACACGATCACCTTCGTCCGCGAGATGGAGCACCTGTCGTTCACCGAGGCGGTCGAGGTGCTCGCGCGCAAGGCCGGCGTCGAGGTGACCTACGAGCAGGGCGGCTCCGCGCCGCGCCAGCACGCCAGCGAGCGCCAGCGGCTGACCGAGGCCAACGCCGCCGCCGCCGACTACTTCACGCAACAGCTCGCCAGTCCCGAAGCCGAGATCGGCAGACAGTTCCTCCGCGAGCGCGGCTTCGACGAGGCGGCCTGGGCGCAGTTCGGCGTCGGCTACGCGCCCGCGGGCTGGGACGCGCTGCTCAAGCACCTGCGCGCCAAAGGCTTCCGCGACGACGAGCTGCTCAAAGGCGGTCTGTGCAGCCAGGGGCAACGCGGCCCGATCGACCGCTTCCGCGGTCGGTTGGTCTGGCCGATCCGCGACCACAAGGGCGAGGTCATCGGGTTCGGGGCGCGACGCCTGCGCGAGGACGACAACGGCCCCAAATACCTCAACACCCCAGAGACGCCGCTCTACAAGAAGAGCCAGGTCCTCTACGGCATCGACCTTGCGAAGAACGAGATCGCCAAGCGCTATCGCGCCGTTGTCGTCGAGGGCTACACCGACGTGATGGCCTGCCACCTCGCCGGCGAGACCACAGCGGTGGCGACCTGCGGCACGGCGTTCGGCGCGGAGCACGTGCAGATGCTGCGCCGCTACCTCATGGACCAGGACGAGTTCCGCGGGCGCGTCATCTTCACCTTCGACGGTGACGAGGCCGGTCGCAAGGCGGCGCTCAAAGCGTTCGACGACGACCAGAAGTTCGTCGCGCAGACCTTCGTCGCGGTGCAGCCCGACGGCCTCGACCCGTGCGAGCTGCGGCAGCAGCGCGGCGACCTCGCCGTCCGCGACCTGATCGCGAGCCATCTGCCGCTCGCCGAGTTCGCGATCCGCACGACGCTCGAGCGGTTCGACCTCGAGATCCCCGAGGGTCGTGTGCAGGCTCTTGCCGCGGCAGCCCCGGTGGTCGCCGCGCTGAAGGACTGGGCGCTGCGCGAGGAATACGCGCGGCGTCTCGCCGGCTGGCTCGGCATGGACGAGCAAGCGGTCCTGTCACGGGTGCGCGGGCGAGAGCAGGGCGAGCGACCCGCTGCGCCGCGCCAGCGCCGCGCGACCGCCGAAGCCAAGCCCGACCCGCGCGACCCAGGGCTCGTCGTCGAGCGCGAGGTCATGAAGCTCGCCGTGCAGCGCCCCGTCCTCCTCGGAGCCGACTTCGACGCGATCGACGACGTCGTCTTCCGCTCGCCCGCCTACGCCGCCGTCCGCACCGCTGTCGCAAAGGCCGGGGGTACGACGTCCGCGGTCGCCGGTCCGGAGTGGGTCGCGAAGGTGCAGGAGGCTGCCGAGACCGATTCGGTCCGGGAGCTGGTCACGGAGCTGGCCGTCGAAGCCATGCAGACGCGTGACGAGGACGATCCGCGCTATGCGACAGCGCTCGTCGCACGCCTGGAGGAGATGGCGCTCACCCGGCAGATCCAGGAGCTCAAGTCACGACTCCAGCGGCTCAACCCGGTGGAGCAAGCCACCGACTACAACCGCCTCTTCGGCGAGCTGATCGTGCTCGAGCAGCGCAAGCAGGGCCTGCGCGAGCGGGGCATCGGCGCTATCTGACCGACCCCCGGCGGGCGGCGCGCCGGCTACGGCACACTGTCGGAGTGAGCCGCCCCACCGCGCTACCGCGCGAGGCGCTGGTCGACGAGGTCAAGGACCTCGTCGCCCGGGGCAAGGAGGCCGGGTTCCTCTCCTCGGAGGACATCGGCGCGGCGCTCGTCGCCGCGGAGCTTCCGCCCGAGTCGACCGATGCGGTGTTGCGGCTCATCAGTGAAGAGGGCATCGAGATCCTCGAGCCGGCAGACGAAGAGCTCGACGACGAACCGGTGCCGGTGCGCGTCGACGAGGAAGCGGCCAAGTCGCCGACGAGCGACCCGGTACGCATGTACCTCAAGGAGATCGGACGCGTTCCGCTCCTCACCGCCGAAGAAGAGGTCGACCTCGCGAAACGCGTCGAGGCCGGCCTCTTCGCTTCGGAGAAGCTGACGACGCAAGCGGACATCCCCGCATCGCTCTACCGCGATCTCGAGCTGATCGAACGTGACGGCCAGTTCGCGAAGAAGCGACTGATCGAGGCCAACCTTCGGCTCGTCGTCTCGATTGCGAAGCGCTACGTCGGCCGCGGCATGCTCTTCCTCGACCTGATCCAGGAAGGCAACCTCGGCCTGATCCGTGCGGTCGAGAAGTTCGACTACACCAAGGGCTACAAGTTCTCGACCTACGCGACGTGGTGGATCCGCCAGGCGATCACCCGCGCGATCGCCGACCAGGCGCGGACTATCCGCATCCCCGTGCACATGGTCGAGACCATCAACAAGCTCGTGCGCATTCAACGGCAGCTGCTCCAGGACCTCGGTCGCGAGCCGACGCCGGAGGAGATCGGCAAGGAGATGGAGCTCCCGCCGGAGCGCGTGCTCGAGATCCAGAAGCTGTCGCAGGAGCCGGTGTCCCTCGAGACTCCGATCGGCGAAGAGGAGGACTCCAACCTCGGCGACTTCATCGAAGACAGTGACGCGGTCGTGCCGCTCGACGCGGCGTCCTTCATCCTGCTGCAGGAGCAGCTCGACTCGATCCTGCACACACTGTCCGACCGCGAGAAGAAGGTGATCCAGCTGCGCTTCGGCCTCGTCGACGGCCATCCGCGCACGCTGGAGGAGGTCGGCAAGGAGTTCGGGGTCACCCGCGAGCGGATCCGCCAGATCGAGTCGAAGACGCTGTCGAAGCTCCGGCATCCTTCGCGTTCCCAGAAACTTCGGGACTATTTGGAATAGCCTCCACGTATGGCCGGGGGGCTGGCGCGGCTGTCTAGGCGCCGCATGGGGGCGGTCGTCGGCGTGCTCGCCGTCGTAGTCGCCGTGGTCGGTATCGCCGTCGTGCTCAGCCGGCCGCACCACCGGCCGCTGGCGAGCGACACGTTGCGGGTCGTCGACTCGGCGCCGAGCGACACCGCGGCCCCTGAGCCCAGCGCGAGCAGCGTCGAGCCGTCCGCGACGCCGTCACCGACCGAGAGCGTGACGCCGACTCCGGACGCGACGACCGCGACTTCGGGCAGCGGCGGTGGTACCTCGACAAGTTCGGGCACTCCGATGATGAGCGACCTGGGTCCAGTGCCGCCCGGCTCCGTGGTTTTCGGTTACCAGTCGGGCCGGCAGGACTGGTCGGGGACGTCGCACGGCATCGCCATGAGAGTTCACATGTCACCGGCCGCCCCGCGCGCCGGCCAGACCGTGACGTTCGACGTGCACGCGTCGTCGAGCGCGCGTTGCTGCTACGCCTACATGGTGTTCGGCAACGGACGCGGCACACCGGACGTGCACTGCATGCAAGGGCCCACGGGCACCGACTACTCGGTGGAGTACACGACCATCTACAACAGTGCGGGTCGCTACGAGTTCCTGGCCGGCGCCATGGACGGCAAGTCCTGCGACAACCAGGGTGACCTCTACGCCTACATCGACATCGGGTCCGGAACGTCGACAGGACAGGGTCCGGACCTTCCCGTCGTCAAGGTCGACTCGAGCACTCCGGCGCCCGGTCACGAGAACGACGCCAGCTACGTGACGCTGTGGGGGACAGGCACCGACGACGACGGGTTCGTGCGTCATCTTGTCGTCGACTGGGGCGACGGGACGAGCACGACGTTTCCTGGCGACCCGAACGGGTGCACACGCACAGCCGACGGCTGGCCAGCGTCGTCGGAGGCCGATGTTCCCTACGACCCTGCGCCGCCGGTTCACCACTACAAGTCCTACGGCGACTTCCGCATCACACTGACCGCGGTGTCCACCGCGTGTGACGGCTCCGATGTACAACGCGGGCACGCCTCGATGACCTGGAGCAACCCGGCGCCGCCGAAACCTTCCCCTTCTCCATCGGCGAGCGCGTAGCGCCACATCACTGGAAGAACTAGCGCGCGCTCTCTCGGTTGAGGCGAATCCAGGACGTCGTCCAGCGCTCCGACCAGAACGACAGGAACGGCACGGTGCCCAGCACCATCGCCACGAGCACCCGGAACATCGGGATGCGTGCGCGCACGCCGAGCCAGAACGTGATGATGAGGAACAGCGGATAGAACAACATGCCGTGGACGATGCCGACCCACTTCGCCACACCGGGATGGTCGCCGGCGTACTTCAGCGGCACGCCGATGCAGACGAGGACGATCAGCAGGACGCCGACCAGCCAGGCGATGCCGCGGTAGGCGCGCAGCGCGGACTCGACGTTGCGCTCTTCAGGCTGTGTCATGCCCGGGCTCGCCGGCCCTCTGCGGCAGCAGTTGCCGCGTTCAGTGCCGCCAGCCTCGCGTTCCAGGCAGCGACCTCCGGGTCGTTCTCGTCGATGGCGATCTCCGGAGTGCTGATGCCGACGCGCACGCCGGGCTGACGGATGATGTGGGCGTCCGGGAGAGCGTGCTGCGTGCGTGGGTCGCGCCGGTCTGCGCCCTCCGGACGGCGGAGCTCGTCCTGAAGCGTCTTGATCCAGAGCACGACGCCGAAGACCGCGAAGAGCGGCCACTGGAACGCGTAGGCGTAGTTCTGGATGCCGCCCGTAGCCGAGTTGGCGCGGTGCCACTGCCAGAGGCCGAGGCGGAGCATGCCGTAGACCGCAGCGGCGACGAAGAGGTGCACCAACCACCACTTCGGCGCCAGCAGTCTTCGCACGGCGTCCAGGGTAAACGAGTCAGGCGGCGCGGGCGGACGCCGAGCGGCTGCGGCCGCGGCCCCGCCTGCTGGCCTCGGGCTCCCGGAGCAGGCGCAGGACGGAGTTCTCGATCGCGCCCTGGGTGGCGAGCTCACCGAACTGTGCGCCCGCGCCGAGTCGGTCGAGGTCGTTGCGGACCGTCACGCCATCGTTGTAGAGGTCGATCACCCGTGGGTCGATGTACGACGCCCGGCAGACCGCTGGCGTGTTGCCGAGATAGTGCGCGACCTCCTTGACCGCCCGTGTCACGGCGCGCTTGCGTGCGGCCTCCGTCGTCGGGGCGTCGACCGAGACCGCCAGCGCGACGGCGCACAGGACGGTCGCATGCCACGTGCGGAAGTCCTTCGCGGTGAAGTCGCCGCCGGTGATGTCGCGCAGGTAGGCGTTGATGTCGTGGCTCTTGATGTCGACCCACTTGCCGTCTGCCTTGTAGGCCAGCAGCTCGGGGTTGCCGCCGCGACGGCGCTTCAGCGCACGCACGTAGGCGCAGAGCGTCTCGTCGGCCAGTGACTGCACGCGACGCTTGCCGCTCTTGGCGATGAAGTCGAAGGTGAGGACCGTGCCGGAGCAGGTGACGTGGTCGCGACGCATCGTCGCGAGCCCGAACGAGCCCGGGGTGCCCGTGTCCTCGTCCGGGGCGTACTCCTCGCTGCCGATCCGGAAGAAGCCGAGGTCGAGCAGGCGGGCGGCCGCGCCGAGCGCGCGCTCGCGCTCGAAGCCCGGCGACGACAAGTCGGCGAGCATGCGTTCGCGCGCTGCCGGCAGAGCGGCGGCGAACTCCAGCATCCGCTCGTGCTTCTCCCGGTCACGGGCTGTGCGCCACGCGTCGTGGTAGCGGTACTGCCGACGGCCGGCGACGTCGGTGCCCACCGCCTGGATGTGCCCGTTGGGCGCCGTACAGATCCAGACGTCGGCCCAGGCCGGCGGGATGGCGAGGTCACTGATGCGCTGCAGCGTCGTGTCATCGGTGACGCGGTTGCCGTCCCAGTCGACGTAGACGAAACCGCGCCCGCGCTTCACCCTGCGAATGCCGGGCTCGGCGCAGTCCACCCGACGGAGTCTGGGCATCGCGGCTTCTCAGACCTCGCGCTCGATGTGCATCGCACGTTCCTCGGCCGTGAAGCCACCCTGGTCGGTGCCGACGTCGTTGGCGACAGCGCTGGCCTCGTCGTCCGTGCGCACGCCCTCGTCGGTCTCGACGATGCGTCCGACGCGCTCCTCCGGGTCGACGGGGTAGGGCTGGTCGGCGTCTTCGCTCTCGTCGGCGCCGGTGGTGGCCGCGCGCTCGAGCAGGTCGGGTTCTTCGCGGCTCAGCCGGACGTCGAGCGGCTCACCGGCAGCTTCCTCGGCTGCCGTGGTGCCGTACTCGGTGACGCCGACCGGTGTGTCGCCGGCGACCGGCATGTCGTCCTGCGGGTCGCCGGTGATGCGCTTGCCGGCGAGCCCGGGCTCCTGTGACGCCTGGCCCTCGTCCTCGAACGGATCGCTCGGGTCGGGAATGCGGTTGGTCACGGAGTGGTCCTCCCGTTGGCCGACGTGGTGGGCACCGGGCCGGGGCCGTAGGGGTCGCTGTTGTGGTCGCCGAGCGGCAGCCGGTCGACGACGGCGTTCTTCGCCGTGTCGACGAGGCTGGTCGCCTGGGCCTGGAGCACGCCGGCCGCGGACTGCACGGTCGGGCTCTCGGACAGGCCGCGGGCGGCCCGCATGATCTGCTCGTAGCGTTCCCTGCCGGCCTTCGCGCCGAGCGTGTAGCCCGCTGCGAAACCGAGGACGAATGTCGCCTTGTAGCGCATGGTTGGTTGCCTCCTGTGCGACTCGGCGTACCCGGGGTGACGCCGCATTACGCCGTACGTCGCCAACGGCGCGTGCGCTAGTCTGACGCTCGTTGCCGGGCGGGCGGTCACCGCCCCGAATCCGGCCGGTCCCGCGTAGCTCAATTGGCAGAGCAGCCGGCTGTTAACCGGCAGGTTATTGGTTCGAGTCCAATCGCGGGAGCCACTGCTCGGCGTCGATCAGAGGTGGGTCGGGGAGCACCGTCGTCATCGGAGCGACCATCCAGGCCTTGTGTCGAAGCCGGTCGGTCGCGGCGCGCATCTGCTCATCCGCTTCGTGCGGAAGGGGAACCAGCGGCTCTTGGTCTGAACCGTCCATGGCGCGGACTTTCATTTGGGTGCGGGGCACTCATGGACGTTGCCGATCTTGCTCTCGGCCAAACCTGACCGCGGATGTCGGTTGTGGGGCAACCCGCTCAGGCGGTCGCCTCGCCGATGAGGTGGTCCATCTCGAGGATCTGCAAGAGGCGGCTGACGACCGGCTGCACCTGTAGGAGCCTGACCTGCCGTCCATCGCCCTGGTCGCGGAGCTCGCCGGCTGCCCGCGCGAGCATGCGGGCGGTGCTGGAGTCGATGAACGGGACCTCGCGGAGATCGACGATCAGGTCGAGCCCCCGAGCGAGGGCTTCGTTGATCGCGGGGTTGAGGTGATGGTTGCTCCCGAAGTCGACCTCACCGCGGACGATGGTCAGTACGGCGTCATCGGTGACGACGTAGCCGACGTGCGTGGAGATGGGCGTCACGGAGTGCTCCGGCGGGGTCGAGGCGGAGGGCAGCGGACGCTGCGGCTCTGACTGCTCCTTCACTATCGGACACTCGGGGACGCTTCGGCATCAACCGACCGAGCGAGCTTCGGCCATCCTTTTTCACTAGACGCGAGCGCGACTGGGTCATTTCCGCTCGCGGGAGCGCGGACGGCAAACGGGGTAGCCCAAGTCCATGATCGTCCCGGTCCTGCTCGGCATCGTCGGCGCCGCCTTTCTCGGCACCGGCTTCGTCGTGCAGCAGCGAGAGGCCGCGAAGCTCGCGGCCGACGACTCCTTCTCGGTCCGGCTCCTCTGGCGGCTGATGTCCGATCGCGGCTGGTGGGTCGGCATCGCCTCCATGGTCGCCGGCTACGTGCTGGTCGGATGGTCGCTCGGGACCGGCAACCTGGTCCTCGTCGAGCCGTTGATCGCCGCCAACCTGCTGTTCGCCCTGCCGGTCGCTGCCTCGCACTGCCGCCGGCTGCCGAGCGGCCGGTCGATGCTGGGTGCGCTGGGGCTCGCCGGCGGCGTGGCGGCTTTCGTCGTGACGGCTCACCCGCACGGTGGACGTTCTGACAACGTTCCGGCGGTCGACTGGATCGTCGTGGGCGCCGTCGCCGCGATCGTCATCGTCGGCGCGGTCGCGGCCGCATGGCATCGTCACGGCGACAGTCGCGCTCTTCTCCTGGGCATCGCGACGGGGACGGCGTACGGCATGCAGGACGGGGTCACGCGCGTCGTCTACGCCGGGTTCACGCATCACGGGGCGGCGACGCTGGCGAGCTGGCCGGTGTGGACGCTGGTCGCCGTCGGTGCGATCGGCGTGCTGCTCGCGCAGAACGCGTTCGACTGCGCACCACTGACGTCGTCGCTGCCGGCGATCAGCATCACGGAGCCGCTGCTCGGCATCGTGCTGGGCGTGGCGTTGTTCGACTCGCACGTGCGGACGGGATGGCCGGCGCTGCTCATCGCCGCCGGGTCGCTCGCGGTGATGTTCGTCGGTGCGTTCTTCGTCTCGAAGGCGCCTGTGGTGCGGGACGCGACCGCGCCGTCACGGGAGTCGGCCGGGATGCGCCGGGCCGCATAGTCTTTGCGAGTTCGGGGCGGTAGCTCAGCGGGTTAGAGCAGGGGACTCATAATCCCTCGGTCACAGGTTCGAGTCCTGTCCGCCCCACCGCCTTCGTGTGTGAGTTCGGCTGATGGTTGACAGCTGGTTCGGCTGATTGGTGACACTCCTGGTTCATGCCGGAGCGGCGGTGAGCTTCTGGATGCCGTTTACGGCAGCAGTTCGGACGCGTGCCACGGGATCTTCGCGGAGTCCCAGAAGAGCACCGAGCGCCGCGTCGACCCGGTGACGGGCGACAACCTTTGCCGCCATCTCTCGGACCCGCCAGGCATCGTCAGTGAGGGCATCGACGACGACTGCTGTGGCTGACTCGTCCCAGAGCCACAACAGACCGCGCAGAGCCCAGACGCGGAGCCAGTAATCGGGTCCAGGTGCCCCGCCATCCACGGCCCACCGCGCTGGTGGTCCACCGAGCCCAAGGATGGTCTCGCCGTCGACCTCGTTTCCCAGGAGCAGCTCAATGCAAGCCTGGACGACTGCTGCGCGCCCACGCTGCTCCGCGAGGCCTTTGACGCTTTGCCGCGGGCCTGGCCAGGAGACGGTTGCCATACCTCTAGCCTTCCAGCGCACGACGGGGCGGTGAGTTCTGGTGGTCGTTAACGTCAAAGCATCATGCGACTACTTCTCACCTCAGCCGGCATCAAGAACACCAGCATCCGCGACGCGTTGGTCCGACTGCTGAGGAAACCGATCGACGAGTGCAACGCTCTCTGCATCCCGACTGCGGGCTATGGGCACCCGCAGGGCAGTCCGGCGGGTGCATGGCGCTTCGTCACCGGCAACGCGTCCACACCGATGTGCGAGTTGGGGTGGAAGTCACTCGGCGTTCTCGAGCTCACCGCACTGCCCAGCATCGATGAACAACGCTGGGTTGACTGGGTCCGCGCGGCCGACGTGCTGCTGGTGAACGGCGGAGACGCCCTCTACCTGTCCTACTGGATGCGCCAGTCCGGGCTGGCAATCCTCCTGCCGACGCTGCCGGAGACCGTTTGGGTCGGGCTCAGCGCCGGGAGCATGGTGATGACACCGCGGATCGGGGAGGAGTTCGTGGGGTGGAAGCCGCCGACCGGCGATGACCGCGCGCTCGGCGTGGTCGACTTCTCGATCTTCCCGCACCTCGACCACGAGCTCCTGCCGGAGAACACGATGGCAGACGCAGAGCGATGGGCTGCCGCGCTCGACGTTCCCGCGTACGCCATCGACGACGAGACAGCTCTCCAAGTGACCGACGGCACCGTGGAGGTCGTGTCCGAAGGACACTGGAGACTCTTCAACACATGAGCTCGGTTGCCTGCGCGCGGGTCGAGCGCGACGCGAGCGCCTTTCGGGGACTGGGCTCGCATGGACCTTCGGTGCGTCGGGCAGCCCCGGAGACGACAAGGACACATGCCGCGGAGGTGACCCCGACGAGGTCGAAGACGAGGTCCCAGCCGGTGTTGGTGTAGCCGCCGACGTAGGTCCCGGAGCCCATCAGCGAGGCGAGGAACTCGAAGATCTCGTTGATCGCGCCCTTGCCGAGTCCGGCCAGCGCAGCCATCACGGCTTGTCCGCGGGCAGGTGTCCGGCTCAGGTCGAGCCACGCGCCCAGCAGCTGCCACGACGCGACAGTCGCAGCGGCCGAGCCGACGACATGCACGACCTGGTCGTATCGGAGCACGCTGGTGATGAGCCACCGGTCGTAGAGCACGCCACCGTTCGGCCCAGGCAGCAGCCCGCCCGCGAGATGCCCGCACCCGGTCGCGAAGAGAAGCAGCAGAGCCGTGTCGCTGAAGCCGACGACCCGGTCCGTCATCGCGACGATCGCAGTGAGCACCGAGACGACCACGAGGTAGGCCCACACGCGTGCGTCGTTGCCGACGATCGCCCAGCCGAGACAGGCGCCGATCACACCGAACCAGCACGCCGCGAGACGTGGGTGCAGACGGGACAACCGCACGATGCTCTGACCGGGAGTCATGCCTGTCCTTCTCGGGTACGGCGCCGCCGGACGACATAGGCACCGGCGATCGCGACCAGCACGATGGCCAGCGCGGCGAGCAGCGTCAGCAGCAGCTTGTTGTCCTTGCCCGGGGGAAGGTGCTGCTGGATGTAGATCTGCGGGTTGTCGGAGGGCCCTCGGATCCGGATCGTCAGATGGACGTCCTTCGGCTTCGGATGCCCCGTGGTGTTGGAGCTGAGGCCTGAGCCGTTGTCGAGCGCGTTGACATGAACGTTGCTGCACGCCGCCGCCGTGGCGTGCGCTGCCTGCAGACCTTGAGCGGCGGGAAGCGCGTCCGCGCCCGCGACGACACCGATCAGACAGGCCAACAGCAGGAACGGCGGCAGGCTCGCGACCGTCGTCTCGATGACGGTCCCGACGGGAGGCGGTGGGGGCGGCGATGTCGTCGTCCGCTGCGAAGGTCGCGGCTTCGAGGTGGACCGGGACGGTGTCGGTCCCGTCGACGACGTAGCGGCCGGTGACGAAGACGAGCTCAACGTCGGTGTCGGCACGACGGTCGGCAACGACGTCGGCAGCGCGGGCGGCGGGGTCGAGGTGTTGGAGCTGCTCGAACCGGACGACGAGCCCGAGCCGCCCGATGCGGACCCGGAGCTACCGGAGTTGGAACTGCCGGCCGCATTGTCGGCGCGTGTGCCCGAGCCGTGCTGCCCCAGTCCGACCGTAGGAACCGCGATGAACGTCGCGAGAATTGCGAGGAACCCGACCTCGACCGCGGCCGAACGGACTCGCACAGGGGGCACCGTACCGGTCGGCGCACGTCGAGGACGTCAACCTGCGCGGTGCGTCAGACCCGGCGACGTCCCCGGCAGTGGTCGAGTACGGCGAGGGCGAGCTCGACGCCGCCGTCCCCGAGTGCGTCCGAGTAGCGGCGGAGGATCGCGTTCTCGCGGGAGTGCTCGACGCGCGAGCCCCCGCCCTCGACGCGCAGCTGCTGGATCCGCGTCGACACTTTGCGGCGCTCTGCCAGCAGCGCGAGCAGCTGATCGTCGATCGCGTCGATCAGTGAACGTCCGGCATCGACGGAGGTGACGTCGGCGACGTCGATGGCGGTCGCGCCGAGAAGGTCAGCAGTCATGGTCTGTCTCCGGGTCGGTGTGCTGGGTGCCGGAGCAACAAAAAACGCCCCGGTCACCCGGGGCGGTCTGGTGGAAGCAGCTCAGCGCAGCGTGCACCAGGACCCGGCCCGGGTCCCGGCAAAATAAAAGCGCTCAGCAATCATTAAGCGACAGTTTGCTACACAGAGGCGCCTCACCGCCAACGAAACGTCCGACTCGTGAGACGAAAGGGAGCCTTCGTGGTCCTCGCGCACGCCTTCGGCGCCCGCTACGAGCTCCCGATCCCACTGGTCGCCTTCGTCGTCGGTGGTGCCGTCGTCGTCCTCGTGTCGTTTCTCATCGTCTTCAACCGGACGGTCGCGCGTTCGGCACATGAGCTCGGTGACCTGCCGGACGGGGCCCACATCCGCCGCCTGCACCCTGGCTGGGGGGTCCTGTCGGTTGTCGGGCTGGCGTTCCTGATCTTCTGCGGCTTCGTCGGCTCGCAGGAAATCCCGGAGAACATCGTCCCGACGAGCTTCTGGATCCTGATCTGGGTCGCCGTACCGGTCCTTGTCGCGCTGATCGGCGACTGGAGCCAGCCGGTCAACCCGTTCGCCTTCCTCGCCAAGCTCACCGACCGGCCGGGACTCCGGGCGACCGTGCTGGGTGGCGCGGAGCCGCTGCCGTGGCCGCGGTGGCTGGGCTGGTGGCCGGCCGTCGCGCTCTTCGCGTTCGCGGTCTGCTGCGAGCTCGTCTTCAACCTGACCGCGACGGTGCCGCACATCACGGCTCTGGCGCTCGCTCTCTACGCCGCCTTCTCCGCGCTGGCCGGGCTGATGTTCGGAAGCGCCTGGCTGGAGCGAGGCGAGATGTGGACCGTCCTGCTCGACACCTGGGGGCGTGTCGGCTACTACCGCTTCGGAGCGCCGGGTCGCCGAGGCTTTCTGGGCGGATTCGACCGGCCGTTCTCGACGTCGCTCAGTCGGGTCGTGTTCGTGCTGCTCATGCTCGTCAACGTCAACTACGACGGTCTGCTCTCCACGCCGCAGTGGAGCAACCATGTCGAGCGCAACCTTCCCGGCTCATGGGGGACACCGGGCGCTCACCTCGAGACCTTCCGCGTCGGCGCCTTCATCGCCAGCGTCGTCTTCCTCATGGTGTTGTTCGGCGTCTTCGCCCGCGCCTCGGCGCGGCTCGGCCGGCATGGCACCGGCCTCGTGGGCGCGCTGTCGGAGCTGTTGCCGAGCGTCGTGCCGATCGCGTTGGGCTATCTGATCGCCCACTACCTGCAGTACCTGCTGGTCAACAGCCAGCTGATGGCACCGCTCATCGGCAACCCGATCGGCCGCGAGTCGTGGCCGATCCACCTGCCCTACCCGTTCAACGACAAGTACGAGGTCAACCACACCTTCCTGCCGCCGTCGTTCTACTGGTACGTCGCCGTCGCGGTGATCATCGCCGTCCATGTCGCTGCTGTCGTGGTCGCGCACCGGCACCTGGCGACGCGTGCACCGGACGAGGCGTCGGCGCGGCGCAGCGAGTACCCATGGCTCGTCGCCATGGTCGGCTACACGATGCTCAGCCTGTGGCTGCTGGCGCAGCCGTTCACCAAGGACACGTCCAACACCTCGGCCATGCCGCAACCGGCGACGTCGCCCGCCGTGGTGCGGCTCGTGGTCTGACGCTGCGACTCATGGTCTGATCGACGCGTGGCCCACCGGCACGAGCACGGATCCGGCGACCGACGCTTGCTGTCGGCCGCACTCGCGCTGCTGGTCGCCTTCATGGTCGTCGAGGTCACGGTCGCCGTGCTCGCATCGTCTCTCGCGCTGCTCGCGGACGCCGGTCACCTGCTCGTCGACGCGCTCGCTCTGGTGATGGCGCTCACCGCCGGTGCGCTCGCATTGCGGCCGGCGAATGAGCGGTGGACGTTCGGCCTCGCCCGCGCCGAGGTGCTGTCCGCCGCCGTCAACGGCATCACGCTGCTGGTCGTCTCCGCGGTGGTGACGGTGGAGGCGGTGCGGCGGCTGGTGCACCCTCCGGACGTCGACGGCGCTCCGCTGGTGGTCGTGGCGAGCGTCGGTCTCGTCGTCAACGTCATCGCCGCGGCCCTGCTCGCGCGAGCCGACCGCAGCTCGCTCAACATCGCCGGTGCCTTCGCCCATGTGCTGACCGATGCCTATGCCTTCGCCGCGACGATCGTCGCCGGTGTCGTCGTCCTCGCGACGGGATTCCATCGCGCCGACCCGATCGCCTCGCTCGTGGTCGTCGTACTCATGTTGCGAGCCGCATGGCAGCTCCTGCGTGACTCCGGCCATGTGCTGCTCGAGGCTGCGCCGGAGCATGTGGACCTTGCCGCGCTTCGCGTCCACCTGCTCGAGACTCCCCATGTGCTCGACGTCCACGACCTGCATGTGTGGACCTCCGGATCCCGGCTGCCCAGCGTCTCGGCGCACGTCGTCGTCGCCGACGACTGCTTCAGCGACAACCGGACGCCCGCGCTCCTCGACGAGCTGCAGGAGTGTCTGGTCGGGCACTTCGACGTCGAACACTCGACGTTCCAGTTCGAGCTCGCCGGTCACACCGAGCACGAGCCCGGCGCCCACCACTGACGGTTGACTCTCAGATGCAGCCGCTCGTACTCGCTGCGCCGAGGAGCGGCACCTACACGGCGCGGTTCGCTCGCTTCCGACCTCGGTGCTCGCCGTAGCGGATGAGCGCCCACCAGGCCCAGATGAGCGGTCCCAAGAAGAGCGCGGCAATGACCGCGAGCCACTTGCGGCGGTAACCCTGGCGGTGAAGGTAGACCGCAAAGACGAGAGCATTGAGCGCGACGATGACGCACCAGGTCATGCCGTCATGCCGCCGGCCACGTTCGCGACTCTAGGCGACTACGCGCCTTGAGCGTCGCCAAATGGCAGCCCGTCACCCGTGCGGTGGAGCGGCACATACCCTGCGGCAATTCGGGCGCACGCGACCGGGGGAACATCTGCCCTTCAGTCAGCAGCACGGTCGGGTCCTAGGCGGCGAACGAGCGGGGGGTCCAACGTCGCCCCCGGTGACTCGCACGGAAGGACAGTGCCGCCGCGCGTGAGCGCATACGCTTGCCATCGAGGAGAGGGGACCTCGGATGGTGTGCGCCGCGTGCGGGTCGGACAACGATCCCGGCGTCAAGTTCTGCAACGAATGCGGCGCACCGCTGTCGGCGATCTGCCCGCGCTGCTCGGCGCCGAACCGTCCCGGGAGCAAGTTCTGCGGTGAGTGCGGCGGCCCGCTGACCGTTGCACTGCCCGCCACCGCATCGCCAACCTCCGCACCGCAAGGCCATCTGTCGGGGCCGAACACGCAACGACGCGTCGTATCCGTGCTGTTCGCCGACCTGGTCGGGTTCACGACGATCTCCGAGCGGCGCGATGCCGAGGACGTCCGCGAGCTGCTCGGTCACTACTTCGAGGCCGCCCGCGCAGCGGTAGAGCGACACGGCGGCATCGTCGAGAAGTTCATCGGTGACGCGGTCATGGCTGTCTGGGGCACGGACGTCGCCCACGAGGACGACGCCGAGCGAGCCGTGCGCGCGGCCCTCGAAGTGGTCGAGTCGGTGGCGGCGCTCGGCACTCGCCTCGAAGTCGACTTGGCCGCGCGTGCCGGCGTCCTCACCGGCGAGGCGGCCGTCACCGTCGGCGCGCAAGGACAGGGACTCGTCGCCGGCGATCTGGTCAACACCGCGTCGCGGCTGCAGTCCGCCGCCGAGCCGGGGACCGTGCTCGTCGGCGCGGCCACCTACCGCGCCGCGTCAGACGCCATCAGCTTCGAGGGTCGCGACAAGATCGCCGTCAAGGGGAAGGACGAGCCGGTCGAGGTCTGGCGCGCCGTCCGCGTTGTCGGCGAGCGCCGCGGCGGCGGTCGGCCCGGCCGCCCGGAGCCGCCGTTCGTCGGCCGGGCCGAAGAGCTCCGCCTGATCAAAGACCTGCTTCACGTCACCGGCCGCGAACAGCGGCCTCGCCTGGTGTCCGTCACCGGCATCGGCGGCATCGGCAAGTCACGGCTGGCCTGGGAGTTCCAGAAGTACGTCGACGGCCTCGCGGAGAACGTCTTCTGGCACCAGGGCCGCTGCCCATCCTACGGCGAAGGCATCACCTTCTGGGCGCTCGGCGAGATGGTGCGGATGCGCGCCGGCATCGCCGAGACAGACGTCAACGACGAGGCACGCCAGAAGCTCGCCGCGATGCTCGACGCGCAGCTGCGGGACGTGGACGAGCGGCGCTGGGTCGAGCAACGCCTCGGTCATCTGCTCGGGCTTGCCGATGCGCCACCCGGCGACCGCGAGGAGCTCTTCTCAGCGTGGCGGACGCTGTTCGAGCGGATCGCAGAACAAGGACCGACCGTCCTGGTCTTCGAGGACCTGCACTGGGCCGACGCCGGGCTGCTCGACTTCGTCGAGTCCATCCTCGAGTGGTCGAAGAACTCCGGCATCCTCATCGTCACCCTCGCCCGACCCGAGCTGCTCGACCGTCGGCCGACCTGGGGCGCCGGGCTGCGCAACTACATCGCGCTCCATCTGGACTCACTCGGATCCGCCCCGATGACGGAGCTGGTCGACGGCTTCGTCACGGACCTGCCCGCCACTGACACGCAACGCATCGTCGCCCGGTCGGAGGGCGTCCCGCTCTACGCCGTCGAGACCATCCGCATGCTCGCCGACCGTGGTGTGCTCGGCGTTGACGGTCGGTGCTACCGGATGACCGGCGAGATCGGCGACCTCGATGTGCCGAGCTCGCTGCACGCCCTCGTCGCGGCGCGCCTCGACGTCCTCCCTGCGGACGTCCGTGAGCTGCTGCGTGACGCAACAGTCCTCGGCACATCGTTCACCGTCGAATCGCTCGCTGGTGTCCGGCAGGAGCCGATCGAGTCCCTCGAGACGCGCCTGCATGATCTGGTCCGCCGCGAGTATCTGACCCAGGAGATGGACCCGAGGTCGCCGGAACGCGGTCAGTACGCGTTCCTGCAGGGGATCATCCGTGAGGTTGCCTACGGCACCCTGTCCAAGGCCGACCGACGAAACAAGCATCTCGCTGTGGCGCGACAGCTCGAGTCGCTCGACGACGAGGAAGTGGCGGGCGCGGTCGCGTCGCACTACGTCGAGGCGTTGCGTGCCACGCCCGAGGGGCCGGATGCCACCGAGCTCGCCGAGACGGTACGGCGGAAGGTCTCGGACGCGGCGCGCCGGGCGCTTTCGCTCGGCTCGCCTGACCAGGCGCAGGCCTACATCGAGCAGGCGTTGGAGATCACGCCGGAGCAGGACCGGGCGCCGCTCCTCGAGCTCGCGGGCGATGCAGCGCTGAGGGCAGGACACTTCGAGCAGGCGATCGGCTACCTCGAGCGCGCGCAGCACCTGTTCAGCGAGGCGGGTGACCTGGCCGGTGCCGCTCGGGCCGCCGTCCTGCAGGCCCGCCCGCTGCTGGCGCTGGACCGGCTTCCGCGGGCGCTGGAGCTGCTCGAAGCAGCGCACGCTTCGCTCCCGGACGTCAGCGACGACCGGGTCCGCGTGATGGTGCTCGACCGGCTCGGAGAGTCACTCGGTCATACGGGACGCGCGACCGAGGGCATCGCCCTGCTCGAACAGGCCCTGGCCCTGGCCGAGCGCCTCGGAGACCAGGAGCTCATCCTGCAGTCTCTCGCCCACAAGAGCGGCCTGCTCTACGTCGCCGGTCGACAGTGCGAGGCCGTCCTGCTCGGGCGCGGCACGGTCGACCTGGCGGCGACGTCGGGCACCCGGCGCGCGCACATGAATGCGCTGTTCGAGCTGAGCGTCATGCTGGCCAAGGACAGCCAGCGACAGGCTTACGACGCGATGATCGCCACCGCAGAGGCCGCCCGGCGCGCCGGCGTCCGGGAGCCGGAGCTGATCTCGCTCGCCAACGCCGTTGAGATGGCGATCGGCCTCGGACTATTCGCGCACGCCGACGACATCATCACCGAGCTCAACGACCGGCTGTCGGGACCGTCGATGGCGCGCACGCTCGCATGGAACAAGGCGACGCTCGCGGCCTACCGCGCCGATGACGTCGGCGCCGCGGAGCTCCTGTCCGGCGCGGACTGGAACGAGGGCCACTCGCTCGCCGAGCGCACCTGGCGCCTGCACACCGCCGCGTTGGTGCAGCTGCTCGCCGGAGACCCCGCCGGCGCGTACGAGCTCGGCGCGGAGGCCGTCGTGCTCGAACCCGACGGCCTCAATGCGCTCAGCGCGGCCAGCGACTGCGCCCACGCGGCGGCCTGGCTTCGCGATGCCGACAAGCTCAAGGACACCCTTGCCAGGATGCAGACGGCCTCCGGCGCCTGGATCGAGAACCTCGCTCGCGCGACCACTGCGGCCCTGGACGCCGTGCAGGGCCGCACCGATGAGTCGCGGACGATGTACGCCGCCGCGCTCGCCGAGTGGGAACGACTGGATCTGCCGCTCGCCCATGCCTGGACCGTTGTCGACGCCCTCGCTGTCCACCCCCCGGGCGCGCTGGACGACGAAGCCGTTCGCACCGCGCGCGAGTTCCTCACGAGCATCCGCGCGACCGCGCTGCTACGCCGGTTTGATCCGGCTCTCGCCAGTCTTTCCTGACCACAGAAGACGATCTCCCGACCGGTCCGCGCGGCATACGCTGCGCGGTAAGGGGACAGGCCAATGGTCTGCGAATGGTCGTTCCACGACTGCTCACGTCCCCACCTAGGAACCACGGAACTCCTCGGGCACCAGGGCAGCAGCTTCGCCATTTTCGAGCGGGAGGGCCTGGATCGCGGCCGACGACAACAGCGCGCGCGGACTTAACGACTCGCGCACCCAGCCGATGCCAGCGGCTCCGGCTGCGTTCAGCTTCACGAGGCCAGTGTGAAGAGCGGCACCTATTCGTCAGGGCTCAAGGCCCACCTTCGAGCTCATACGGCGTGTACTTATCGCCGTCTTCGACGTAGATCACCGTCGGCGCGAAGGTGCCCGCGTTGCCCGTGACGACCCGGCCGTGTTCAACGATGACAAGCGTGCCGGCCGACGCCCGCTGCGCCTCCGACAGGGAGACCGCCGGGCCGCTCTTCTGGTAATCGCGGCCGAGCACGTGCACGCGCCCCAAATGCAAGGAACACGCGGTAACCGAGAGAGTGACTAAGAGCGCCACCAGTAGTACGCGCCGCACGGCCGTCACCCCCTCAGGGAAGGATGCAGCACGGAAGGCGCCCCGACCAAGAGGGGCACCTCTTCGGCACCAAGCGCCGACGCCAGTTGGTACGAACCGGGGGGGGGGGGCGACCCTTCCAATGCCGATTTCGTACCAACCGGTGAAGGTGCCGGGGCCGAGGACCGCAGGAGAGCGCCGGCTATCGGGCCGGCTGATTCACGGGTCTAGCCGGCGAACTCCCAGTGCCACGGCTCGTGGGGGCCGGGACCGCCGGGCAGGGCCCACGACGGGTGGAACCACGAGAACTCCGCTGCGTGGTTCATGAGCCACTCGTGCTCGGGGGAGTAGTCGACCTGAATGCCGCCGCAGAGGTCGACCGCGAGCCCCCAGCCGTGGTTGCTGGTGCCGGGCACCGCGGCGTAGCCGGCCGGCATCGTCGCGTAGAGCTCGACCTGCTTGGCATAGGTGCGGTACGACGACGTGACGCACAGCGGCTCGCCGAACGCCTGCGAGAACGCCTGGCTCATCCGGTTGAACGCAGCCGCGGCGGCGGGCTGGAGCATCATGCCCGGAGCTCCCCAGAGCGGGCAGAGGGCGCTCATCGGCAGCATGCCGTTGGAGTAGCCGGAGACCGTGCCGCTGCCGTTGCAGGTCGGGATCGGGGCGCCGGCGGCGGCGGCCCGCGCAGCTGCGGCAGCCTGCGCCGCACGGATCGCCGCGGCCCGGGCTCGAGCCACCGCGATCTCGTGCGCAAGCTTGCGCGCGTTGGCATGTGCACCGGCCGCGGCACTTCGCGTCCGGGAGAGCAGTGACTGCTGCTTGGCGAGCAGGGTGTGCTGCCGGGCGACCAGCCCATCAGCGGTCGCCTTGACGACGGCCGCGGCGTGCTCGGCGGCAGTCGCTCGGGCGGCGGCGGCCAGTGCTGCATTCTCGGCGCGCACCTGCGCCGCCTCTGCGAGGCGGAGGTCGTCGATGACGGTGGCCTGGCTCTTGCCGACCTCGCCGATGACGTTGATGCCGTCGAGGAACGTCTGCGCGTTGCCCGTCTCGACGAGCGACAGTGTCGTCCCCAGCGCGCCGCCGCCGGCGATCGTCCGGTAGGCGCCGGCCGCCATCTCGCCGAGAGTCGCCCGCGCGCTGTCGGTGCGGGCCTGCGCCGCGGCCAGGGCAACCTTCGCGGCCTGGCTGTCGGCTTCGGCCTGGTCGGCGACCTGCTGCGCCTGCTGCAGCTTCTCGAGCGCGCGGTTGGCGGCGGCGTTGAGGACGTCGAGGCGTCGCTGCATGTCCTGCACCCGAGCCGCCTGCCGGTGCGCCTTCGCGTCGAGCGCCGCGGCCCGATGCTGCTCGCGGGCCAGGCGGTGCGCCCTCGACTCGGCGTAGGACGGCGTCGCGACGGACGCCACCAGACCGAGCGCAAGGCATGCGGCAGCCAGGCGGCGGGGGAGCGGCATAGCCGCAGCGTAGGTCCGCGTCCGGCCTTCTCAGGGGAGATTCGTCCCTTTAGCCAGCGCGTGTCGTCCGCCTGCGAGTGACTTCCGTCCCAAAGGACTAGTTCAGTTCTGCTCGCGATCTACGCTGAGCCCGTGATCCTCGCCGTGTTCGCCGTCCTGATCGTGCTCTTCGTCGTGCTGCCGCTGGTCGGCGTCGCGCTCTGGTGGCTGATCAGCACGGCCATCGTGGGTCTCGTCGTCGGTGCGCTCGGCCGGCTCGTCGTGCCCGGCGCCCAGCGCATCGGCATCCTGGCCACCATCGCCTGCGGTCTGGCCGGGTCGCTGGTCGGCGGCGCCATCGGCCGGGCGATCGGCGGCCGGCTGGTCACGATCCTCGTCGAGATCGGTGTCGCGGCCGCCGCTGTCGCGGTCTGGGAGACGGTCGAGGGCCGTCGCCTCCCGGGCTCGCGTCGCGCCATCCGCGGCTGACCGGGCGCTGACCCGGCCGGTCAGCTCGCGCGCCGCACCACCGGGTCGTCGAGCAGCCCGAGTGCGTCGAGCAGCAACCGGGCGGTGTCCCGGTCATCGGCTCTGCTGCACACGACAAGGGCGGCACGCCGGCGAAGCTCGTCGCTGACCGGCGGGATAGGGGAGTCGTCAAGGCGGGGGACGGTCATGCGGGCTTCGCTACCCCAGCGCTGCGCCGGTCATGCCGACGACTTCGGCCAGTTCTCACTTGCCTTGCCCGACGGCTGTTACGCACGGATCCGACGGGTCGCAGGACACGTCGCCGACACCCGGCATCCGGACGATCTCCCGGACCAGCCCGTCGCGTTGCGCATGGGTGACCGGGTCGAGCACGAGCCGGTACGACGCCGGCACCTCCGACGCGGGCACCCGGTCAGAGCAGGTGTAGAGACGGGCGAACTCCGCATGGGCCTGCGCCGACGACTCGAAGTAGACCTGCGCGACGTGCGGGGTCGTGCGTAGGCGGTCGCCGAGCGCCTGCACGTCCGCCGGACGGTCCGAGGAGACGAAGACGGAGACGTCGACGTGCCCGACCCAGGGCGAGCGTCGGCCGCTCGCCGCCGCCGAGACGCCGGACGGGCAGGACGTCGGCGTCGCCGCCGGGAGCCGAAGAAAGCCGGCGAGATCCGGAGCCGTCCGATGCGTGGCCGTGGACGGCGTACCGGAGCAGGCCGCAGCCAGTACGACGGCCAGGAGCGAGGCGAAGCGGTGCACTCAGCGCTTGCGCAGTGCGCCGGAGATTGCGTTGCCGATGAACAGAACCCACCAGACCAGCCCGGTCAGGAAGATGAGGCCCACAATCAGGAGAAGCAGGATGCGCACGCCCCGAACCTATCGGCCGCACCTGAGAAGCCCTCAGACGGACTCCGGCGCCGCCCGTTCGACCAGCTTGCAGAACGCGCAGATCTCCGCCGTGCTCGGCGCTCCGCACCGCGTGCAGGTGCCGACGAGGCTGCGCTCCTCCTCGGCGACGCTCTCGAGCAGCGGCAGCATCTTCTCGAGGAACTGCAGGTAGAAGACGGCCTTCGTGCCGGGCGAGCGCTCCTCGAGGTCGTTGAGCGTCTCCTTGTAGCGGAGATGCCGGTTGCCCGCGGCCATCGGGCACTCCTCGACGATGTAGTCGATGCGCTTCAGCACGCAGTAGGCCGCGGTCTCGCGCTCGCTGATGCGGATGAGTGGCTTCACGCGGCGGGCGAAGCCGTCGGTCGACGGCAGCACCGGGCGCTGTCGCGCGAGGTAGTCGGTGTGCCACTGGAGGACGTTGCCGAACAGCACTGCGGCCTCGTCGTCGAGGTTGTGGCCGGTGACGAGGACGTCGTAGCCGCCGTCGAGCGCGGCCTGGTTGAGCAGGTGTCGCTTCGACAGGCCGCAGGCCGAGCACGGCACGCGCTTCGTCGCCTTGGCGGCGTCCGGGATGCCGAAGCCGTGCTCGGTCGGGATGTCGACGACGTGCAGCTTGGCGCCGCGCTGCTCGGCGTAGCGCTCGGCGTAGCCGCGGCTGGTGTCGCTGTAGTCGGTGATGCCGAGCCCGAGGTAGACGCCGTCGGCCTCGTAGCCGAGGTCGAGCAGCAGGTCCCAGATCGCGAGCGAGTCCTTGCCACCGGAGATCGCCACGAGCACGCGCTCGCCGGGGGCGATCATGCGGTGCGAGTCGATGGTCCGGCGCACCTGCTCACGGCAGTGGTGCTGGAAGCAGTCGGCGCAGAAGGCCGCCCGGTGGCGACGTACGTCGATGACGGCGGCGTCGCCGCAGCGCTTGCACTTGTTCATGACCCGCCTCGCGTGCCGGTCATCCGCCGCTGATCACGGGGCGGATCTCGATCTCGTCGGTGTCGTCGAGGGTGGCATCGCCCGTCACCAGGCTGTCGCCGCGGATGACCAGGACCGACTCGCGGTTGAGCCCGAGTCGCTTGACCAGGTCCTTCACCCGCACCGGCCCCTGGACCTCGAGGTCGCGCTTGGGATTGTGGAGGTGAACCTGCACGCCGCTCAGGGTACGGGCCTGGGGTGAGCGCGCTCGGCAACCTCCATCTCGTAGGGGTCGACCTGCACACGGCGACGAAGCTGCTCTACACGCTCGTCTTCTTCGCCGCGCTGTTCGTGCTGCGCTGGGTCGCCCGGCAGGTGGTGCGGATCTTCCTGCGCGGTCGGGAGCACACGTCGGCGCGGTTCTGGGCCCGTCAGGGCGTCAACCTCGCCACCGCGGTGTTCGTGGTCCTGGGGCTGGTGTCGATCTGGTTCGACAACGGCCTGCATGCCGCGGCGGCGCTCGGTGTCCTGACTGCGGGTGCGGCGTTCGCGCTGCAGAAGGCGATCACATCGCTCGCCGGCTACTTCCTGATCCTGCGGGGCGACATCTTCACCGTCGGCGACCGGATCGTCATGGGTGGCGTGCGCGGTGACGTCATCGGTCTCGGCTTCCTGCGTACGACGATCCTCGAGATGGGCCAGCCGATCGGCGACCAGGACGAAGAGGTGCACACCTGGGTCGACGGCCGGCAGTACACCGGCCGGGTCGTGACCGTCACCAACTCGGCCGTCTTCGACGACCCGGTCTTCAACTACAGCCGCGAGTTCACCTTCCTCTGGGAGGAGCTCGCGGTGCAGATCACGCACGACTCCGACTACAAGCTCGCCGAGCGGATCCTGCTCGACGCGGCGCTGGACCACAGCAAGGACCGCGCGGCGCTCGGCAGCGAGTCGCTGCAGCGGATGCGACGTCGGTTCTACGTCCCGACCGCCGACCTCGAGCCCGCGGTCTACTACAAGCTCAACAGCTCGTGGATCGAGCTCGCCGTCCGCTTCATCGTGCCCGTGCACGGCATCCGCGTCGTGAAGAGCGCGATCGCCAAAGAGGTGCTCGAGAAGTTCCAGGAGCACGGCATCGAGTTCGCTCCGTCGGCGACGTACGCGATCACCGACCTGCCGCCGGTGCGGCTCGACTCGTCATCCGGCTCGTCGCCGGCGGACGGGTCAGTGGCGTACCCCGACGAGATGCCGTCGGTGGGGATGCGCCTTTCCGAGAACGAGCGGTGAACGCGCCAGCATCCACGTGCCGAGCAGCATCACCAGTGCGCCGAACGACTCCCAGGCCAGCGCCGCTGTCGACGTACGCAGCTGCTCGTTGAGAGCGAGCATGCCGATCAGCATGCCGATGACCGGCTCACCGATGGCCATCGGCGGCAAGGACGCGGTCAGCGAGCCGGCTTCGTACGCCGACTGCATCAACGTCAGGCCGTAGACGGCGGTGATGAGCAGGACGTAGGGCTGCCAGGACAGCACGAGATGCGTGAAGTCGCGGCCGATCCAGTGCAGGCAGTAGCGGGTCAGCGCATCCTGCAGGCCGAACAGCGTGCCCGCGGCGCCGCCGATGAGAGCCGCGCGGGTCGACGGCCACGGCGAGCGCAAGGCGACCGACACCATGATCAGGGCGAGACCCCAGGCCGCAAGCGCGACGAGCACCCACTGCAGCCACGGCATGTCCGAGCGGCCGGCGGTGGGGGAGCCGACGCCGAGCAACAGGCCGAGACCGGCACTGACCATGAGCGCGCCGGCCCATTCGCGCCGGCGCAGCCGCTCGCGCCGCCATGCGGCCGACAACGGCAGCGCGAAGAGAAGGCTGGTGGTGAGCGCAGGTTCCACGACGGCGAGGCTGCCGGTGCCGAGCGCCCAGGCCTGCAATCCGTTGCCTACCATCATCGCCGCGATGCCGCCGAGCCACAGGCGATGGTGGGCGAGCTCCACGAGCAGCCGCGGCGAGAGGAACAGCCCGCGCGGAGCCTCGTGCGCCTCGTGGTACTGCAGCACGTAGGCGGCGGCGAAGAACACCGACGCCGCGAACGCCAGCACCAGGACCAGCACCATTGACGGCAGAGTAGACACAAGCCCTGAGTCCGGAGGAGTCGCCCGTTGGTCGTCGCGGTCATCGCTGCGCTTGCCGCCGGCTGCATGTTCGCGGTGGGGTCGGTGCTGCAGCAGAGCGCGGCGCGGTTGACCGCCGCGGAGAAGTCACTGTCCTGGCGGTTGCTTCTCGACCTCGCGCAGCGTCGTCGGTGGCTGCTCGGCATCGGATCGGATGCCGTGTCCTTCGGATTGCAGGCGCTGGCGTTGGCGTTCGGTCCGCTGGCCCTGGTGCAGCCGCTGGCAGTGAGCGGTCTGCTGTTCGCGGTGCCGCTGGCCGTACGACGCCGCGGCCGCCGCTTGCACGTTCGCGAATGGCTCGGGACCGCGGCGGTCGCCGCCGGTCTGGCGGCGTTCCTTGTCGCTGCCTCGCCGAGCGAGGGGCTACCGCAGACGACCCCGACTCGGTGGGCGCTCGTGGTTGTGAGCGTCGCGGGTCTGATGGGTGTGGGGGTCGGACTGGGAAAGGCGATCGGCGGGGTCGTCCGGCCGTCGCTCTACGGGCTGGCGGCAGCATCCGCCTTCGGGCTGCTCGCCGCCTTGACCAAGGCGTCGACGCACCTGCTCGGCGAGGGAGCGTCGGTCTTCTTCACCTCGTGGCAGCCCTATGCGATGGCCGTCGTCGCGGTGGGGGGCGCGATCGTCCAGCAGAGCGCTTTCCAGGCGGGGCCGTTGCCGGCGTCCCTGCCCGTGATGGACGCGGTCGAGCCGACGGTGGCCGTCTGCATCGGGGTGTTCGCCTTCAATGAGGGGATCGACACGTCGCCGGTCGCACTGGCCGTGCAGGTCGTGGCGGTGTGCACGCTGCTGATCGGCATCGTCGTGCTCGACCGGTCACCGGTCATCGCCGAGCTGCAGAGCAGTGAACCGCCCGAGCCGTGGCCTCAGCCGGCCAGTCGGGTGCGCAGCTCATCGGCGTAGTCGGGGAAGTGCGAGGAGATTCGTGCTCGGCCGTGGGCTGGATCTGGATTCGCTCGCTCATACCGGACAATCTGTCCGCGTCTCCGGGCAAGCCAACCTGGCGAAACGCTGGTACGGATGTGACTGATGGGGCACAATGAGTGAGCAGGTCGCCAATCCGTTCCGTCGGAGGCGGTCGAGGCCGGTGGGGAAGCCGATCCTCGACAACCGACGGAGGTCACCGGTGACTGCTCGCGGCGTGCTGTTCGTGCACTCGTGCCCGCCGGCGTTGCGGCCCCACGTGGAGTGGGCCGTCGCCGGTGTCCTCGGCGTGCCGGTGAACCTCGACTGGCAGCCACAGCCGATCGCCCCCGGCTGCATGCGGACGCAGACCGGCTGGCGCGGGCCGGCCGGCACCGCCGGCCGGATCGCGGCAGCGATGCGCGGCTGGCCGCTCGTTCGGTGCGAGGTGACGGAGGAGCCCAGTGACGGCAGCGACGGCGAGCGCTACTCGATGACGCCGGACCTCGGCGTCTTCCGGTCGGCGATGAGCGGCAATGGCGACGTACTGGTCCAGGAGGATCGGCTGCGCGCGATCGTGGCCAACGCCGAGGACCTGCCGTCGTTGCGGCATGCGATCGATCGGCTGCTCGGCACGCCGTGGGACCTCGAGCTCGAGCCCTACCGGCACGCCGGCGACGGGACGCCGGTGCGGTGGTTGTCCTCGGCCGGTTAAGGCTGGAGCGACGCGTCGGCGTCGGCGGCGTCGGTGGCCGCTGCGTCCGGCGATGCCGTGAGCAGTGTGTAGGTCAGCAGCCCGATTGCGACGACGATGAAGCCGACGCCGACCCAGAGGAGCACGGCGCCGAGCGCGCCGAGCGCTGACCCGTTGAGAGTGCGCACGACCTCGAGGACGAGCAGCACGAGCCCGACGAAGGCCAGCACGAAGCCGGCGACGGGAAGAAGACGAGTCCGGGGCACGCAGACAACCTACCGTCGAGGCGTCTCGACCCGTCGGTAGCGTCGTCGTTCATGGACGCGTCCACCCGGCGTGCGATCGACGCGCTGAGCCGGATCGCGTTCCTGCTCGAGAGGACGCGCGAGCCGACCTACCGGGTGCGCGCGTTCCGCAACGCGGCGTCCACGGTGGCGGAGCTGCCCGAGGGAGAGCTGCAGCGCCGGCTGGGCGACGGAACCTTGACCGAGCTCGCCGGCATCGGCGCGGTGACGTCAGCCGTCGTCGCGGAGGCGGTTAGTGGCGAGGTGCCGTCGTACCTTGCGAAGCTCGAGGAGACGGCGACGCAGGAGCTGGTCGCGACCGGCGACGCGCTGCGCGCGGTCTTGCGCGGCGACCTGCACGTGCACTCGGACTGGTCCGACGGTGCCTCGCCGATCGAGCAGATGGCGCTCGCCGCTCGTGATCTCGGGCACTCGTATGTCGCGCTCACCGACCACTCGCCGCGACTGACCGTCGCGAACGGGCTGACGCCGGAACGGTTGCGCCAGCAGCTCGACATCGTCCGCGGGTTGAACGAACGGTTCGCGGAGGAGGCGGCTTCCGGTGCTGCGGCGCCCTTCCGTCTGCTGACCGGGATCGAGGTCGACATCCTCGAGGACGGTGGGCTCGACCAGGAGCCGGAGCTGCTGGAGGAGCTCGATGTCGTCGTTGCGTCGGTGCATTCGAAGCTGCGGATGCCGTCGGCCGAGATGACGCCGCGGATGGTCAGGGCGATCGCCAACCCGCACATGGATGTGCTGGGCCACTGCACCGGACGGATCGTCGTCGGGCGCGGCCGGCCGGAGTCGGAGTTCGAGTCCGAGCTCGTGTTCGAGGCGTGCCGACAGTTCGGTGTCGCCGTTGAGGTCAACTCGCGGCCGGAGCGACTCGACCCGCCGCGCCGGTTGCTGAGTCTCGCGATCGAGATGGGATGCATGGTGTCGATCGACACCGATGCGCATGCTCCTGGTCAGCTCGACTGGCAGCCCTACGGCTGCGCCCGCGCCGAGGAGTGCGGCGTCACTCCCGACCGCATCATCAACGCCAAGCCCTTGGACGAGCTTCTCGAGTGGGTCGGGGGGGGGGGG
>DASSKP010000014.1:0-2566 GCA_035690365.1 Mycobacteriales bacterium
CCGCGCACCCAGAGGTACGACGACACCGGCGAGCCCGGCAGGGACCGGGAGGACAAGGCTCTGGCCACTACCGCCGAGTGCGCCGAGCGCGATGAGCACGAGCCCCACGAAGCGCAGCCAGCCGATCGCATCCGACGACACGTCACCGAACCGCAGCGCGGTCAACGCGTCGGCAACTGCCATCGCGAGCGCACCCGCGACGAACAGGAATGTGACGCGCCGGCGCAGCCGGGGGAACAGTGACGCACCGGCCAGCGCCAGCCACGCGGCGACTGCCGTCAGCTGCACGACCCCGAGCAGCGCAAACGGGACAGCCGGCGCCATAGGAGGAGGGTAGGTCAGCAGTGGGCGAACGCCGTGCTTCCCGCGGCTATCGCCTTCAATGCGGAAAGAGCGGTCTTGAGCGTGTCGACCTTCACGACGGTCAACGACTTGGGCGCTGCGGCGATCGCATCGGCGCATTCGCTCGCGGGCGCGAGGAAAACCGTCGCTCCCGCCTTCACGGCCGCAGCGATCTTCTGCTGGATGCCGCCGATCGGCCCGACGATGCCGAACGCATCGATCGTCCCGGTGCCCGCGACGGTGCGCCCTCCCGTCAACGACCCCGGCGTGAGCTTGTCGATGATGCCGAGAGTGAAGGCGAGCCCGGCACTCGGGCCGCCGACCTCTGACGGGTCGAGGCCGATCTTCACGTTCACCTTGGCGAACGTCGCCGTCAGGTCAGGCGTGATGCCGACGAGCGGACGGCCGGTGCCGTCCTGCGCCTTCACCGTCGTGATCTGCACGGTGCGCGCCTTGCCGTCCCTGGTGATCCCGATGCTCAGGGTGGTGCCCACGGGGTGCGCGTTGATGAGCTGGTGCAGCGTCGCGACGTCGGTGACCGGCTTGCCGTCGATCGTGTCGATGACGTCGCCCTGCTGAAGCACTTTCTCTGCCGGGAGACCGGACGACAGGTCTCCGACGATGACCTTCTCCGTCAGCGGCTTGTAACCGAGCTCGAGCAGCGCAGCGGTGATCGCGTCGCGCTGCGACTGCGTCATCTCCTGCTCGTTCTCCTTCTGCACCTGCTGGGAGGAGTCGCCGGGCGGGCAGAGCGCCTGGTGCGGCTGCACCGCTTCTTCGGAGTTCCACCATGCCCGCAGTGCCTGCCACAAGGTCGGATGGGCGCTGCAGTCACCGGGAACGATGCCGACGGTCGTGAGGTAGAGGTGGCCCTGTGTCGGGTAGGTCCGCGCGCCGGTCGCGGACACGACCGGAACGTTGTGCTCATCGGACCCCGAGCCGGCGGGAATCGAGCCGAGCGTGTCGGTGACAGGGCCCGGCACGAGGACGACGTACGGGACGGGCAGCACCGACGTCAGGATGCCGAGCACCACGACAAGAGAACCGGCGAGAGCAAGCGTGAGCCCTCGCCGTGACATGACGCCAGGCTAGCGGCGCCGCCGGTCAGCGGCGCCGCTGCGCTGGTACGTCAACGACTGAACGGTCAGTGCGCGAAGAAGCCGAGGCTGCGCCGGCCGTTGGACACCGGCTCGCCCTCGACGACCGGCTCGGCAACCGGCAGCTGCTCCGCCACGGGCTCCGGCTGAGCCGGAACGACTGCCTCGACCGGCTCGACAGGCACCGGCGCGGGAGCCGCCTCCATGCCCGCCTCGGCCGCCGGCACCTCGACCCGGTAGTAGGGCCGGAACGACAGCGGCACCGGCGCGAGCGTGTGCACCGAGACCTCGCTGACGTTCTCGACGTTGCGCAGGTGCTCCACGAGCCGGACCGCGTCGTCGAGGGACGCCACGCGCCGGAACGACGGGGCACCATCAGGGCCCGGGAAGAAGACGATGTGCTCCATGGGCACTTCCTCACCGAGAGAGGGCGGGAAAAGGACGATGACCCTTGAGTGGTCGGCATCGAGACGACTCGAATTGAGGCCGTCACCCATCTGGGGGAATCGTCGTTAATGATCCGAATGCCCAAATCGCCCCCGGTCGGACGCGAGGAATCCGGAGGGTGCCCGTTGAACCGTTAGCGGGTGCCTCCCAGCACACTCGCGGAAGAGGGACACATGACCACCGCTCCGGAACTGCCGGTCGGCCTCACCGGGCCGGGTGCCGTGGACGCGGCGTCCGAGCTGTCTCCCGGCCACATCGCCCCGCCGCCGCGGCCACCGCTGCGGGTCGTCCCCGAGCCGAACCTGTCCGGCGACGTCGTCGACTTCGACGAGGCGCTGCGGCGGGCCGCTCCGCGCCTCCAGCGGTACGCCGTCCGCCGCCTGCATGACCCGCACGAAGCCGAAGAGGTCGTGCAGGAAGCCCTGCTCCGCGCCTTTCAGCACCGCGAGAAGCTCACCACCGAGGACGACCTGATGGCCTGGGTCACGGTCGTGACGGGGCGTCTCGTCATCGACCGGCTCCGCGTCCGCGGCCGCACCACCCCCGTCGCCGAGCTTCCGGCGGGCAGCCGGACCAGCCGCGACACCGCCGACGTCGTCGTCGCCCGCGACGAGGCCCGCATCGCGCTCGACGCCCTGGAGGCCATGCCCGGCCGTCAGGCGTCAGTGCTGTGGGCACGC
>DASSKP010000015.1:0-107298 GCA_035690365.1 Mycobacteriales bacterium
GACGGCACGGAGATCACGATCAGCGAAGGAGACAGCTTCGACCTCCCTGCCGGACATGACGCCTACGTCGTGGGCGATCAGCCATGCGTGATGATCGACGTCTCGCCGGCCGCGACCCGCTACGCCAGCAAGGCGACGACCCCGGGGCAGTACGAGGACCGCTATCTCGCGCTCGTACGCAAGGGTTATGCGGCGTTCAACAGCGGCGACGTACAGACCCTCGTCTCGTTGCTGTCGCATGACGTCATTCAGCACGTGCCCGGCGCGTCGGCACTCGCCGGCGACTACAAGGGCATCGAGGCCGTGCTCGGCTATTACTCCGAGATAGGTCAGATGACCGGTGGGACGTTCAAGGCACACCTCATCGACGTGCACGGAGACGGTCACGGGCACGTGACGGCGATCCACCAGACAGAAGCGACGAGGAACGGTGAGACCCGCGTGTCGCGGGGCTCGATCCTGTTCACGTTCCTCGGTGACAAGGCGACCGATCTGCTGGAGCTGCGGTCGGACATCGCTGGAGACGATGCCTTCCTGAGCTGAGGGCGTAGCGACGCGAGGCGGCCCGGCGCAAGCGCGTCGGGCCGCCTCGTCATACCGTCTGCGCGTGCCCGACATCCGCTACGCCGCTCCCGAAGGCGAGCTCACCGCGTATCTCGCGAAGCCGGCGGGCGCCGGGCCGTGGCCTGGTGTCGTGGTCGTCCACGAGATCTTCGGCCTGACGAACGACGTCCGCCGCCAGGCGGACCGTTTCGCCGCGGCGGGCTACCTCGCGCTGGCGCCGGACCTCTATTCGTGGGGACTGACACCGCGCTGCCTCGTCGCGACCCTGCGCACGTTGTCGAGCGGCAGCGGTCGCGCCCGCGACGACATCGATGCCGCGCGGCGCCACCTCGCGCAGCAGGACGACTGCACCGGCAAGGTCGGCATCATCGGCTTCTGCCTCGGTGGCGGCCTCGCCCTGCTTGTCTCGCCGGACGGCTTCGACGCGGCCGCGCCCAACTACGGCTTCCTGCCCAAGGACCCGGTCCGTCAGCTCGAAGGCGCATGTCCGGTCGTGGCGTCGTACGGCGGGAAGGACCGGCCACTCAAGGGTGCGGCGTCGAAGCTGACGTCAGTGCTCGAGCAGCTCGGCGTCGATCACGACGTCAAGGAGTATGCCGAGGCACGGCATGGCTTTCTGTTCAAGCATCACGGCATGACCGGGCTGAGCGAGCCGCTGTTCGTCGCGTACGACGCCGAAGCCGCAGACGACGCGTGGCGGCGGATCTTCACGTTCTTCGACGCACGACTGAAGGAGCCGACCACATGAGCGACGCCGAGGCGACGACCACGATCGCCGCCGACCCGGTGAAGGTCTACAACCTCGTCGCGGACCTTCCGCGGATGGGGGAGTGGAGCCCCGAGAACACCGGCGGCAAGTGGATCGGCGGCGCGAACGGGCCGGCGGTCGGCGCGAGGTTCCGCGGCCACAACAAGCGCGGCGTGCTGCGCTGGAGCACGACGGTGGAGGTCGTGGACGCGACGCCGGGGAAGCGGTTCGCGTTCGACGTGACCTACGGTCCGGTGCCGATCTCGCACTGGGAGTACACATTCGAGCCCGCCGGTGACGGCTGCCGCGTCACCGAGGCGTGGGTGGAACGGCGACCGTTCTGGATGAAGGTCGGCTCGATCCCGGTCATGGCCGTCGCCGACCGTGCGAAGCACAACACGCACACGATGCAGGCGACACTCGCCGCGTTGAAGATCGCCGCCGAGGCCGGCCCCGCCTAGACGTCGATGTCGACGACCACCGGCGCGTGGTCGCTCGGCCCCTTGCCCTTGCGCGCCTCGCGGTCGACGTACGCGTCGCTCACGGCGTCGGCGAGACTCTTCGACGCGAGCACGAGGTCGATGCGCATGCCCATGCCCTTGTGGAACGAGCCCGCGCGGTAGTCCCAGTAGGTGAACGGGTGGTCGCCCTTCAACGCGCGTGCCTCGACGTCGACCAGGCCGAGGTCGACCAGCGACTTGTACGCCGTCCGTTCCGGCTCCGTCACGTGGGTCGACCCGACGAACACGGCCGGGTCCCAGACGTCGGCATCGGTCGGCGCGATGTTGAAGTCACCCATCACGACGAACTTCTCGTGCGCCGCCACCTCCGGCTCGAGCGCCGTGCGAAGTGCGGCGAGCCACTCGAGCTTGTAGGTGTAGTGGGGGCTGTCGAGCGTGCGGCCGTTGGGGACGTAGAGCGACCAGACCCGGACGCCGCCGCAGGTCGCGCCGATCGCGCGCGCCTCGACTGTCGGAGGCTTGCCGAGCAGGGCCGGGTCGTCCTCGTCGAGGGGCGGGTCGTAGGCCGGCTGCCCGAGGAAGCCGAGCGAAACGTCGTCGAGTCCGACCCGCGACAGGATCGCGACGCCGTTCCATCGGCCTTCGCCGTTGACCGCGACCTCGTAACCCAACGCCTCGGCACCTTCGCCTGGAAAGGCGTCGATCGCGCACTTGGTCTCCTGCAGGCACAGCACGTCCGGCTCGGCGAGCTCCAGCCACTCGTTGAGCCGGGGGAGTCGGGCGCCGACAGAGTTCACGTTCCATGTCGCGATCCGCACGCCGCCCACCCTACGGTCGGCCCCTATGTTCGGCAGAGTGGTGTCGGACGCGGACCTGGTGAGCCTGCCGAAGGCGCACCTGCACCTGCATCTCACAGGCGGCATGCGGCAGGCGACGTTGTTCGAGCTCGCCGATCGATCCGGCGTCCGGCTTCCGGAACGGCTCGTCGACGACCTGCCGGACGACTGGAAGGTTCTCGGCTGGGCGCGCTTCCAGCGGCTCTACGACATCGCCCGCGCGGTGCTGCGAACCGCGGAGGACATCCGCCGGCTGATTCTCGAGATCGCCGAGGACGAGCGAGCCGCGGGGTCGCGCTGGCTGGAGCTGCAGGTCACGCCGACCGGTTACGCCACGAGGCTCGGAGACCTGGTGACAGCCATGGAGGTCTTCACGGAGGCGGCGGCGTCGGCCGAGGGCGCGACCGGTGTCGGTGTGCGCCTGATCGTCGCGGCCAACCGCACACGGCCTCCATGGGAAGCGGAGACGTTGGCTCGGCTCGCCGTGCGGCACGCAGCGGACGGCGTCGTGGGCTTCGGGCTGTCGAACGACGAACGCGCCGGCCGGACGCACGAGTTCGCGAAGGCGTTCCGCATCGCGCGTGAAGGAGGTCTGGCCGCCATGCCGCACGCGGGCGAGCTCCTCGGTGCGGCCGAGGTCGCCCGCACTGTCGACGTACTCGGTCCGAGGCGGATCGGCCACGGTGTGCGCGCGGCCGAGGATGCCGGCGTCCTTCGACGGCTCGCCGACGCGGGCATCGCGTGCGAGGTGTGTCCGGCATCCAACGTCGCGCTGGGTGTCTTCTCAGGACATGCGGCGGTGCCGCTGCGGCCGCTCGAAGAGGCGGGTGTGCCGGTCGTGCTCGCCGCCGACGACCCGCTGCTGTTCGGTGCAGGGCTCGTCGAGCAGTACGCCGCGGCGCGCGACGTGCACGGGTATGTGAGAGCCGACCTCGCGCGGCTGGCGCGGGCGTCGGTCGAGCACTCGATGATGCCGGCCGACCTGCGTAAGAAGGTGCTGGCCGACATCAACGCCTGGCTCGGCTGAGCGGCAAGTGCTTGTCGCGTCGACGCGCCCTGCACATCGGCCCAAAAGTCGCGCACTTCCGGGCTTTCGCCTCTGGTGCCTAGGAAGCTGTCGGTGGACCGTGGCCCTAGGTGGTAGCGATGCCTCGCAGTTTTCTCCGTAAGTCCCTATGGGTGACCGTCGTCGCGTCCACGGTCTTCACGGTTATCGCGATCGTCCCACCGGGGGTCGCCGGAGCGGCGCCGTCGCCAGTCGCGACGGTGGACGTCCACGGCTCGGGCACGACACCGCTTGCGGTTGACGTTTCCTGGCCCGCCCCGGCTGATGCGTCCTACGCAGGCGCGAGAGTCGTCGTCACTGTGGGTTCGGGCGCGACCTCTGACCCTATGGATCCCTCTGCGGTCTTCTCCGCTGATGTAGCTGCGCCCGCAACGGTGACCACGGTGACCGACTTGCTCGGCGGG
This sequence comes from Mycobacteriales bacterium, assembly GCA_035690365.1. Classification (GTDB taxonomy): domain Bacteria; phylum Actinomycetota; class Actinomycetes; order JAFAQI01; family JAFAQI01; genus DASSKP01. Next base: position 4,080 of record DASSKP010000015.1, read on the forward strand.
TTGACATACACCGCAACCGTGTTCGGGTACGCCGCTGCCGGCGACTACGCAACGGGAGCATCGGTCACCTGGGCGATGCCCGCCGACATCGCCAGCGCTCAGGCGGTCGGATTCGACTCCGGGAGCGGAGGTCGAATCGAGGTTCATACAGGGCCCGTGATCGCGGGCTCAGACGTCCTGTGCGTCGTCGCCGAGGCCCCTCCGCCGCTGACCCCGGCACCACCGGCCATCTGTACGCCGGTCGGGTATGCGTCGTACCCCCTCTCGGTCATCGTCGCTCCTGGCCGGTCATACGGAGTGACGGTGTTCCCCTACGGCCAGTGGGCTCAGGGAACGTCAGGACCGCGGCTCGACGTGTACGGCGCTCCCAAGACGCTCGGCATGATCGACATTCCGGACGACCCGCCTTACGGCCCGGACCTGGTGATGGAGGCTGCACGTTCGGCTAACTCGGTCGAGTTGACCTGGCGCTACGAGGAGAACTTGGGCGCGTTCCCTACCGACTTGTCGGGGTTCTACGTCTACCGCGCGGCAGGAACCGCCGCGCCGACGGCGACCGCGGCACCGATAGCTAACGTCGTCGTCTGCACGTCGCAACCGTGCTGGGGAAGTGAGGCGAGCTACATCGCTACCGGGCTCGTCGCGAACCAGCCGTACACCTTCAGCATCCGCGCCCGTGACCAAGGTGGTCACCTGTCATCACCCATTTCCATCACGGCCGCGGCCCGTGTGCCTGGCGTGTATCTGACCGACAACAGCACGTCCGAACACCGCTGGCGCACGCAACGGACCGCCGGCATCCAAGCCTTCGCGGTCGCGAGAGGCGGTGCTGTCCACGCCGCTTACACCGACTCGCTGGTGAGGCCGTGTAGCTCGAACGTCTTCTACAGCTGCTCGAACGTCTACTACACCTGGCGGACGAGTGGTGGGCGGTGGTCGACACCGACCAAGGTCGGCACCGGCATCCCCGACACCGAGGTATTCGTCATGATGTCGGCTTCCGGCCGGGTCGCCCTCGCATGGTCCAGCCCGCGTGGCCCTGCCTACCGCGTGCGGTGGCCGGGCCACGGATGGAGTACAACCCGATACTTCGCCGGCGCGCAGTACAACACCGCCGGCTCGCTCGTCGCACTCGTGGCATTCGCGCAGGACCTCCGCAACGGTCTGCACGCGGTCGTGCGGGTCAACGGGGACCGGCTCGTGTACGCCACCAACGCGACTGGGAAGTGGACGACGTCGATCATTCCCAAACCCAGCCGGGCCCACTGGGATTGGGCGGCATCGCCGCGGCTGGCTGCCGACCCCGTCACCGGATCCATCGTCCTCGCCACCACCGAACGGGGCAGCGCGGGCTTGACCATCAAGCTCGGCCGCATCGCCCGAACGGCCGTGGCCTACGGCGCCAGGTTCAGTGTCATGGCCCCTGACCCCGAACACGACGCCATGCTCAGCAGCCTCGCCGGTGCCGGTGGCCGCATTGCTGTCGCCGCTCGCGTCGAGGACACCAGGCGGTTGTACCTGCTCACCGGGACGTCCCCGTGGCGGATGGGTCGCTGGCTGCGCATCCCAGCGACCGGCGCGACCGCCCCCTGCACATCCCTCGCGGTCGGCATGGCCAGCAACCGCGTCATCGACCTCGCGTGGAACCACGACGACCCGACCTGGTCAGCCGCCAGGCAGGGCATCTTCAGAACCACCTACCGATTCAGCGCGACCACTCACCGCTGGTCCTTCACCCGACCCCAGCATCGCAGCAACAGCCACTACGACGTGGGCGTGGGCGGAATCCTCCGCGACGCGAACGGACACCTGTACATCGGGTACATCCGGCTCGGCCGCAGCGAGGTCTGGGCGCAGTAGCGGAAGCCTGGGCATCTCGGCGCAGCGGCCGAGACGTTGACCTCACAGGGACGGCACAGGTTGGTCCAACCTCCGGCTCAGTGACGGCATCGAGTCTCTTCCTGTGCGACCGACCCCGTCGCCGGAGGAGGAGACATGAAGGGCACGAGCAGCGGGCTCACCAAGACCCGTTCGGCAGGGCTGATTGCCGCGGGCGTCATTGTCGGCGGCGTTCTCGCCGGGACGATCGGCGCCAACGCGGCCTCGTCGGGCGGCACCAGCTCCGGGACGCCGGGAATGTCCGGCCGTTACGGGAGCTCGACGGCACCTGCGCCCCCGGCGAATGCGTTTGGGGCGGCGCCGGTGCGCAGTGACGAGAAGCAGGCCACGGGACCGACAGCGACGACGCTGACTCAGAAGGCGGAGGCGAAGGTGTCGGGTGCGACGGCGTACCGCGTCGAGACCGACGCCGGTGACGGCTACTACGAGGTCCACGTGAAGAAGTCCGACGGCAGCCTCGTCACGGTGAAGTTCGACAAGAACCTCACCATCACGGCGGTCGAGGACGGCATGGGCAAGGGTGACCCCGGTCACAGCTTCGGCGACCACGGCGGCGTCGGGCCTGGCGCGCTGAGCGGCGCGCCCGTCCCGAGCGGCACTGCCGGCTGACGCATCGGATCACCCCTCGCAGCGCCGGTTGCTCAGGTCCGTAGGCGTGATCTGAGCATCCGGCGCTGTTTCACGCGCGCAAAATGACCGTCTGTGGCCTAGCGTCTGGGTTGAGCCGCATGTTGTCTGGGCGCGTGGAGCAACTGATGACCAATCCGACCGGTCGCGTACCGCGGATGCCGCGACCCCGCTCGGCCTCGGGCGGGGGAGTGTTCGCCGCGGTCCTCGACGGCCGTCCGTACCCGACACCGCAGCTGACCGGACGCGATTGGGCCGCGATCCCGCCGCGACAGGTGCGGCTGTGCGACCTGACCACGACGAAGACCGAGCTGCGGCTCGACGTCCTGCTCGCCGAGGACTCGACCTTCTACGGCGACCTGTTCTGTCACGTCATCGAGTGGGATGGCGCGCTCTACCTCGAGGACGGTCTGCATCGCGCGGTGCACGCAGCGTTGCGGCAGCGGGACGTGCTGCACGTCCGCGTCGCGCGGATCGACGGAGAAGGCAAGCTCATCTGACTCCTGCGTCAGTCCCGGAAAACATCGCATAGCGAGGTTGCTCCGCGGGAATGCCGATCGCGTGGCAGTGAAAGAGGCGCTCACCCGCCCGGTCGTGGCACCCCCGCCCGAGCCGGTGCCGCCGTGGATCCGCCGGGGCGTCCTGCTGCCGGCCGCGTACGTCGCCGCCGTGCACCTCGCTCTCGCGCAGGATCGCTACGAGAAGGATGCGCACTACGTCGGAGCGGGGTTTGTGGCCGCTGCGCTCGTACTCCTGGTGGCCGCGTCGATCGCCGCGAGCGGCCGTCGCTGGAGTCTGCCGATGATGTGGCTCGGGTGGGCCGTCACCGGTCTGGTGTCCGCCCTGCTGTTCGTCAGCTTCGTGCTGAGCCGGACGACCGGCCTACCGAGCTACCACCACCACGACTGGCCGGTCATCCAGCTGATCGCCCTCGTCGCGGAGGCCGCCGTCATCGGCTTGTGCATCGCTGCGCGAGCAGCCGCACGTGAACACCGGCGGAGGCGCTAGTCCCGGCGTACGAGACCGCCTCGCGGCGGCGCGGGTAGCCTGGAATGTCGTGCCCTCCCGCAACGACCTCCGCAACGTCGCGATCATCGCCCACGTCGACCACGGCAAGACGACGCTCGTCGACGCCATGCTCTGGCAGTCCGGCGCCTTCACCGAGCACCAGGCGGAGGAGGGATCGGTCCGCGACCGGGTCATGGACTCCATGGACCTGGAGCGCGAGAAGGGCATCACGATCCTCGCGAAGAACACGGCCGTCCGCTTCCAGGGGACGACGATCAACATCGTCGACACGCCCGGTCACGCCGACTTCGGCGGTGAGGTCGAGCGCGGCCTCGAGATGGTCGACGGCGTTCTACTCCTCGTCGACGCGAGCGAGGGCCCCCTGCCTCAGACCCGCTTCGTGCTGCGCAAGGCACTGCAGAAGCGCCTTCCCGTCGTGCTCGTCGTCAACAAGGTCGACCGGCCCGACGCGCGCATCGCGGAGGTCGTCGACGAGACCTACGAGCTCTTCCTCGACCTCGACGCCGACGAGCACCAGATCGAGTTCCCGATCGTCTATGCGTCGGCGAAGGCCGGTCGCGCGTCGCTCGAGCGGCCCAAGGACGGCGGCATGCCCGACGCCGACAACCTGCTGCCGCTCTTCGAGACCCTGCTGGCAACGGTGCCGCCACCGTCGTACGACGCCGACGCGCCACTGCAGGCCCACGTGACCAACCTCGATGCGTCGCCGTACCTCGGCCGCCTCGCCCTCTGCCGGGTGCACAACGGCACGATGCGCAAGGGCCAGCAGGTGGCGTGGTGCAAGACCGACGGCTCGATCGAGCGGGTGAAGCTCACGGAGCTGCTCGGCACCGATGCGCTCGAGCGAGTGCCGATCGACGAGGCCGGCCCGGGTGACATCGTCGCCATCGCCGGCATCCCGGAGATCACCATCGGCGAGACGATCGCCGATCCGGAGGACCCGCGTCCGTTGCCGGTCATCATCGTCGACGAGCCGAGCCTGTCGATGACGATCGGCATCAACACCTCGCCGCTGGCGGGGGAGAGCGGCAAGAAGCTCACCGCGCGGTTGGTGAAGTCACGCCTCGACCAGGAGCTCGTCGGCAACGTGTCGATCCGCGTGCTGCCGACGGAGCGCCCGGACACCTGGGAGGTGCAGGGCCGCGGCGAGCTGCAGCTCGCGATCCTCGTCGAGATCATGCGCCGCGAAGGCTTCGAGCTGACCGTCGGCAAGCCGCAGGTCGTGACCCGCATGGTCAACGGCAAGGTGCACGAGCCGATGGAACGGCTGACGGTCGACATCCCCGAGGACTACCTCGGCGTCGTCACGCAGCTGATGGCGCTGCGCAAGGGCCGCATGGAGCAGATGGTCAACCACGGCACCGGCTGGGTTCGGATGGAGTACCTCGTGCCCGCCCGCGGCCTCATCGGGTTCCGGACGGAGTTCCTCACCGAGACGCGCGGCACCGGCCTGCTGCACCACGTCTTCGACCGCTACGAGCCGTGGCACGGTGACCTGCGCACCCGCCCGACTGGATCCCTCGTCGCGGACCGTCGCGGACCGACGACGTCGTTCGCGCTGTTCAACCTGCAGGACCGCGGCACGATGTTCATCGGCCCCGGCACCGAGGTCTACGAAGGCATGATCGTCGGGGAGAACGCGCGGTCGGACGACATGGATGTCAACCCGACCAAGGAGAAGAAGCTCACCAACATGCGGTCCTCGACGGGCGACGAGCTCGTGCGGCTGATCCCGCACCGGCAGCTGTCGCTCGAGCAGGCGCTGGAGTTCTGCCGCGAGGACGAGTGTGTCGAGGTGACGCCGGCGACGGTCCGGCTGCGCAAGGTGGAGCTGGACGCCGCGTCGCGTTACCGCTCGGCCAAACGCCGGTCCACGTCCGACGCCTGAGCTGCCCGGTCGGACGGCGCGCCGAACAGCTCCGGGTACGCCGAGTCGTTCATCACCCGGACCACGGTGGCGCGATGCCACTTCTGCTCTTCCGGGGTGCGGTAACCCTCGGCATTGAGAGCCGCTGCAATCGTCGCCGGTGACGCACCTTCGCGGTGCAACCGGACGATCTCGTGCAGGCCGTGCTCGGCTGTGACGATGCCTCGACGGTCCGGCCGCGGAGTGCGCTGCGGTCGCTCGATGGCGCGACGAAAGTAGCCACCCGGCAGTGAATGCACGGTCGCGACGAGCTCGCCGACCGGCAGTGCGCGGGACCACAGCCAGCCTTGCGCCTGGGGGCAGCCGAGCCGGTGGAGCAACCGCGCCTGCTCCTCGGTCTCGACCCCCTCGGCCACGGTGTTCAAGCGCAGACCGCGCGCGAGATCCACGACCGACGCGGCGATCGCCATCGCGTCCTGCTGGTGGGTGAGGTTCTCGATGAAGCTGCGGTCGATCTTCAGTGTGTCGACCGGGAGCCGGCTGAGGTAGCTGAGCGAGCTGTAGCCGGTGCCGAAGTCGTCGATGGCGATGCGCACGCCGTGCGAGCGGAGCCCCTCGATCATGGTGCGCGCATGGTCGGGATCTCCCATCAGCGCGGTCTCGGTGATCTCGAGCATCAGCGTGGCGCCGCCGACTCCCGCGCTGGCGAGCGCACCGACGACCCGCTGGTGCAGGTCGGCATCGTTCAGGTGCCGTGCGGAGATGTTGACCGAGACGCGGATGTCCGGCCCGATGGCGCTGCGCAGCTGGGGGATGTCCGCGCATGCCCGGCGCAGCACCCACTCGTCGAGCCGGTGCGCCAGCCCCATGGACTCCGCGACCGCGACGAACTCGCTCGGCGGCACCTGCCCGCGAGACGGGTGGGTCCACCGTGCGAGTGCCTCGACGCCGCTGATCCGTCCGGTCTGCAGGTCGACGACGGGTTGGTAGTGCAGCTCCAGATCGTCGTTCTCCAGCGCCTCGCGGAGGTCGTTGCTGAGCTGCAGGCTCGACGATGAGCTCTCGACGATCCTCGGGTCGAAGGTCTGGACCCGACTGCGTCCGCGCCGCTTGGCGTCGTACATCGCCGCATCGGCGAACCGCAGCAGGTCGTCGGCGGTGCCGGCCGGCGCGGAGACGACGCCGATGCTGGCGCTGACATAGGCGCGCTGGCTGTCGAGGACGAACGGCTCGGCGAAAGTGGCGAGCACCCGCTCGGCCATCTCCCGGGCGGCGTCCTCGCCGGTGTCCTCGGCGACGACGACGAACTCGTCGCCACCGAACCGCGCGACGGTGTCGCCGTTGCGTACGACGGCCTGCAGCCTCTCCGCCACCTGGCGCAGCAGCTCGTCGCCGGCCGCATGCCCGAAGCTGTCGTTGACGAGCTTGAACTGGTCGAGATCCGCGAACAGCACCGCGACCGCGCGGTTGTCGGAGCGCTCCGCGCGCTCGAGAGCATGCTCGAGACGGTCACGCAGCAGCGCCTTGTTGGGGATGCCGGTGAGCTCGTCGTAGAGCGCTTGGCGACGCAGCTGTTCTTCGGCCGCGTGCTCGGCCGTGATGTCACTCACCATCGCGAGTGAGGAGATGGTGCCGTCGCCCTCGTCGAGTGGGCTGGAGGTGATGCGAAGGAACCTTGGCTGGCCGTCCGGATGCCGGTAGGAGAGCTCGTAGGTCTCCGTGCCGATGCTGGCCCGCCGGTCGAGTCGGTCGAGGAGGAACGCCTCGTCCTTCTTGTCGAGCAGCTCGAGGATCGTCGTCGAGTAGATCTCGTCGAGTGAGCGACCGAGGATCTCGGTGAGCTTCTCGTTGGCGAACGTCGTGCGGCCGGTCTCCCTGGAGATGACGGCAAGCCCCTCTTGCGCCGTGTGCACCATGGCGCGGAAGCGCGCTTCCGACGCGCGCAGCGCGAGGTCGGCCTCGACCCGGGACGTGACGTCGCGCCCGATCACGAGCACCGCTCCGATGTGCTTCTGCTTCGTGCAGTTGCTGACGCAGAACTCCACCCACCGCCACGAACCGTTGGCATGCCGGACCCGCGTGGTGATCCAGTCCTCGCCGTTATCGTCGTCGAGCACCTTGCTGAACGTCGCCTCAGCCCGCTCGAGGTCGTCCGGGTGGATCAGCTCGTCGACGCCGCGAGCGATGATCTCGTCGGCGTCGCACCCCAGTGCGGTGTGCACGGCCGTGCTCGCGTAGCCGACGTAGGCGCGGCGCTCGGCCGCGTGGATGAGCAGCCCCCACTCGCTGGCATGCCGCTCCATGGCGGCGTGCAGCGCCTCCCGGCGCAGCAACGTTTCGCGCGCCTCCTTGAGCTCGCTGAGGTCCTGCACGAACACCGCGAGCACGTCGTCGCCGTCCACGTCGGGCACTCGCGTCGCGTGGAAGAGCACCGGCACCGCCGTGCCGTCGGACTTGGCGAGGACCCGCTCCCAGGTGGAGCTGTCGTGCTTGCGGAACCGACGCATGATCGGGTTGCCCAGGGAGGGCGGCTCGCTCGCGTGCCGGAGCTCGTGGACGTTGCTTCCGACGAGGTCCGTCCGGCGGCGGCTGAGCAGCCGGCAGAAGGCGTCGTTGACCTCGTGGATGACGCCGTCGAAGCAGACGACGAGCTGCGGTAGGCGTGCCGCGTCGAAGCGCGCGCGGAACATGCGCTCGTTGCGGATCAGCCGAGCGACGTCGGTGTCGCTGAGGTCACGGTCTGAGAGGTGGACCACCGGCGCCGTTGCCGGGTCGCGCGTCATCACTTCACCTGGATTCCGGGGGTCACGGAAACACGAACGACGTTCGGGCTCAGTGTCGGTCGCAAATGCCGGAAATGCACTGGCCACGACCTAAAACCGCTAGAAAGCAGACCATCGCGTAGTCCCGCGGTACTAGTTCCGCGGCGTCACCTCTCGCGGCTCCGCTCGTTACCTCGGGTACGGAACCGTTCCCGAGAGGATCGCTGTGCCCAACTTCAGCCGTCGCCGCTCGCTCATCGCCCTCGCCGGCCTGCTCGGCACGACCGCGGCTGTCGCTCCCGCGCTCGCCACGTCGACCAGCACCACGGGTGCTCCGGTGTTCAGCAAGCCGATGATGCTCAGGGGCTACGCCGGCGGAGAGCCGTCGCTGGCCATCGACCCGGTGCACCCGAACAACGTCTACGTCACCGCGCCGCAGTTCGTGCCGGCAGCGCTGAACCCGGTCCTCGGCTCCTCGGCCGGCAGCAAGGGCGTCGGCGTGTGGGTCAGTCACGACGGCGGCCGCAGCTTCCCGATCGCGCAGAACATCGGCTCGGGCACCGGCGGTGGCGACTCCGACGTCGAGGTCGGCTCCGACGGCACGGTGTACGTCGCCGACCTCGAGGCCACTGCCGCGGCGATCTGCACCAGCACGGACCACGGCAAGACGTTCACGTCCGGCAACGCGGCTTCCGCGGTCGACAAGTGCGACACCGTCACGACCAACCAGCAGGGCCCGGAGAACGACCGGCAGTGGCTGAGCGCCGAGCACGGCCAGGGCGGTGCCGTCTACCTCACTTACCACGACTTCGCCGGTGGCTTCCCGATCATCGAGCGGACCGACGATCACGGCCAGACCTTCGTGCCGTGCGGCACGATCCTCGACCCGCGCAGCCAGGCGGGTCAGCAGTACTCACCGTCCAACGGCACGCTCGTGGCGAAGCCGTCGATCGACCGCGCCGGTCGCATCTACGTCGAGGTCACCGAGCCGCCGCTCAACTCTCCGCCGGTGGGCGCGTCGCTCAACAGCCTCTACATCGCCGTCGCCGACAAGGGCTGCAACCAGGGCACCGTCTTCAGCAACCACCTCATCTACACGGACCCGGGCGCTGACCTCGGCAAGATCTTCAACAGCGTCACCACCGACGCGGCGGGCAACGTCTACGTCATCGCCGCCGGCAAGACCAAGGCCGGTCAGGCGCAGACCAACGTGTGGCTGTTCGTCTCCCACGACCGCGGCGTGCACTGGAGCGCACCGATCCGCGTCAACGCGCCCAGCCTCAAGGCCAACGTCATGCCTGCGGTCGTCGGTGGGCTGCGCGGCAACGAGGTCGCGGTCGGCTGGTTCGGTACGTCGACCAACAACGACCCGAACTACCAGAAGAACCAGTGGCGCTACTACGTCGCGACGTCCTTCGACGGTGGCAAGCACTTCGCCCAGACGGCTGTCACGCCCACGCCCATCCACTACGGCGACATCTGCACCCAGGGCCTGTTCTGCGGGCTCATCCCGGGTCAGCCGTCCAACCGCAACCTCGCAGACTTCGACGAGCTGCAGGTCGACCCGCGCACCGGCTTGCTGGTCGTCGCCTTCCCGGGCGACCCCTACAACCGACCCGACGTCACGAACGGCCCCAACGACTTCAGCTCCAACGCCTACGTCGTCCGCCAGGTCGGCGGCAAGGCACTCCGCTAGCAGGTCTCCAGCGCATACGACGGGCGCTCGGCGACCTGCTGGCGGGCGCGACGTCGCGCGGAGCCGGTGAAGACTGCTGACTCCAAGTCGGGCGCTGCCTTCGAGCGCGTCGTCATCGGCGGGGCGTCGTACGTCGTCAGGCACTCCTGGTGGGTCGGCGTCGCGGCCCGGGCGGTCAGGCGGTTGTGAGCCGCCTGCGGAGCGCGCCGCCCAGCAGCATGAGCAGCACGCCACCGGTAGCCAGGGCGACCGGTGCGCCGGTGGCAGCCAGCGACGACCCGCCGCCGCCGGATCCGCCGCTGCTCTGCGCCGGCGGCAGGATGCTGCCGGCCGTGTCCGGCGTGACCTTCGCCTGCTCGGTGGTGAAGCCCGTGAACGCCTTGCCGGGAGCGCCCGTCGGCAGGTCAGCCGTGTAGCTGATCGAGTCGAGACCGGTCTTCGGGCTGATAGAGATGCCGAAGTCGTCGAGCAGGTTGCGCGAGCCGTCGCTGTTGCAGCCGCTGCCGTGCGTGCAGAGCACCCCGAGGTGAATGGTGCCGGTCACCTTGCGAACGCTGAAGTTCTTGCCGCCGTTGGTCGAACGCGCGACATAGACGGCCCACGGAGCGCTGCCCTTCTTGGTGGGCGGGCCCATCTTCTTGATGTCGTTCGAGTCACCGGCTCGCGGTGTGCCGTACCACGCAACGTCGACGCGGCCGCCGCCTCCGCCGGCGACGGTCGGGTAGACGGCTGACGTGCCGGCGAGGTTGAGCTTCTTCGACGCGGACCACGTCTTGCCGCCGTCGCTCGAGATGTTGAGGTAGGAGTTCTTCGAGTCGCTCCACGTGAAGTAGACCTTGCCGGCCGCGTCGGTCGCCACGGTCGCCGCCCACACCAACGTCGCACCCGAGGGATCGAGCGCCACCGGGTGGTAGCTGAACGTCTGTCCGCGGTTGCTGCTGACCGCGACGATGTACTGCGTCCCCTGCGGGCAGTTCGACGCCGTGGCGTTGGTCAGCAGGTCCGTCTCGGTCTGCGTCTTGCAGACCGACATCGGCTGGTAGAGGTTGTGGCGGAACTTCGACGTCGGTGAGGTGTCGACGACGAACTTGTTGAAGCTGCCGGATAGACCCGGAAAGTCGCTCGTGGTGAGCTGGGTCTCGTTCACCGGGTCCAGCGCTGCGCCGCTGCTCGTCGGCACGTTGCCGTTGCTGCAGACGTCGTAGGAGTCGAAGACCGGCGTGAACGTCGGCAGCTGGTGGAAGCCGAGGTAGATGGTGCACGGCCCGTCGGCGGCGAGCCACGGCCGGTCCTGCGTCGGCGTCCCGCCGAGGCGGTTGAGCTGCCAGGTCTTGCCACCGTCGCTCGACCAGGCGAGACCGCTGTCGCCGATCCAGAGGCTCGTCGCGTAGACGTTGTAGAAGCCGTTGCTGTTCTTCGCGGACGCGACAGCGAGGTCGGTGTCCTCGCCGGCGAGGCCGAAGGAGTTCTGCGCCTCGGCGAACGGGTCGGCCATCCACTTGTAGGTCTTGCCACCGTCGGTGGAGGTCCAGATGTCGGCGCCGGACAGGACACCCGCGACCGGGTCGACGCGAGGGTCGTCGGCGGCGTACGGCGCGATGTCCGACGCGATCCAGAACTGGCCCGTCGGCGTGACGCCCATCCCCGGCTCGCCGTCTTCGTTGCGGTGCAACCCGAGGCCCGGCGCGGGAGGCAGCGGCTTGCCGCCCGTCCACGTCGTGGCGGTGGGGTTGGGCGTGGCCGCTGCCAGCCCTGCGGACAGCGGCGCCACCACGAGCAGCGTCGCGCCGGACGCGAGGAGTAGTCGGTGGGCGAGCGAGCGCAGCTGCATGACGGCAGATCTCCCTTGATCGATCCGTCTCGTGATGCCTGGAGACTTACCCGTGGAGCGAGAAAGTCCTTCCTTTCCGGACAATTCGTTGGGTCCGGCATGTCCGAATGGAATTCAGCAGGCGTGCGATACGTTGACCCGCAGGACGCCGAAAGGCGTCCGCCGGCCCGATCCATGGCCCCCGGTCCCAACCTTTGTCGCTTCGAGCGAACCAGTGCCGAGAGGCAGACCTGGCGGGTCGGCGCGCGTAGCCCCGGACACCATCCGGGGCTTTCGTGTGTCCGGGGACACCGATCGCGGACTGATCGCGGTCTATCGTCAACCGCCCGCGATTGAACGACTCAGAGCGACTCGAGGTCGCGGTAGCTGTCTTCGAAGATCGCGATCTCGAGGGCGATGAGGCGCTGGGCCTCGCGCAGTCCGTCGACGCCGAAGCGGTTGCGGATCGCGATCACGTGCTCGCCGATCGCCGGGTCGACATCGCTGGGTAGCTCGGTCATGCCGACGTGGTGCCCCGCGCTCGCAGCCGTCACGCGCAGGTGACCGCAACGTCCAGGATCGCGGCTTTCGCGGCTTCAGGCCTCCGGCGGCCGGTGTCCGCGGCGGCGCTCGAGCCGGCCGAAGAAGACGGGGTCGTCGAGGTCGACGTCACCCAGCGCGCCGCGGAGCAGCTGCAGGGCGTTGCGGGTCAGCGCGTCGGCATCGTCGGCGTCGATGCCGAGCTCCTCGGCGACACCGGCGTGACCCTCACCCAGGCCGAAGGCGACAACCGCGGCCGCGCGTTCTGCGGCGGGCAGTGCGGCGAGTGCTTCGTAGAGGCGGGCGACCAGCTCCTCGTCGGACACGCCCTCACTTGCGCGGACGTTGTCGGCGATCGTCCCGGGGGAGATCGGCCGCAGTCGCGGAGTGCGTGGTCGGTCGGAAGCCACACATAAGGGTAGGACGGGTCACGACCCGGGTGCGAACGCCTCCAGCGCGGCGTGGGCGCGGCGCATGCTCTCCGCCGGATCGGCATCCGGGTTGCCGATCTGCTCGTCGAAGTTGAGGTCGACGAACAGCTCTGTCGCACCGGCCTCGGCGTACGCCGTCATGTCCTGCTTGATCTTGTCGATGGTGCCGGTGAGGGGCGTGTCCTCGTCGGTCTCGCGCACTTTCACCGATCCGCGGATCACAACGCGCAGGTCGGCAGGGTCACGGCCCGCGGCACGCGCCGCCGTGCGGATCGTCTCGATCGCGGACGGCACCTTCGCTGCCTCGAAGCGACTGGCCGAGATCCATCCGTCGGCGAGTCGTCCCGCACGTTGCAGCGCCGTCTCGGCACTGCCGCCGAGAAGGATCGGCGGATGCGGCTGCTGCACCGGCTTCGGGTCGACCTTGCCGCGCGGCATGTCGTAGAACTCCCCGTGGTGCTCGACGTTCTCCTCCGGTGACCAGATCGCACGCAGGCAGGCGATGAAGTCCTCGGCGCGCGCACCCCGTCGCTCCATCGGGACTCCCGCCGCCGCGAACTCGTCCGGGTTCCAGCCGAGGCCGAGCCCGGCGTCCAGGCGCCCGTCGCTCAGCACGTCGATGCTCGTCAGCGCCTTGGCCAGCACGATGGGTGCGTAGAACGGCAGGTTGACGATGGCGATGCCGATCCGGATGCGTTCGGTGACAGCGGCGGCGTACGCAGAGATCGCAAGCGGGTCGTGCACACTGCGGTACGGCGCCGGGATCGAGTCATCGGCCGGGAAGACGGTCCGCTGGAAGCTCCACAACGTGGAGTAGCCGAGGCTCTCGGCCTTGCGCGAGACCTCGACGATGTTCGCGGGCGTCGCCCACGAGCCGGACACGGGGATGCCGAAACCGATCTGCATGTCTGCATCCAACCGCGAGCGGAGAGGATGCCGGACATGGGTCGGCTGGATGGACGGCGAGCGCTCGTGACCGGCGGCGGGCGAGGCATCGGTGCCGCGATCGCGCGCGCGCTCGCCAGGGACGGGGCGATGGTGACCGTCGCCGCCCGATCGCGTGACGAGGTCGAAGCGGTCGCCGACGAGATCGGCGGCAGGGCCGTCGTGATGGACGTCAGCGATGTCGCGGCGGTCGCCGAGGCGATGTCGGAGATCGGTGACGTCGACGTGGTCGTGGCGAACGCGGGCGCGGTGTGGCCGTTGCAGCGGTTCGCGGACACCGACGTGACGGAGTGGGAGCAGGCCGTCGTCATCAACCTCTTCGGCGCCGTGCGGGTCGTGCGCGCCGCGCTGCCGGGAATGGTCGAACGCGGATGGGGCCGGGTCGTCACGATCTCGAGTGGCGCGGCCTCACCGCCCGGTATGCCGAGTGCCAACGCCTACAGCACGAGCAAGGCGGCGCTCGACATGTTCACGTTGCATCTGGCCAAGGAGGTCGAGGGCACGGGTGTGACGGTCAACGCCGTGCGACCCGGGGTCGTCGACACCGACATGCAGACGTTCATGCGCTCGATGCCCCGTGACCAGGTCGGTGAGCAGTTCCATCAGCGGTTCCACGGTCTGCACGAGCGTGGCCAGCTGCTCGACCCGGCGGACTCCGCGCGGTTCCTCGTCGACGTGATGCTGTCGGGCCACAACGGCACCGTCCGCGACATCCGCGACGGCTAGCGGCGCGCCTAGGCCAACGCGATGAGGCCGGCGATGCCGACGAGGTAGAGCACGATGACAGTGAGGGAGTCGACTCCCATCCGCGCTCGCGTGCGTTGCGGCCGGAAGATGAGCCCCACGGCGTAGACAGACGTCAGCAGAGCACCGAGCCCTGTCAGGTAGATGTCGGAGCGTTGCGCCTGGGGGAGCACTGCCCGCCCGCCGAGCAGGTCGGCGACGATGAACAGCACCGGCAGGAAGGCGTTGCCCCCGAAGATGTCGCTCATCGCGAGCTGGTAGTCGCCCATCCGTGTGCTCGTCAGTCCGGTGGACACCTCCGGCAGAGCTGTCGCGGCGGCGAGCACCGTCGCGCCGAACAGCACGCCGGTGAGATGGATGTGTCCGGCGATGCCCTCGCCGGACTGCTCGAGTACGACGCCGGCGACCAGCGTGACGACGGCCGCGCTCCCGAAGATCGCAGCGGCCTTGGCCGTCGAGACGCCGCGCGTCGTCGCCTGCTGCTCCTTCTGGCGTTGCGCGTGACCGCGCGGCACTGCCTGGTTGTCGGGAGCCTGGCCGGAGTCGTGCCACGGAAGCCCGGAGCGGGCCCGGGCCAGCAGCCACATCCCCGCCACCCACAGCACGACGATCAGCACGCTCGCCGGCGTGATGCGCGCGTAGTAGAGGTGCGCCGGGAGCTGGGTGCCCATGACCGCGACGACCAGGACCGCGATCACGAGCGCGGCCTCGAGCACCAAGGTGAGGCTCGCGGCCAGATAGGTGAGCGGTCGCACGGAGGGCGCGCCGAAGGCGTCCAGGACCACCAGCACCACCGTCTGGAGGGCGATGCCACCGAGGATGTTGCCGATCGCGATGCCGATGTGGTGGCTGAGGGCGGCCGACGCCGTGATGGCGATCTCGGGCAGGTTCGTCGCGACCGCCAGCAGGATCGTGCCGCCGAGTGCGGCGCCGAGATGCAGTCGCTCGTCCAGGACGTCGACCGTGTGTGACAGGAACCCCCCGGCCACCCAGATGGCGGCGCCGCCGCCCACGAACAGCAGCACGAGCCAGGGCAGGGCGAGTGACGTCACGACGCCCACTATCCCCAGGTGGGTGGGGCACCATCCTCATGCACAGTTGCGCGCGCAGGCGTGTCGCGGCCGCCTGCCGTTCGCCACAGTCCCCGCATGCCTGCCTCAGAGCGCGAGCGTCAACCCACCGTCGTCCGGCTGAGCGACCTGTCCTCGATCGTCGTCGCCGTCGAGCACATGGTCGGTTTCCGTCCGGCCGAGAGCCTCGTCGCCGTGGCCCTGTGCGGTCCGCGCGAGCGCATGTCGTTCTCGCTTCGCCTCGACCTGCCGGGACCGGGTGACGGCGACGCGGTCGTCGACGCGATCGCCGCCGAGGTCGCGAAGCGGATGGCCAAGGCCCGGGCCGACGCGGTGATGCTGTTCGTCCACAGCGACGCCGCTCCCGTCGACGGTCGGCTGCCGCATCAGCGGCTCGTCGACATCGTGACGGCCGGTCTCGAGGCGCCGCTTCGCGAGGCCACGCTGGTCGGACCCGAGCGGTTGTGGTCCTACCTCTGCGACGACGACCGCTGTTGCCCGGCCGGGGGCCGGCCGATCGAGCGCCAGTCGCCGGCGGCTCTCACGTTGGCTGCCGAGCACGCAGCGCTCGGCAACGTGGTGCTCGGCTCGCGCGACGAGCTGGTGGCAACCGTCCGGCCCCTGGGCGGCATCGCGGCCACGTCGATGCGGCAGGCGCAGGACCGTGCCATCGAGGCAATGCTGGACAGGGGACTGGTCGGGTTCGCGGACGACGTCGGCCAGGAGATCGACAGCCTCTCCGAGCGCTTCGCCGATCCCCGCGCGTCACTCACCGACGACGAGGCGGCCCGGGTCGCCATCGGGCTCGGCGACAGGCTGTTGCGCGATCGGATGTTCGTGCGGCTCAGTGACCCGCACGAGGAGGGTCTACGCCGGCTGCTGAGCGCCGTCGCTCGGCGGGCACAGCCGCCGGACGACGCCGCCGTCTGCACCTGCGTCGGCTATGCCGCCTACCTCGACGGCAGCGGAGTGATCGCGGGCGCGGCGTTCGAGCGTGCGCTCGACACCGACCCGTCCTACCTGATGGCGCTCTACCTCGCCACGATGCTCGAACACCAGATTGCGCCCGAAGAGGTGCGGAAGTGTGGCGCGGACATCGACCGTGAGGTCGAGCGTCGCATCAGGTCACGCCGTCGGCGGCGCTGACCGGTCGAACGTCACGCCCGTCTCGCGGGCGAGCCACTCGACGTCCGGCCGGAAGTGCTCGGAGAGCAGCTGCATGGTTTCGCCGGTCGGTTGCACGACCGGCCGGCCGCGATGCGCGGCCCGCAGCCGGGCCCGCCGAGCCGCGAGCCGGCCCGCGAGGCTGCTCGGCAGCGCGCGCTTGATGTAGGGGTAGGCCGGGCGCAGGGCCCGATCTACTCGGCCGAACCTCGACGTCGCCCCGCTCGACGGGTTGTAGGCGACGCTGGTGTCGAAGGCGAACGACGCGTCGACGCCGAGCAGCTCGCACACCCGGCGCAGCACGCCGGACGGGTCCTCCACGATGTCGTCGTACGGCAGCACGAGCAGGCGGTCGCGCGGGAAGAGCGCGAGGTAGCGCTGCAGCTGTTCGGCGTACCTGCTCAGCCGGACGAAGTGCGTGCCGGTGCGGTACGGCTCGTAGCCGAGCGGCAACTCCTGCACGACAGCGCGGGCGAAGGCGTCTGGCGCCTCGTCGCCCAGGTCGTCGTTGACGTAGACGAAGTGCGACCAGGCCCGCTCCACCGGTTCGCGGACGACCGCGATGAGACGCGCTTCGGGTACGGCGCCGGCGATGAGCTCGGGCGTCTCCCGCGTGTAGAGGTAGAGCGGCGAGGCGTCACCCGCCTCCCGCACCCCACCCGCGGGGAACAACCGCTCGTACGCCGTCCGGTCCGGCACCGACTTCGCGAGCAGGCGCCGGTCGTCCGCGATGCACGGCGTCGGGCCGTCCGGTCCCGGTCGGAACACGAAGTGGTTGGGCTCCTTGATCGCCGACATGGCGATGTCCGGGTGCTGACCGAGCCAGTAGTGCAGCGAGGTCGTCCCGCACCGTGCGGCGCCCAGCACGAAGAAGGTCGGCAGCACCTCAGCCGCTTGCCGGCTGCGCATGCTGCACGGCCGTCTGCACCGTCTCGGGGTCGCGCGCCACCCATGCCTCGCCGTCGGGGGTCACGAGGATCGGTCGCTGGATCAGCGCCGGGTGGGCGGCCAGCCGGTCGAGCCAGGCGTCCCGCTCCCGCGGCCAGCCCGCGACTCCGGCCTCCTCCGCCAGCGGGTCTCCCGTCCGGGTGATGTCCCAGGGCTCGAGCCCGAGCCGGTCCAGCACCTCGCGGAGCTCGGCGGGGGTCGGTGGCTCGTCGAGGTATCGCCGGATGGTGTAGTCGACGCCCGCCTCGTCCAGGGCTTCCTTCGCCATCCGGCATTTTGAGCACTTGGGGTTGAACCAGATCTCCACAACCGCGACGCTATCGAGCGACGCCGGTTCGGGAGGAGTCGGCGGCGCCCACGGCGAAGACGCCGGGTACCCCAGCCCCGGTCCCGGCCTGTCCGATTCGAACAGGAGGCTCACGCGTGCCCGAAGCCGTCGTCATCGGCGCCGGACCGGGTGGCCTCGCGGCCGCCGCCATGCTTCAGCGTGCCGGCGTGGAGACCGTCGTGGTCGACCGCGCGCCGGCGATCGGCAACAGCTGGCGTGGTCACTACGACCGGCTGCACCTGCACACGATTCGCTGGCTGTCGCACCTGCCCGGCTACCGCATCCCGCGCCGCTACGGCCGGTGGGTCGCGCGCGACGACGTCGTCCGGTACCTCGAGTCCTACTGCGCCCATCACCGGCTCGATGTGAGCCTCAACACTGATGTCACGAGCATCGACCACACCGCCGACGGGTGGGTGGTCCGTAGTCCCGCGGGTGACGTCCGGGCGCGCTACGTCATCGTCGCGACAGGGCACAACCACACGCCGGTGATGCCGCGCTGGCCGGGCGCTGCCGACTTCCCCGGCGAGCTGACGCACGCGCGCGACTACCGCAACGCGAGCCCGTACGCCGGCAAGTCCGTCCTTGTCGTCGGGTCCGGCAACACCGGGGCGGAGATCGCGGTCGACCTCGTCGAGAGCGGCGCGCGCGAGGTCGCGATCGCGATCCGCACACCACCGCACATCGTCTTGCGCGACAAGTACGGCATCCCGTCGCTCGCTCTCGCTGTCCTCTTCCGGCACCTGCCCCCGCGAGTGTTCGACCCGATCGCGGCTGCGATCCGGCGCAGAGATGTCGGCGACTTGACGGCGTACGGCCTGCCGGCGCCGAAGGACGGCCTCTACGAGCGCGTCCTCCGCGACGACGCGATCCCGCTGATCGACGTGGGGTTCCTGCAGCAGCTGAAGGCCGGGCGCATCATCGTCGTCCCGGCCGTGGAGGGGTTCGAGGGCGAGCATGTGCTCCTGGCCGACGGCAGTCGCCGGCGAGCCGACGCCGTCATCGCGGCGACGGGCTACCAGCGCGGTTTGCAGCCCCTCGTCGGGCATCTCGGCGTGCTGGGTCCGGACGGCCGGCCGCGGGTGCGCGGGGGCGCGACCGACCCGGCGGCACCACGGTTGTGGTTCACCGGCTTCACCAACCCGATCAGCGGCATGTTCCGTGAGCTGGGGATCGACGCGAAGCGCATCGCGCGCGCTGTCGTCCGTGATCGCGCGCAGTCCCGGCCCGGGTCGCCGCTGGTCGACGTGCTGCGCGTGTCTGCCCCCGGCGTGGTGCCGGGTCGCGAGCCGGTCCGATCGTGACAGTGGCCGAGCTCGAGCAGCTCATCGCCAGCGCCTCGCAGGACCACCACCACCGCGAAGGCTGCTGACTCCTCAGAGACTCAGCGGCCGCGGAAAGTGGGTTGGCGCTTCTCCACGAAGGCTTGCGCAGCTTCGCGATGGTCCTCGGTCATGCCAGTGTGCGCGTGGTGTGTCACCTCGAGGTCGAGGCACTCGCCGAGCTCACCGTGGACCGCGCGGTTGAGGTTCTCCTTCATGTAGCGGTACGCGACCCGCGGGCCCTCGGCAAGCCGGCGCGCGATCGAGACCGTCTCCTCGAGCAACGAGTCGGCGGGAAACAAGCCGTTGACGATGCCGAGGTCGACGGCTTGCTTCGCGTCGATCCGCTCGGACAGGAAGTAGAGCTCCTTCGCCTTCGCGCTTCCGACCAGCCGGGTGAGGAACCACGTCCCGCCGTAGTCACCGGCGAAGCCGACCTTCGCGAAGGCCGTGGTGAAGATGGCGCTGTCGGCCGCATAGCGCAGGTCGCACGACAACGCGAGCGACAGCCCGGCACCTGCGGCCGGTCCTGGTACGGCGGCGATCGTCGGCTTCGGCATCGACCAGAGCCGGCCACTCGTCGCACGCTGGTTGAGTCGCTGCGCGTGCACGCGGACGTCGTACGGGACGTCGGTGCCGAAACCGCCGCTCTGCTCGGCCATCGCCTTGACGTCACCGCCGGCGCAGAACGCGCCACCGGCGCCGGTCAGGACGACGGCGCCGACATTGTCATCGACCTCGAGCCGGGCGAGCACGTCGCCGAGCGCCTCGACCATCGGCATGGAGAACGCGTTGCGCCGCTCCGGCCGGTTGAGCGTGATGACGGCGACACCGTCGTCGACCGAGGCCAGGACGTCGGTGGTGCCGGTGTCGATGTCTGTCATGCCTGAGAGCCTCCGATGTCGCTCGCTGTCCTGCTCGTCTCTGCGGGTACGCGGTCGAACGTCACCCCCGCGATGTCCACCGGCCCGGTCCGACCGGGTACGTCGACCTCGACCGCGACGAAGCGGTCACCGTTGCCGCCAATGCCGATGAAGCGGATGTGCTGCTCGCCGCCGGCAAGCAGCAGGACGTTGTCCTGCGGTGTGTCCAGACCGACCACCTCGGCCCAACGGCGCGCGACCTTGTCGGGCTCGGCAACGGCGACGGTGAGTGCGCGCACCCCTCCCGGTGGGGGAGTCGGCGCGACAGCGGTCCACTCCGGCCCGCCCCACCGCCACGACCCGACAGGATCGGTGACGTCGAGCGCGACGAGCGCACCTCCGACGTCCTTCGGATGAAGGTGGAGGTCGACGATGTCCGGGTGCGTGGTGTCCCAGACGAGCCGCACGCCGAGGGTCTCGAGCCGCTGTCGCGTCGCGGCGACGTCGCTGACCTCGAACATCACCATGTAGCCGGCGTCGCCGCCGCATCGATCGAGATGCCGGCCGACGGCCGTATCGCTGCGCACCGGCGACACCACCTCGAGGAACGAGTCGCCGAGGGAGTACACCGCGTTGTGCAGACCGAAGTGGCCGACGCCTTCGTCATGGAAAGGCGTGTCGAGCCCGAGCTCTCGCTCGATGTCGCCGGTGACAACGGCAAGGTCGGCGGCGGCGAGCACGACCTGACGGATCCGCGGCAGCGCCATGCTGCGGACTGTAGCGACCGGACCGTGCCGGTCCGGATCGTGCCGTCACGGGCATTCAGTGGGCTCTCAGAATCCTCGGTCATGCTGGACCAGTCGAGCCCGGTCGAGGAGGCCACGATGACTGCACTGAGCGTTCTCTCCCGGCATCGCGTGATCGCCCTTGTGACGGCCGGCGTCGTGGCGGGCGGAGTCGGCGGCGCCGTCATCAGCCAGCTCGGCGTGGCGACCGCTTCCTCTCCGTCTCCGTCGCCGTCTGCCGGCTTCCCCGGTGGGCCGGGGATGATGCGCGGGTTCGGTCCCGGCGGACCGGGTGCGCTCGGTCTCCTCGGCGGCTTGGGTGCCGGCGGGAGGCTGCTGCACGGCGAGGCCACGGTGCAGAAGCCCGGCGGCGGGACGATGGTCGTGCGGTTCCAGCACGGCGTCATCTCGGACGTCAGTGCTTCGACGATGACGGTCAAGAGCACCGACGGCTTCACCGCGACCTACACGGTCGACAAGACTTCAAGCATCTCGCTGAACGGCGCCGACGGCACGCTGTCCAAGCTGGCCAAGAACGACCAGGTGCGGGTGCTCGCTGTTCAAAGCGGCTCCTCTTCGGTCGCGAAGATGGTCCTGGACGGCGTACCGGCCCGGGGCATGTTCGGTGAGCTGCGCCCCGGCACGGGCATGGGCTGGGCGTTCCGTCACCGCCAGCACATGCAGCAGTCACCGCCCACGTCGGGCGCCAACGGGTGAGCACTCGCCACAGCTGATGCCCGGTTCGGTCGGGCTTGCGGCGGAAAGTAGGCGAACCTCCGCGGCGCGGCGATCCGCCTACTCGAGCGACGGTCGTGCCACGCTCACCGCGTGGGCCGCCGGATGTCCGTCGCCACACTGCTCGGGTTCGGGGCAGTGGCCGTCATCCTCGCCGCTGTCGTTGCGGCGTTCGTCCGCCAGCCGGGCGACGATCGGCTCTCGCGGGCTGCCTCTCCGCACGTCGTGACACCGTCCGCATCGACATCGACATCGACAGCGACAGCGACGTCGACGCCGTCGGCAGCGGTGGCGCCGATGACGCCGCCGGCACACCGCCGGCATCACCACTTCACGACCCACGTGCTCGGGCAGACCGTGCACCGCCAGGGCCAGGCGCTTCCCTACACGGGCCCGGCGCCGGTCGTTCCGACCGGCGCAATCGGACTGCTGGCGATCATCGGCGGCTCGTGGCTGCTCGTGCGCTGGCCGTCCGGCACCACGACCACGACCGGCTACGACGCGGCTTTGCTCGCCGGTCGTTCGGTGACCGCGCGCAAACCGCGCAGTGACGGCGCGATCGACCGGTTGCGCTCACCCGGCCACCAGTTGGCGCGCCCCAGCAAGGCCGCGATCGACGGCACCAGCAACGAGCGCACGACGAACGTGTCGAGCAGCAGTCCTGCAGTGACGGCGAAGCCCGTCTCCTGAAGGCCGGTCACCGGCGACGTCAGCATCGCCATGAACGTGCCGGCGAAGATCAGGCCCGCGCTCGTGATGACGCCACCCGTTGCGCCCACTGCGCGCGCGACACCCGCACGGGTTGCGAGCTGTGACTCCTCACGCACCCGAGACATGAGCAGGATGTTGTAGTCGGCGCCGACCGCGACCAGGATCACGAACGCCAGCAATGGCGTGGTGAAGTCGACCGGCTTGTGCAGCAGGTCCTGCCACACGAGTGCGGTGAGTCCCATCGCGGCGCCGTACGACAGCACGACCGAAGCGAGCAGATACGCGGGCGCGACCAGCGCGCGCAGCAGCACGATGAGGATGAGGAACACCGCGCCGAGCGTCATCAGCGCGATGAGACGCAGGTCGGAGTCGGCGAGGGAGTGGATGTCGTCGGAGACCGCGGTCGGACCGGTGACGGCGAGGCGCGAGCCGTCGAGAGGCGTGTGCCGCAGCGCGAGACCGACCGCCTTGCGTTCGTCACCGATGTGCGACGTCCGGTCGTGCGGATAGACCATGATTCGCACCATGTGGCCGTCGCGCGAGATGTAGTAGTCGCGCGCCGTCGCCAGTCGCGGGTCGTTCAGTGCGCTCGCCGGCAGGTAGAACGCAGAGATGCCGGCCGACCGGGTCGCATCGGCCGTCGCCGTGAGGTAGCTCGACGCCTTGCCGAGACCGGCAGCGAGTCGCTGCGCGGCGGCGCGCAGATCCGCGACGCCGGGCGGCAGACGGTCGGCGCCCGCAGCCAGTGCCGCGGCGCCGCCGGCGAGCCGTCCGAGCTTGGTGCGGAACGTCCGCTCGCCCGCTGCCAGCCGGTCGATGCCATGACCTGCTCGTTGCAGGCCGGCGCGCAGCTGCCCGAGGCCGTCGGCCAGCTGCCCGTCACCGCTGGCGATCCGGTCTGCACCGTTGCGGGCGCGGGCCAGCCCTGGCAGCAGCTGGTCGCGCTCACCGACGTAGATGCGATGCAGCTGGGTCCGTGCGACGGCGCAGATCGGGTCAGCAGTGCACAGCTGGTCGGACGCCAGAGCCGCGTAGATCTGCCCCAAGCCGCTGACGGCGTCGCGGGTGCCGCGGTGCGCGTTCCCCAGGGCGCGCGCCAGCCGCGCAGCTCCGGCACGGAGCTCGTCGGCGCCGGTCTGCGCGTCACCGGTGGCGCCGACGGCCGTGCTCAGGCCCTGCGACTCCTTCGCCAGTCCGGCGAGGAAGAGGTCGACCGCGTCCGTCGCCCGGCCCGCGCCACCGGCGACGGCGTCGGCGCCGCCGGCGAGCCGGTCGGCCCCGGACGCGAGGCGCGACACCCCTGACCCGCTGCCGGTCAGCGAGTCCTGCGCCGTGCCCAGCCGGCGGCCCACCATCTGCAGCTGGTCGGGCAGCTCGGCCTGCGGGATCGGTGTGCCTGCGGGTCGGGTGACCGTGCGGACGACGTCGATGCCGGGCAGCTTTTGAAGGGTTGCGGCCGCCGCCTCGATGACCGCCAGGTCGCGAGGGTTGCGCAGGTCGTGATCGGACGGGACGAGCACGTAGTCGGGTCGCAGCTCGTTGCCGGGGAAGTGCCGGTCCAGGGCGGCGTAGCCCTTCGACGACTCGACGGCCGACGGGACCAAGGCCCTGGTGTCATAGCTCGGGCTCAGTCGCGGCCAGAACATCGCCAACGACATCAACAGGACCAGCGCGGCGAGCAGTGTCGGCACCGGGCGGCGGGCCACGAGGCCGCCGATCGCGGCCCACCGGGAGCCGGCAGCGCGCCGCTGCGGCCGCGGTGCGACTCGCGTGCCCATCACGACCAGCAGCGCCGGCGTGAAGGTCAGACCGACGACGAGGGTGACGAGGATCGACACAGCGATCGCGGGGCCGGTCGTCGAGAACAACGCGAGCTTCGCCAGCACCATGCACGCGCTGCCGATGATGACCGTGAGGCCGGACGCGACCACCACCGGACCGATGCGACGGATTGCGTCGACGACCGCGGCCGCGGTCGACTGGCCGGCCCGCATCGACTCGTGGAAACGGCTGATGAGGAAGACGGTGTAGTCGGTGCCTGCCCCGAGCACCAGCGCCGTCACGAACATCGCGGTGTACGTCGACACCGGCAGAAAGCTCATGCCGAGCAACGACACGACACCGCGCGCGACGACGAGTCCGACACCGATCGTCGCGAGCGGCACCAGCGGGATGAGCGGCGATCGATAGAGCAACAGCAGGATCACGATGATGATGACGACGCTGACGATCGTCACGCGCGCGATGCTCGCCGCGATCTCGTCGGTCATGTCGGCGATGCTGGCCACGTCGCCCGTGACATAGCCGTGCACCTCGCTCGGCTGCCCGTGCCGGACGACGTTGCGCAGCCACGCGACGTCCTCGTCGGCCTTCGGTGAGCCGACCGGGTGCTGGAGCGAGACCGGGATGTAGGTCGCCGCGCCGTCCTTGCTCGTCAACGCGTCGCGCAGCTGGGGTTGTGCGGCGTAGTCCTGCAGGTCAGCCACGTGCCGGTTGTCGGCGTGCAGCCGCGTGGTGAGGCTCCGGTAGTAGTCCGCGGCCGTCGGGTCGTTGCGGAAGTCCGGGCCGGTGAGCACGATGAACGCGATCGAGCTGCCCTTGCCGCCGGCGAAGGCGTGGTCCATCTGTCCGAAGGCCTGGATCGACGGCGAGCTGGCCGGCAGGAACGGCGTCGCGTCGTGAGCGACCACATGCTCGAGCCGGGGGACGGCGAGCGCGCAGATCGCGGCGATGAGCAGCCAGCCGCCCAGCACCCAGCGGGCGTGCCGGGTGGCGATCTCGGCGACGCGACGCAGCGCCCCCGCACCCAGATCGCGTGCGGCCATGGCAAGGGGTTCCCCATCTCGGGGCAAATCCCCTCCCGCGGAGCACTGTGACGCTCCTCACGTCCTGTCGGTCATCAAGCCTCAGTTCGGCTGCTCCGCACCTCCGCCAGGACGCCGTACGCAGGCCAGAAAATTGTGGATAACTTCGTCCGATTCCTAGGCTGTGAGTGGCCGAGAAGTTGTTTGCTTGCAACGGTTTTCAGGACCGGAAACTGTCGGACCCTGCCCGTAATGTTCGGGTATGGGCAACCTGGCATCGGCGCTCGACGAGCTTCTCGCGGCGGATCCGCGCGAGCTGTCGTCCGCGGCGTTGGGTGAGGAGATCGAAGAGCTCTATCGGCAGATCTCCAGGTTGCAGGCAGCGTGTCTGGACTGGGTGGAGGCGTTCGACCGGACCGGTGCGGCGCTCGCTGATCATGGGTCGACGGCGGCGTGGCTGCGGGCGAAGACGAGGTTGTCGCCGACCGCCGCGTCGCGTGATGTGCATCTCGCCCGCGATCTGGTCGACGCGCTGCCGGCGACGCGGTCGGCTCTGCGCGACGGGGTGATCAACGCGACGCAGGCACAGCAGATCGCATCGTTGCGGCCGTCGATCGGTGATGACGCGCTGAGGTCTGCGGAGCCGCATCTGGTCGACTACGCCTCGCGGGTGTCGGCGAAGGAGCTGACCGGCGCGATCACCCACGTCAAGCACATGTACGGCCGAGAGCGTCAGGACCGCGACGAGCAGGACGACTACGGGTCGCGCAAGCTGCACTCCTCGACCACGGTGGGCGGGATGGGTGTCGGGCAGTGGACGCTGCATCCGGCCGGGCAGGAGATCGTGGCGACCGCGATCCACGCGCTGTCCAAGCCGATTCCCGGTGATGACCGCACGCCGGCGCAGCGGCGAGCGGACGCGCTGATCACGATGGCCGAGCTGGCGTTGCGGTCCGGGCAGCTGCCGGTCACCGGCGCAGTGAGGCCGCACGTGACCGTCATCGTGCCGGCGCCGACCCTCGCCGACGCGCCGGGCGCACCCGCCGCGGACTACGCATTCGGGATGACCACCGGCGCGGAGTGGGCGCGGCGGTTCGCCTGCGACGCCGCGGTCTCCCGCATCGTGATGGGACCGGCATCGGAGATCCTCGACGCCGGCCGCACCCTCCGCACCTTCACCGCCGCACAGCTGCGCGCGATCGTCGCCCGCGACCGGCACTGCATCTGGACCGGCTGCGACGCCCCACCCGGTTGGTGCGACGCCCACCACATTCAGCACTGGGCCGACGGCGGTGTCACAGAAGTGGACAACGGCGCCCTGCTCTGCGGCCGCCACCACGACCGCGTCCACAACGGCCACCACGCCATCGTCAAGACCACCCACGGCCGCTACGTCGTCGACCTTCGCCCCGGCAGCGACCCCACCTGGACCGTCCGCAACAAACGCGGCCCGTAGACGACACGGAACGAACGCGCGCCACAGCAACCGCGGGTCGCTGCCTCAGTCGTGCACGCAATGGCCGCCCGTCGTCAGCCCGCGTCAACCTGACGACCGGGCCAACAAGCCTGCCGCGATGAAGAGTGTGGCTCTATGTCGACGGCATTGGCTCCCTGGCGGCGAGGAGGGCGCCCGTCACCTCGTCGATGTCGGCGATGCGCGCGAAGACCATGCCCAGGCTCGCGCAGGTGGCGCGCTGCAGGTCGTCTGCGCTGATGCCGTTCATTTCCTTGGTTGCGGTGCCGTCACGAAGGAAGAGGACACGGAAGTCGCGCTGAGCTGCTTCACGCGCGGTCGTCTCGCAGCAGATGTTGGTGGCAATGCCGGTGATGATGACTGTGTCGATGCCGCGCGCATGCAGGGTCGACTCGAGCGCGGTGCCGTGGAAAGCGCCATAGCGCGACTTGTCGATGATCACGTCTTCGGGTGCGACATCGAGGTCGTCGTGCAGCTGCGCGCTGTCGGCGCCTTCGGTGTAGAGCGCGACGATGAACGGTGGGACCAGTTCCGACATGACGGGGCCCACGTCGGAACCGTCCGCACGCATCCATCCCCGGGTGTGCACGACCAGTGTGCCGGTCTGCCGGCAGACGCGAATCAGCTCGTTGAGTCGACGCACAAGCTCCGGTCCGTCCGGCGCCGCCAGCGGGCTGTTCTCGACGAAGCAGCGCTGCATGTCGACGTTGACGAGTGCAGTGCGGGCTGGGTTGAGCTGGAGGTGGTCTGCCATGGGTTCCCCTACCAAGCGATGCACTCTACATGCATGTATGCAGTGGTACTGTATCGACGTGGGTGAAGCAGTCAAGACCCCAAATCCGGCTCGGCCTCCTCGGACTCGCCGTGCCGAGAAGGCCGAGCGGACCCGCCAGCAGATCCAGGAGGCGGCGCAGGCACTGTTCCTCTCGCGCGGCTACGCCTCGACCACGATGGACGCGATCGCGCGGCACGCCGACGTCGCTGTTGAAACCGTCTACGCGCGGTTCCGCAACAAGATCGCGCTGCTCGAGGCAATACTCGAGCCAGCCATCGTTGGCACCGACGACGGCCGCGACATCTTCGATCTGCCCGAGATCGCGCACATCCGGCAGACGACGGATCAGCGGGTACAGATCGGGCTGCTCGCCGCCTTCTCACGCGGAATCCTCGAACGAACCCACGCCGCGCACCGCATCCTCGCCAGCGCAGCGGCCGTCGACCCCAAAGCCGCCGACCTGCAACGGCGAGACACCAGCCGGCGCGTCGGCGGACAGCGCCGCTACATCGACATGCTGACGCTGCACAGACCACTTCGAGCCGGGCTCACGTACGACGAGGCCGCCGCGACGTACTCGACACTGGCCAACCCCAGCACCTACAGCCTGCTCACCGGCGACCTCGGATGGAGCGCCGATGACTTCCAAGCCTGGCTGGAGACGACCCTTGCCCGGCTGCTGCTGGAAGACAGCAGTGCGCGCACCCACTTCCCGGGCCCGCTCGATCCCCGCTGAGCACCGTTTGAATGCCGGTGCCTAATGCGGCTGGAAGGCGCCTCAGAGCTCGGCGGCGAGCCAGTCGGCTAGCGCTCGCGCGCAGTGGTCGATCGTGTCGAGCCAGCTGTCGCCGGCGTCCGCATCCGCGGAATCCGACACGACCTTCACACAGCGCATCGGCACCGCGGCGTCGGCGCACGCGGTGGCGTAGGCGTAGGCCTCCATGTCGACGAGGTGCACGCCGTTGCCCGCGATCCGCCGCGCCGCGTCGGCGTCGGCCACGAACAGGTCGCCCGTCGCCACTGTCGGCACTCCGACCGGAATCTGCTGCATCGCGGTGGGCGGGACCCCGGGGTGAAGCGCGTAGCCGCGATCGACCGGCGCTCCGACGAGGGCCTCGATGCCGTCGTACGGGAAGTCGTGCTGAGTGATGAAGCCGACCTCCACGATGCCGTGCACGTCGGGGGAGAGCGAACCCGCGGTGCCGACGTTGACGACCATGTCCGGCGCGGGGCCGGTGGCGAGGCGCCGCGCGAGTGTCGCGGCGGCGCGTGCCTTGCCGACTCCGGTGACGAGCACTTCGCGACCGGTCACGTAAGCGACCTCTTCACCGAGGGCCGCGACGACGAGGACATCCACGAGCGCGACGGTAACCCGCTCGAGCATCGGCGTCGCGACACGCGACGATGGAGCCATGCCGCGCCGGACCGCACCCGCACCGCTGCTCGTGCTTGCAGCGGTCGCCAGCGTGCAGAGCGGGGCGGCTGTCGCGAAGGACCTGTTCCCGGACGCCGGACCTGGCGGCGCGGTGCTCCTGCGCATCGGCATCGCCGCGGTGCTCCTGCTCGTCGTCGCCCGACCGCGCGTCGTCAGTCGCGGACGCGCCGAGCTCGGACTTGCCATCGGGTTCGGTCTCGTCCTCGCTGCGATGAACGCGACCTTCTACTACGCCATCGACCGCATCCCGCTCGGTGTGGCGGTCACGTTCGAGTTCGTCGGACCGCTGGCCGTCGCGATCGGCGGGTCCCGCCGGTTGCTGGACCTGGTGTGGGTTGCGTTGGCGGCGGCCGGCGTGGTGCTGCTGACCGGCGGCAGCGGGGGACATCTCGATGCGCTTGGAGTGGCGCTCGCGTTCGTCGCCGGTGGGTTCTGGGCGGCGTACATCCTGCTGTCGCAACGGGTCGGCCGGGTCTTCCCCGGCGCCGCGGGACTCACGATCGCGCTCGTCGCGGGCACCGTCGTGCTGCTGCCGGTCGGGCTGGTCTCGGCGGGCAGCCGACTCCTCGACGGCTCGGTCCTGTGGCGCGGCCTCGTCGTCGCGCTGCTCTCCTCGGCGCTGCCCTACTCCCTGGAGCTCTACGCGCTGCGTCGGCTGCGGGCGTCGGTCTTCGGTGTCCTGATGTCGCTCGAGCCGGCCTTCGCGGCGGCGTCCGGTCTGCTGTTCCTGGGCGAGCACCTGCGTGTCACCGAGTGGGTCGCGATCGCGTGCGTCGTCATCGCGTCGGTGGGCGCGACCCGACGGACGAGCGCCGAGGACGTCCCGATCGACCCGGCCGCCACACCGCCAGAGCTGGTCGCCCGATGAGCAGGTCGTCGGGCCGCCCTCGTCGGATCCGCCCGGTCGAGCTGCTGCGCGACCTCGACCGTCCCACCGGTTGGGTGCTGCTCGTCGAAGGTGTCGAGCAGTCGTACGTCGACACCGACGACCCGACGCACCTCGAGTTCGAGTACATGCAGCACATGGCGATCGTCATCGACGCCGTGCATGCACGACCGCAACCACTGCGATCGCTGCATCTCGGCGGCGGTGCGATGACGATGCCGCGGTGGGCGGCGGCGACGAGACCGGGCTCGCGGCAGGTTGTCGTGGAGTCCGATGCCGACGTGCTCGCGGCCATCGCTCCTCTCGGCGCGGTCGAGGGCTCGACCGTCGTCGTCGCAGACGCGGCGGAGCAGCTGGCCGCGACGCGAGCCGGCAGTGTCGATCTGATGATCTGGGATCTCTACGACGGCCCTCGCGCGGTGACCTCGACGTTGACCATCGACGGCATCTCGCTGATGCGGCGGGCGCTCGCGCCGGCCGGGCTGCTGCTGCTGAACGTGTCGGACATGGTGCCTTTCGACGTCGTTCGCCCGGTGCTCGCGGCGTTGCGGGTCGCGTTCGACGATGTGCTGCTGCTCGCGGAGCCGACGACGCTGCGCGGGCGGCGCTCGGGCAACTGCGTCCTCGCCGCGGCCCGGATGCAGCTGCCCGCGCTGCGCGTGGCGCGACGGGCCGCATCGGCTCCGGTGCGCGGTCGCACACTTGCCGGGGAAACGCTGTCCCGGTTCATCGCTGACGCGATGCCGCCCACCGACGCCGACCCGCTTCCGCCACCCGACGAGGCCTCCGGACGGGCATTTCTGTAGGCAGAGATCCCGGTCGTTGCCCGCGGACGGCGAGCGCGGCGGCTTCGTAGCGGGTAACGTCGTAGGGAGATCCGCGGCCGCGCGTTGTCCGCCGCGGTCGTGTGCACATCGCCCGCGCATCACGCACGAGGAGACATTCATGGGTTCGCGCAGAACGACGCTTCGTGGCGGCCGGCTCGGGGGAGCGGTCGGTAGCCAGGTCGATCGGGGCGGACCCGTCGAACCCCGCCGGGTCGTGTCCTACTGGTGCGACGCGCGGCACGAGAGCCGCCCGCACTTCGCCGCCGACGTCGAGGTGCCCGACTCGTGGGAGTGCCACGTCTGCGGCCAGCCGGCCGGTGTCGACCGTGACGCGCCGCCGGCGCCGCTGCGCATGGCGGGCGCGGCGCACAAGACGCCGTACGAGTTCCTGATGATGCGGCGCACCCCGGCCGAGGGCGAGAAGCTGCTCGCCGAGGCGCTCGAGACGCTCGCTGCGCGCCGCGAGGCCACCCGCAAGAGCCGCTAGCGCTTCGTCGCCAGCTCGTACGCCGGCTGTTCGCCGGCTGTCTTGTCGCGCACCCAGCCGAAGTCGCCTTGCCGCCACCGCTCGCCGCGGACGGTGACCGAGCGCAGCCCGAGCTGGTAGGCGTGGCCGACCAGCCACTGCGCGACGAGCCACTGGTCGGTTGAGCCGCCCGGGGCGGTCAGCGCGCCGGGGCCGAGCTCGGTGCCCGCAAGGTTGGCGAGCCGACGGGGTGCCGGTCGGCCGCCTGTGGTGAACCGGCACGAGAACTCGCCGGTCACCTCGCCGGTCAGCGCTCGTGCGATGGCACGAGCTTCCTCGATCCACGCCTCGTAGCCGGAGCCGTCGGCGCTGTGCTGCACGCTCTGCGCGGCCAGCGCGACCGGGAGCCTTTCCCAGCCGTTCACCTTCACCAGGTGGCGGTAGAACGCCTCCGCCGCGAACGACGGGGTGAGCAGCTGTGTCGGTGTGCCCCATCCCTGGCTCGGGCGCTGCTGGAACAACCCGAGCGAGTCCCTGTCGCCGTACGGCAGGTTGTGCATCTTCGACTCCTGCAGCACGGTCGCGATCGCGACCGTCACGGCGTGGTCGGGCAAGCCCATCCGGTGCGCTACTGCTGTGATCGTCGTGGCGTTCGCAGCCTGCTCGGTGTCCAGGTAGAGCGCCTCCGGGCCGTTGCCGACGCGGCAGGCGGGCGGCGGCGGGTTGACCTCGTGCAACAGGGAGCGGACGGCGAGCGTGGCGCCGATGGCCGTGACGACGGCGACGGCCACCACAACCAGCCACCGCCGCCGACGCACCGCGGCATCCTGTCAGGAGCCGAGGCGGTCAGTGCCGCACCCGCTGCGGCGCGCCGTTCTACCAGCCGGCGTGGGGCGTGCGAAGCCGGGCGAACGACACGTGCGCGGACGCAAGGTGCGGCCGGTGCACGGTCGCGGCTGTGCCCGTGGCCGGCGCGTGGCCGGAGCGGTGCGTCGTGGCCGCCGAGGGCAGCGCGGGCGGCGTGTGGGCGCTGTGCGCCGTGAGCGCCTTCCCGTGCTGGCCGGCCTGGCACGTGCCGCTCGAGGCCGCGGTGCACGTGTCGATGCCCTTCTGAACGCTGCCGAGGGTCGCCGGGTGGCCGTCGGTGCCGGGGCCACCGGTGTCGGTCAGGTCGGTGGCGCTGCTCGTCTCGTCCGTGCCGTCCGAGGTGCCGGCAGGGGCGGGAGTCTGCACCTGGTTGGCGTGCGTGTGGTGGCCCCCGACGATCGGCAACGACCCGGCGGCCGCGGCGGCTGCGCCACCGGCGACCACGAACCCGCCGAACAGCGCGGCAGCGACGATCTGCGCGGGGCGGGCGCCCAGGCGGATGCGCAGCCACGACTTCCCGTCGAACTTCCGGTACGCCGTCAGCGCCGCCGCTTCACCGACGACGGGAAGCTCTGCAGGCGCCTTGGCAGCCGAGAACACCGCGGCGAGCCGCGGGTCGGAGCCAGGTTCGAGATCGGTGAGCATCACTGGAGTAACCGTTCCGTGGGCATCGGGCGTTACACCTGGTCCGGAGCCGAGCTCGGCGGAGCGTCGGAGGCGGGCTGTGAGGGCTCCTCCCGCCGCTGACCGGGAACGTTGCTCAGGGCGGCCCGCAGACGGTGCAGGCCGCGATGAGACAGCACCCGGACCGCGCCGGGCTGCTTGCCGAGGATCTCGGCCGTGCGGTTCACGTCGAGGTCCGCGACGTACCGCAGCATCACGACCTCGGCCTGCTCCCGGGGCAGCGTCCGGATGAGCTGGATCGCGGCCTCGGTGGTCATCAGGTCGTGGACGAACTCGATCGGGTCCGACGGAGCGGCCTGTTCCGGGACGATTGCCATTGGCTGCTCGCGGCCGCGGCGGCGGCTGCGAAGGAGGTCCAGCCAGCGATGCCGGCCGATGGACAGCACCCAGGCGCGAAACGCCGCCGGGTCGTCGCCGCTGAACGAGCGGAGCCCGCGGACGACCTGGACCCAGGTGTCGGCGGCGAGGTCGTCAGCCTCGTCCCTCGCTACGACGCGTAGGTAACGCAGAAGGGTCGGCTGGGTCGCGCGGAACAGCGCCGTGAACGCAGACTCGTCGCCGTCCTGGGCAGCGGCCAGCGTCTGCGGGAACTGTTCGTCGCTCATCCTTGATGTCTTCGGCCTGTGGGACGGGGTTCTGCACCCTCGGTTTGGGAAGGCATCGGCAACACTGCACGAATGGCTCGTCTTCTCCTCGTGCACCACACGCCGTCGCCGGCGATGCAGGAGCTTCTCGAGGCGGCGCTTGCCGGGGCCCGTGACCCGGCGCTTGGTGAGCTCGGGCCACCGGTCGAGGTCGTCACCAGGCCGGCGTTGACGGCGGCTGCGGTCGACGTGCTGTCCGCGGACGGCTTCCTGCTGGCGACGCCGGCCAACATCGGCTACATCTCCGGGGCGTTGAAGCACTTCTTCGACACGATCTACTACCCGTGCCTCGAATCGACCCGGGGCCGGCCGTTCGCGGCGTATGTGCACGGCAATCTCGACCAGGCCGGCGCGGTCCGCGCGATCGAGTCGATCACGACCGGACTGCAGTGGCGGTCGGTCGCGCCGGTGCTGACGCTGACCGGAGCACCTGACGTCGCGGCAAGAGACGCCGTACAGAACCTGGCGGCAACTCTCGCCGCGACCCTCAGCGGAGGGTGACGGGGAGCATCGTCAGCGGGCCTAGTGACGGGAGGCCGAGTGCGCGGGCGATGTCGGCGAACGGGCCCCAGGCCTCCAGCCAGGTGTCGACCGCTGCGCTCATCACGAGGCCGCCCGCCGTGGTGCTGACGCCGGCGGCGGCGCGCGGGTCTTCGCTGGAGTGCGGCGGCTTGAGTCGCGCGAGCATCGGCACCGAGACCGCCGGGCGAAGCGGTGCGTCGACCGGCAGGCCGGCCCGAGATCGCGCGATCCGCGTCGCGTCACGCAGACCGCCAAGTGTGTCGACGAGCCCGATGCCGACCGCGTCGGCGCCGGTCCAGACCCGGCCGCGCGCGACCTCGTGCACCGCCTCGCGGGACATGCCGCGACCTTCGGCGACCTTGCTCGTGAAGTCGTCGTAGACGCGGTCCAGCATCGCCTCGAGCCGCTCGCGCTGACCGTCGTCGTAGGGCACGTGGGTCGACGACAACCGCGCGTGTGTGCCGCGCTGGACGGCGTCGTAGTGGAGGCCGAGCCGGTCGGTCAGGCCGGTGGTGACCGCCTTGCCGCCGAGCACACCGATCGAGCCGGTGATGGTGCCCGGCTGCGCGACGATCTCGTCGGCGTTGCACGCCACGTAGTAGCCACCGGAGCCGGCGACGGCGCCCATCGACACGACGACCGGCTTGCCGGCTTCGCGGGCGCAGGCGACCTCGCGCCAGATCGAGTCCGATGCCACCGCAGAGCCGCCGGGGGAGTCGACCCGGAAGACGATCGCCCGGGTCTTCTCGTCGCGCACTGCGGCGCGGATCGCCGCCGCGACGGTGTCGCTGCCCATGAGCTTGCCCTGCAGAGGCGAGCGCCGCGACCAGCCGGTGACGATGCCGCCGAAGCCGTCGACGAGCGCGACGCCCGGGTCGTCCTTGTGGCGCATCTTGTGCACGACCTTGCCGACGGGTGAGGTCTTCGGCGCCCACCGGTCCGCGAACAGAAGCCGTACGTCGCCACCGGCGGCTCGCCGGGCGGCGGCGTAGACCTCGTCGCGGTAGCCGACGCGGTCGACCAGCTTTGCCGCGAGAGCCTCGTCCGCGAACAGCGGCGCGCGGTCGGCGAGCCGGTTCACCTCGTCGACGTCGAGACCACGGGCTTTGGCGATCGCTTCGGTGATCTGCTCCCACGCCGAGCCCGCGATGCGGTCGAGTGCTTCGCGATGCGCATCGGTGAATCCGGTCGCGACGATGCGGTCGGCGGCGTTCTTGTACTCGTAGCGCTGGCCGATCTGCGGCTCGACGCCGAGCTTGTCGAGCGCACCGCGCAGGAACGCGACCTCGGCGACGACACCGGAGAGGTTGAGCTCGCCCGTCGGCTGCAGCCAGATCTCGCCGAAGCCAGTGGCGAGGAAGTACGGCACCGTCCCGTTGCCCGACTCGCCGAACGTGTCGGTCCATGCGATCGCCGGTTTGCCACTCGCCGCGAATGCACCGACCGCGTCGCGGATCTCCTGCGCATGCGCCAGCGACATCGCCGTGTCGCCGACCTTGGCGACGAGAGCGACCACCCGGTCGTCGTCGCCGGCTTCGTGCAGCGCTTTCAGCACCGGCCGGAGTCGCGGTTTGCCGCGGCTGCGCAGCTTCGCGATCGGGTCGTCCGGCTCGTGCTCGACGAGCGGATGCGACAGGTCGAGCTCGAGCAGGATCGGGGTGGAAGAGCTCCGCGCCATACGACCAAACCTAAGTCGCGCGGCGACGCTCCGCATAGGCCACCAGCCTCGTGACCGCCTCGTCCAGCACGTCGTCGCGCTTGCAGAAGGCGAACCGCACGAACGGCTGGCCGACCTCGCGATGGTCACAGAACGCTGCAGTGGGGATCGCCGCGACGCCGGCCTCGTGGGGGAGTGCCCGGACGAAGGCCTCGCCGTCGTCGATGCCGAGCGGACGCACGTCGGCCTGGACGAAGTACGTCGCCTGGGGCCGATGCACCGTCAGGCCGATCGTCGCCAGCCCGTCGGCCAGCCGGTCGCGGCGCATCTCGAGCGACGAGCGCAACGCCTCGACCCACTCCGTCTCGCGCAACAGGCCGTGGGCGACGGCGAGCTGCATCGGCCCGCTGTGCGTGAAGGTAAGGAACTGCTTGACGGTCATCACCGCGCGGGTCAGCGGCGCCGGCGCGCAGATCCAGCCGATCTTCCAGCCGGTGACGCTGAACGTCTTGCCCGCGCTCGAGACGCTGACGGTCCGCTCGCGCATGCCGGGCAGCGTCGCGATCGGCACGTGCTGCACGCCGTCGTAGGTCAGGTGCTCGTAGACCTCGTCGGTCAGCACGATGAGATCGCGGTCGAGCGCGAGGTCCGCGATCTGCTGCAGCTCGCCGGTGGTGAGCGCGGTGCCGGTCGGGTTGTGCGGAGAGTTGATGAGCAGCAGCCGCGTCCGCGGTGTGACCGCGGCTGCGAGTTCGTCCGGGTCGAACGTGAACCGGCCACCCGGTGCGACCGGGCGAAGCGAAACGGCCTTTCGGACCGCACCGGCCAGGGCGATCGCGGCGGCGTACGAGTCGTAGTAGGGCTCGAGGACGACGACCTCGTCACCCACCTCGCACAGGGCGAGGATCGATGCACTGATGGCCTCGGTCGCGCCGACGGTGACGAGGATCTCGCTGTCGGGGTCGTAGCTGAGGTCGTAGTGCTGCTTGCGATGCGCCGAGATGGCCTGGCGCAGCGGCGGCAGGCCGGGGCCGGGTGGGTACTGGTTGAGGCCGCCACGGATCGCGTCGACGGCCTGCTCGAGCATCGCGTTGGGTCCGTCGGTGTCGGGAAAGCCCTGACCGAGGTTGACCGCTCCGGTCTGCTGCGCGAGCGCGGTCATCTCGGCGAAGATTGTCGTGCCGAATCCACGCATCCGCTCGACCAGCGGGTCGGCCAACGTCCGCCCCATGGCCGCAGCGTAGTTGGATGGGGCGATGCGGGTAGCCGTAGTGCAGTTCCTGGCCGGTGAGGACAAGGCGCACAACCTGGCCCGGGTGGGTGAGCTGGTGGGGCAGGCGGCCGCTCTCGGCGCGACGCTCGTCGTCGCGCCCGAGTGCTCGATGCACGGGTTCGGCACGGCCGACACCCCGCTCGCGCCGGTGGCGGAGCCGCTCGACGGGCCGTTCGTCAGCGGCCTGCAGAAGTGCGCCTCACGGCACGGCGTGACGATCGTGGCCGGGATGTTCGAGCCGGTCGAGGACGACGCGGCGCGGGCCTACAACACCGTCGTCGCCGTCGGGCCGGAAGGCGAGCTGATCGGTCGCTATCGCAAGCAGCATCTGTTCGACGCGCTCGGCTGGGTGGAGTCGAAGCGGCTCGAAGCCGGCGCGGTCGACGAGCGGCTGGTCTTCGACTGCGGTGAGTTCACGGTCGGCGTCATGACCTGTTACGACGTGCGCTTCCCGGAGCTGGCGCGGGTCCTGGTCGACGACGGTGTGGACCTGATCGCGCTGCCCTCGGCATGGGTGGGCGGGCCATTGAAGGAAGACCAGTGGTCGACGCTGGTCCGCGCGCGAGCGATCGAGAACGTTGCCTACGTCGCCGCCGCCGACCAGCCGCCGCCGGGCTTCGCCGGCCGCGCGATGGTCGTCGACCCCTTCGGCGTCGTCCTCGCCTCGCTGGCCGAAGCGGAGGGTGTCGCCGTTGCCGACGTCGACCCTGAGCGCGTCGACCGATGCCGGGAGAAGATTCCGTCTCTCGATCACCGCCGCTACCGTGTCGTCCCCGACTGACCGACCTGTCAGGGCATGCGTCCGCGGCAAGCGGGCGTTGGAGGCGTCGAAGGAGCGAAGCGACTGACGACTCCAGCCCGCGGTCGCGGATGCATGACCCCCAGGGTCAGCGGTTGCGATGCCAGATGGCGGCGTTGAGCGCGACCGCGTAGGTGATGAACACGAGGTAGGGCACGAGCATCGCCGCCGCGACCCGGTGCTGGCGGGCGAACTCCCTGATCGTGAAGGCGATCGCCAGCCACAGCACGCAGAGGTCGAACAGTGCCCAAGCCGGTCGCCGCAGCCCGAAGAACAGCAGCGTCCAGCCGAGGTTGAGGGCGAGCTGGGCGGCGTACGACGAGATCGCGGGGACGTCGAACTGTGCACGCTCCGCGTCGCCACGCCAGACGAGCCACGCGGCGACGGCCTGGTTGGCGTAGAGGACCGTCCAGGCCGGACCGAGAATGACCCGTGGCGGGGTGAGTGGCGGCTTCTCGAGCGAGTCGTACCAGGACAGCCGCCGAGAGATGAGAGCGCCGCTGATCGCGGCAACGCTGGTCACACCGGTCAACGCTCCGGCGAGGCCGAGAGCGTCGGCGCCGTCTCCTGGCTTCATGCGCCCGAAGTCTGCCATCTCCGGCGGGTCGGGACCCGGCGTCCGCCGACCTCGCGGCGAACGGGACAATCTTCTCGACGGATTCCCTAGAAAACGCACAGGAGCAGAAGAGTGGCTGAGATCTCCTTCGACGGCCGGGTCGCGATCGTCACCGGCGCCGGCGGCGGCCTGGGCCGCACCTACGCACTCGACCTCGCCAAGCGTGGCGCCAAAATCGTCGTCAACGACCTCGGTGGATCCGTGGACGGCCAGGGCGGCGACGACACCGCCGCGCAGAAGGTCGTCGACGAGATCAAGGCGGCCGGCGGCGAGGCCGTGCCCAACTACGACTCGGTCGCGACGCCCGAGGGCGGCGAGAACATCGTCAAGACCGCGGTCGACAGCTTCGG
The DNA here is from genome assembly GCA_035690365.1 of Mycobacteriales bacterium. Classification (GTDB taxonomy): domain Bacteria; phylum Actinomycetota; class Actinomycetes; order JAFAQI01; family JAFAQI01; genus DASSKP01. Next base: position 42,435 of record DASSKP010000015.1, read on the forward strand.
CAAGGTCGACATCGTCATCAACAACGCCGGCATCCTGCGCGACAAGTCGTTCGCCAAGATGACCTGGGACGACCTCAACGCCGTGCTCGACGTGCACCTCAAGGGTGCGTTCTACGTCTCGCAGCCGGCCTTCAAGGTCATGAAGGACAACAACTACGGCCGGTTCGTGCACACGTCGTCCAACTCCGGCATCTTCGGCAACTTCGGCCAGGCCAACTACGGCGCGGCGAAGATGGGCCTCGTCGGCCTGTCCAACGTGCTGGCCATCGAAGGCGCGAAGAGCAACATCCTGTCCAACGTCATCGCCCCGGTCGCGCGCACGCGGATGACCGAGGAGCTGATGGGCGAGGCAGCGAAGCTCATCGACCCGGAGGCCGTCACGCCGATGGTCGTCTTCCTGGCTTCCGAGCAGTGCACGTTCACGCACGAGACGTTCTCGGCGGCGGCCGGTCGCTACGCGCGGATCTTCGTCGGGCTCGCCAAGGGCTGGTACGCCGGCAAGGGCGCGAACCCGACGGCCGAGGACATCCTCGACCACATCGACGAGATCGAGGCGCAAGAGGGCTACATGGTCCCGACGCAGAGCGGCGACGAGCTCGGCGCGCTCTTCCAGCTCCTCCAGGGCTAGCTACGGCAGGAACGCCCGGACGGTGTCGACAGTGTCGGCCTCGTCCGGGCGTTTGTCGTCTCGGTAGCGCAGCACTCGCGCGAACCGCAAGGCAACGCCACCCGGATAGCGCGGCGACGTCTGCACGCCGTCGAAGGCGATCTCCACCACGAGCTCAGGACGCACGAACACCTGCCACTCGTTGCGCGACGTCTCGAGCTCGAGAAAGCGTGACGTCTGCCACCGCAACAGCTCGTCGGTCAGGCCCTTGAACGTCTTGCCGAGCATCACGAACGTCCCTGTCGACGGGTCGCGTGCGCCGAGATGCAGGTTCGACAGCCAGCCGCGTCGCCGGCCGTGCCCCCACTCGGCGGCGAGGACGACGAGGTCCAGCGTGTGCACCGGCTTGACCTTGAGCCACGACGCACCGCGCCGACCGGCGTCGTACGGCGCCTCCAGTGACTTCACCACGACGCCTTCGTGCCCCTGCGCGACCGTCGAGCGGAAGAACGACTCCGCCTCGTCCAGGGCGTCCGTGACGATCCGCGGCACCCGCAGCGACTCGGGCAGCGCCTCGGCGAGTGCGTGATGCCGCTCGGCGAACGCGAGGTCGAGCAGGTCGGCGCCGCCGATGTGCAACGCGTCGAAAACGAACCACGACAGCCCGACCGGAGCGCCCGCGGTCTGTGTCGCGGCGCGCGAGCCGGTCTCCTGGAACGGCCGCGGTCGGCCGTCGGCGCGCAGCGCGATCGCCTCGCCGTCGAGCACGAACGACGTGATCGGCAAGGCCTGGGCGGCGGCGACGATCTCCGGCACCCGGCCGGTGATGTCGTCGAGCGACCGGGTGAAGACGCCGACGTCGGACCCGGACCGGTGCACCTGCACGCGGATGCCGTCGAGCTTCCACTCGACGGCAGCTCGGCCCAGCTTCCCGAGCGCTTCCTCGACTGATCCAGCGGTCGACGCGAGCATCGGCTGCAGGGGACGCCCGACCTCGAGGCCGAAGCCGGCGAGCCCGGCAGCGCCGAATGTCATCGCCGCCACCGCGACCGGGGCCGCCGCTCCGCACAACATGGCGGCTCGGCGCACCGCCGGCAACGGCACGTCGGCCGCCTTGGCGACCGCGTCGAGCATCACGCCTTCGAGGGCACCCTGCCGCAGCTCGCCGGAGACGAGCCCGCGGAGGAACTGCTGCTCCTCGAGCGTCGCCCGGCCGAACAGCGAGTGCACGAGCTCCCGGCGCGCGGTCGTCGAGCCCGGCCCGGCGAGGTCGGCGGCGGTCTCCAGCGCGTCGTCGACCTCCACCACGCGCAGTGTCGGCTCGGCTGCGGGCGGAGGAGCGTCGCGCAGCGCGGCCCAACCGATGCCGGTGCGCCGCTGCCGGAGCTCGCCGGCCAGCCAGGGCACGAGCACCGGGGCGTGCTCGGCGCCGCCTGCGCGGAGCAGGTCGGCGAGCCGGGCGACCTTCGCGGAGCGGGAGCTTGTCGCCGCGACGTCACGCGACGCGGCGACGACGTCGGCGAGCAGCACGTAGGCATTCTCGCCGTGCCGCGATGTGACGCAAAGGTGACAACCGGCCGGATCTCCTGCAGTCCCCGCCGAGGATGCCGAGGATCAAAGCATGCGGGTGGGGAAGCGGCGTCTTGATGCAGTGATCGCAGCCGGAGCGATCGGCGTGCTGTCCGGCGGTGTCATCGCCGCCGATGTCACCGCGACACCGACGCGCGCGGCCGCCGCTGTCTCGCCGGGCGTGGTGCGTCCAGCCGCGCTCGGCGCGGCCGCGACTCCGCAGCTGCTCGCCGCATCCTCGACCTCGACCATCGACCCGACGCTGACCGCCGTGATCCGCGACAAGCTCTCGCACGCCACCGCTGCGGGCTACGGCGTCGTCGTCGACATCGCCGGCCGCGGTCGGGTGGTGTCCGTCCATCCCAACTCGCGCATTCGCCCGGCGTCGACGCAGAAGCTGTTCACCACGTTGCCGTTGCTTCTCGCCAACCCGGATCGCCGTCTCGTCACCGAGGTCGACGCGCACGGGCCGATCGTCAACGGCGTGCTGCAGGGCAACCTCATCGTCAAGTCCAGTGGTGACCCTTCGCTGCTGCTCAAGAACCTCAGCGGGCTGGCCCGGCAGGTGCACGAGAGCGGGGTCCACAAGGTGACCGGCGAGCTCCGGCTCGACATCGGCTCACTCTCGCTGGCGACGACGCACTACGGCTGGCAGCCCGACTCCGTCCCGTACGACGTCGGGCCGCTCTCGCCCTTCCCGGTCCGCGAGGACATCCTCAGCCGGTCGACGTCGTACCTTCGCCATCCCACCCAGGGCAACCTCGCCGTCTTCCGTCACCGCCTCGCCGACGCCGGCATCACGATCAAGGGTGGCGACCGGATCGTGCGTGACTCGTCCTCGACCCGCGTGCTCGCGACGCACCGGTCGGCGACGATGTCCGCACTCATCCGCCACACGCTGCTCGAGTCCGACAACCTCTACGCCGAGTCGCTGCTCAACATCGAGGGCCGCTGGCGGGTCAACAGGCTCATCAACGACGCGGGCGTCGCCGACACCTACGCGACCGACGGCTCAGGCCTGTCGTACGACGACTACGAGTCCGCTCGCGGTGAGGTCAAGCTGCTGCACTACGCCGCCGGCTCGCCCGCGGCGGATGTGCTGGTCGCGTCGCTTCCGGTCGGGTGCCGCAGCGGCACGCTGATCGACCGCTTCTGCGACACCATCGGCGCCGGCATGGTCTGGGCCAAGACCGGGACGCTTCGCTACAACCGTGCACTGTCCGGCTACACCTACGACGGTCTCGGCCGTCGCGTGACGTTCTCGATCCTGACCTACGGCGTCAACAACCTGACCTACGCCGCGCACGCGATCGACCGCGCCGTGCTCGTCATGCGCCGCTACAAGGGCTAACGGCTCCGCGACTTCAGCAGAGCCTTCAGCAGGGCCGTCAGCAGGTGGCAGGGCTGATCTGCCACTGACCGCTGTCACCGTCGCGGAACGACTCGTGGCACGCAGGCGGCTGGTGGTGGAGATAGAGCTGGTCGAGCAGGTCGAAGCCGGTAAGACCGACGACCTGAGTGTTGCTGACCTCGGACGCGTGTCCCGCGAACGGCGACTGCTGGCCTGCGGGGCCGAGAGCGTTGCCGGACAACGTCGTGCCGGCCTCGCCGCTGCCACGGGTGCCGACAGTGACGTCGTCGACAGGGATGCCCGCAGCGCGCAGAGCAGTGACGAGCTCGCGGCTCTGGTTGTAAGGCACGAGACCGTCGTCGACGCCCTGCACGACCGCAACACCGGAGAGACCGGCCGTCGCGATGTCGGCCATGCGCGCCATGACGGTGTGGCTCTGGTACGCCGCAGGTGCGTCGGCGGGCGTGCCGCCCATCTCCTGCTCGATGTCCTGCGCCGCCTCGACGGCGAACGTGTTGCCGCTCTGTGCGACGGCTGACGCCTCCGCCCACGTCTCGGTCACGTTGACCGCCGGTTCGATCGCGAACCAGTAGTTGAACAACGGCTTTCCGCTCGCGCGCTTGGCGGCTGCGGCAGCGACGAGCCCGGAGGTGTTGCCGCCCATGCTGATGCCGTAGATCGTGTTGACGCCGCCGGTCCGGCACGTCGCGTCGAACAGCTTCGCGGCCGCGATCGAGTCGTCGGCGCCTTCCTGCACGCGCCATCCGCGGGAGGAGCTGAAGCCGGTCTTCGGGTCGACGGGGGAGTCTTTCTGGTGGCGGTAGTCCATGGCGATGGCGATGACACCGTCACGTGCCGCGACCTGGGTCAGGTGCTGGCGCCAGTTCCAGGCGGTGTGGCTGTAGCCGTGGTCGAACACGACGAGACCGCGCGCGGTGTGCTTGGGGACGGCGTAGTAGCCGGAGGCGGTCTCACCCGCGACGGGCACGCTCAGGGCGTGGGCGACCGACGGGTTGCCGGTGCACAGCGGCCGGTTCTCGTGCCCTCTGGCGGCGTACGCCGTCGCAGCGCCGGTGGACGTGACGGCGACAGCCGTGATCGCAGCGAGTGTTCGCCTCATGCCCGTGCAACGAGGCAGGGCAGCTCAGGGTGACGGGCGCCCGGCCGGCCGCGGAACGGTCAGCGGCGACGGGCGTCGTACTCGCGCAGCGCCGCCTCTGCCGCGTCCAGCTCGGCGCGCAGGGCGGCAGCCTGCTCCTCGACGACGGCGCGGCACGACTCGACGGTCTCGACGAGCGCCTCGCGCACCGAGTCCTCGTCGACGTGCTCGGCGAACGCGCTCACGGCGCCGGGGCGGAGCGGCTGCGCCTTCGCCAGCCGCCGGCTGCCTCGCTGCGCCTCGATCGTCCACCGGCTGTCGGCGAACCGCATGGTCACCGTCAGCGGCTGCGGCGACCGGCTCTTGCCGCGTCGGCTGCTGCGTGTGGCGCTGCGTCGGCTCGTCGCGGAGCGGGCAGGGGCGGCCTTCGCGGCGTCCTTCGCCGTTTCCCTGGCCGTTTCCTTGGCCGGTGCGGCGGCTCGCGTCGGCGCTGCCTTCGCCGGCGCCGCCTTGGCCGACTTCGACGCGGACTTCGCCGGGCTGGACTTCGCCGGCTTGGCGGTTGCCTTGGTCGTCGACCGCGCGGAGGCACGCGCCGGTCGCGATGACGCAGCGGCGGTCTTCTTCGTGGCAGCGGGCCGCGCGGTCGTGGCGGAGCGAGCGGGGGCAGCCGCGGTGCTGCTCGCTGTCCGGCCCCGGGTCGAAAGGCTGAGCTCGTTGGGCGCGAACGGCACCTGGTCGCGGCCGAGCCGCACGACGATGTACTCGCCCTCGGAGGGGTTGCCGATGCGGATCACGTTGCCGCGCGTGCCGGCCGGGACGGCGGCGGAGGCGCTGCGCACGATCACGCGGGGCGAGTCGCCGCCTTTGACGCGGAACGCGAGGTCCTTGACCTCGGCGTCGGTCAGCGGCGGCGGAGCGGCTGCGGTTTTCTTCCTCGGCGGCACGGGGCGAATGCTAGTGCGGCGGCTCGAGGCGCGCAGTCGAGTGTCGACGTACCCACTCGTGCATCGCGATGCCGGACGCCACGCCCGCGTTGATCGAGCGGGTCGAGCCGAACTGCGCGATGTGCAGCACGGCGGTGCTGGCTTCTCGTGCGGCGGCGGACAGGCCGGGGCCCTCCTGGCCGAAGAGCAGCGCGCACGCGCGGGGGATGTCGGCCGTCGTGATGTCGCGCGAGCCGGGCAGGTTGTCGATGCCCAGGATCGGCAGTGACTGCGACTCGGCCCACGCGGCGAACGTCGTCACGTCGAGGTGGTGCCGGACGTGCTGGTAGGCGTCGGTGACCATCGCGCCGCGCCGGTTCCACCGGCGTTTGCCGACGATGTGGACCTCGGCTGCGAGGAACGCGTTGGCGTTGCGTACGACGGCACCGATGTTGAAGTCGTGCTGCCAGTTCTCGATCGCGACGTGGAACGGGTGCCGCCGGCTGTCGAGGTCGGCGACGATCGCGTCCCGCCGCCAGTAGCGGTAGCGGTCGACGACGTTGCGGCGGTCGCCGTGGGCGAGCAGCTCGTGGTCGAGGCGGTCGTCGTCGGGCCACGGCTGTGGATGCGGTCCGACCCCGACCTCGTCCGTCACCGCTTCATGATTGCGGGTCGGCTCGCGCGGCCGACGCTCTCGGTCACCTGCGTCTTGCTGTGCATTCCCGTTCCTGCACACAAAAGTGACACAGGAGGCGCGTCACGGGCGCTCGGCCGCCTCAGCGGACGCTCCCGTCACGTTTGGTGCAGAAAGGGTCGGAGCCGCTCAGCCGCGCTTACGGCGTCCTGCGGCAGGCAGGACGGTCGGGCGGGTCGGCAGGCCGGTGAAGATCGGCTCCGCGGCAACCAGCTCCGGCTCCGGCTCGGGCTCGGAGACGACCGGCGCGGGCTCGGGGACCACCGGCGCGGGCGGCGTGACCGCCTGCGGAGCCGCAACCGGCTCGGGTGCCACCACCGGCTGGGGCGGCGCGACCGGCTCGGCGGCGACGACAGGTTGGGTCGGAATGATCGGCTGGGCGGGTGCGACAGGCTCAGCGGCCACGGGCTGCGGCGGTGCGACGGGCTGCGCTGCGGCCACGGACTGCGGGGCGGCGACCGGCGGCGCGACTGGCTCCGAAGGCGCGACTGGCTGACCCGGCCGGACGACCGCGTTGATCGCGGCAGCGAACTCGTCGCTCGCGCCGCGGAGCTCGACCCACATCTGGTCCTTGCTCAGGTAGCCGTGGACGCGGTAGCGCTGCCCTCCCGCGAAGCTCCAGATCAGGGCCGCGAGCGTGGCCACCAGCCACAGGAGCAGCCCGGCCGCTCCGAGATTGGCGGCGAGGACGAGCAGCACCACGTCGGCGACCCACGCGCCGAGGACCGTCAGCTTGAAGCGGCGCTGCTCCTGGACGCACTGCTCGCACTCGGGCATCTGGCCCTGGACCGACTTGCGGATCGCGAGCGCGACGATCACGGCAATGAGCAGGGCGACGAGGACCAGGAGGAGCACCCAGGACGGCGTCTTGGTGTCGAACCGACGCTTGGCCTGCCGGGTGGCCGGGCCGCCGTGACGGGCACAGCAGGGCGGCAGCGTGCCCTGGGCGATCCAGGCCGCGGGTACGGCGACGGTTGCCATGGTGTTCCCCCGTCTGCGCCAGCAGGCGTGGCGTCCAGGTAGGTGTCGGCCTACATGGGCTCCGGCTTGACGGACAGCTGGTTGATCAGCTTCGGAAGCCGCACCGCAGCGGCAGTAGGTTGGCCGGCTGCGGGTAGGCGCGGCAGATCGGCGGACGCTCGTCGTGCGCCGTGCAGAGCCGGCTCACCGGGTCGAACCGGTCGCAGGCATACGCATGCATGCCGTCCTCGGTGCGTTCGCCGGTCGGGTGCCAGTGCTCTGCCGCGAAGACGAGGTCAGGGGCGGACGTCGTACTCGCGGACTGGCGGATGTCGGCGGCTCCCAGCGGATACCAGACCGGGTCGCAGCAGTCCCCGCACGCCGTGCACGAGCCCATGCCGGGAGGATAGGCGCGTGACGGAGCTTCCCGACTGGTTGTCCAGCACGCTTGCCGCCGACGGTGCCGGTGGTCGAGGTGCGCTTCCGCCGTGGGTTCGTGCGCTCTCGCCCGAGGCCACCATCGCCGGGCCGGCTCTCGTCGTCGCAGTCGGTCGAGACGACAACTCACCGATGCGCGACGTACCTGCACGGGTAACGACTCCCGGCACCGTGCTCGTCGTCGCGGGCGCGACCGAGTCCTCGACCGCCGTGCTCGGTGATCTCGTCGCTGCGGAGCTGCTCCGGGCCGGTGTCGCGGCGGTCGTGACCGACGGCCTGATCCGCGACTCCCGCGCCGTCGCCGATGCGGGGCTGCCGGTGTGGGCGAGAGGGACGACGCCGGTCGCCAGCCGCAAGGACGGCGTCGGTCGGGTCGGTGGAGATGTCGTCATCGGCGGCGTCACCGTGGCAGACGGAGACCTGGTCGTCGCGGACGCTGATGGCGTCGTCGTGTGGCCGGCCGCCGACATCGACGACTTCCTCACGCGTGCGGACCAGAAGCGGATCGCCGACGAGGAGCGGGCCGCGCAGTCGCGTTAGTCGTTCGCATTCGGTCGGTGGGCTCGGGCAAGGTGGGCTCGTGGTCCTCGCCCGCTACCGCGCCCTGCTGCGCACCGCCGGTGTCGGGCGACTGCTGTTCACCTCGCTGCTCGGCCGCATGCCCAACGGCATGTCTGCATTGGCGATCCTGCTGCTCGTCACCCGGCACAACGGTTACGCGCGCGCCGGCCTCGTCACGGGTGCGTACGTCGCCGCGGCCGGCTTTTCCAACCTGCTGTTGTCCCGTGCCGCCGACCGGCTCGGCCCGCGACCAGTGCTCGTGCCGACCGCGGTCGGTTACGCCGGTGCGCTGACGGCGCTCGCACTGGTGCCGGCGGACAACTACGTCGCCGAGCTTCTGCTGGGGGCCGTCGCGGGACTGTCCAGCCCGCCGGTCGTGTCCGTCGTGCGCGGGCTGTGGCCGCGCCTGCTCGACCCTGACTCGGCGCAGGCCGTCTATGGGCTCGAGGCCACGGCTCAGGAGCTCATCTTCATCTCCGGTCCGGCGCTCGTCGCTCTCGTCGCCGGCACCGCGGGACCACCGGCCGCTGTCATCGTGACCGGCGTCTTTGCGCTCGTGGGCACCGTCGCGTTCGTCACGTCACCAGCGCTCCGTTCGGTTGCCCGACCGACAAAGCGCGTGCGTCATCGGCTGATGCGAAGCACCCGCCTGCCGCTCTACGTCGCCATCGCTGCAGCTCTGACGATTGCGTTGAACATGACCGACGTCGGCGTCGTCGCGTTCGTGAGCGGGCGGCACGCGTCGGCAGCGGCCGGCGTCGTCCTCGCGTTGTGGAGCGCAGGTTCGATGGTCGGCGGGCTGGTGTTCGGTGTGCGCGCCGGTCGGCTCGACGATGCCGCGGTCGGTCGCGCGACGGTCGCGATCTCGCTGTCCATCGCGGCAGCAGCGGTGTCCCCGGGACCGATCGGCTTGGCGGCGATCCTGTTCGTGGGCGGCGCGACGATCGCGCCGGGTCTTGCCCGGCTCTATGCCCGCGTCGGCGCAGTCGCGCCGGATGGTGCGGCGACGGAGGCGTTCGGTTGGGTGGCCGTCGGACTGCTCGCCGGTTCATCGATCGGTGCGGCGCTCGGCGGTGTCGTCGTCGACGACCTGGGGCCGCGCGTCGACTTCCTTCTCGCGGCCGTCGCACCGGCTGCCTTGGGGCTCGCTGTGCTGGTCTGGCTGCGGCGGCGCGACCCGTCGTCGGTCGCTGTGGACCCGCTACCTTCGTGAGCGTGGCTCCCGACAAGCTTCCGATCCAGATGCTGCACGACCGCGTGCTGGTCAGCATCGACACGGCAGAGGGGGAGCGGCGCTCGTCGGCCGGCATCGTCATCCCGGCGACGGCCCAGATGGGCAAGCGGCTCGCCTGGGCCGAGGTGGTCGCTGTCGGCGCCAACGTCCGCACCGTCGTCCTCGGCGACCGTGTGCTGTTCGACCCGGACGAGCGCGCCGAGGTCGAGCTGCATGGGACGGCGTACGTCCTGCTGCGCGAGCGTGACATCCACGCCATCGCCTCCGAGCGGCTCGACGAGGCAGCGGCGCCGGGTCTCTACCTGTAGCCGAACGGCGGGAACGCCTGGACGACCCGCGGTGTTTACCGTGGTGCCTGTCCGCCCGCCCCAGGAGGATCGATGCTGTTCAGCCGGCAGAAGACCCAGATGATCGACGCTCAGGACGCGCTGCCCGGTCGCGAGCAGCGACCGTTCACCGTGCCGGAGCGTCACTACGTGCTGGGGACGCCGCTGGAGCCGCCGTACCCGGCCGGGCTCGAGGAGGCGTACTTCGGCCTTGGCTGCTTCTGGGGCGCGGAGCGGCTGTTCTGGGAGGCCAACGGCGTCTTCACGACCGCCGTCGGCTATCAGGGCGGCTACACGCCCAACCCGACCTACGAAGAGGTCTGCAGCGCGCGGACCGGTCACGCGGAGATCGTGAAGGTCGTCTTCGACCCGGCGAAGGTGTCGTACGACGCCCTGCTGAAGCTGTTCTGGGAGTCACACGACCCGACGCAGGGAATGCGTCAGGGCAACGACGTCGGCACGCAGTACCGGTCGGCGATCTACGTGACGTCGGATGCGCAGAAGCAGGCCGCGCTCGCGTCGCGTGATGCTTTCCAGCCGGTCCTGTCCACCGGTGGTTACGGCGACATCTCGACGGAGATCGCGGACGCCGGGACGTTCTTCTATGCCGAGGACTACCACCAGCAGTACCTCGCGAAGAACCCCGCCGGTTATTGCGGCATCGGCGGCACCGGCATGTCGTGTCCGATCGGCGTCGCCAAGGCACCGGCGGAGCCAAAGTCTGAGTAACCGGCCTCCCTGTCGCGAGCGAACGGACCGTTTGGGTCGAAGTCACTGACGAACGCGGTTGCCACCCGTAGGTTCGCGGAGTGTTTGTCACCATCAACGATCACTTCACCCGGTTGGTCGACGTAGGTGAAGGTCCGCGCGTCCTCGTCACGCATGGCGGGTGGACGGGAAACTGGGAACTCTGGGAGCAGCAGGCTGCCGCGCTCAGTCGTCAAGGCTGGCGCGTCATCGCCTACGACCACCGGGGTGCCGGCCAGTCACAAGCCACGCCTGCGCAGATCACGCTCGACGCTCTGGTCGATGACCTGTTCGCGGTCCTCGACCATTGCGGTGTCGACCGCTGCGTGCTCGCGGGCGAGTCGATGGGAGCGCTGGTTGTCCTCCGCGCCGCAGAGCGGGCACCCGAGCGTTTCGCGGGTTTGCTGATAGCCGGCGGCACCGCGCGGTTCCCGAAGTCTCTTCAGCTCCGGGCTTTCAGGCTTGGGCTTCACACCGCCTACCGGCTCACCTTGCGCAACTTCTTGATGCTGGCCGTCCCGGAACGCGACGTGCGTCGGCACATCCGCCGGTGGGGACTGTCCATCCTCCGTCAGGCGACGCGACCCAACGCGCGACGCCTCGTCGGCGTGATGTACGGCGTAGACCAGCGTGACATCGCCGCTCGGGTGTCAGTACCCACTGTGGTGGTGCACGGCAAGAAGGATCGCATCGTCCCGTTCCGTCTTGGCGAGGAACTCGCGACGCTCCTGCCGGATTGCCGGTTCGTTCCCCTTGACGACGCCGGACACGTGCCGACGCTGACAAGACCTGACCGAATCATCAGCGAGCTGCAGCGTCTTGCCGACTCGGTCCAACTGGACGCGGCGCCGCTTCAGCGCTGGTGACGGGTACGCCACCCGCGAACGACGTCGGATCCGGCAAGTGCGGCGGCGAGCAGTGGCAGGAATGCGCCGAATCCCACGATCGCCAGCACCCATCCCGCCGTATGCACTGCTGCGGGGGAGGGGAGGGCGACGAGCAGCGTCCCGATGTTCGCGAGCACGAACCGCGGCTGCCAACCGCGCTCGAGGGCGCCGGCCATTCGCCGGTTGCCGGCTGGGCCGCCGCCGACGGTGACCGGCAGCAGGAACGTCAGCGCGCCGACGAGTGCCTGGACGATCAGCCCGAGCACCATCAGCGGAACGAGCGGATGCAGGATCGCGTCCGCGCCGTTGACGGTGGCGAGCCGCGTCGCATCGACGACGACACCCGCGAGCAGCCAGATCGTCGCGGCGGCCAGCCACCACGCCGACGACGTTCGTGACGGCCTGCCGGGCAGGGTCAGGATCATCGGGAAGATGGCGACCGCCACTGCTGCGGCGTAGACCGCGGCACCGGTGACCGCGGCCGGCCGGCTCCCGGTGAGGATGCCGGTGACGAGGACGCCGAGGCCGGTCACGGCGCCGTACAGCGTGACCGGCGCGAGCCTCGGGGCCTGTGGGGCCATCCGGGTTCGCAGCACGGCCGGCCACAGCACCACTTCGGCGCCCAGAACGGCCATTCCGATCCAGCCGAGCAGGTTCAGCTGGGCGTGGGCGAGGTGCAGCCGCTGCTGGGTCGTGCTGTCATCGGGCGCCCAGCCGCCGGCCAACGCACTGCCGAAGCCGGCACCGATGACGAGGCTGAGCGCAGAGGTCACGAAGAACCCGACGACCCGTCGCAATGGTCCGCGGAGCTGATGGCGGCGGGCCATCACAGCGAGACTCACGACGTGCCAGCCGATGATGCCGACGACGACGAAACCGGCCGCGGCCGCCACGTCCGTCGCGCCGGCAGGAACCGCGATGAGCACCGCGATGACCGCAGCGTTGAGGATCACCAACCTCGCGTGCGCGGCGCGTTCGGAGGTCACGCGGGCGTGCAGCAGCGCCTGCGCGAAGTGGCGGCTCCACACCAGAACTGCGTTGGTTGCCGCGCCGAGACCCACCAGATGCAGTGCGAGCCAGCGCGGCCGGCTGAGCGCTCCGTTCGCGACCACGACGACCAGCGCGGCGAGCAGGTAGCCGCCGACGACGGCCGCCATGACGGTGTGTCTGACCGCGCGGGGCGCCGGCTCGCGGACGCCGGCCATCGGCAGCGGGCGCAGCGTCATTCCGTAGTCCTACCGGACAGCCAACGTCTGCCCGGCACCGCCACCGCGCTATCCGGCTGTCCAGACCGCGGGGAGGCCGGCCGGCGCGAATCCCTGCGTCGCCGGGGGGGGCGTCGTACAGGTTGTCTTCAGGGTTGCGGTCGATCCTGAGGCTGACTCGACCCGCCGGGAGCCCTCGTGCCGCCTTTGTCAGCGAGCCGCACGCTTTCACTGCGCCCGGCCCGCGCCGCTTTTGTGGCGGTCATGGTCGGCGCCTCTGCGGCGATGTGGTTGACGGTCAACCAGGACAACTGGCGGGACACCTCCGGCGCCTTCGCAGGACTGCCATGGCTCAGCCTCGCGACTCTGCTCGTGCTGGCCGTGGTGGCAGTGACCCACTACGTGTGCGCGGGCATCGCGCTCCGGGACGTCGCCAGCGCTGCGCTGCCGCTTCGCCAGGTGACGCTCGCACAGCTTGCCGCTGCGGCCACCAACCGCCTGGTTCCCAGCGGCATGGGTGGGGCCGGGATCAACCTTCGCTACCTGACGCGCGCCGGTGTTCCGGCCGGCGCGGCCACCAGCGCGGTGGCGGGTCTTGCCGTCGTCGGCGGCCTCACCGACGCGTTGTACGTCGCAGGGATCAGCGGCATCGGCCCATCGCTCGGGTTTGGTGGTGCGAGGGCTGAGCTGTCGGCGCTCGCCAGGAGCAGCCTGTCGAGTGGGCGATCGCACGGCTGGCTGGTCGCGGCGATCGTCGGCGTCGGTCTCGTCGTCGTCCTGGTTCGCCTTCGCGGTCGGCTGGTTGCCGCGCTGATCGGCGCGATGCGGCAGGCAGCAGGACACGTGTTGTCGCTGGTCAGGCGGCCCGGTCAGATGGCAAGGGCGGCCACGGCATCGATGGCGACAACGGCGGTGCTGTCCATCGGCTTTGTCTTGGCGGTGCACACGTGGGGGTCGTCCTCTGCGCCGCTTCCGGCCGGCGGGTTGATCGCGTTGTACTGGGTGGCGATCGCTGCCGGAAACGCCGTTCCGCTGCCACCGGTCTTCGGCGTGACTGAGGCCGCGCTCATCACGGGGTTGGTTCTCAGCGGCTACAGCGCGACATCGGCGACGACGTGCGTCGTCGTCTTCCGGATCGTGACGTACTGGCTCGCTCTGCCCGCCGGTGTCTGGGCCGGTCGGCGCCTCCGCAGGGCCGCCTTGTTGTGATGACCTTCGTCCTGACGATGCGCGACGCTCGCCTCTAGGCCTCGCCGCTGCCGGCGGAAGAGTGGCATCGAGGCGCCGACCACCCAGAGTCGCGCGCCGAAGGAGTCAGCCATGCATGGATTGAGGCTCGCCGCAGCAGCAGTGTCGGCAACAGCGGCGCTGGTCAGCGTTCCCGCAACCTCGTTCGCCGCTCCGCCGTCGTACACGATGTCGGTGGACAGTTTCCAGGTGACGTCGGCGGTCCCGGGTGGGGTCGAGCCCGGCTACTGCTGGGCATCGTTCGCCGTCGGTGGAGTGAAGCCGACGGGTTCCTACTTCGCACTGGTCAGCGCGCAAGGTTCTGCGACCGGGGACGGAACGCGCATCCACGTGACGGGTCGTCCGGGGGCGTTCTCGGACACCGGCCGACTGCTGGTCGCGTCCGGTGATGCGGTGACCTACACGGTGACGCTGGAGAACAGGACCGCGACGGAGAGCGTGGTGCGCACCTTCGCGTCGATCAGCACCACCTGTGCTGCATAGGGGCGTCGGTCGGTCAGGACACCGTGCGCTCTGAGGCGCGCAGGGATCGCAGGTAGTCCTCGACGTGGGCGAACTGTGCCTCGACACCATCGAACTTGGTCATGTGGTCGCGCCCCGCCTGGTCGCGGAACTTCAAGCTCCACGTCAACGAGGTGACGCCGTCGGACTCATGCAACGTCATCGTCTCGACGGCGTGTGCATCGGGCCAGCCCTCGAACAACCACGTCTGGCTGGTGCGGTTGGGCGGATCGAGCTCCAGGAACGTCCCGGTGAACGCGCACTCGACGCCCTCGTCGGTGACCATCACGTAGCGGTAGTCACCGCCGACTCGCAGGTCGATCGAGCACTCCGTGACCTCCTCGCCGAAGGGAGCGAAGGTCTTGCGCACGTGCTCCGTCTTCGTGAAGACGTCGAAGACGAGCTGGATGGGCGCGTCGAACTCCCGCCTGATGACGATCTCGAGGTCATCGGGGAACTCGAGGACTGCTGTTCCGTGGCGGTCAGGGGTCATTGCTGCGCTCCTTGCTCCTGAAGCTCCTTGAGGTAGTCCTCGACCCGGTCGAGTCGGGCGTTCCAGGCCTGTTCGTACTTCGCCAGCCAGTCGTTCAACGGGCGGAGCCGCGCAGGCTCCAGCCGATAGAGCCGGCGCCGGCCGTCCGCGCGACACCTGACGAGCCCCACCTCGCTGAGGACCCGGAGGTGCTTCGACACCTGCGGCTGCGACATCGACAGGTCGTCGACGAGCGTTCCTACCGCCTTCTCGCCGCTCACCAGCGCGTCGAGGATGTCCCGGCGACGCTCCTCGGCGATCGCATTGAAGACGTCCGACGTCGTCGACGACCTGGGCACGACTGCATCGTATTCCCGTATAGGCATACGTCAAGCCACAGCGGTGATCTCCGTCAAGATGACGCCATGACGGATCAGCTGGCGGCGTTCGCCGAGATCGCCGCCCAGGACCACGGGCTGTGCGTCCTCAGCATGTTGCGTTCGAACGGTGGGGTGGCGGCGGCTGTCGTCAACGCCGGGGTGCTGCCCCATCCGCTGACCGGCGAGCCCGCGGTCGGACTGGTGGCGCGAGGTCTGCGCAAGCTGGTGCACCTTCGCGCCGACCCCCGCGCGACGATCGTCGCGCGGGCCGGATGGCGGTGGGCCGCGGTCGAGGGAACGGTTGAGATCTTCGGCCCGGACGACCCGCACCTCGAGATCGACGCTGAGACGCTGCGTCTGGTGCTACGCAAGATCTTCGTCGCCGCCGGAGGGACGCACGACGACTGGGACACCTACGACCGCACGCTCGCGGAGGAACGCAGCGCGGCCGTCATCATCACGCCGCAGCGCACCTACCCGGATGCCTGACGACCGTCACCGCGGCTATCGTCCGACCCGTCTTGCGGCGAGCACAAGGGAGTGGTGGATGGCACAGGTTGCAGTGGTGGCGAAGCTGACTGCGGTTGACGGCAAGGCGGACGAGCTCAAGGCGGTCATCGACGAGCTGGTCAAGGCCGTCGACGCCGGTGAACCCGACACGCTGGTCTACGCCGCGGCCCAGGACGACGACGACCCCTCGGTGTTCTGGTTCTACGAGCTCTACCCGTCGGCAGAGGCCGCCGCCGCCCATTCCGGCGGCAGTGCACTCGCTGATGCCGGAGTGAACATGCGCGGTCTGCTCGCGGGGCGGCCGGAGGTGCACCGGCTGACTCCCGTCGCGTCCACGGGCCTGCCGTCGTGACCGGCCGTAGCGGACGTCAGCCGGCGGGATAGCTCGGACAGGTCCGCGCATAGGCGTGACCTGGCACGAACCTCCGCCACTCCTCGCGGGTGAAGTTGCGCCCGGCGACGGCGCAGGCGTGTGCCATCCACGACGCCGCGCTCACCGGCCAGATCGCGGCGGTCCCGTCCCCGTAGACCGCGACGAGCGTGCTTCCGTCAGATGTGAACGCGAGGTTGCCCCAGTAGCCGGCACCGCCCGGGAAGGTCGCGCCGTACTGCTGGAGGGTGTCGACGTCCCAGATCTTCGTGCCGCCCGAGCTCCCGCCGCTGACGGCGAAGTGACGCCCGTCGGGTGACACCACCAGGCTCGAGGCGGGTCCGGGCTCGGTCAGCACGGCGTGCCCCACGGTCTTGCCGGTGTCGGGGTTCCAGCGTTGGACGATGCCGGTGTAGCCGCCGCTGAGCAGGTCGCCGTCCGGCAGGAACGCCACGTCGAGGATCGAGTCGCCGTCGAACGCGCCGCCGAACTGCTTCGTCACGTGAGCGTTCGAACCCATCACATCGATGCGGCCCTTGTCGTCGCCGGTGGCCAAGACCTTGCCGTCGTCGCTCCAACCGACCGCGGCCACCGGGACCGGCTCGGGCCGGCTGGCGATGACGCGTCCGGTCGCGCTGTTCCAGAGCGCGAATGCTCCTGCTGACGGGGACTGGTCGTTCTTCGGTTTCGTCTCGGCCACCGCGGCCAGGTCGTCACCGGCCGGCGAGAACGCCACCTGTCGCGCCGAGCCCTTCAGGCCGTCGAGGGTGCGGAGCAGCGTCGGCTGGGCACCGGCGCTCCACAGCTGGATGCCTCCGGAGGTGAGGGCGACAGCGAGCACTCCTCGCCGGGACCATGCGAGGGCAGCGACGTCGGCGCCGTGCGGAAGGGTGATCGTCGTCGTCGGGCCCGCGGCGTCGACCGGATGGATCGCGACGCGCCCCGCGCCGTGCCGGGTGGCGACGCGACGACCGTCCGGCGAGAGCGCCACGGCAGGTTTCGCCCCGGGCTGGTTCGCGGCGTCGGGGTCGGTCACGTACGTGCGGCCGAAGCGGGTCGACGTACCGAGGTCCCAGGCGAAGATCGCACCGTCGAGCGCTGCGGTGAAGAGCGTCTGCCCGTTGTCGGCGAAGGCGAGCGCGAGGACGCGCCCGGAGTGCCCTGTCAGGGTGTCGACGACGGCGCCGGTGTGCGCGTCCCACACGACGACGCGGGAGTCGTCGCCGGTCGAGACGATGTAGCGGCCGCCGGGGTCGAAGCCGAGCGCTTGGATGCCCGCCGTGTGCGCCGTCGCGAGCGTCCGACGATGCCCGGTGCGCGTGCTGATCAGCGAGAAGGTCTCCGCCGGGGCCGAGTCGGGGCCGCCGCTCTGCCATGCCATCGTGGCCCCGTCGGGGCTGAGCGCGCCGCTTCCCTGGCCCAGCCGCAGCCGCGTCTGCCTGCGAATTCGCAGCGTGGATCCGTCGACGGTGACGATCGCGTCGTCGGTCGCCGCGAGTACGTCGCCATCGGGCAGCGGGCCCGCGACGTTCATGCCGACGCCCGGCAGCTGCTGCATTCGATGCGCACCCGTGCGCAGGTCCCAGCTCTCCATGTACGCCTGCCGGTCACCCGACGTCGCGGGGTCGACGACGGTGAACGCGCAGTAGAACCGCTGGTGGTCGGTGCTGCCGAAGCACGGCATGTTCGGCGACGTCGGCTGCGTCAGGAACAGCTTGCTGAACGGCAGGGAGCGCTGCAACTTCAGCGTCGTGGCGTCGTATACGTCGAGGGTGACGGTGTTCGCCTTGGCGTTGTAGTGGTCGTAGACGAAGTCCGGTCCCACGGTCCAGACGGAGAAGCCGTACCAGTCCGGGAGCACGGTCTTGCGCAACGTGCGAGTCGCGACGTCGAAGAAGCGGATCTTTCCGTCGTTGCCGGAGACGGCGAGCGTGCGTCCATCGGTGCTCAGTGCGAGCCGCTGGGGCCGGATCTGGATCGGCATCGTGAGGGTCGCCCGCAGCGTGGGCGCGCGCAGCAGTGTCGCGAGCAGTGTCCCCTGCGTGAACGACGAGTTGTCGAGCAGCACACCTTGGCGCGCGAGCAGCATCGCCTGGTCGATGCGCGGAGCGTTGACGGCTTCTGCACCGAGCTGTCGTGCGAGGGCCTCGCGCGCCGCCCGCTGCGCCGACCGCCGTTGCACGATGGCCACCGATCCGGCGACGAGTGCCAGCACGAGGACGCCGACGACGCCGGCGAGCAGTCCACGCAGTCGACGGTTCTGCCGCTGCTGACGGTGGAGCTCCGCCTGGCTCGCGCTTCGGCTCGCGGTGATGAACTCGCGCTCGGTCTCGTTGAGCTCGGAGTTGTGGTCCGTCGTCCAGTCCAGCGCGGCCGACAAGCGCGCGCCGCGGTAGAGCTCGGCGTCGTCCTGCTCACGCGCGGCCCACTCCTGCGCGGCGGTCGCGAGGTGGGCGCGCAGTCGGCGACCTTCGCGGTCCTCCTCGAGCCAGGTCTGCAGTCGGGGCCACTCGCGGAGCAGCGCCTCGTGCGCGACCTCCGCACTGCCATCGCTGACGGTGACCAGTCGTCGTGCGGCCAGCACGTCGAGCACGTCGCGCGCCGTGCCGTCCCGGTCGACGTCGAACTCCGCCAACGGCACCCGCCGGCGCACCACCGCGTCGCCGATGCCCGGTCCGGCCAGGCGCAGCAGGACGCCGCGCGCGACCAGCTGCTGCTGCTCGTCGAACGACGCGAAGACGTCGTCGGCGAGACGAGCCACCGCCCCGTGGACGCCGCCGGTCTCGACGTACGACGTCCGGCGCAGCGTCCGCCCGTCCCGCCGCTCCCACAGCTCCTGCAGTGCCGTGGACAGCAGCGGCAGCGCGCCCGGCTCACCGAGAACCTCCGCCACCAGGTCGTCGACGAGCTCGGGCTCGACCGCCGCGCCCACCCGGAGAGCCGGCTGCACGATCGCGCGCCGGTACTCCTCGGCGGTCATCGGCCCCACCAGCACCTGGTTGGCGGCGAGCAGCTCCGCAAGCAGCGGGTCGGCGGCGCAGCGCCCGTAGTAGTCCGCACGGATCGCGACGACGACGGTGACCTGGCCACCTGCCGCGGCAGCCGTGGCCAGCGTGCTGAGGAACCGCGTCCGTTCGGCGTCGTCCTGGCAGAGGGTGAACGCCTCCTCGAACTGGTCGACGACGACGACGAGCCGCTCGCCCTGCGAAAGCGTGCCGGCCACGCGCTCGAGGTCGAGCTCGCGGTCGCCGAGCTCGGCCGTCAGCGACGAAGGCAACGCCGACCACAGCGCCCGGTCGAGGGCCCGCATCGGGTGCTCGCCCGGTCGCAGCACCCCGACCGTCCACGAGTCACTACCGGGGAGCACGCCCGACGCGAGTGCGGGAACCAGCCCGGCGCGCACCGCGGAGGACTTGCCGCTCCCGGACGCCCCGACGACGCCGACCAGGGCGGAACCGGCCAGATGCGCGATCAGCTCCGCGACCAGCCGCTCACGGCCGAAGAAGAAGTCCGCGTCGTCCGCGCTGAAGCTCGCCAGGCCGCGGTACGGCGACTCCGTCGGCTCCGGCGCGCACCGGCCGGGGCCGAGGCCGAACAGCGTTGCCTGCTCGCGCACCAGCTGCAGGTCGATGACGGTGCCGGCGAGGTCGGACTCGACGGTGCGCAGGTCGCTTCGCCCCGTGGCGGCCGCGGTGGCCAGGTCACCGAGCCGCCGCGCCGCGTGGCCCTGCGCCCACTCACTGACCTTCTCGTGCACCAGTCGCGGCACGCCTCCTGTCGAGGACAGCAGGTCGTGCGGCAGTGAGCCGACGGCGCCGCCGACGTAGAAGCCGGCGACGCGCAGCATCTCCTCGAGCGTCAGCGGACGCGGGCGGACCACATGGTCGTCGGCACCGGCGAGGCGCCGGACGGTGGTGAGCGTCTCGGTGGTCGCCGACTCGTCCTCCACCACCAGCAGCACGAGCGTCGGTCCCGCTGCGTTGCTCACTGCGTCCGACAGCGCGCCCAGCTGAGCTTGGTCGGCGACCTCGATGTCGTCGATGACGATGAGCTGCGGACGCTGCCGCGGCTCGGCAAGCATCGACGCGACGTCGACGTCGACGGCGCCGGCGGCGGCGGCGAAGCTGGCGTAGCGACAGTCGCCGCCGCTCCCCGCCGCGGTCGTCGCGATCTCCGCGGTGAGCCTCGTCTTCCCGATGCCGGGCGGCCCGAAGACCAGGCAGGTGGTAGCGGTCCCACGGCGCGCGAGCCGCCACAGCCATCGCAGCCGGCGCGCCTCGGCCTCCCGGCCGACGATCGGCGTCACGGCATCGAGGGCGGACGGCATCTCGCCGGCACCTGGAACGGCGACGAGACGCTCACGATTCGCTTCCGCGCGGAACACCTGCACCGGGGCGGACAGACCCTTGACCTCGGTCTGACCGGCCTCGACGAGCTTGACGCCTTCGACGGCGCGGGTCAGGTGGGCGATGCCTGAGCTGACGAGGACCTCACCCGCGGCTGCCTTGGAGCACAGGCGCGCGGCCAGGTTCAGCGCGCCGCCGCGGTAGCCGCCCTGGACGGGCACTGCCTCGCCGGCGTCGATGCCGATGCCGACGGTGAGCGGCAGCGACGGATCGATCACGCTCTCGTCGGCGAAGACCATCTGCAGGTCGATCGCGGCGCGCACCGCAGCACGTGGCGAGGAGAAGACCGCGAGGGCCTCGTCGCCGCGCAGCTCCGTGACCTCTCCGCCGTGCGCTCCGACGCCCTCGCGCGCGATCTCCGCGAACTTGTCGGCAAGGCGAGCTGCACCCTCGTCCCCGTGTGACTGGGTGAACGACGTGTAGCCGCGGACATCGGCGATCAGGAAGGTCAGAATGCCCGTCGGCGTCTCGGTGACGCTCACGCCGCGATGATGGCGCGTTCCAGTGTTCGTTGTGACGAGATCGACCGAAATTGTCCCCGGTCGGGCTGCGACGCGGCATAGGGTCCGTCGGCATGACCGACTCGGAAAGCGCGCTGGACTCCGCGTGGACCGACACGTCCCGCCTCGAGGCGTTCAGCGACGGCGTCTTTGCCATCGCGATCACCCTGCTCGTCCTCGAGCTGCATTCGCCGGACGTTCCTCGCGATGGCCTCTGGCACGGTCTGGTACGCGAATGGCCACAGTTCGCGGCGTACCTCTCCAGCTTCTTCGTCATCGGCATCATGTGGGTCAACCACCACTCGATGTTCAAGCAGATTCGCCGCTCCGACCGCAAGCTGCTGTTCCTCAACCTGCTGCTCCTGCTGTGGACCGCCCTTCTCCCGTTCCCGACCGGCTTGATCGCGCGCAACCTCGGCGAGGGCGGCATCGACGCGAAGGTCGCCGAAGCCGTCTACGCCGCCAACCTGACCCTGGCCGCGATCGCGTTCAGCCTCATCTGGACGTACGCCGTCCGCCGTCGGCGGCTCATCGACCACGGCATGACGGAGCAAGAGGAGTGGGCGTCGATCGCGCGCTTCTCGGTCGGCACGTTCGTCTACGCCGCCACCATCGGCATCGCGTTTCTCAGCCCCGGTGTCGCCCTCGCGCTGCAGTTCCTGCTCGCGCTCTACTACCTGTTCGAGCAGCTGCGCTGATGGGCCTTGTCGTCGTACGTCGCATCACCGCCGCAGACGGTGAGCTGCTGCGGGACGTCCGGCTGCGCGCACTGCAGGACACGCCATCGGCCTTCGGCTCGACCTACGCCGCTGAGGCTGCTCGCCCGGACGCGATGTGGGACGAGCGGGCCGCAGGAGGCGCCCGCGGCGCCGACCGTTGCACGTTGCTCGCCTTCGACGGCGAGGAGTGCATCGGTCTGGCCGGCGGCTTCCGCAACGACGAGGACGGACATCACGCCGACATCGATCTGGTCAGCATGTGGGTTGCCCTGGCATACCGCGGGACCGGTGCTGCCGAGCAGCTCGTCGACGCGGTCCTCGAGTGGGCGCGCGACGAAGCAGCCGCGGAGGTCGTCGGTCTCTGGGTGACGCGCGGCAACGCGCGGGCGCAGCGGTTCTACGAGCGGCTGGGGTTCGTCGAGACCGGCGACGTCCAGCCGCTGCCGTCCGACCCGTGCAAGGACGAGGTGCGCATGGTGTTCGGCTTGCGCGCGCCGTCCAGCGCCGCCGACTGACCCGTCCGTCCGCGCAGCGACACCGGCATGTGCTCGTAGCCGCGGAGCACGCGAAGCTCGCGTCGCACCGGCTCGCCGGCCAGCGCAAGGTCCGGGAAGCGCTCGAAGAGCATCCGCAGAGCGACCGCGCCTTCCATGCGCGCCAGCGACGCTCCCAGGCAGAAGTGGATGCCCGCGGAGAAACCGAGATGGTCGCGCGCGTTCGTGCGGGTGATGTCGAAACGGTGCGGGTCCTCGAACACGTTCGGGTCGCGGTTGGCGCCGCCGAGCATGATGGACACGAATCGGCCCACGGGGATGTCGTGACCGCACACGTTGGTGTCCTCGCCGGCGACCCGGACGGTGACCTGGACCGGCGAGTCGTAACGCAGGACCTCGTCGACGGCGTTGGGCCAACCGGCGGGGTCTGCCTTCAGGGCGTCGAGCTGGTCGGGATGCGCGAGCAGCTGCGTCACGGCGTTGCCGATGAGGTTCACGGTGGTCTCGAAGCCCGCGCCGATGACGAGCAGCGCTGTCGACCGGAGCTCGACGTCGTCGAGGTTCTCTCCCTCGTCGACGAGCACTGCGAGCCGGCTGAGCAGGTCGTCGCCCGGGTTGCGGCGCAGCTCCTTCAGGTGGTTGTCGAGCCAGGCGTGGATACGACGCAGAGCGCGGGCCGCGTCGCGGAACTGCCGGTAGTGCAGTGCGGGGTCGAGCGTCACCGCCGCCGCGTTGCCCCACTCCAGCATCGAGTCCTGCATGTAGTCGGGGACACCCAGGATCTCCGAGATGACACGGACCGGCAGCGGGCCGGCGTACATGTCGACCAGGTCGACGGTGTCGTGGCGCTCCATCTCGTCGAGCAGCTCGGTCGCGATCTCAGCGACTCGCGGCTCCATCGCCGCCATCGCGCGCGGTGTGAAGACCTTCGACACGAGCCGGCGGTACTTCGTGTGCTGGGGCGGGTCGACCGCCAGCATCGACGGCGGCTCCGCGGGACCGACCGCGTCGGGGTCGGTCGACATCGCCATCATCCGCCGGGCCATCGGCGACAGACGCTCGGACGAGCCGATGCCGACCCGGAACGACGGGCTGCGCAGCACCTCGCTCGCGATCTTGTGTGACGTCGTCGACGAGACGAGGCCACCGTGCTGCATCTCGCCGATCGACCGCATGCGTTCGTAGGTCGGGAACGGGTCGGCCCAGAGTCGCCGGTCGATCGCCAGCCGGGCGCCGAGCTCCCCGTTCTTGGCGGCGCGACGGAGCATCATCTGCGGCCCGACGGACTGCACCATCCAGCGGAAGAGCGTCGATCGCGCCATCCCACGAGGATGCCGCATGCCCTCTCGCACCGCGACAGAGGTTCGCAGCGGTTCGCCCGACATCTGGCCACATCGGGCCATGGTCAGGCGCGGACGACCGGGCGATTGTGAGGCGCATCACACCTAGTCGAGGAGGTTCCATGACCGGTGCTGTTCTGGTGCGCTGGGGAGCAAACATCCCAGGCCGCGAGACCAAGGGCCTCGAGGTGTTCGGCAAGGCGATCGAGCGGTTCGAACAGCTCGCGAAGCAAGGCCGGATCCACTCGCACACCGAGTACATCGCTCTCACCGGAAGCGTCGGGGGCTTCATGCTGATCCAGGGCGAGATCGAGGAGCTCCAGAAGATCCTGATGGAGCCGGAGAACCTCGCTCTCACCACGCAGGCGTCCATGATCGTCACCGACTTCGAGCAGAACCTCTATGCCGGTGGCAACGACCAGGCGATCCAGCAGCTGGTCGGCGTCGAGCTCGAAAGCCTCGCAGCCCTCGGCTACGCGTAGGCGCTCGTCACGGCGCCGGGACCGTCCTGGTCTCGGCGCCGTCCCATGTCGTGTCCCGCTCTGCTGCGAGCTCGAGCCGTACGACGTCCTGCTCCCGCCTCGGCGTCGCGGTGCCGCGACGCAGCAGTCCGGTCTTCGCGGCCGGCCCTGGCGCGAGGTAGGCGTCGACGGCCAGACAGGCAGGTGCACTGTCGGTGCCGACGTCGAAGCCGTCCGGCAGGGTGGCGGCGATCCAGGCCCTGTCCATCGCATCGTCACACCGGGCCGGCAGCACGAGCGGCTGCCCGTCGTGCGACCAGCCGAGGACCGCATCGCGATCGCCGGGCAGGCCGCCGGCGTCGATGACCGCGGATGCCTCCGGCCGTAGCCGCACCAGCACCCGTCGTGGTGGCGTGCGGGACGGCAGCCGACCGGCGACGAGGTCGCGAGCGAACCCGCCGAGGTCGGCGGCGTTGCGCAACGTGAACGCACCGACCGCTTGCAGGGCCTTCATCGCGTCGCGAGCGTTGCCGAGCAGGGCGACCGGGTCGGCGACGTCGTACTTCTCGGCCTGGCCGGTCACCACCGCCGCGCGCGACCCGATCCGCACCATCGCGGCCATCCGGCCGTCGCGGCGCACCGCCTTGGCTTTGAGCGTCGACGCGGCCGTGGCGAACCACAGGTCGTCGCCGACGGTCGCGTAGAGCTCGGGGGTGACGTGCGGGCCGTTCTTGGTGACGACGCCGACGTAGAGCTGTCTGCCCTCGGCAAAGATGCTCCGGGCCTCCGGGTCAAGGGAGTCCATGCCTCCCGGTCTGCCCACTGGCTGACCCGGAATGCTCGCGCAGGGTCAGCTGGTCTGTGGGGTGGCGCCGCTCGTGTCGCTGTTGGCGCGGGCCTCGGCGACCAGGCGGGGGATGACCTCGCCGAGCTCGCCCGGCTCCCAGCGCGCGCCCTTGTCCTCGGCGGGTCCGGCCACCCAGCCCTCGGCGACCGAGACGTAGCCGCCCTTCACGTTGAACACCCGTCCGGTGATGCTGCGCGACTCCTTCGACCCGAGCCACGCGACGAGCGGCGCGATGTTGGACGGGTCGCGCGGGTCCCAGGCGGGCTTCTCGTCGCCGTCGTCCTGCCAGCGCACGAGGTCCTCGGTCATGCGGGTCAGCGCCGCGGGTGCGACGGCGTTGACGGTGACGCCGTAACGCTGCAGCTCCATCGCGGTGATGACCGTGAACGCGGCGATACCGGCCTTGGCCGCGCCGTAGTTGGACTGGCCGACGTTGCCGTAGATGCCGGAGGACGACGACGTGTTGATGAGCCGCGCGTCGACGTCGTCTCCGGCCTTCGAGCGCTCGCGCCAGTAGACCGCCGCGTGGTGTGCCATCGCGAACGTGCCGCGCAGGTGCACCTTGATGACGGCGTCCCACTCGTCGATCGTCATGTTGACGAGCATCCGGTCGCGCAGGATGCCGGCGTTGTTGACGACGACGTCGAGGCCGCCGAACGACTCGATCGCGGTCTGTACGACGCGCTTCGCACCGTCGAAGTCGGAGATGTCGTCGTAGTTGGCGACACCCTCTGCGCCGAGTGCCTTGATCTCGTCGACGACGCTCTGCGCAGGGGTGGCGTCCTCGCCGGTGCCGTCGCGGGCGCCGCCGACGTCGTTGACCACGACGCGCGCGCCCTGGCGGGCGAACTCGAGAGCCTCTTCGCGACCGATGCCGCGGCCGGCTCCCGTGACGATGACGATCCGGCCGTCACACAGTGCAGTCATGAGGGCATTCTGCCCGGGGCCTTCGGCGGCCCGGAGCCATGGGGCTAGACGGCGGTGGCGGGAGCCGCCTGCGGGTCCGCCTCGATGATGAGGCCGTTGCGCCGGGCCAGGTCGATCAGGCTCTCCAGATGGCTCTGCGCGGCCTGGAGCAGCAACGGGTCACTGCGGCGGCCGGCTTCGTCGACGGCAGCTCGCGCCGCGGTGACCTGGTCATGCATCTCGCGCTCGAAGAGCGACATCGTCGACGGCTTCATCCGGGCCTCTCCTCTAGACGGGTGTGGGGTCCGTGGGTGATGCAGTTGGCGAAGCGTAATTACCCCCCGGGGGACTTGGAAACCCAGGTCGCAGGCCCTGATTGGGGCTCGTACGACGCAGGACCGGGCCCGGCCATGCGGCCGGACCCGGTCCTGTGAGGTGGCTAACAGGCCGTTACAGCCAGGCCTTCAGCGTGGCCGCCGTGTCGCTCTTGCGCAGCTCACGGAGCGTGTCGCGCTCGATCTGACGGATCCGCTCGCGGGTGAGGCCGAGCTCCTTGCCGACCTCGTCGAGCGTGCGAGCCCGGCCGTCGTCGAGACCGAAGCGCATCCGCATCACGGAAGCGGAGCGGTCCGGCAGCGTGCCGAGCACGAGACGAAGCCGGTCCTGAAGGAGACCGAAGTCGACGACATCGGCCGCGACCGGCGCGTCGGCGTCCTCGATGAACTCGCCGAAGGTCGCCGTACCGTCGTCGCCCACCGGCGTCTCCAGCGACAGCGTCTCGCGGCCGTAGCCGAGGATCTCCTCGACCCGCTCGGCCGTCATCTCGAGCACGGCGCCCAGCTCGGCGAAGGTCGGCTCGCGGCCGAGCTCCGTCGCGAGGTCACGCTTGACCCGCAGCGCCTTGTTGATCTGCTCGACCATGTGGACGGGCACGCGGATGGTGCGGCCCTGGTCGGCGATCGCCCGCTGCAGTGCCTGGCGGATCCACCAGGTCGCGTAGGTCGAGAACTTGTAGCCCTTGGTGTAGTCGAACTTCTCGACCGCGCGCACCAGGCCGATGTTGCCTTCCTGGATGAGGTCGAGCAGCGTCAGGCCCTTGCCCTGGTAGCGCTTGGCGAGGGAGACGACCAGCCGGAGGTTGGCCTCGAGGAGGTGGTTGCGCGCGCGGGTGCCGTCAGCGTTGATCTCCTCGAGGTCGCGGCGCAGCTTGGCCGGGAGCTTCTTGGTCTCCTTGGCGTCCGCGGCGCGAATCTTCTCCGCGGCGAACAGCCCGGCCTCGATGCGCTTGGCCAGGTCGACCTCCTGCTCGGCGGTGAGCAGGGCAACGCGTCCGATGTCGGTGAGGTAGACACGGACGAGGTCGGTGGTCGGGACCTCCTGGTCCCAGACGTCCGGGACGTCCTCTTCCTCGACGAGGTTGACGGTGGTCGGGCTCGTGGGCACGGAGCCTGGTGCGTCGGCACCGATCGAGATCCCGCGGTCGTTGATGACCCGCAGGACCCGCTTGGCCTCGGCGGGGCTGACGCCAGCCTCGTCGAGCGCGCGGCGGACCTGCGCGAAGGTCAACGCACCCTGCTCGGCGGCGGCATCGAGAAGGTCCTCGACGGCGGTCGGCAGGCCGGCGTCACCGTTGACGCGGGCGATGGTGGCAGTGCTCATGGCGGTTCATGCCCCCCAAGGGCAGTAGGTGGTGGTCACGGGCTGTCACTGGTTGAGACGTTGGAGCGGGCTGCGACGTTTACCAGCCAGTAGGTCCAACGCACGCGACGCCGCGGATGTTCCGCGGCGCGACCCACCATGATGCCAGACGGCAGTGGGTCATGTCACGTCCGGGGTGCCCAAACTGTGGAGAAGAGCGGCGACCGCAGGCCATGACGCGCACTCCTGCAACGCCTCTGCGTCCTGGACGATTCCCCGCAGGTGCTGGGCCAGCAGGCGGTCGGCGTCGCCGAGCAGACCGGCGTAGCGCTCGTCGAGCAGGTAGCTGGCTCCCCGGTCGATGCGCGCCGACACGAGATCGAGGAACACCTCGAGGCAGCGCGCACGCTCCGCAGTGTCCATCTCACCGTCGGCGACGACCGCATGGTCGAGATGGGGCCACAACGCCCGTTTCGCCGGGTCGTCGTGCAGGCCGACGGTCGTGCCGAGAGTCGGCTGCCGACGGTCGCGACCGGCGTAGCGGTCGACGATGCGCGTGACGTCGTCGGCGATGCGGATGAAGTTGTCGTCGACGAGCGAGAAGCCGACGAACAGCATGTGCCGGGTGAACATCAGCGACTGCACGATGCCGGCCAGTGCGCTCTGCTCGGTCGCGAACCGCAGGTAGTCCTGGCGACGTACGACGATCCCGGTGCCTCGCGTCGCGTCGCCGTGCAGCTTGAGCAGCCACCGGTCCGCTCCGCTGGGGTCGTCGTAGGGGAGGACGGCGAGCGACTGCCCGGTGTCGGCGACGGCCTGCTCGAACAGCGCATCCCAGTTGGTGGTCGCCGCCTCGCGCGCCGGCAGTGCGGCCAGCAGAGAGTGCGCCAGCCCGTGGGGCCGGGCCGCGAACCGCTTCTGCATCCATTCGTGCAGCTGGTCGCCGCCACCGGAGAGCTGGCGGGCGACGTACTCCGCCTGGTCCTGCACGCCGAGTCTTGCGACCGCGTCGCGAGGGTCGCCGTCGACCTGCGCGAGCTCGAGCAGCTCGGCGATCAGCTCGTTCCAGAGAGGGAGTCCCGCGGTGCGGCTGACTCCGGCACCGAGGAACAGCGCGAGCCGGCCGGCGTTGGCGTGGACCGCGATCGCGTCGGCTGCACGCAGCTGCGCCTCGTCGAACGGCCACGTCGTCTCGTCCGCGCGGCGCCGGACCGCCTGAGCAGCCGCGTGGTCACGGTCGTCGTTGAGCACCAGCGCGACGTCGACGTTCGACCGGTCGGCGTGCTCCCGCAGCGCGGGCAGCAGCGCGGCCAGCACCTCGTCCCGTCGGCTCGCGGCACCGCCGGCGCCGGTGCCGACGAGGGGTAGTCCGAGCAGGGGCTGCGATCGCTCCGTCGGCTTGCCGTCAGAAGGGACCGCATCGAGCCATTCCCGTACGCCGTCCACGAGCCACTTCGGGTCGACGTCCGGCTCGTCCCCGACGTCGAGCAGCCACGGACGGCCCTGGCTGACGGGGGAGGCCTCGCTCGCCGCCGCGCGCGCGTCGCGGGGCACAGGCAGCACCCGTCTCGACCCGTCGCAGAAGGCCGCCGGCGCGTCGATGGCCA
Source organism: Mycobacteriales bacterium (assembly GCA_035690365.1). Taxonomy (GTDB): domain Bacteria; phylum Actinomycetota; class Actinomycetes; order JAFAQI01; family JAFAQI01; genus DASSKP01. The sequence goes on from DASSKP010000015.1 coordinate 71,438, forward strand.
GCCGCGGTGAAGAGCGGTCAGAGCGTCGTACGGCATCGTCCGCGAACACCGGCAGCCATGCCTCGGTGAGCGTCAGGTCGCGGTCGGTCGGCAGCAGCCAGTCGTCGCATGCGAGATGGGTGAGGTCGCCGTGCACGATGAACACGTGGCCGCCCATGCCTGTTTCGTGCCCCGGGCCGCCACCCAGCAAGCCGCTGCGGCGTTAGGTTGAGCGTGTGACCCAGCTGTGTCTTGCGCAGGAACCCGACGCAGATGCGCTTCTCTCGCGCGATCCGCTCGCTCTTCTGATCGGCATGGTCCTCGACCAGCAGATCCCGCTCGAGTGGGCGTTCAAGGGCCCGCTGCACATGACACAACGCCTCGGCCGTGACCTCGACGCCGCGGACATCGCGGCTCGCGACCCGGACGAGCTGGCGAAGGTGTTCGCGACGCCACCGGCCATCCACCGCTTTCCCGGATCGATGGCAGGTCGCGTGCAGCAGCTGTGCCGGGTGATCGCCGACGACTACGACGGCGACGCCGCCGCGGTGTGGCGCGATGCGAAGGACGGTGCGGATCTGCTGAAGCGGGTCGAGGCCTTGCCGGGCTTCGGCAAGCAGAAAGCGAAGATCTTCGTCGCGTTGCTCGGCAAGCAGCTCGGTGTGAAGGCGAAGGGCTGGCGAGAGGCTGCGGGGGAGTTCGGCGAGGCGAAGAGCTTCAAGTCGGTCGCCGACATCAAGGACGCGAAGTCGCTGGAGAAGGTGCGCGCGTTCAAGAAGCAGATGAAGGCCGAGGCCAAGGCGAAAGCCGCCGGCTGACCTGACCATTGTGGCCCTCGCACGCTAGAGCGTGCTGTGGCCACAATTGAGGGACGTCAGGTGGTCAGCAGGCCGGCGTCGCCGTCACGTTCGACGGTCTCGTCGTCGAACCAGTTGCCGTTCTCGCCGAGATAGCGGAAGCGGAACTTGCTGGCCGCCGGCAGTATCACCGACACCGAACGCGTCCCGTTGGTGCGCTTCGACAGGACGTGCGTGCCGGGCCGCCAGTCGTTGAAGTCCCCGACCACCGAGATGGTGCCGGCGGGTTCGTCCTGCGGCTGCACGAAGGTGACCTTGACGTCACCGGTCTTGGCGACTCGGGTGGAGCGAATCACGACGAACTCCTCGATAGCTACGGCGCCGCGCGGCCTCTCCTGTTCCTCCCCATGACAGGGCGATCTTGACAGAAGGTGAGCCACCCCTGTCGCCGGGGTCAGGTGCCCTCGGCCGAGGGGATCAGGTCCGGGGAGCGACGTACAGCGCTTGCGCACCGCGGGCGACGAGTCCGTCACGGTCGAACAAACGCGACGCTGCGAGCCCGAAGCCGCGCTCGGAGACCGTCGTCGCCGCGTCGAGGCAGATCCACTCACCGGTCGGCTCACGCGTGGTGTGCACGGTCAGGTCCGGGTTGATGAACAGCCACTTGTCGAACGGCAGCACGAACGAGACGCCGTTGCCCGAGTCGGCGATGGCCATGACCCGCTGGAGTCCGGTCGGCTGTTCGTCCGCGACCAGCGGGTAGCGCATGCGCCCCCACACGGTGGCCGCTCCCGGGTCGGCCCAGACGCCGCCGGCCTGCCGCCACTGCATGGCGGCGAGGTAGCCGCCACCCCAGCCGACCGGGAGCGGCGACTCGCCATCGGGAAACGGCGGTACGTCGTCCACGGTCTCGGGGTGGTCGGGGAGATCGAGGTCGGCGTCGACGACGCGCCATGCCGTCGCTCGGGCCGCGACCCTGTCGCCCCCTGCGGGGTCCGTGGAGTGCAGCTCCGCCTGGACGAGCTCGACGCTCCTGCCCGACCGCAAGACCTGCGTCGTGACCGACACCTCCGCGACCGGGACGGGCCCGAGGATGTCGACGCTGATGCGGACGATGTGCCCGGGCCACGCGCCGTCGTGCTGCTCGATCGCCCGGGCCAGCAGCGCCGACGGTGGCCCGGCGTGCTGCAATTGCGAGTCCCACGGGCCCCCGGTGTGTTCGGTCGACGTGAAGCGGCCGTCACCGAGCGGCACATAGAAGGCGTCGGACACGACGCGGCAATCTACCCACCACGAGGATGAGGTGCATGACGGGGCTCGATGCGCTCGTGATCTCGGGCGCAGGGGTCGTCGCGGGTGGTGTGAACGCGGCAGTCGGGTCCGGTTCCCTGCTGACGTTCCCGACGTTGCTCGCGGTGGGTTATCCGCCGGTGCTCGCCAACGTCAGCAACACGCTCGGTCTCGTCCCCGGCTCGGTGTCCGGCGCGATCGGCTACCGCCGGGAGCTCGCCGGCCAACGCCGGCGGATCCTGCAGATGCTGCCCGCGTCGATCATCGGCGGCGTCGCGGGAGCGATGCTGCTTCTGGCCGAGCCGGGTGCCTTCCGGGACGTCGTACCGACCCTCATCCTCGTCGCTGTCGCGATGGTGCTGCTCCAGCCGCGGATCGCGAAGCGCCGGCGGGCCCGCGGTGTGGTTGCGGAGCATCCGGGTCCGCTGTTGCAGGTCGGCGTTCTGGTGTGTGCGGTCTACGGCGGCTACTTCGGCGCGGCAATGAGCGTCATCATCCTGGGGCTGCTCGGCATCTTGATCGACGACGACCTCCAGCGGCTCAACGGTGTGAAGAACGTCATCACCGCGGCGGTCAACGGTGTTGCCGCCGTCTACTTCGCGTTCGCGACGCACGTCGCCTGGCTTGCGGTCGTGCTGCTCTGGGTCAGCTCAGCGGTCGGCGGGCAGATCGGTGCGCATGTCGGCCGGCGGCTCCCGGCGCCGGTCCTGCGAGGCGCGGTCGCCATCGTCGGCACAGCAGTGGCGATCGACCTGCTCGTGACCTAGGAATCACCGCGTGCGCGTCGTGATGGACGCTGGTCCTATTCGAGGTAGTCGCGCAGCTTCTGGGACCGCGACGGGTGGCGCAGCTTCGACAGCGTCTTGGCCTCGATCTGGCGGATCCGCTCGCGGGTGAGACCGAACTCCTTGCCGATCTCGTCGAGAGTGCGCGGCTGGCCGTCGGTCAGGCCGAAGCGCAGCGCGACGACCGCAGCCTCGCGCTCGGGCAGCGTCTTGAGAACGCTGTCCAGCTCGCGCTGCAGCAGGCCGAACGACACGACCTCGGCAGCGACCGGCGCGTCGGCGTCCTCGATGAAGTCGCCGAGCTGGCTGTCGCCCTCGTCGCCGACGTTCTGCTCCAGCGAGACAGGCTCGCGGGCGTAGCCCTGGATCTCGACGACCTTGTCCGGGGTCATGTCGAGCTCGGTGGCCAGCTCGTCCGCGGTGGGCTCGCGGCCGAGGTCCTGCAGCATCTGGCGCTGCACGCGGGTGAGCTTGTTGATCTGCTCGACCATGTGCACCGGGATGCGGATCGTGCGGGCCTGGTCGGCCATGGCGCGGGTGATCGCCTGGCGGATCCACCACGTCGCGTAGGTCGAGAACTTGTAGCCCTTGGTGTAGTCGAACTTCTCGACCGCACGGATCAGGCCCAGGTTGCCTTCCTGGATCAGGTCGAGGAAGGCCATGCCACGGCCGGTGTAGCGCTTGGCGACTGACACCACGAGGCGGAGGTTGGCCTCGAGCAGGTGGTCCTTCGCGCGCTGACCGTCGGCGGTCAGCCACTCGAGGTCCTTCTTCACGGCCTTGGTGAGCTTCAGCTCGCCGGACTCCGACTGCCGGATCTTCTCGGCGGCGAACAGGCCGGCTTCGATCCGCTTGGCGAGCTCGACCTCCTGCTCGGCGTTGAGCAGCGCGACCCGGCCGATCTCCTTGAGGTAGGCCCGGACGAGGTCGGTGGAGGGGCCGGAGGTGTCCTCCTCGGGGACGACGACCTCTTCGTCGTCCTCCTCCTCGACGAGCTCCGCGGCGTCGGGCTCGACCGCTTCGGGGTCGCTCGGGTCGGCGGACTCGGGCGCCGGCGCGGCGGCGACCTTCGCGGCCGCGGCCTTCGCGGCGCGCTTGCCGGTGGGTGCCTCGGCATCTTCGACGACCGCGACGGCGCGCTTGCGACCGTCCGGCTTCGCCGTGCTCTCGGCCGATGCCTTGGTCGCTGCGGCCGGCTTCCGGCTCGCGGTCGGCTTCTTGGCCGCGGCCTGACGTGCGCTGCTCACCAACTGCCCTTCCCCTGCACTCGGGACCCCCGACATGCCGGACCGGCCGAGCCCTCGGGGGAACGGCGACCGGCCAGCCGGGTACGACGTCGAGACTACAGCGGGTCAAGGGCGTCGAGAACCTGCGAAACCCGGTTTCGCCCGCCCGGCCTACCGGCGACGAGGATGTGGCTCGTGGGGCAGATCTTGATCGGGACCGCGTCGTGGACGGACAAGACGCTGCTCGGGTCCGGGTGGTACCCGCCGGAGGTGACGACGCCCGAGGAGCGGTTGCGTTATTACGCTGAGCAGTTCCCGCTCGTCGAGGTCGACTCGACCTATTACACGCCGCCGAACGAGCGCAACAGCGAGCTGTGGGCCGCACGCACTCCGGACTACTTCCGCTTCAACATCAAGGCGTTCTCTCTGCTCACGCAGCACCCGACCCGGCCGGCCGCGCTCTACAAGGACCTCCGGGAGCGTCTGACCGAGGAGGCCGCCGGCAAGAAGAACCTCTATCCGAAGGACCTCGACGACAAGACCGTCAACCAGGTCTGGGAGCGGTTCCTCTCCGCACTCGAGCCGCTGCACGAGGCCGGCAAGCTCGGCACGCTGCTGTTCCAGTTCCCGCAGTGGTTCACGATCCGGCGGTCCAACAAGGACTACATCCTCGAGTGCAAGGAACGCGCGGCGCCGTACCGGATCTGCGTCGAGTTCCGGTCGTCGACGTGGTTCAGCGACGACGAGACGACCGAGGAGACGCTGGACTTCCTGCGGTCGTACGCCGTCCCCTACGTCGTTGTCGACATGCCGCAAGGTCATGCCTCGTCGGTGCCGCCGGTCGTCGCCGCGACCGCGCCTGACCTCTCCGTCGTGCGCTTTCACGGCCACAGTGACAAGTGGACGAGCCGCGACATCTACGAGCGCTTCGGCTACCTCTACGAGGAGAAGGAGCTGAAGCCGTGGGCGCCGCGGCTGCAGGAACTCGCGCAGCAGACACAGGAGACGCACGTGCTCCTCAACAACTGCTACGCCAACTACGCGCAGACCAACGCCCGCCAGCTCGCGTCCTTGCTGACCGACCAGTCCTGAGTCCCGCGGACCCGGCGTCCTCAGAGGTCGACGGCGACGTACTTCGTGTAGAGGTACTCCTCGATTCCCTCGGCGCCACCCTCGCGGCCGAAGCCCGACTCCTTCACGCCGCCGAACGGCGCGGCCGGGTTGCTGACGAGCCCGCGGTTGAGTCCAACCATCCCGACCTCCAGGCCCTCGGTGACGCGGATCGCGCGCTGCAGGTCGCGCGTGAAGACGTAGGCGACGAGGCCGAACTCCGAGTCGTTGGCGGCCTTCACCGCTTCCTCATCGGTCGAGAACGTCTTGACGGGAGCGACCGGGCCGAAGATCTCCTCGCGCAACAGCGTCGCGTCGTCCGGAATGCCTGCGAGCACGGTCGGCGCATAGAAGTAGCCGCGGTCGCCGACCTTCTCGCCCCCTGTCAGCACCTTGGCGCCCTTGTCGACGGCGTCGTCGACGAGCTCGACGACCTTCGACCGTTGGTTGTCGTCGATGAGCGGACCGACCTCGACGCCGTCGTCGGTGCCGCGACCGACCTTCATCGCACCCAGTCGCTCGGCAAGTCGCGACGCGAACTCGTCGGCCACGGATTCGTGCACGTGGAAGCGGTTGGCGGCGACGCAGGACTCACCGATGTTGCGCATCTTCGCGATCACAGCCTGGTCGACCGCGTGGTCGAGGTCGGCATCGCCGAAGACGAGGTAGGGCGCATTGCCGCCGAGCTCCATCGACATGCGCAGCAGGTGCTTCGACGCCTGTTCCATCAGCTTCTTGCCGACCGGAGTCGAGCCGGTGAACGAGACCTTGCGCAGTCGCGCGTCCTCGAACAGCGGTGCGGTGACGGTGGACGCCGACGATGCGGTGACGACGTTGAGTACGCCGTCCGGCAGCCCGGCCTCCTTCAGAAGAGAGGCCAGCAGGAGCATCGAGAGCGGCGTCTGCTGCGCAGGCTTCACCACCATCGTGCAGCCGGCGGCGATCGCGGGGCCGATCTTGCGGGTGCCCATCGCAATGGGGAAGTTCCACGGCGTGATCAGCAGGCACGGACCAACGGGGTGCTTCATCGTCAGCAACCGGCCGGACCCGGCGGGGTTCACCGACCAGCGGCCGTCGATCCGCACGGCTTCCTCCGCGAACCACCGAAAGAACTCCGCGGCGTAGGTCACCTCGCCCTTGGCCTCGGCGAGCGGCTTGCCCATCTCCAGCGTCATGAGCAGGGCCAAGTCGTCGCTGCGCTCGTTCATGAGCTCGAAGACCCGGCGGAGGATCTCGCCGCGCTCCCGGGGCGCGGTCGCGGCCCAGTCCGCCTGCGCCTCGACGGCCGCATCGAGCGCAGCGGCCGCGTCGGCGGCCGTGCCGTCGGCGACGTCACAGAGGCTCGCCCCAGTCGACGGATCCTCGACGGAAAGTGTCGCGCCGCCACTGGCGTCCCGCCAGCGTCCGCCGATGAACAGACCCTTCGGCACGGCGTCGACGACGGCGCGTTCTCGTTCTGAAGTCATGCCCCGAACCTAACCCCGTCCGGTTTGCTCCCAGGAGGGCCGGGGACGCCTGAGAACAGGACATTTCTGATGTCGATCGCTTCGCCAAGGAGGCACCGGATGCCTGACGTCATTGACCTTCTCGAGCACGACCATCGCGAGGTCGAGGAGATGTTCGCCGAGTTCGGCAAGGCGACCGATCCCCAGGAGCGCCGCACGATCGCCGACAAGATCATCATCGAGCTGGTGCGTCACTCCGAGGCCGAGGAGCAGGCCGTCTACCCGGCGATGAAGAAGGCGCTGCCGGACGGTGAGCAGCTCGTCGAGCACGAGATCTCCGAGCACTCCGACGCCGAAGAGGTCATGAAGAAGCTCGACGGCATGGACCCTGAGGACGCGCAGTTCCCGGTGTTGATGGGTCAGCTGCAGAGCGCGATCGCCGAGCACATCAAGGAAGAGGAGATCGACGCCTTCCCGAGGTTCCGCGAGGCTGTCGGCAAGGACGAGCTCGACAAGCTCGCGACGGTGGTGCAGGCGCTGAAGAAGATCGTGCCGACCCACCCGCACCCCATGGCGCCGGACCACCCGCCGTTCAACGCTCTGCTCGGTCCGGGCGCCGGCCTGCTCGACCGCGTTCGCGACCTGCTCACCGGCCGCGGCAAGGACTGAATACCGGCCACACCTCTCCCGCCGTAGTGTCGGCGGGGTGACGGCGTCCCGTTCGGCGTCCGCGCCGCCGGCGCACTGGTCCGCCGACGTCGTGGTCGCGGACGGCGGAACGGTCCATCTGCGGCCGATCCGCCCCGACGACGCCGCCGCGCTGCAGGCGATGCACGCGCGGTTGTCGGAACAGACGAGGTACTTCCGGTTCTTCGGGCCCTACCCGACGATCCCGTCTCGCGATCTCGAGCGATTCACGGTCGTCGACCACGACCGCAGAGTTGCGATCGTCGCGGAACTGGGCAGGCGCATCATCGGTGTCGCGCGTTACGAGGGGCTGGACGAGACCACGGCAGAGGTGGCGTTCGTCATCGAGGACGCACACCAGGGGCGCGGCCTGGGGCCGCTCATGCTCGAGCACCTCGCGGCGGCGGCCCGCGAGCGAGGCATCACGCGTTTCGGGGCCGACGTGCTCCCCACGAACCGGCGCATGCTGCGGGTCTTCCTCGACGCCGGTTACGCCGCCGCGCGGCAGTTCGACAGCGGGACCGTGCACGTCACGTTCGACATCGAGCCGACGACGGCGTCCCTGGCTGCGGCCCGAGTTCGTGAGCAGCACGCCGAGGCCCGGTCGGTGCGCAGGCTGCTCGAGCCGGAAGTCGTCGCGGTCGTCGGAGCCAGCGCGAGCCGTGCGAATGTCGGGCGCGTCGTGCTCGATCACGTGGTTGCGGCGGGCTTCACGCGCCGGCTCGTGGCGATCCACCCGACTGCACGGTCAATCGGTGGCGTCGACGCCTTTCCGTCTCTGGTGGACGTCCCGGACGGCGCGGACCTCGTCGTCGTGGCGGTGCCTGCCGCCGCCGTCCTCGACGTCATCGACCAGGCCTCGACGACCGGCGCGCACGGCGTCGTCGTGCTGTCCGCCGGGTTCGCCGAGACGGGCGCTGCGGACGACGCACATCGCCAGGAGCAGCTGGTTCGGGTCGCCCGAGCGAACGGCATGCGCGTCGTGGGTCCCAACTGCCTCGGCGTCGTCAACACGGACCCGGACGTGCGGCTCAACGCCTCGCTCGCACCAGTCGTCCCCACGGCAGGTCGCCTCGGGATCTTCAGCCAGTCGGGAACACTCGGCAACGTCATCCTCGCGGATGCCGCGGCCCGTGGTGTCGGGTTGTCGACGTTCGTCTCCGCGGGCAACCGCGCCGACGTCTCGGGCAACGACCTGCTGCAGTTCTGGGAGGACGACCAGGCCACCGACGTCGTCCTGCTCTACCTCGAGACGTTCGGCAACCCGCGCAAGTTCACTCGGCTCGCGCGGCGCGTGTCGACGCACAAGCCGGTGGTGCTCGTCCGCGCCGGGCATCTGTCGTCCGCCTCCTCAGACTCGCCGTCGATGCGCGTTTCGCCGGAGGCTGAGGATGCGCTGCTCGCGCAGGCAGGAGTCGTGCAGGTCGACTCGTTGTCAGCGGGTCTCGACGTCGCGACGCTGCTCGCGCACCAGCCGCTGCCTGGCGGCCGGCGGGTTGCGGTCGTCGGCAACTCCTCTGCACTCGGCCAACTGACGGTCGCCGCGCTCGCGCGGGCGCGACTTGTTCCGGCGGGGGAGGTTGTCGACCTCGGGTCCAACGCCGGCGGGCCGGAGTACGGCGCCGCCGTGAAGCGTGCGGTTGCGGATGCCGCGACCGATGCGATCGTCGTCATCTACGCACCTGCGCTCGGCGGCGACGACGCGGCGGTCGCAGCCGCCGTCGCAGCGGCCGCGGACGGCTGCGGCAAGCCGGTGGTCTCGATGATGCGCGGTGTCGTCGGCCTCGCCGGGCCGCGCGCGGTCCCGTCGTACCGCGAGCCGGAGAGCGCCGTCAGCGCTGTGGCGAAGGCCGTCGCGCTCGCGGAGTGGCGGGCTCGACCGGTCGGCGCGCTGCCCGATCCCGCCGATGCCGACGTGGACCGCGCGCGAGAGCTCGCGCAGGCACACGTCGGGTCCGGCGGGGGCCGGCTCGACGACGAGGCTGCGCAACAGATCCTCGCGGCGATCGGTGTCGAGGTGTCTCCCGTCGCTCGGGCGGACAGTGGCCGTGCCGCACTCGCCGCCGCCCGGCGCCTCGGCTGGCCGGTCGCGGTCAAGGCGGCCGACCCGCACCTGCGCCGTCGCGCTGACCTCGGCGGCGTGCGGCTCGACGTCGCGTCACCCAAGGACCTCAGGGCGGCGTACGACGCGGTGACGTCGGCGGGAGCCGGCGACGTCCTCGTCCAGCAGATGGCTCCGCCGGGCGTTGCGGTCACGGTGTGCGGTTTCGACGAACCGTCGCTGGGTGCCGTGGTGTCGCTAGGCGTCGGCGGGATGGCGAGCGAGCTGCTCGGCGACGTCGCCTACCGGGCCGCGCCGCTCACCGACATCGACGCCGCGGAGATGGTCCGCTCGCTCCGGGCAGCGCCGCTGCTGCTCGGATGGCGCGGGGCGGAGGCCGTCGACGTCGCCGCGCTCGAAGACCTGCTGCTGCGGGTGTCGATGCTGGTTGACGACGTCCCAGAGGTCGCCACGCTCTTGCTGCCGTCGGTTCTTGTCGGACGCGGCGGTGTGACCGTGCTCGAAGCGGATGTCACGGTGGCGCGTGCGCATGTGCGGCCGGACGCCGGCCCGCGCCGGTTGCGCTGAAGGGGTTCTAGCGCCAGGCGCGCGGCTTCGGACGCCGCACCGACTGGGGCGAAGCCGTTGACTGCCAGACCCGTCGCCAGTGGGCCACCTGCGGACCACTCGGCGACGGCGTCGCGCCGTCGGCCGCTCGTCGCATGGCGGAGTACCAGTCGCTGCGGTCCTCGTCGAGCAGCGTCGACACCGCCGTCGAGATCCGCTGACCGAACTCCCGCGGGGTCTCCTCCGCACCTTGGCGCACCGGCCGGCCGTATCGCACGTGCACCTCGGGCCGGCCTGGCCTCGGCCAGCCGCGACCCTTGGGCATCGCGGCGTAGGAGCCGACGATCGCGATCGGCAGAACCGGCACCTGGGCCTGCGCCGCGAGGTACGCCGCCCCGAGCCGGAACCGCCGGGCCCAGCCGTCCGGCGACCTGGTGCCTTCCGGGTACATCAGCACCGACCAGCCCTCATCGAGCAGCCGTAGCGGCGTCTCGGACAGGCCGACTCCGCTGCGCTCGATCGGGAAGGTCGAGAACGCGAGCGCTGAGCCGACCGCGCGCCACCACGCGTCGAAGAAGTAGTCGGCCGCGGCGCCGACCGTGACCTTGCGCTGCCACTCGACCGGCAGCGTCGTCAGCAACAGGGCGGTGTCGAGGTGCGAGGAGTGGTTGGCGACGAGCACGACCGGCTCGTCGAGGTCGTCGAACACGTCGAGACCATCGACGTGCAGCGTCGTCTCGCGGCGGACGATCGGTCCCAGACCGGCGCGCAGGATCACCTCGCGGGCGACTCGTGCGGGTCGTGACCGCGCCCAGTCGGTCGGGAACTCCCGCGGCTCGGTGAACACATGGTGCGGCTCGGCGCTTCGCGGCGGCAGCGGCCGGTGCGACCAGCGCCAACCCCGCGCGACCTGCCTGACGTCCCTGGCGAGGCTGCCCTTGCCGGTCACTTGACGTGCGCCAGGGCGTGCGGCGGCGAGTGCAGGTAGGTGATCGATGGCGAGCGACCGACGCTGTCGGTTGCCATCTCGAGTGCGTCAGCGAACGTCGACGCAGAGCGCATGCCCATCCGCGCGACGGCCCGGCGGTCGCCGCCGACCCAGATGACCTCGCCGAGATGGTCGAGAGCGTGCGCGCACCAGTACCACATGTAGAACGGGTGAACGCCGTGATACGCGTACGACGTCCGGTAGAGGTGGACGTACCAAGGGTCGGTCGCGTACTGCTGCTCGAACTTCTGCTCGATGACCCTCGGGTCCGTCGACACCGACAACACCTCGTCGAAGAAGTCGACGTAGCTCGGGTGGTGCAACGTCGAGAACTCCCACGGCACGGGGTGGTTGAGGATGAGCACTCCGCCCTTGCGCACGATCGGCTGGCCGACGTACATGTTGAAGAAGTAGCCGAGCCCGAGGCATGCCGCCAGGATCGGGTTCATCACGCTGTTGACGTTGTAAGGGCAGAGGTAGGGCAGCCCGAAGACGCCGATGTCGCTCTGCCCGTCGACCTCCACGAGCTGCTGGCGGTGCACCCGCTCCAACGTCTGCGCGTGCACCGGCTCGACGGCTCCGGCGCTGATGCCGGTGACCTGGTAGGGCGCCTCCATCGACTGAAAGAGACGGCGGCGCGCCTTCGCCGGCATCAGGTCGATGCCTCGCTTCGCGCCGAGGAACATCGTCTGGTCGCGCAGCGACCACTCCCACTCGCGCTTCGTCAGGAAGCCGTACTGCGACGGGAACGCGTCGTTGTTCAGCGTCGTCTCGATCTGGAAGACCTTGACGTGCTCGGACAGCACACGGCCCATCCGCCAGGCCGATGAGTGCAGCTGCGACTTGTGCGGGTCCATGAACGACCGCGAGTGCACCATCGTGTGGCTGTTGTGGTGATGGCGCAGTGAGTTGTAGGACGCCAGGCCGATCGCCGTCGACTTCCAGCCACCGTCCATCGCGACGAGGTTGACGTTGACGTAGACGAGCAGGTCGGACTCGGCCGCCCGCTTCGAGATCTCGACGTCCTCGTCCTTGTCGGTCTTGCCGAGGTGCGCGAGGTTGTCGCGATCCTCCGCGTCGAAGTTGACGAGGTTGTCGGGATAGAAGCTGCGGAAGACCCGTTCGCCGACGATGGCCTTGAGCTCATCCGGTGTCATCCGGCGGTGCAGTGCATTGGCGGCGATCAGCTGTACGTCGTCCACCCCGGCACTCGCGGCGTGCTCGAGAACATGCTCGAGGATTCGCTGGCGGATGTCCGGCTTGCGCATCGGGGGAAGCGGGAGCGACAGGTCGTCGAAGGCGATCGTCAGCTTCATGCCGGGCCGCAGCAGCGCGGGCAGCGGCTCACTGTCCGTCGGGTGGAGCAGCGCCTGCTCGATCGCCTCGTCGACGTCGGGCACGCCGGGCAGCGACTCCGGGGGGTAGATGACGCGCGAGCCCAGCGGGAAGTCCTCCAGCCGGAACGACTCCCCGGAGTGCATCAGCAGTGGAGGTGTCCGCTCGTCGACCTCGAGGACGAACCCGGGGCGGCTCATACGTCCTCCGCCCCGCCCGCCGCCCACAAGCGGTGCTCGCTTCGCTCGCTCACGCACTTCTCCTCATGTCGAAGGCGACCTTGACCGTACCCAGCCGGCCGGCCTGGCCCGCGTGGTCGAGCGCCTCGCGCCAGCGGTCGAGGGGGTAGGTGACGCCGAGCAGGCCGTCGAGTGGTGCGTCCGCGGCCATCGACATCGCGACGTCGAACGCGTCCCCGCCGGATGCATACGCACCGGTGACCTCGAGCTCGCGGAACCACGCCGGCGTCAGGTCGACCGACTCGGCCGGCATGCCGGCGAGGAGCACCCGGCCGCCGGCCCGGGTCGTGCGCAGCGCAGTGTCGATCGTGGTGCGGCTCCCGACCGCGTCGACCGCGACGTCGACACCGCCGAGCAGGAACGCCGACCCGCGCTCGGGCTCGAGTCGCAGCGCACGCGTGGCGCGTCGCACGCCACCGACGACCTCGCGCGGTGACACGACCTCGGTCGCACCGAACATCCGCGCGAGCTCCGCCTGGCCGCGATGCTTCGCGACGACGGTGATCACAGCTGCCGGCGTGAGCTCCCGCAGTGCGAGGGTCAGGAACAACCCGACGGCACCGGCGCCGACGACGAGCACCGACTCGCCGTCGCGCACGGATGCGCGACGTGCGGCATGGACAGCGCACGCCATCGGTTCGACCAGCACCGCGCGCTCGTCCGGCAGTGAGTCGGGCACAGGATGCAGCTGCGAGACGTGCGCGATGAACTCACCGCTCCACCCGCCGCCGGTGTCGGCGCAGAAGCCGGTCTGCAGGCCGGGGGAGACGTGGCCGACGGTGACGCGGTCGCAACGGTTGCGCTGCTCGGACCGGCATGCCTCGCAAGGCTCGAGACCGCGCGCCGCGCAGGACAGCACCGAGTCGAGCACCACGCGACTGCCCGCGGGCAGCCCCGGGGCGTCGTCGAGGGTCTCGCCGACGACCTCGTGTCCCGGCACGAACGGCATCGACACGACAGCGCTGAGGTAGAGCGACGCGTGGCCCGCGAGCGTCGCGAGGTCGCTGCCGCAGATGCCGGAGAGCCGTGGACGGACCCGTACCCAGCCTGAGTGCCGCGGTTTGGGAGCCTCGCGATGCACGAGCCGCAGCGGGGTCAGCGGTCCCGCGAGCAACCCTGGCACCCGCGAGCCGACCGCTCGCGCGGCGACGTACCTCGGCAGTGAGCGGTAGACCTCGAGCGCGTTGATCACCGGCTCGGCTCCAGTTCACTGCTTCCTTGGCGCGTCTCCGACGCGACGGCACGGATGTGGTGGCCGACCGGCACGGTCGCGCGCCAGTTCTCGACCGGCCAGCGCGACCGGCGCGCGACGCGCGACAACGCGATGTCGGGGTCGATCACGACCGGATGTCCGACGGCCTGCAGCAACGGCAGGTCGCTCGCCGAGTCCGCGTAGGCGAACGACGCGGAAAGGTCCCAGCCCGCCTCCTTCGCGCGGTGCCGCAACCAGGCGGCCCGGGACTCGCCGACGAGAGGCGGATGCGCGAGGAAACCCGTGCAGCGGCCGTCCGGACCGACGCTGAGCTCAGCGGCGACGATCTCGTCGAACAGCGGCGCGACCGGCCGGGTGAGGGGAGCGATGGCGCCGGTGACCAGCACCGTGCGGTGGCCAGCCGCGCGGTGTTCGCGCACTGCGCGGGCCGCGCCCGGTGAGAGCCGGCCGAGCACAGTGCCGGTCACGTGCTCGTCGACGATGCGCAACAGCTCGTCGTAGTCCGCGCCGGCATAGCGGCGGTAGACCGCACGCAGGAACGCGCCGCGGTCGCGGCGCTCGGTGAGCAGCCACTTCGGCAGTGCCCGTGCGACCTCGGCGACCTCGCGTGCCCGCCGGGTGCCGGCGAGCTCGGGCAGCCGCAGCCAGAGGTAGGACTCGACGACGTTCGACGGCAGCAGCGTGCCGTCCATGTCGAAGACGGCGACGATCTGGCCGGCGTCAGTGGCAGCGGCGCCGAGGTCGATCCTTGTCGGCTCGCCGCGCGACGGACCGCTGGACAGCGCGCGCAAGGTCGACGTGACGGCCGGTGTGTGCACACCGGCGATGTAGTGCGTCCAGTCGATGTCGGCGGCGTCGAAGGCGAACAGCTCGGCGTCGTCAGGATGCAGCCCCCGATGAAGCGTCAAGGTGCGGGCGTCGGTGAAGTGCAGCTCGGCCTCTGCATACGGGCGGTAGAGGTCGAAGTAGCGGCGCAGGAACTCCACTCGCCGTTTCTGTCGGTCGAGGTCACGAGCCCAGCCACGCGTCCGGGTCGACCGCGGTAGATGTGTCACGACGCGGTCAGCCGTCTTCTGTGCGCGTTCGGCGAGGCGCAGCAGCTGGTCGACCCGCTCCGCTCCCGGCCACTCCCACTCCGCGACCCGTGCGGCGCCACGACCACGTTGCTCCAGCGGATGCTCGCGGAAGTAGCCGCGGACCAGCTCGTAGAGAGCGGAGAACGTGAGCGGGTTGCGCGCGCCGGAGCAGATCGTGAAGTACGCCGGCGACCCCGGGGCCGGCGGATGCGCGGCCGCGGTCAGCGTCGCGTTGACGACGTAGTCGATGGGGATGATGTCGATCGTCGAGTCGGGCACCCCCGGAAACTCCGGAAGGTCGCCGCGCCCGTAGGCCAGGATGATCGGCTCCGCCATCTTGAAGCCTTCGATCCATCCCGGATACGGCTGCTCGACCGCGCTCTCGATGATCGTCGGCCGCAGGATCGTCAGCGGCAGGTCGCCTGCACTCTGCTCGACGGCGCGCTCGGCCATCGCCTTCGTGAACGTGTAGCAGTCGGTCCACCCGAGCGTGCGGGCGCGTTCGCGCCCGGCGTCGACCAGTCGCTTGGTGACCCATTCGGCCCGTCGCTTCTCGGCATCCGTCGCGATGGCGATCGGTCCGCTTGCCCCGTGCTCCTGCTCCGCCTCGCGGAGAAACTCCGCAAGCTGCTCCGGAGTGCGGCTGGCGTCCTCGGCGGCGAGCCGCATGCGTTGCGCGGCGTCCGACTCCGCGCGCCAGTCGACGGAGTGCTCGAGCGACCCTTCGGTGACGTGACCCTCACGGCGACCGGCGACGTACGCCGTCGAGACGTGCAGATAGTGAGGTCGTGAGCCGCTCGCCTTCACGGCCTCGAGCAACGCGAGCGAGCCGTGCAGGTTGGTGTTGAACCCGTCGTCGATCGGCGGGTCGAACGACACCTCGCCGGCGCAGTGCACGACGACGTCGAGGTCGTCCGGCAACGGCGGCACGTGCGGAAGGTCGCCTTCGAGCACGGTGATGCGCGAGCCGACGAGCGCGTCGACCGCGGCGTCGCCATCGCGGGCACGCAGCCGCCCGAAAGCGGGCTTGCCGAGCAGCTGGACGACCCGGTCGTTCGCGGACATTCCGCCGCGAGCGCGTACGACGACGATGACCGATGTGTCCGGAAGGTCGTGCAGGATCCGCTCGAGCAACGCCTCACCGACGAAGCCCGTCACGCCCGTGAGCAGGATGCGCTTCCCGGCCAGGAGATCCGCGATCCGCTCGGCTGCCACGGTGTCGGAGTCAATCACGCGCAGGCCATCCCTCGACCGCCGCGGCGGTGCTGCTGAACGCGAGCGGAGGCAGCTCGTCGCGGCCGAAGAACGCGGCATCGTCGGCGTCGTCGCCGGCTTGCGGTTCGCCGCTGACCCACTGCCCTCGGTAGAGGACGAAGACCGTGCTCCCCTCTTCCGGCGGGTTGGCGAAGACGTCCAGCACAGCTCCCACCTCGACGACGACGGAGGCCTCCTCCGCAACCTCGCGAGCGGCCGCTGCCCGTGGGTCCTCACCGACGTCGAGGTAGCCGCCCGGCACCGTCCACCTCCCACGACCGGGTTCCATCACCCGGCGCACGAGCAACAGCCGGTCGTCGCGATAGACCGCGACACCGACGGCGATCTTGGGGTCCGCGTAATGAATGGCCCGGCACTCCGTGCAGACCCGCCGAGCCCTGCCGGACACCTCGAGCGTCGCCATCGACTCGCCGCAGGCGGGGCAGAAACGTACGTGCTCCGGCGCCGTCGACATGCCTCGACGCTATGCCTTGGTCACCCGGTCACATCTCCCTAGTGACATCGGCGCGGAGGCGTGCTTAGTGTCCGGTTACCTACCTCGGGAGGATCGATGACCCGCATCCGAACGACGGTCGACGGAGTCCGCTACGAGGACGACGTCGAACCCCGGCTGCTGCTGGTCCACTACCTCCGCGACCGCCTCGGGCGCACGGGAACGCCGGTCGGATGTGACACCTCCAACTGCGGCGCCTGCACCGTGCATCTCGACGGCAGAGCGGTGAAGAGCTGCACCGTCCTCGCCGTCCAGGCGGACGGCGCCGAGGTGACGACCATCCAAGGGCTCGCGACCAACGGCGAATGGCATCCCGTGCAGAAGGCCTTCCACGAGCGCCACGCGCTCCAGTGCGGCTACTGCACGCCGGGCATGATCATGGCCGCGGTCGATCTGCTGAGGGACAACCCGACGCCATCCGAGGACGAGGTGCGCGAGGGACTGGAGGGCAACCTCTGTCGCTGCACCGGCTACCAGAACATCGTCGACGCAGTCCTCCAGGCCTCTGGCCAGGAGGTTCGGTCATGAGCGAGATCGACCCCGGCGTCGTCGCACTGGAGGCAGCGGACCAGATCTCGGAGCCGGACGGCGAGCGGGAGCTCGGCCGCCGGCGGCTGCGCAAGGAGGACGCGCGCCTGGTCACCGGCCAGACCAACTGGACCGACAACATCCAGTTCCCCGGCATGGTGCACATGGCCGTGCTGCGCAGCCCGATGGCTCACGCCCGCATCAGCCGCGTCGACGTGAGCCCCGCCCTGCAACGCCCGGGCGTCCTGGCGGCGTACAGCGGTCGTGATCTCGCCGAGGAGCAGGGCGCGCTGCCGTGCGCGTGGCCGGTGACAGCGGACATGAAGCATCCCAACCACCCGCCCCTTGCCGTGGACGAGGTGCGTTACGTCGGTGACGGGGTGGCCGTCGTCGTCGCGCGTGATCGCTACGCCGCGGCCGACGCGCTCGAGGCGATCGAGGTCGACTACGAGCCGCTGCCGGCCGTCGTCGACATGGAGGAGGCGCTCAAGGACGAGGTGCTCGTCCACTCCGACCTCGGCACCAACAGGTGCTTCACCTGGCCGTTCGCCGGTGGTGACTACGACGCGGCAAGGGCCAAGGCCGACGTCGTCGTCACCCGCCGGTTCCTGCAGCAGCGGCTCATTCCGACCGCGATGGAGCCGCGATCCGTCGTCGTCGCGCCGATCGCCGCCGCGGGCGAGTACACCGTCTACTCCGCCACGCAGATCCCGCACATCCTGCGACTGATGCTGGCGATGGTGACCGGCACACCCGAGCAGAAGATCCGGGTGATCGCACCCGACGTCGGCGGCGGCTTCGGCTCGAAGCTCGACGTCTACGCCGAAGAGGTTCTGGCGCTCGTCGTCGCGAAGCGCCTGGGCCAGCCGGTGAAGTGGACGGAGAGCCGGAGCGAGGGCTACCAGGCGACGATCCACGGTCGCGACCAGATCCAGGACATCGAGGTGGCCGCGAAGAGTGACGGCACCTTGCTCGGTCTTAAGGTCGACCTGATGGCCGACATGGGCGCCTACCTCCAGCTGGTGACACCGGGTGTGCCGCTGCTCGGCGCCTTCATGTTCAACTCCATCTACAAGATGGAGGGTTACTCCTTCACCTGCCACGGCGTCTTCACGACGAAGACTCCGACGGACGCCTACCGCGGCGCCGGTCGCCCGGAGGCGACGTTCGCGGTCGAGCGGATCATGGACGAGCTCGCGGCCGAGATCGGCATGGATCCCATGGAGCTCCGTCGCAAGAACTGGATCCGGCACGACGAGTTCCCTTACACGACGATCGCCGGCCTGACCTACGACAGCGGCAACTACGAGGCCGCCACAGCAAAGGCCATCGACCTGTTCGACTACGACGGCCTGCGCCGCGAGCAGGAGAAGCGGCGCGCGGACAACGACCCCGTGCAGCTCGGCATCGGCATCTCGACGTTCACCGAGATGTGCGGACTCGCGCCGTCGCGCGTCCTCGGGTCGTTGTCGTACGGCGCCGGCGGGTGGGAGGCCGCGGCCATCCGCATGCTGCCGACCGGGAAGGTCGAGGTCGTCACCGGCACAGCGCCGCACGGCCAGGGTCACGTCACTTCTTGGTCGCAGATCGCCGCCGACGCCTTGGGCGTGCCGTTCGAGGACGTCGAGGTCATCCACTCCGACACCCGGGCCGCTCCGCAGGGCATGGACACCTATGGGTCGCGGTCGCTCGTCGTCGGTGGCGTGGCCGTGCACCTGGCCTGCCAGAAGGTGCTGGACAAGGCGAAGCGCGTCGCCGCGCACCTGCTCGAGGCGGCGGAGAACGACGTCGAGTTCGCCGGCGGATCGTTCAGCGTGAAGGGGTCGCCCGAGGCCAAGCTGTCGATCCAGGAGATCGCGCTCGCGACGTTCGCGTCGCACAACTTCCCGGACGGCATGGAACCGACGCTCAACAGCGACTACGTCATGGATCCGGAGAACTTCTCGTTCCCGCACGGCACGCACCTCTGCGCCGTCGAGGTCGACACCGAGACGGGCTTCGTGAAGATCCGGAAGTACGTCGCCGTCGACGACGTCGGCAAGGTGATCAACCCGGTCATCGTCGAGGGTCAGGTCCATGGCGGCCTGGCGCAGGGCATCGCGCAGGCCCTCTACGAGGAGGCGTTGTACGACGCCGACGGCAACCTCACGACCGGCACGCTCGTCGACTACTACGTCCCGACCGCGGCCGACCTGCCGAGGTTCACCACGGACCGCACCGAGACGCCGGCGACGTCCAACCCGTTGGGCGTCAAAGGGGTTGGTGAGGCCGGGACGATCGCGTCGACGCCGGCTGTGGTCAACGCGGTGGTCGACGCAGTTCGCCCGCGCGGGGTGGTCGACGTGCCGATGCCCTGCAGCCCCGAGCACGTCTGGCGCGCTCTCCAGCAAGGAGGTGCGAAGTGATCCCTCCGGAGTTCGACTACGCGAAGGTGTCGTCCGTCGACGAGGCGACGTCGGCGTTGGCCGGTGGGGGAGAGGACGCGAAGGTCCTCGCCGGTGGGCAGAGCCTGATCCCGTTGCTCCGGCTGCGTCTCGCCTATCCGTCGACGCTGGTCGACGTCGGCGGGGTTGCCGAGATGAAGGGCGTGCGCGACGACGGCGACGCGATCGTCATCGGTGCGTCGACGACGCACGCCGAGGTCCTCGCCGATCCCTTGGTGCAGAAGCACGCACCGCTCGTCTCACTCGCCACGGCCACGGTCGCCGACCGCCAGGTGCGCCATCGCGGGACCTTTGGCGGGTCGTTGTCGCACGCCGATCCGGCAGGTGACCTTCCGGCGGTTGCGCTGGCGCTCGACGCGTCGTTCGTCATCGCGTCGGCCGGCGGCGGACGTCGTACGGTCGGTGCCGGCGACTTCTTCAGCGACTACCTGCAGACCGCTCTCGGGTCCGGGGAGCTGCTCGTCGAGGTGCGAGTGCCCAAGCTCGGCGACGGCTGGGGCTTCCACTACGAGAAGTTCCACCGGGTGGCGCAGGCGTGGGCGATCGTCGGTGTGGCGGCCGCGGTCCGCCGCAGCAACGGCGACATCGCCGAAGCGCGGATCGGCCTGACCAACATGGGGCCGACACCGGTGCGCGCCCGGGCCGTCGAGTCGGCCCTCGCAGGTGTCGCGGCCGACGCGGCTGCGGTGGGCGAAGCGGCGGCGAAGGCCGATGAGGGCACCAACCCGCCGAGCGACCTCGGCGGGCAGGCCGACTACCGCCGTCACCTGGTCCGGGTGCTCACCCGCCGCGCTGTGCTGGCCGCCGGCGGCACGTAGCCTGCGTGGGTGACGACCTGGGCGGAGCACGAGCGGACGTCGCTCCTCGACGCGATGGCCGAGCTCGGGCCGGATGCTCCGACCCTCTGTGAGGGTTGGCAGACCAAGGACATGGCGGCGCACATCTACGTGCGCGAGCGGCGACCCGACGCCGCGCTCGGTGTGCTCCCGCTCGGTCCCTTGTCGGCCTACACCGACCGCGTGATGGCGAGCGCGCTGCGCACGATCGGCTTCGAGGAGATCCTCCGCCGGATGCGGCACGTGCCGGTGCATCTGCGGTTCGGCCCTCTCGACGCCGCGATCAACACGGTGGAGTACTTCGTGCACACCGAGGACGTACGCCGTCCCAACGCGATGCCTGCGCGCGACCTGCCGGATGACTTCGAGCGCACCATCTGGCGGCGCTTGTCCAAGCAGGCGCGACTGTCGTTCCGCCGGGTCGGTGCCGAGGTGACGCTCGTTCCGACCATCGGCGAGCCGGTCACTGTCGGCAGTGGCGAGAGGCTCGAGGTGCACGGGCGGCCGAGTGAGCTGATGCTGCTGGCGTACAACCGCAAGGACGCCGCGAAGGTCGACCTCATGGGCAGCACGAGCGCGGTGGAGAAGCTGCAGAACGCCACTCTCGGTCTCTGACGGAACTCCCGGGCAACCTGCCGGGCCCGTCACGCGTGCATCTGCCGTCGACACGAAACGGGGCAGATCACATGAAGCGGAGCGCGGTCGTCGTCCTGGTCGCGGCACTGGCGGCCTCGCTGTCGGGGTGCGGCGACCAGTTCGCGGGCCGCGCGGTTGACATGGTCAGCACCCGAAGCGCAGTCGATCCCGACACGGTCGTCGTCAGCCATCCTCCGTCGTTCGGGTTCGCGGACTTCCCGACGTGGATGTCGCACACGGCGCCGGACGTCACATGGCAGAGCGACGACTACGTCGCGCCCCAGCCGGTTGCGTTGCCGGACTGCCCGGGTGGTGTGTCACCGCACTTCGACACCCCCGAGGCCGCGATGACCTACCTCGCGTCCGCGTGGAACCGTGACGACCTCGCCGACCTCTGCCAGGTGACCAACCCCAACGCACGACTGCTGCTGCTCGAGATGCACCGCGAAGCGGTCAACCTGCGGCTGAGTCATTGCGACAAGGAGGGCGAGCTCGGCGGCTACGGCTGTGTCTTCGACCACGACTACCCGAAGAAGCTGCACAAGATGGGCGTAGGCCACACCTGGGTCGCCGTCGCGCCGGCCGACATTCCGGGCTGGTACATGACGGTCTACGAAGGCTGCGGCTGACAAGTCGGCCGGACGGGGGAGACTGGGCAGGTGACGTCCGCCGCCTTCGCCTCCCCGGCCGAGCTCGCTGCGGCGCTCGACGCCGTCGGCTACCTACCGGACGACGGGGTCGCGACGGCGGCGTACCTCGCACTGGCGATGCGCCGCCCGTTGTTCGTGGAAGGTGACGCGGGTGTCGGCAAGACAGCACTCGCACAGTCGCTCGCCGAGGTGCTCGGCGCGCCGCTCATCCGGTTGCAGTGTTACGAGGGCATCGACGCCTCTCAGGCGCTCTACGACTGGGACTTCCCGCGCCAGCTACTGCACCTCCGGGCGGTCGAAGCGGCGGCGCACGGTGCCGCCGGCGGCTCCACCGACGCGGACCGGCTCGAGGGTGAGCTCTACAGCCGTCGGTTCCTGATCGCCCGGCCGCTGCTGCAGGCGATCGAGACGAGTCCATCGGTGCTTCTCGTCGACGAGGTCGACCGCGCCGACGACGAGTTCGAGGCGTTCCTTCTCGAGGTGCTGTCGGACTTCACCGTATCGATCCCCGAGCTGGGCACGATCCGTGCGGAGTCCCCGCCTGTCGTCGTCGTCACGAGCAACCGCACCCGAGAAGTGCATGACGCGCTCAAGAGGCGATGTCTCTACCACTGGGTCGAGCACCCGTCGTTCGAGCGAGAGGTCGCGATCGTGCGGCGACGCTGTCCCGCGGCAAGTGACCGGCTCGCCGCGCAGGTGACCGCGGCGGTGCAACGGCTGCGTGACGAGGATCTGCTCAAGCCGCCCGGCGTGGCGGAGACGCTGGACTGGACGGAGGCGTTGCTCGCCCTCGGTGCGCACGAGCTCGACGCTGACACGGCCACGCGCACGCTCGGCGCCGTCCTGAAGTACCGCGAGGACCATGACCGGGTCGCGCGCGGAGGACTGCAGGATCTGCTCGCGGAGGCGGTCGGTGGGGCCTGACCGGCGGAGCGACAGCACCGACCTCGTCGTCGGCCTCGCGCGCACGCTCCGTGCCGCCGGGGTCGATGCCAGCCCGGACCGCGTGCACGCGTTGATGTCGGCGCTGTCATCGCTCGACGCCGCGAGTCGCAACGACGTCTACTGGGCCGGCAGGCTGACGCTCTGCTCGAGTGCGGATGACATTCGCCGCTACGACCGGGTCTTCGCCGCCTACTTCGGCGACCGGCCCGCCGCACTTGTCAGGCGTCCCGTCGTGCCGGCCGCCCAGCTCAAGCTCGTGTCGATGTCGCCCACCGACAGCGCAGCCGCACCTGTCGACGACGACGCGGAGTCGAGCGTGGTCCCGGCCGCAGCGAGCCGTGTCGAGCTGCTGCGGCATCGCGACATCGCCTCGTTGACCACGAGCGATCGCGCGATGCTCGCCCGGCTGCTGGCGGCCTTCTCCCTGCCGGGGGAGGTGCGCAGGACGCGCCGTACGACGCCCGGCCGGGGCTCGGCGGTCGACCGGCGGCGCACGTTGCAGGAGCTTCTGCGCAGCGGCGGAGAGCCGGTCGAGATCGCCACCCGGGTCCGCCGGTTGCAGCCCCGCCGGGTCGTCCTTCTCGTCGACATCAGCGGCTCGATGTCGTCGTACGCCGACGCGTTGCTCCGCTTTGCGCACGCCGCGAGCCACCGCCTGAGGGGGCCGGCCACGGAGGTTTTCACGGTCGGCACCCGGCTGACGCGGGTCACCCGCGAGATGCAGCACGGCGACGCCGACGTCGCGATCCGGGCGATCGCCGAAGCGGTGCCGGACTGGTCGGGCGGAACCCGGCTCGGCGACCTCGTCAAACGATTCCTCGACGAGTGGGGGCAGCGCGGGATGGCACGGGGCGCTGTCGTCGTCGTGCTGTCCGACGGCTGGGAGCGGGGCGACCCAGCGCTGCTCGGCGAGCAGATGGCGCGGCTACACCGGCTGGCTCACCGGGTCGTCTGGAGCAACCCGCGTGCCGGGCGCGCTGGGTTCAGCCCGGTCGCCGGCGGGATGGCAGCGGCCCTTCCGCACGTTGACGACTTCGTGTCCGGTCACAGCCTCGCCGCCCTCGAACGACTCGCCGCCCTCGTCGCCGGAGCGCGCGACCCGGGACGGCCCACGGCGACCCGACCGGTCGTCCCGCCGAGGAGGCTGGCCCGTGCGTGACGTTCTTTCCCAGCTGCGCGCCTGGTGGGCGGCCGACACGACGTTCGCCCTCGCCACCGTTGTCGGCGTGCGCGGCAGCGCCCCCCGGCTGCCGGGCGCATCGATGGCGGTCAGCGCTGACGGCGAGGCCATCGGAAGCGTTTCCGGCGGATGCGTCGAGGGCGCCGTCTACGAGCTCGCGACAGAGGTGCTCGACACCGGCACACCGGTTCTGCAGACCTACGGCATCAGTGACGAGGACGCCTTTGCGGTCGGGCTGACCTGCGGGGGGATTCTCGACATCCTCGTCCGGCCGGTCGACCGCAGGCGGATGCCGACCTTCGACGTCGTCGCCGCGTCGGTCGGTGCCGAGGAGCCGGTCGCGCTCGCCACCGTCATCAGCGGCGACGCCCCGATCGCTGCGCAGGTCGCGGTCTGGGCGGATCGGACGGAGAGCAGCCTCGGTGCCGAGGGCCTCGATGCGGCCGTCGTCGACGACGCCCGCGGCATGCTCGCCCAGGGGCAGACGGGAATCCGGCACTACGGACCGAACGGCGAACGGCGGCAGGACGAGGTCGCGGTCTTCATCGAGTCGTTCGCTCCGCCACCTCGGATGCTGGTCTTCGGTGCGATCGACTTCGCCGCAGCCGTGGCGCGGATCGGGAAGTACCTCGGTTACCGCGTCACCGTGTGCGATGCGCGTCCGGTGTTCGCAACGGAGCGCAGGTTCCCCGACGCCGACGAGGTCATCTGCGACTGGCCGCACCGCTACCTCTCGACAACGCCGGTCGACGAGCGCACGGTCATCACGGTGCTGACCCACGACCCGAAGTTCGACGTGCCGCTGCTCGAGGTCGCGCTGCGCACCCCGGCCGCCTACATCGGCGCGATGGGCTCACGTCGCACTCACGATGACCGACTGGCCCGGCTCCGTGAGGAAGGCCTGTCCGACGACGAGCTGTCGCGGTTGCGGTCGCCGATCGGTCTCGACCTCGGCGCCCGCACTCCGGAGGAAACCGCTGTCTCGATCGCGGCGGAGATCATCGGCCTGCGCTGGGGCGGCACCGGTCGGCCTCTGGGCGACACGGAGGGCACGATCCACCACGAGGGTCACGTCACCACATGACGGTGGCCGGGCTCGTCCTGGCGGCGGGTGAGGGCAGCCGGCTCGGCCGGCCGAAAGCGCTGGTGCGGTTCGAGGACCAGCTGCTCGTCGAGCGCGCCGCGGCCACGTTGCGCGCCGCGGGCTGCTTCCCCGTCCTCGTCGTGCTCGGCGCGGCTGCGTCGGAGGTCGCCCGGAGCGCGGACCTCCGCGACGCCGTCGTGGTCGTGAACGACGGCTGGGCCACCGGCATGGGGTCGTCGCTGTGCACCGGCCTGACCGCGTTGTCCGACCTTCGCGCGCCCGCGGCCGTCGTCCTTCTCGTCGACCAGCCGCACGTCAGCCCCGACCTCGTCCGCCGGCTGGTGTCCCATCACTCGCCGGGCACAGCGGCGGTGTCGGCGTCGTACGGCGGCCGGCGTCGCAATCCCGTTCTGCTGGATGCCTCCGTGTGGCCGGAGGTGACAGCGGCCGCGGTCGGCGACATCGGTGCGCGAGGCTGGCTGGACACCCATGCGGATCGCGTGGCCCTGGTCGCCTGCGACGATCTGGGTAGTGACCTCGACATCGACACTCCCGCCGACCTCGAACGCCTGACCCACGACACCGCGAAGGACAGCGCATGAACCTCGAGAACGAGTTCACCGTCCCGGTTCCCGTGGACGAGGCCTGGCGGGTGCTGCTCGACGTCGAGCGGGTCGCGCCCTGCATGCCCGGTGCGACGTTGACCTCGGTCGACGGCGACGAGTTCACCGGGACGGTGAAGGTCAAGGTGGGCCCGATCACGGTGACCTACAAGGGCGAAGCCAAGTTCCTCAGCAAGGACGACGCGACGCACAGCGCGGTGATCGAGGCCAAGGGCAAGGAGTCGCGGGGAAGCGGCACCGCCGGCGCGACCGTCACCACGACGCTCGTCGGCGAAGGCGCGAGGACGAAGGTGCGTGTCACGACCGACCTCAACGTCACCGGGAGACCGGCGCAGTTCGGCCGCGGGGTGATGGCAGAGGTCGCCGCCAAGCTGATCGACCAGTTCGCGAAATGCCTCGAAGGCGAGATCAACGCCTCGCCGTCGCCGCCAACGGCTGTCTCGTCGCCGGACGCACCGGCAGCTGCCTCGTCGCCGGACGCACCCGCGGCGGCAGTCCAGGCGGCCGCGGCAGCGACTCCGGTGAAGAAGTCCGCGCCGGCCAAGAAGACCGCAGCGGCGTCGTCGGCGACCGCGAAGAAGACGTCGGCGACGAAGAAGACCGAAGCCGCCGTGCCGCCGCCGGCCGGTGTCACCGAGGCCCCGCCGGCCCCGGCCGCGCCGTTGCCGAAGCAGGAGTCGACGGTCGCCCCGGCGCGCGCCGACGAGCCGACGGTGCGCCCCGCAGCGCCGGCCCCCCGCCCCCCTGCCGAGCCGATCGACCTGCTCGACGTGGCGGGCGGCTCCATCGCGAAGCGACTAGCGCCGGTGGCCGTCGTACTGCTCGTTCTGTTCATCTTGTGGCGTAGACGGTCGCGGTAGAACGGACCCGCAGGTCGAACGCCGGATCCACGCAGGGACAATCGTTTCCGTAGACCGGACACAGTTGACTATCGCGCGGAGGACATGATGGCGGGCAGTGACGCAGCGAAGGTGGTCGGTCCCAGTGGCGACCGCTACGACGAGGTGCTCACGCCGGAGGCGCTCGCCTTCGTCGCCGACCTCCAGCGCACGTTCGGCAAGACCCGCGAGGAGCTGCTCGCCCGCAGGCAGCAGCGCCGCCAGCAGGCCGCCGACACCGGCAAGCTCGGGTTTCTCGACGAGACCAAGAGCGTCCGCGAGGATGCGTCGTGGAAGGTCGCGCCGGTCGCCGACCTGCAGGACCGCCGGGTCGAGATAACCGGTCCGACCGAGCGCAAGATGCTCATCAATGCGCTCAACTCGGGCGCGAAGGTCTTCATGGCCGACTTCGAGGACGCGAACACCCCGACCTGGCAGAACATGGTCCAGGGCCAGATCAACCTCACGGACGCGATCGAGCGGCGCATCGACTTCACGTCGCCCGAGGGCAAGGACTACAAGCTCAACGACACGATCGCGATGCTGATGCCGCGGCCGCGCGGCTGGCATCTCCCGGAGAAGCACGTGCTCGTCGACGACGCGCCGATGAGTGGCTCGCTCTTCGACTTCGGCATGTACTTCTTCCACAACGTGCAGCGCCTGCTCGACAAGGGGACGCGTCCCTACCTCTACCTGCCGAAGATGGAGTCGCACCTCGAGGCGCGGCTGTGGAACGACGTGTTCAACCACGCGCAGGACGCGCTCGGCGTGCCGCGCGGCACGATTCGCGCCACGGTGCTCGTCGAGACGATTCCCGCGGCCTTCGAGATGGAGGAGATCCTCTACGAGCTGCGCGACCACTCCTACGGTCTCAACGCCGGTCGCTGGGACTACATGTTCTCGATGATCAAGACCTTCCGCGACCGGGGCGACGAATACCTCCTCCCGGACCGCAACAGCGTCACGATGACCGTGCCGTTCATGCGTGCCTACACCGAGCTGCTCGTCCAGACCTGCCACAAGCGCGGCGCGTTCGCGATGGGCGGCATGGCGGCGTTCATCCCGAGCCGCAAGGACCCGGAGGTCAACGAGCAGGCGATCGCCAAGGTCAAGGCCGACAAGGAGCGTGAGGCGACCGACGGCTTCGACGGCACGTGGGTCGCGCACCCGGACCTCGTGTCGACGGCGATGGAGGTCTTCGACCGCATCCTCGGCGACAAGCCCAACCAGATCGACAAGCAGCGGCCGGAGGTCTCCGTGACGGCCGACCAGCTGCTGGCGGCGAGTGAGACACCCGGTGAGCAGACGAGCGCCGGCCTGCGCACCAACGTCGACGTCGGCATTCGCTACATCGAGTCGTGGCTGCGCGGCAACGGTGCCGCGGCGATCCACAACCTCATGGAGGACGCCGCGACCGCCGAGATCTCGCGGTCGCAGATCTGGCAGTGGGTGCACAACGACGTGACGCTGGCCGACACCGGCGAACAGGTGACGGCCGACCTCGTCCGCAAGTACGCCGACGAGGAGACCGAGAAGATCCGTCAGGAGCTCGGCGCCGAGACCTACGACAGCGGCCGGTTCAAGGAGGCCCGCGACATCTTCGAGCAGGTGTCGCTCGCCGACGACTTCGCTGCCTTCCTCACGCTGCCGGCCTACGACCTCCTGGACTGACCCCTATGTTGGGTGCGACGTTTTCCCCCTATGACGGGGCGAGTTAAGGGGGAGAACGTCACACTCAACACGTTGGCTCGCGACTTCATCGCTCGCCTCGGGCGCGACGCGGTCGTGACCGACCGCGTTCAGCTGCGGACCTATGAGTGTGACGGGTTGGCGGCGTACCGCTGCGTCCCCGGGCTCGTCGTGCTTCCGCGGACTACCGACGAGGTGTCGTACGTCGTCCGTCGATGCCATGAGGCCGGGATCCCGTTCGTCGCCCGTGGCTCAGGCACCGGGTTGTCGGGCGGCGCTCTGCCGCGCGAGGACGGCGTGCTGATCGTCATGTCGCGGATGAGCCGCATCCGCGAGGTGGACGTCGACGACCAGCGCGCTGTCGTCGAGCCGGGTGCGATCAACCTCGACGTCACGAGATCGGCCGCGCCCGAGGGTTTCTACTACGCACCGGATCCGTCCAGCCAGCAGGTCTGCTCCATCGGCGGCAACGTCGCGGAGAACTCCGGCGGGGCGCACTGCCTGAAGTACGGCTTCACGGTCAACCACGTCACCGGGCTCAAGGTGGTGATGCCGGACGGCAGCGTCGAGACGTTCGGCGGTCGCGCGCCTGATGCGCCCGGCTACGACCTCGTCGGCGCGTTCGTCGGCAGTGAGGGCACTCTCGGCATCGCGACGCAGGTGACCGTGCGGTTGTTGCGCAAGCCGGAGACGGTGCAGACGTTGCTGGCCGGCTTTCACACGATGGACGACGCGGGTCGCGCGGTGAGCGACATCATCGCGGCAGGCGTGCTGCCGGCGGCGATAGAGATGATGGACGCGCTGGCCATCGAGGCCGCCGAGGCGGCGGTCAGCTGCGGGTATCCGCCCGGTGCCGGTGCTGTGCTGATCGTCGAGCTCGACGGCCCGGTCGCCGAGGTCGACGCGCACCTGGCGCAGGTCGACGGGTTCTGCCGTGCCGCTGGTGCGTTCGAGATCCGGGTCGCCGACGACGACGCGCAACGGGCGAGCATCTGGCGTGGTCGCAAGTCGGCGTTCGCCGCCGTCGGCCGGATCAGTCCCGACTACATCGTCCAGGACGGCGTCGTGCCGCGGACGTCGCTCGCCCAGGTGCTGCGCGACATCGCGGCGCTCTCGGAGGAGACCGGCATCAGGGTGGCCAACGTCTTCCACGCTGGTGACGGCAACCTGCACCCCCTCGTTCTGTTCGACGAGACGAAGGCGGAGACCGAGCGCGCCGAAGAGGTGTCGAGCCGCATCCTCGACCTGTGCATCGAGCACGGCGGATCGATCACCGGTGAGCACGGCGTCGGCGCCGACAAGAAGAAGCACATGGGCCGGATGTTCAGCGACGTCGATCTCGACGTGATGCAGATGGTCCGCTGCGCGTTCGACCCGGACAACCTGTGCAACCCGGGGAAGGTCTTCCCGACTCCGCGCCTGTGCGGCGAGCGACCGGGGCGTCGCACCGGCGACCACCCGCTGCAGGCGGCGGGCATCGCCGAGATCTTCTGATGCAGGACTCCGTGCGCCCGACGTCGGTCGAGGAGCTTGCGGCCGTCCTGCGCGACGGCGACGGAACGGTCCGTGTCCGTGGGAGCGGCTCGAAGTGGTCGTGGGGCGCGTCGGCTGCCGATCCGGACCTCGTCGTCGACCTGACGGCGATGGACCGGGTCGTCGAGCACGCGGCCGGCGACCTCGTCGTCACGGTGCAGGCCGGTGCGAGCCTGACCGACCTGCAGGCCGCGCTGGGCACGGCCGGACAGTGGCTTGCGCTCGACCCACCGGACGATGGCGCGACCGTCGGCGGGGTCGTCGCGACCGCGACGAGCGGTCCGCGCCGGTTGCGCTTCGGCACGCCCCGTGACCTTCTCATCGGCATCACAGTCGTGCTCGCCGACGGCACCGTCGCTCGCTCCGGCGGCAAGGTCGTGAAGAACGTCGCGGGCTACGACCTCGGCAAGCTGTTCAGCGGCTCGTTCGGCACCCTCGGAGTCATCGCCGAGTGCACGTTCCGTTTGCACCCGGTCGCACCCGCGCGCCGCGTCGTGTCCGTCGACGCCGCCGATCCGGGCGGTTTGGTTCGCGAGGTGCTGCGCTCACCGCTCGAACCAGTCGCGCTGGAGTGGGACGGCGTCCGACTGCACGCCGTCTTCGAGACGGTCGAGGCTGCTGCCGACACGCAGGCGAGGGCTCTGCTCGCGCTGGCCGGTGCCGGTGAGGTCACCGACGCGCTGCCCGAAGCGTTTGGCGCCCGTCCGTGGGACCACGGGCAGCTGGCGATGAAGGTGACGCATCGCATCTCGGCGCTGTCCGCAGTCCTGGACGTCGTACGGCGCCAACTGCCGGGTTGCCGGTTGGCGGCACATGCCGGCTCCGGCGTCCTCTACGCAGGCGTCAGCGCAGACGCGGCGGACATCATCGGGGCGGTCGATCAGCTGCGGCGCGATGTCGCGGTCCACGACGGATCCGTCGTCGTGGTCGACGCACCCCAGCAGGTCAAGGACCAGCTCGACGTGTGGGGGCCGGTGCCGGGAATCGACGTGATGCGGCGGGTCAAGGCGCAGTTCGACCCGGACGGCAGGATGAGTCCCGGGAGGTTCGTCGGTGGGATCTGAGCCACGGATGACGCACGGCGTGCCGGACTCCGGCACCGGTATCGACGCCGGTCTCGTCGCCGACTGCGTGCACTGCGGGTTCTGCCTGCCGACCTGCCCGACCTACCTGTTGTGGGGCGAGGAGATGGACTCGCCACGCGGTCGCATCTACCTGATGAAGCAGCGCCTCGAAGGCGAGCCGCTCGACGAGGCGATGGTGCGGCACTTCGACCAGTGCCTCGGCTGCATGGCGTGCGTCACCGCGTGTCCCTCCGGTGTGCAGTACGACAAGCTGATCGAGGCGACGCGAGCGCACGTCGAGGACGCGTATCCACGCCCGCAGAGAGAGCGTGCGTTGCGCAGTCTGGTCTTCCACCTCTTCCCTTATCCGCGCCGGCTGCGTGCGATGCGCCCCGTGTTGCGCGCCTACCAGCGCACCGGTGCGGCGCGGGTGTTGCGGCGGTCGCGGTTGCTCGATCGGCTGCCTCCGACGGTCGCCGCGATGGAACGGCTGATGCCGCCGGTTGCGCGCGAACGCGAGATCGTCGCCGAGGTGACGCCGGCGGCCGGCGCGCGTCGCGCCAGGGTCGGGATGCTGCTCGGCTGCGTGCAGCGTGAGTTCTTCCCGGGCGTCAACGCGGCGACCGTGCGGGTGCTCTCGGCTGAGGGTTGTGAGGTCGTTGCGCCCGCGGTGCAGGGTTGTTGCGGCGCGCTGTCTCTGCACTCCGGCCGCGCCGGCGAGGCGGCCCGGTTCGCCAGACGCACCATCGCCGCGTTCGAGTCGCTCGGGGTCGATGCCGTCGTCGTCAACGCCGCGGGTTGTGGCTCGTCGATGAAGGACTACGCCACGGTGCTCGCCGACGACCCGACGTGGGCTGACCGAGCAGCGGCCTTCGCCGCGAAGGTCCGCGATGTCACGGAGCTGCTCGTGGAGCTGGGCCCGGTGGCCCCGAGACATCCGCTGCCGATCTCGGCGGCGTACCACGACGCATGTCACCTCTCGCATGCCCAAGGAGTGCGCGTCCCGCCGAGGGAGCTGCTCGCCGGCATCCCGGCGCTCGAGCTGCGCGAGATCGCCGAGGCGGACATCTGCTGCGGTTCGGCCGGCGTCTACAACCTGTTCCAGCCGGACGCCGCGCGAGCGCTCGGTGACCGGAAGGCCGGCCACGTCCTCGACACCGGGGCCGAGGTGCTCGTCACCGCCAATCCCGGCTGCCTGCTCCAGATCCAGGCGGCCGCGCAACGCGCGGGCCGCACGCTCACGCTCGCGCACACCGTGCAGGTGCTCGACGCGTCGATCCGGGGAGTGTCACTGCCCGCGGTCTTGTGACCCAGCACAAACCGTGAGAATCTGGACATCTTCCCGCTTGTGACGGCGCGACGTTCGGGTCGATCGTCCGTTGTCCCAGTAGCGGTGGTCACGACCGTCGCTCCCTGTCCTCGGACGAGAAGGAACCCCCTCCATGGCTTCACACCGCAAGCGCTCCACCCGCCTCGCCCGGGCCGGTCTCGTGGCCGCCGCGACCGTCACCGTCGCTGTGTCGGTCGTCCCGACCGCCCAGGCCGGCTCGACCGACAGCCACTCCTACCGGCACGGTCTCGTGCCGACGATCGAGGGCGCGACCAACCAGGCGAAGAACGACCTGCTCGGACTGCCGATCAACCTGCCGATCGCCAACAACCTGAGCTACGGCGGCGGCACCAACGGCGTCGGTGTCACGACCGGTGCGCCGAAGGTCTACCTCGTGTTCTGGGGCTCGCAGTGGGGGACTGCCGGCACCAACGCCAAGGGCGACACGACGCTGAGCAACGACCCGGCCGGAGCAGCGCCGGTCGTGCAGGAGTTCTTCAAGGGCCTCGGCACCAACAGCGAGGGCTGGTCGAAGGTCATGACGCAGTACTGCGAGGGCGTCTCCTCGGGTGCGACGTCGTGCCCGAGCACTGCTCCGCACGTCGGCTATCCGACCGGCGGCGCACTCGCCGGTGTCTGGTACGACAACTCGGCGGCCGCACCGAGCCAGGCGACGCAGACGCAGATCGGCCAGGAGGCCGTCAAAGCCGCCGCGCACTTCGGCAACACGGCTACGGGGTCCAACCGCAACGCGCAGTACGCCATCCTGTCGCCGACCGGCACGCATCCGGACGGGTTCAACACGGCGACGAGCAACTGGTGTGCGTGGCACGACTGGACTGGCGACGTGAGTGTCAGTGACCCCTCCGGCGGGCTCGCGTTCGCCAACGACCCCTACCAGTTCGACATGGGGTCCAGCTGCGGTGAGAACTTCGTCAACTCCGGCAGCGCCGGCGTGACCGACGGGTTCACGATCGTCTTCGGTCACGAGTACGCCGAGACCATCACCGACCAGTTCCCGGCCGGCGGCTGGACCGACATCCAAGGGTCCGAGAACGCCGACAAGTGTGCCTGGATCTCCTCGGGCACCGGTGCCTCGCAGAACATCACTCTCGCGACCGGCTCCTTCGCGGTGCAGTCGACCTGGGGCAACGACAAGAGTCAGTGCGAGATCACGCACGCCTGACGCGTTCACCGAGAGAAAAGCCCGGGCTTCGGCCCGGGCTTTTCCTTTAGGGTCGCGCTGTGGATCATGGCGCGCGAAGCACGACGGCGGAGCACGCGATCGCGGTCGAGGGACTGACCAAGACGTTCGGCGGCAAACGCGGTCGAAGCGCACCCGTCAAGGCCCTGCGCGGCATCGACCTGACCGTCGACGCAGGGACGGTCCTCGGCGTCCTTGGACCGAACGGCGCCGGCAAGACCACCGCGGTGCGCATCCTGACGACGTTGCTCCAGCCCGACAGCGGCACGGCTCGGGTGCTCGGCCGCGACGTGGTGCACGAAGCCGCGTCGGTGCGCCATCTGATCGGTCTGACCGGTCAGGCGACGGCGATCGTCGACGAGCTCACCGGCCGGGAGAACCTCGAGATGGTCGGCCGGCTCAGCCATCTCCCGCGCTCCGATGCACGCAGCCGAGCCGCCGCGCTGCTCGAGCAGTTCGACCTCGCCGATGCCGCCGACCGTCCGGCCAAGACCTACTCGGGCGGCATGCTGCGCCGCCTCGACCTCGCCGTGGGTCTGGTCGCGCACCCGCCGGTCCTGTTCCTCGACGAGCCGACCACCGGTCTCGACCCACGCAGTCGCAACCAGATGTGGGACGTGATCCGCGCTCTCGTCGCTGAAGGCACGACGCTGCTGCTCACCACGCAGTACCTCGACGAGGCCGACGAGCTCGCCGACACGATGGTCGTCATCGACCACGGGCTCGTGATCGCACGCGGCACGGCATCCGAGCTGAAGGCGCAGATCGGCGGTGACGTCATCCAGTTCACGGTGCCGGACCGCGCGCAGGTCGGTGCCGCGGCCGAGGCGGTCACGCCGATCGGTGACCGCGCCCCGGATGTCCACGGTGACACCGCGCTGGTCTCGGTGCGCGTCGGTGCCGGAGGCTCCGACGCGTTGCTGGAAGCCGTACGACGCCTCGACGCGGCTCAGGTCACGGTCACCGATCTGGCACTGCGCCGGCCGTCGCTCGATGACGTCTTCCTCGCACTCACCGGACGCCCCGCGGAGGAAGCCGAGGCCGACGGATCCGGCTCGAGCACCGCCGACCGGACGGGGGTGACGGCGTGACGACAGCGACCGCGCCGCACGGCAGCGCGCTGCGGTGGGCCCTGAGCGACACCTGGGTGCTCACCTGGCGCAACCTCACGGTGTGGCGTCGGGTGCCTGCCTACTTGGTGTTCACGGTGGTGCAGCCGACGATCTTCACACTGCTCTTTCGCTACGTCTTCGGTGGCGCGATCCCGGCTCGCGGCATCCCCGGCGGCTACGTCAACTACCTCCTGCCGGGTGTCATCGGGCAGACCGCGGCCTTCGCGAGCATGGCGACCGCGATCTCGCTGGCGATCGAGGCGCAGAAGGGGGTCATCGACCGCCTGCGGGTCATGCCCATCGCGCGCTCCGCCGTGTTGATGGGCCGGCTGGTCGCCGACGGCATCCGGATGCTGATCACGCTGCTGGTGATCGTCGGCGTCGGCTATCTCGTGGGCTTCCGCTTCCACGGCGGCGCTGTCGACGCGGTCGCCATGGTGCTGCTGGCCGAGGTGTTCGGTCTCACGGTGTGCTGCGTCTCGATGTTCATCGGCCTTGCCTTGCGGCAAGAGGAAGCTGTCCAGTCGTTCGGCCTGATCTGGCTGTTTCCGCTGACCTTCGTGTCGTCGGCGTTCGTGCAGGTGCGGACGATGCCGGGCTGGTTGCAGGCGTTCGCGGTCAACCAGCCGATCACGCACGTGATCAACGCGTTGCGCTCACTCGCGCTCGGTACACCGATGGGCGACAACCTGTGGCTCTCGGTGGTGTGGTTGCTCGCGATCCTGGCGTTCTTCATGCCGCTCGCGGTGCGGGCATACAAGCGAGTGTCGTAACGGTCTGACGGCTGTCGGCGCGCGTTAGTCTCTGCACCTTCCATGACTGCGCAACCCTCTGACCCCGGGCTTCCGTCCGCACAGCCTTTACGCGCCTGGCAGCGCCAGGCCTTGACGGCGTACATGCATGCGGGCGCGGCCGACTTCCTGGTGACAGCGACGCCGGGTGCGGGCAAGACGACGTTCGCCCTCGCTGTGGCGCAGGTGCTTCTCGGCCAGCGCGCGATCGACCGGGTGATCATCGTCTGCCCGACCGACCACCTGCGCACCCAGTGGGCAGGGGCGGCGCACCGCGCCGGTCTCGCCCTCGACCCGTCGCTGACCAACGGCGACGGACCCGTGCGGCCGGACTTCCGTGGCTACGTCACCACCTATGCGCAGGTCGCGGGTGCGCCGATGCTGCACCGCGCGCGCACCGAGGCGCGACGCAGCTTGGTCGTCCTCGACGAGATCCATCACGCCGGCGACGGTCTGTCCTGGGGTGAGGCGGTGGCGGACGCCTTCGGGCCGGCGCGCCGGCGGCTCGCCCTGACCGGTACGCCGTTCCGCACCCGGCCGGACGAGCGGATCCCGTTCGTCCGCTACGACAGCGTCGGCGACGGCGGTCTCGAGAGCGTCGCGGACTACAGCTACGGCTACGGCAACGCGCTCGCCGACCGGGTCGTGCGCCCAGTGGTCTTCGCCGCCTACACAGGCGTGTCACGGTGGCGAAACAGCGCCGGGGAGGTCGTCGCCGCGTCGCTCACCGAGGCGGCGACGAAGAAGACCGAGGCGCAGGCGTGGAAGACGGCGCTCAACCCGAAGGG
>DASSKP010000016.1:0-41873 GCA_035690365.1 Mycobacteriales bacterium
AGGACCGTGTGCGAGAGGCCGAAGGCCGACGCACCAGGTCCGAAGGGACCGGAGGACGGCGCGGCCGAACCGCACCAGGTCCGAAGGGACCGCAGGGCGGCGCCTCAGGGATACAGGCCTCGGGTCCGGTGGGCTTCGGCAACGCGACCGACGCCGATCATCTGCGCGGCCGTGCGCAGCGAGACCCCTTCTTCGGCCGCGAGTGAGGACACCTCGCTGTAGGAGCCTTCCATGATCGCCTTCAGCCGGTCGTTGACCTCGTCCTCGGTCCACCAGTAGGCCTGCAGGTCCTGGACCCACTCGAAGTAGGACACCGCGACCCCGCCGGAGTTGGCGAGGACGTCCGGCACGACCACGACCCCGTTGTCCCCGAGGATCTTGTCGGCGTCCGGGGTGGTCGGGCCGTTGGCCCCTTCGACGATGAACCGCGCCTTCACCGCGGCGGCGTTGCCGTCGTGGACGACGCCTTCGAGGGCAGCCGGCACGAGGAGGTCGACGTCGAGCTCGATCAGCTCCTCGTTGGTGATGTGGTCGGTGCCGGGATAACCAGCGACGGAGTCGAGGCCCTGGCGCATCGCCCGGAGCATCGCGGCCGGGTTGAGCCCCATCGAGTTGTAGGCGCCACCCTTGACGTCGGAGACGGCGACGACCTTGCAGCCGGCGTCGTGCAGGTACTGCGCGGCGAGGCCGCCCACCTTGCCGAAGCCCTGTACGGCGACAGTCACGTCGCGGGGATCGACGCCGGCTTCGCGCAGCGCGGCAAAAGCGGAGTACATGACACCGCGGCTGGTCGCACCGCCTCGACCTTGCGAGCCGCCGACGCTGATCGGCTTGCCGGTCACGACACCGGTCACCGTGTAGCCCTTGTTCACCGAGTAGGTGTCCATGAACCACGCCATGGTCTGCTCGTCCGTGCCGACGTCCGGCGCAGGGATGTCGCGCTCGGGACCGACGATCGGCAGGATCTCGCTGGCGTAACGACGGGTCACCCGCTCGAGCTCGGCCGTCGAGTAGAGGCGCGGGTCGATGGTCACGCCGCCCTTGGCGCCGCCGTACGGGATGCCGATGAGCGCGCACTTCCACGTCATCCACATCGCGAGCGCACGCACCTCGTCGATGTCGGTCGACGGGTGGTAGCGGATGCCGCCCTTGGCCGGTCCGCGGGAGAGGTTGTGCTGCACGCGGTAGCCGCGCAGCACCTCGACGTTGCCGTCGTCGCGCCGCAACGGGATCGACACGGTCATCTCCCGACGCGGCGTCGCGAGCAGCGCGTGGGTGCCGTCATCGAGGCCGAGATGTTCCGCCGCCTCCGCGAGCTGGATCTGCGCGGACTCCCACGCCGACTGCCGAGCTGCCACGCGCGGTCCACTCCTTCAGCACCCGGACGACGTTGACCGGTCCCGCCCCGGCAGTCTGCCAGACGTTGGGCTCAGCGGCCGCCCACCCACGACCAGGCGTAGCTCGTGTCCTCGCACTCGAGTGCGGCCGGACCGAGGCCGAGCGGCCGGAAAGTGTCAATCATGACGGCGTACTCGTCGGTCCGGTCCTTCCCGATCGACGCCTCCACGCTGCCCGGCTGCGGTCCGTGAATGTGGCCGGACGGGTGCAGCGAGATCGAGCCGACCTCGATGCCCGCGCCCTTGCGCGACATGAACTCACCCTGTGTGTAGAAGAGAACCTCGTCGCTATCGACGTTCGAGTGGTTGTAGGGCGCAGGGATGGCCTGCGGGTGGTAGTCGAACAGCCGCGGCACGAACGAGCACACGACGAAACCGGGCCCCTCGAACGTCTGGTGCACCGGCGGCGGCTGATGCACCCGCCCGGTGATCGGCTCGAAGTCGTGGATGGAGAACGCGTAGGGATAAAGGCAGCCGTCCCAGCCGACGACGTCGAACGGATGGTGCGCGTAGGTGAACTTCGTCAGGCCGGCCCGGTGCCGCACGAGCACGTCCACGTCGCTGCCGTCCTGCACGAGCGGGCCGTCCGGACCGCGCAGGTCGCGCTCGCAGTACGGCGCCTGCTCGAGGAACTGGCCTTTCGCGGAGAGGTACCTCTTCGGGGGCGTGACGTGCCCGCGCGCTTCCGTCACGAGCGCTCGCACCGGCTCGCCGGCGTTCGGCAGCCACCGGTGCGTCGTCGACGTCGGCAGCACGACGTAGTCGCCGGACCCGACGTTGAGCGTCCCGAAGACCGACTCGAGAACGGCGGAGCCGGCCTCGATGTAGACCAGCTCGTCACCGGAGCCGTTGCGGTAGAGCGGGGAGGGCTGGTCGGCGATGACGTAGGAGATGCGCAGGTCCTCGTTGCCGAGCAGCAGCCGACGCCCCGTCACGAGGTCGGCCGACGGAGCGTCGAGCTTGTGCGTCTTGAAGTGCCGAGGCTTGAGCGGATGGTTGGCCGCGAGTGGCTGTGCCGTCTCGTCGACGGCCACCGCGTCGAGGATCGCCGTCGGTGCGTGCTCGTGGTAGAGCAGGGCGGAGTCCGAGGAGAAGCCCTCGACGCCCATCAGCTCCTCGGCGTAGAGGCTTCCGTCCGGTTTGTGGAACTGTGTGTGCCGCTTGCGCGGGATGTGGCCGACCGCCCGGTAGAAAGGCATGCCTCCACGCTGCGTCAGGCGACAGCGGGTGTCAATGAGAGCGGCGCCCGGCGTCGGCGCCGCCGGGACGCGACGATGCCCGTGAGCATCGCCACGGCGTGGCCGATCGCCGCGACCTGGCTCTCGTCGCTGAAGTCGAACGCCGTGATCACGAGTGGCAGCAGCGTCAGCGCGCAGGCCAGGCGCAGCCAGCGGTTGGCGTGAGGCGAGAACGCCACCGCCGCCGCACAGGCAGCGACCGCGTAGGAGGGCCCGACGTCCAGCAGGTGCTCGGCGGACGCCGACAGGTTGCCGGCCGCGATCCGCAGCGCCGTGACGCCCTCGGACACACCGGTCGCGACGACGTGCGCGATCGCGCCGGTGGCGAGAGTCACGAGACCACCGCGCAGCCGCTCCAGCGCTCCGACACAGAGCAGGACGACGACCGCCCAGTAGCCGAACATGTCGCCCGGCCAGATCGAGGACGCGGGGATGACCAGCCACGGCACCCGCTGGAGATGGGCCAGGTCAGTGCTGGACGCGGCAAGCACGGACAGCCGGGTGTGCGGCGACTGCAGGATCCACCAGATGTACGCGCCGAGCAGTGTCAGCACGTAGGCACTGGCAACCCGCGGCCACCTGCGCAGAACCCGCAGGACAACCATCGTGATCAAGTCGATGCCACGGCGGAGCACGCGTGAAACGCGTCCTGCGAGGCGCACTGCAGAGATGTCGGCCGCCGGAGGAGCCGACTTCAGGGTGTGGCTTCGGCCTGGCCGCATTTCGCCGGAATCATCCTCGCCGTGACGGCCATCGCGGCCACACGATGAACGCCTCGGCCTCGAGGGCCGCCAGCGCGACCCGGGGAAGGTCACCGGGGCCCGGGTAACAGACGAACCGTGGCTCCCAGAGCGGCCGGAACTTCGCGTTGAAGCGGTACAGCGACTCGATCTGGAACCACCTCGACGCCACAAGCAGCAGCTCGCGCCAGGCGCGGATGATCGGCCCCGCACCGAGCCGGCCGCCGCGCTCGAGTGCCGAGCGGAAGACGGCGAAGTTCAACGAGATCTTCTTCACTCCCAGCGACGGCGCGGCGCGCAAGGCGGCCACGATCATCAGCTCGTTCAGGCCCGGGTCGGCGGAGCGGTCCCGGCGCATCAGCTCGAGCGACAACCCGTCGTCCCCCCATGGCACGAAGTGCAGGACGGCGGCGACCCGACCGTCGAGGCAGGCGGTGATGGCGACGCAGTCCGCATCTTCCGGGCCGCCGAAGCGTCCCAGCGCCATCGAGAACCCGCGCTCGACCTCCGTGTCCCGCCAGGCTGCCGCCTGCCGCTGGATCTCGGCCACGTCCTCGGGTGCGATGTCGCGAACCCGGCGTACGTCAGTGGTGTAGCCGGCGCGCTCCACCCGCGCGACCATCTGCCGCACGTTGCGCATCGCGCGCCCGTCCAGGCTGAAGTCCGCGACCTCGACGATGGCCTCGTCACCCAGCTCCAGCGCGCGTAGGTCCGCCTCCCGGACCCACACCTCTCCGCCGAGCTCGCTGCATCCCATGACCGCCGGCGTCCAGGCATGCAGACGCGCGACCTCCATGAACTCGGCGATCGCCCCCGGCCACGCTTCGGGGTCACCGATCGGGTCCCCGGAGGCGAGCATGACGCCCGAGACGACGCGGTAGGAGATGGCGGCCTTGCCAGACGGCGAGAAGAGGACTGACTTGTCGCGGCGTAGCGCGAAGTAACCGAGAGAGTCCCGGTGCCCTTGGCGCTCCAACAGCGCCCGAAGCCGGCTTTCGTCGTCGAGCGTGAGCCGTGCAGCCGGCTCCGCCGGCCGCAGTGCGAGGTACGCCGTCACGACGACCGTCAGCACACCCAGCGTCAGCAACACCGCGAACACCAGATCGCCGTCGTGCTCCGTACGGAAGTGCAACGGCCCGCCCACGCCGATCAGTCCCCAGAGGACCTCGCGCAGTCGAGCGCCGAAAGGCGCGTGACCCACGACCGACTCGTCACGCGCGTAGAGCAGGACGAGCCCGATGACGACGGAGGCCGCGAACAGTCCGACGAAAGCGAGCGGTGCGCGCTTGCGTGTCCGTGGGTCACCGAGCGCATAGAACTGCGCCGACGATGCGAGCAACAACGCCGCGAGCGCCGCAGTGGTCACAGCCTCCTCGACGTCGAGGCCCTTCACGACGTGCAGCACAGTGCTCAGCAACAACAGGCCGACAGCCGCACGAAACGCTCGCCGCTTGCGACGCCGCAAGCCGTGGCCCAGCATCGTGAGCAACAGCCCGACACCGACGGTGACCGCGCTCGCAGCGTGGGCAACGGGAAGCGGCACGACCTGGGTCAGCGCATGCAGCCGCGCAGTCCGCTCGGGCGTGACGGCGCTGATGATGTCGACGATGCCGAGCACGACGGTCGCCAACGCGAGCAGCGACGGGACGGCAGCGGCAAGCCTGCTCTGCGTCCTGCCGGGCTTGCGCTGCACTCTGCGCTTGCGATCGGTCTGCACAGTGGTGTCCGAAGTCATGACGTCACCACCTCACCCCAGCCTTCGCCGAAGAACTGCGCGACCATCGGCAGCTGGGCCACCGCCCACGGGACAGTGTGCCCGCCGGGCGTGAGCCGCTCCTCGACGGCTATGTGGTGCAGACGCAGCAGAGCGGAGAACCGTTGCGTCTCGCCTTCCACGACGGGCTGATGATCGTCGCTCCCGTCGACGAGCAGCAACCGCACCCGACGTGCCTCTGACAGCAGAAGCGACGGATCGTGCCGACTCGGGTCGGCGAAGATGTGAGCCGGGTCGTCGATGTGGAAGTAGCCGGCGAGCGATGCAGCCTGTCCGTAGAGGTTCGGATGACGCAACGCGATCGAGGTGGCTGCGAAACCGCCCATGGAGAAGCCGGCGATCGCACGATGGGCACGGTCGCGAAGGTTGCCGCCTTCGACGGCGCGGATGAGCGGGCCGGTCACAAAGGTCTCGAGGTCGACCCTTCCCTGTGCGTCGTCGCCCCACTCGGTGTCGAGGTTGTTGCCGGTTGCACCGTCCGGGAAGACGGCGACGAACGGGCGTGCA
Source organism: Mycobacteriales bacterium (assembly GCA_035690365.1). GTDB lineage: Bacteria > Actinomycetota > Actinomycetes > JAFAQI01 > JAFAQI01 > DASSKP01. The sequence continues at coordinate 5,657 of DASSKP010000016.1, forward strand.
CCGGCGACCATGGCCGTATCAAGAGCGGGGACCGCGCCGTGACGGGTCCAGTCCGATGCCGTCCCGGGGAGTCCGTGCAGGAAGTACACGACAGGGAGGTCTCTGCTCTCCGGCACGTTCGGCCGCCACACGAGAACGGTGCGCGTGCCACCGGGCGTGCGTGGATCGGGCACGGACAGTGCACGCAGTCCCGGTGCCGTCGTCGGTGGCGCGGGATGCGACACCTCGCTCTGCGGAACCGCTACTGCTTTCGCCGCGGCAGACCTCTCGACGCTGCGCGCGTGACCCTCGTCCAAGGCGCGGTGCAGGACGACCGACCCCGCCCACGCGCCGACCGCCGCGACAGCAGCAGCGAATGAACGGAGCAGTCCGCGAGCGGCTCCAGGCATCGACTGACGGTAACCCGCTAATCCGGGCAAAGGGTTAAGCCTTCGTTCAGCCTGCGAATCGACGATTTCTTCATGCGCCATGGCCACATCCATGTTGCGCCGACCATCGCCCCGTCGGTCATTCATGACATCGGTCGGCGCGGTTGGCTCGAGAACATGGCGCTCGGCGTCGCGCTGGTCGCAGTGGCGGTCGTCCTCGCCGGACTGTTCGTCGCCCGCGGCTGGTATCGCCGACGGTCCGGAGCATCGCCGCGACGCCGGCTGCAGCGCTGGGGCCTCATCGCAACCATGGGTCTGATCACCACCACTGTCGGTGCGGCCGGCGGGGCGATCGCCCTCAACAGCTACGTCGGCTACGTGCCGACGCTGAGCAGCGTCCTGTCACCGCAGCGGGTGCCGTCCGTGTTGGCGGGCGGGCGGACGTTGCGGTTGGGCATATCCGGGCACGGGTCGCACGTCGTGGAGCTGTCCATCGCGGCCCCGTCGCTGGGTCTCGGCGCGCTACCTGCCTACGTCTACCTGCCGCCCGGCTACTCGTCGCCGTCGAACGCGCATCGCAGGTATCCGACGCTGTATCTCATCCACGGCCATCCCGGCAGCGCCATCGACTGGTTCCGGGCGGGACGGGTCGAGCGAACGTTGAACATCCTGCAGCGCGACCACCTCATCAAGCCGATGATCGTCGTGGCTCCGTCCGCGTCGCCGTCGTGGCTTCAGGACACCGAGTGCCTCAACGCGGTCCATGGCGTGCAGATGGAGACCTACCTGACGCGGGTCGTGCCGACCGTCATCAACCGCGACTTCCGCACCCGCACCGGCCGGGCGTACACCGGCATCGGAGGCATGTCCTCCGGCGCCTTCTGCGCCCTCAACCTCGCGCTCCGGCACCCGCATGTCTTCTCGATCGTCGCGGCCTCCGAGCCGTACGCCGACCCCGGGCAGAAGGCCGACCGGTCGATGCTGGCGTCGAACCATGCGCTCATCTGGGCGAACACACCCGGTCGCTACCTTCGCGCCGTGCGGCCTCCGCTGGCGCAGGCTTTCTTCCTGGACTCGGGCGGCCGTGACCGGACGACGTCGACGAACATGATGCGACTGGCCCATGAGCTCGCGAACGACGGCCAGGACGTCGTCATCCGCCAGGTGCCCCACGGCAAGCACACCTGGCTGACCGCTCGGCTCGAGCTGCCCTATGCGCTGGTCTTCGCGTCACAGCGCTTCGGCCATCTACCGGCCGGCGGGTCCGTCGCGGCGGATGCGCGGCTCGACCAGCAGCTGCTCACGATGGGTGCGACCCGACCGGACACTCCGCCCTGGCGTACCCCCGTCGCCGTGTCACCGTCGCCAGCGCCAAGCCCGTCAACGCAGCGGTCACATGACCGATCGCGTCCACCTTCAGGTGCGGCAAGCGCACTGCCGTCAGCACCAGTAGCGGCGTGAGAGCGGCAGCCGCGGCGATCTGAACGTTGCGCGACGTCCCGACCCACACCGCCGCAGCGGCCGCGCAACCGACGATGACGTACGACGGACCGACGTCGAGCAGGTGCCGGGCCGACGGCGACACGTCGTGAGCCGCGATGCGGATCGCGACGATGCCCTCGGACACGACGGTGCCGAGCAGATGGGCCGTGATCCCGGCCATGAGCGCGGACCGCCAGCCGGCGATGCGCTCGAGCGCGCCGACGCCGAGGATCACGCCGGCGACCGCGAACATCACGTTGGCCCGCGTGAAGAAGGCCGAGGCCGGGAGCACGAGCCAAGGATCGCGGGTGAGGTGATGCAGGTTGGTGCTGACGTCGTGCAGGACACGCGCCTCGGTGCGCGGCGCGGACAGCTCCAACCAGATGTTGCTGACGAACAAGGCGAGCGCGTAGCCGGCGGTCACGATCGGGAGCCGGCCACCGGCGACCCGCGACCACCCGCGCATGCCGATCATCGTGGCAGGCAGCTCACTCCATACCGGCGGCACTGAGATCCGGCGCCTGCCCTCGCGCCGCGCGGTGCCGGGCGGCGGCCCGCTCCCAACGTGCTTCGACGTCGCCGTAGCGCCAGATGCCGACGGCCGCGAGCCACACGACGACGAACGTCCCGACGATCCAGAAGCCGGCGGTGTTGATGTCGAACGAGCCGGCGAAGTCCCAGAAGGCACCGTGCAGATGGAGCTGCCCGGCGAGGACCTGGCAGAGCTCGAGCGTGCCGATGAAGAACGCGACGGCGACCGACAGTCCGGTGATCGCGATGTTGTAGTAGACCTTGCGCACCGGCTTCGAGAACGCCCACCCGTAGGCGAAGTTCATGAACGAACCGTCGATGGTGTCGAGCAGGCACATGCCGCCCGCGAACAGGATCGGCAGCGACAGCAACGCCCAGAACGGCAGCCCGGCAGCGAGTGACGTGCCGGCAAGCACGAGAAACGCGATCTCGGTGACCGTGTCGAAGCCGAGCCCGAACAAGAAGCCGAGCGGATACATCTTCCAGCTCTCGTCGATGCTGCGGGCGAGCGGACCGAAGAAGCGCATCATCATGCCGCGCTGCTGCAGCTGGCGTTCGAGCTCCTCGTCGTCGTACTCGCCGCGGCGCATCTCGAGGAAGACCCGCACGATCCCGAACAGCACGATGACGTTGAGGAGTGCGATCAAGTAGAGGAATGCGCCCGACACGGAGGTGCCGATCAGGCCGCCGTAGCGGTGCAGGCCGGAACTCTGGTCGGAGAGTCCGGTGCCGATGGACTTCATGCCGAGACCGAGCAGCGCTGTCAGCAGGAAGACCACCGACGAGTGGCCGAGGGAGAAGAAGAACCCGACGCCCATCGGCCGCCGGCCCTCGCCCATGAGCTTGCGCGTCGTGTTGTCGATCGCGGCGATGTGGTCGGCGTCGAAGGCGTGCCGCATCCCGAGTGTGTAAGCGAGGATGCCGGTGCCGATGCCGAAGGTCGTGTGGCCGCTCAGGTGATGGTGGCCCTGCGTCGCGAGGACGAGCAGGCCGAAGCCGACGACGTGCAGCAGCGCGATGAAGCCGAACATGCCGCCGAGGCGGCGGCGCTCCTCCGGGCTGAGGGCGTCGCGGACCCGGGCCAGCGGTGCCGGAAGCACCCTCGCCTGGGTCATCACCGCCATTGCGACATTCCTCCCGATCCCGCGAACGGGATGCTGTTGCAAGTCGTTTGCAACAACGTATCCCGCGCAGCCGCGGTTCAGGAAGGTTTTCGTCGAGAGCCCCGTGTCCGGATTGAACGGACGACCGCTCGCTTACAAGGCGAGTGCTCTACCACTGAGCTAACGGGGCGGGTGCCCCGAAGTTTAGGTCTCAGCCGGCGTCGGCGAGATCGCGTGCGCGCAGGTGGGTGTCGAGCTTGCGCTTGATGCGCTGCAGCGCGTTGTCGATCGACTTGACGTGCCGCTTGAGCACCTCGGCGATCTCCTGGTAGCTCTTGCCGTCGACGTAGAGGCGCAGGACCTCGGCCTCGAGATCCGAGAGCACGGTGTCGAAGTGCTCCTGGAGGGCGCGGATGCGCTCGGCGGAGATCACGAGATCGGCCGGGTCGGAGACCTGCACGACCGGGAGCATGTCGCCGAGGCAGCGCTCGCCGTCGTCGTCGGTGAGCACCGGGCGGGAGAACGAGACGTAGTTGTTGAGCGGACCGTGCTTCTGCCGGGTCGCGGTCTTGATCGCGGTGATGATCTGCCGCGTGATGCAGAGCTCCGCGAACGCGCGGAACGTCGTCTGCATGTCCGGGTTGTAGTCGCGGATCGCCTTGTAGAGGCCGATCATGCCCTCTTGCACGATGTCCTCGCGGTCGGCGCCGACCAGGAAGTAGGACCGCGCCTTGGAACGGGCGAATCCGCGGTACTTGTCGAGCAGAGTGGCGAGCGCTCGATCGTCACCGTCACGGGCAGCGCGCACGAAGTCCTCGTCGCCACCCTCGACGGGGACACGGGGCACGGCAGCTGCGCGAGCAGCAGCCCTCATCCGGGCAGAACGCACTGGGAACGGCCCTCCGTCGGGAGCTGGGTTTTCATCACGGCGCACGACCTGCTCCGAAATGTAACGGATGCCCCGACTCGTGAACATCGGGCTTCGTCACAACAACGAGTGACGACCCTTGGGGTTACGCGTGCGGCGGACTTTCGTGGTGGTCACTTTTCGTGCACGAAATGGGACTTCTGCCCCACCAGTCACCATCCCCCGAACGGAGGGTGTCAGGACGTCACGTTGTGCCGCGTCACGAAGAGGGTCGCCGGCGGCGAGCGATCTCGGCCAGCGCGACACCGGCCGCAACGGAGGCGTTGAGCGACTCGACGGCGCCCGCGAGCGGGATGCGCACCCGCACGTCGCAGGTCTCCGCGACCAGGCGCGAGAGACCCTTGCCTTCCGCGCCGACCACCAGCACGAGGGGTCCGGCCGCCAGCTCGAGGGCGTCGAGGTCGAGCTCGCCACGACCGTCCAGTCCCGCGATCATCAGGCCTTCGGCGGCGCAGGTCTTCAGCGCGCGGACGAGGTTGGTCGCCCGGGCCACGGGCAGCCGGGCGAGGGTGCCGGCGCTCGCCTTCCACGCCGACGCCGTGACGCCGACCGCACGGCGCTCGGGCAGGAGCAGGCCATGGGCGCCGAACGCGGCCGCCGAGCGGGCGATCGCGCCCAGGTTGTGCGGGTCGGTCACACCGTCGAGGGCGACGAGGAGCGGGGGGGCCGGCTGCTCGAGCGCCCTGCGAAGCACGTCGTCGACCTGGTCGTAGTCGAACGGCCGCACGTGCAGGACCACGCCCTGGTGCGGCGCACCTCCGGACAAGCGGTCGAGCTGCGTGCGGCCGGCCTCGAGCATCGACAGGCCGAGGTCGCCGGCCCGCTTGCGGATCTCGTCGATCCGCTCGTCGCGGGTGACGCCGGTGGCGACGTACAACGCCATGGCGGGCACGGCGGCGCGCAAGGCCTCGACGACGGCGTTGCGACCGGCGACGACCTCGTCGGCCGCGACGGCGTGCGCCCGCGGCTGACGACCGGTGCGCGACGGAGGTGCCGGCTTCGACGCGGCGCGCTTGGCGGCGGCTCGCTTGCGCCGGTACGCCGGATGTCCGGGCCGGTCCTCGGCCTTGGGCGTCGGGCCTTTGCCCTCGAGCTGCCGACGGCCGTGGCCGCCCGTGCCCTTGTGCGGGCCCTTCTTCGTCGCCATGTCGTTCTCGCCGTCAGCCGATCCGCCAGCGGGGACCCGCAGGCGTGTCCTCGACGATGACGCCCGCGGCGGCGAGCGCGTCGCGGACGCGGTCGGCTTCGGCGAAGTCTTTCCGCTCGCGTGCGGCCTGGCGAGCGTCGAGCATCGCGGGCACGAGGTGGTCGACGGCAGCGCGCAACTTGTCGTCGTCTCCGCTGCTGACGGCGAAGTCCTGCGGCGCGAGGCCCAGCACGTCGAGCATCGCGCGCACTGCGCTGTACGCCGTCCGCAGACTGCCGGTGTCGCCATCGGCAAGTGCCGTGTTGCCGGCGCGGACGGTCTCGTGGACGACCCCGAGTGCGCGGGGCACCGACAGGTCGTCGTCCATCGCCTCCGCGAACGCCGGCGGCACGCTCGCAACGTCGACCTCGCCGAGGGCTTCGCCGGCGCGCTCGAGAAAGCCCGTGATGCGCGTGTAGGCCGCGTCGGCTTCGACGAGCGCCTCCTCGGACCAGTCGAGATCCGAGCGGTAGTGCGCGGACCCGAGGAAGTAGCGCACCGCCTGCGGGCGCGCACGCTGCAACACGTCAGAGACGATCAGCGAGTTGCCGAGCGACTTGCTCATCTTCTCGCCGGCGGTGTTGACCATGCCGTTGTGCAGCCAGATGCGCGCGAACGGGTCACCGGCGGCGTTGCTCTGCGCGATCTCGTTCTCATGGTGCGGGAACACGAGGTCGAGGCCGCCGCCATGGATGTCGAACTCCGCGCCGAGATAGCGCGTCGCCATCGCCGAGCACTCGAGGTGCCAGCCCGGCCGCCCCGGCCCCCACGGCGTCTCCCATGCGGGTTCGCCGGGCTTCGCGCCCTTCCAGAGCGCGAAGTCGAGCGGGTCGCGTTTCGCGCCCGGGTCCTCCGTGGAGAGCATCGCCTCCGGCTTCTGCCCGGACAGCGCGCCGTACGCCGGCAGCGACCGCACATCGAAGTAGACGTCGCCACCGGCGGCGTACGCATGGCCCTTGTCGATCAGCCGCTGCATCAGCCTGACCATCTCCGGCACGTGGCCGGTTGCCCGCGGCTCGCCCGTCGGCGGCAGCACGTTGAGCGCGTCGTAAGCCTCGGTGAAGGCGCGGGTGTTGCGGGTGGCGAGCGCCCACCACGGGATGTCCTCGTGCCCTGCGTTGTGCAGGATCTTGTCGTCGATGTCGGTGACGTTGCGAAGGAACGTCACGTCGTATCCACTCGCGCTGAGCCAGCGGCGAAGAATGTCGAAGGCGATCGCGCTGCGCATGTGACCGACGTGCGGCGGCGACTGCACGGTCGGCCCGCAGACGTAGATGCTGACCGCGCCGGGCGTGACCGGCTCGAGCTCCTTCGTGGAGCGCGAGAGCGTGTCGTGCAGCCGCGGGGTCACGCGGCCCAGACTACGGGCGCGTGGTCAGTCGGCGTAGTCGACGACGTGGTCGGCGGTGACGCGGACGACGACGCGCCGGGCTGACTTCTCGTCCGGCTCGATGAAGTCCTCGCCGTTGTAGCGCAGGCCGAGCTCCTTGATCAGCGCACCGCCGGCGTCGTCGTGCATCTCGGCGGTGCCGCGGATCTCGACGTACTCGTACGGCGTCTCGGGATTGGTGATCAGCAGGGTGATCGATGGGTCCCGGGCGAGGTTGCGGCCCTTGCGCCGGTCGCGCAGCGTCGAGAACAGCACCGAGTCACCGTCGCGCTTCGCCCAGATGACCGACAGCTGCGGTCGCCCGTCCGGGTCGACAGTCGCGACCACGGGAAACGACGTTCCGTCGAGCCACTCCTTGAGCTTCGACGGCAGCGGCTCGGCCATCGTCAGACCCGCTCGACCAGCATCGCGAGGCCCTGACCGACCCCGACGCACAACGTCGCGAGCCCGCGCCGCGCGTCCTCGCGCTCCATCCGGCCGAGCAGTGTCACGGTGAGCCGCGCGCCGCTGCAGCCGAGCGGATGACCGAGCGCGATCGCCCCGCCGTCGGCGTTCACGCGCTCGATGTCGAGGCCGAGCCGGCTGACGCAGGCGAGCACCTGCGGCGCGAACGCCTCGTTGATCTCCACCGCATCGAGTTCGCCGGCCGGCCAGCCCGCCCGGGCCAGTGCCTTCTCGGTCGACGGCACCGGGCCGAGACCCATCACGTGCGGAGGGACGCCGGCGCTCGCGCCGGCGACGATGCGCGCACGTGGAGTCAGGTTGTGGCGACGTACGGCGTCCTCGCTCGCCACTACGATCGCGGCGGCGCCGTCCGACAGCGGTGACGACGACCCCGCCGTCACGATGCCGCCGTCGCGGAAGACCGTGCGGAGCTTGCCGAGTCGATCGAGCGTCGTGTCCGCGCGTGGCCCTTCGTCGGCAGTGACCGTGCCGTCCTTCGTCTCGACCGGCAGGATCTCGGCGTCGAACCGGCCGTCCTTGGCCGCGGCAGTGGCGCGTTCGTGCGAACGCAAGGCGAAGGCATCGGACTGCTCACGCGTGATGCCGTCGAGTGCGGCGACCTCTTCGGCCGTCTCGCCCATCGGCATCGTCGCCTTGCCGCCGTCGACATCCTTCATCCGCGGGTTGGTCAGCCGCCAGCCGAGGCTCGTGTCGGCGACCTCGCCCGGTCGCGCCCACGGGGTGCCGGGCTTCGTCATCACCCAGGGAGACCTGGTCATCGACTCGACACCGCCGGCGATGACGACGTCGGCGGCACCGGCGGCGACCTGCTGCGCCGCGGAGACGATCGCCTGCAGTCCCGACGCACACAGCCGGTTGACCGTGAAGCCGGGCGTCGTCTCGGGCAACCCCGCGAGCAGTGTCGCCATCCGCGCGACGTTGCGGTTGTCCTCGCCTGCCTGGTTGGCCGCGCCGAGGATGACCTCGTCGATCGCGTCCTCCGCGACACCTGCGCGGCGGACTGCCTCGGCGACGACGAGCGCTGCGAGGTCGTCGGGACGGACGCTCGACAGTGCGCCGCCGTACTTGCCCATCGGCGTCCGCACGCCACCAACCAGATAAGCGTTCACGTGCCGATTGTGCCCCGCCTATCGGCGGACGATGAGAGCGGTCGCGACCGCGGCAAGGCCTTCCCCGCGACCGGTCAGCCCGAGACCGTCCGTCGTCGTCGCGGCGAGCGAGACCGGAGCGCCCACCGCGGCCGTCAGCGCGGCCTGCGCCTCGGCTCGCCGCGGAGCGACCTTCGGCCGTTCGCCGATCACCTGCACGGCGACATTGCCGACTGCCCACCCTCCTGCGCCGAGCATCCGCACCGTTGCGGTCAGCAGCTCGGCGCCGGACGCATTGGCCCACTGCGGGTCGTCCGTGCCGAACACGCTTCCCAGGTCACCGAGCCCGGCCGCCGACAGCAAGGCGTCGCAGATCGCATGCGCCGCAACGTCGCCGTCGGAGTGACCGGCCAGCCCGGTCTCGCCGTCCCAGCTCAGACCGGCCAGCGCCAGCACCCGGCCGTCGGTCGCGAACGGATGTACGTCGACACCGACACCGACCCGGGGCAGGTCGGGGAGACCCTCCGACAGCGGTACGACGTCCGTGTCGCTCATGCCGTCACTCCCCCGTGCGACTGGGAACGATGACGCAGCAACGCCTCGGCGAACAGCAGATCGGCAGCCGTGGTCACCTTCAACGCGTCGGCCGAACCACGGACGGTCGACACCGTGACGCCGAGCCGCTCCACGAGACCTGCGTCGTCCGTCGCGTCCGCATCGGCACCTGCTGCCTCATGTGCCGCGACGAGCACGTCGCGGCGAAAACCTTGTGGGGTCTGCACGGCCCGCAACATCTCGCGATCGACGGTCGCCACGACCACACCACTCTCGTCGACCTGCTTCACGGTGTCGGCGACAGGAACAACCGGCACCACCGCATCAGCCCCGCCCTCGATCGCTGCGACGACCCGCCTGACGAGCGACGCCGGCGCGAGTGCACGGGCGGCGTCGTGCACCAGCACGATGTCGACGTCGGACGACAGCTCGTCGAGAGCACGTCGTACCGACTCGGTCCGCGTCACACCGCCGGCCACGACCCGCGCCGTCCCGGCTACTGACGACTCCACCTCAGCCACGCAATCTGCCGGCGCAGCGACGACGACTTCATCGATGCCTGCCTCGCGCATCGCGCGGCACGCAAGCACGACCAGCGCCTCGCCGCCGACGGCGACCAGCGCCTTCGGCACGGCGGCGCCGAGCCGCTCACCGCGACCGCCCGCCGCAACGACCGCGCCGACCGTCACGGCCGCTGTGCGCGAGCGACCGGCGGTGGCTCGTCCGCGCCGTCCTCTTCGACGAGATGCGCGAACACCAATCGGCCGTTGGCAGTGGTGACGACGCTCGTGACCCGAACGTTGGCCTCGCGACCGACGTGGCGGCGCGCACGTTCGACGACGACCATCGTGCCGTCGTCGAGGTAACCGACGGCCTGCCCGGCCTCGCGCCCCGGCTTGATCAGCTGCACCGCGACGTCCTCACCCGCGACCACCGGTGGACGCAACGCGAGTGAGAGCGCATGCAGGTTGAGAACACGCGCGCCGGCGACGGCCGCGGCCTTCGCGAGGTTGGTGTCGAGCGTCAGCAAGGCGTAGTCGTGGTCGAGGCACATCCGCATCAGCTTGCCGTCGACCTCGGGCACCTCCGGGTGCTCGTCACCCACGAGCTCGATGTCGAGGACCGGCTCGCGCTTCAGCGCCTGCAACGTCTCCAGTCCCCGCCGGCCGCGCGACCGGCGCAACGGGTCGCCTGCGTCGGCAAGACCCTGCAGCTCGTCGAGCACCGACTGCGTGACGATGACGCGCCCGTGCAGGAATCCGGCTCGTACGACGTCCAGGATGCGCCCGTCGATCGCCACGCTGCTGTCGATCACCTGCGGCAACGCAGAGGGTGCAGCGTTGCGCGGCGCGACGCCGGTGCGGCCGCCGAACATCGCGAGCACCCCGTCGCGCTTGGACGCACCGACGCGGAACCCGAGGTAACCGAGGATCGCGACGACTACGCCGAACAACGGGATCGCGATGAGCGGGTCGGGCACGAAGAACAGCGGCCACGCGATGCCCGCACCGGTCAGGACGCCACTGACCAGACCGATCGCGCCCGCGACGAGCGTGTCGGCGGAGACGTCGCGCAGCGCCGCCTCGGTGCGGTCGGCGGTGGCGGCGACGCTGCGGCCGAAGATGCCGCCGACGACGTAACCGAGGCCCGACCCGACGATGATCGACACGGCCAGGCCGTTGAACGGGCCGAGCACGTTGCCGTGCCCTCGATCGCCCAGGAAGCGCGCCGTCTCATAGCCGAGCCCGGCGAAGAACAGGATCGTGAAAAGCCGCAGGATCTCGATGAGACCGCTCGGCATGCCCGTGCGGCCGGGTCGCCGGCTCACGCCTGCGAGCCTAGCCGCGGGGACTAACCGGCGAGGACTTCGTCCAGCAAGGCTTCGGCCTTGTCCTCGTTGGTGCCTTCGGCAAGCGCGAGCTCACTGACGAGGATCTGACGCGCCTTCGCGAGCATGCGCTTCTCACCGGCGGACAGGCCGCGCTCGCGGTCGCGGCGCCAGAGGTCGCGGACGACCTCGGCGACCTTGTTGACGTCGCCGGAGGCGATCTTCTCGACGTTGGCCTTGTAGCGGCGCGACCAGTTGGTCGGCTCCTCCGTGTGCGGAGCCTTGAGGATCTCGAACACGCGCTCGAGACCGTCCTGCCCGACCACGTCACGGACGCCGACGTACTCGGCGTTGTCCGCGGGCACGCGCACCGTCAGATCGCCCTGGGCGACCTTCAGCACGAGGTACATCCGCTCCTCGCCCTTGATGGTGCGAGTCTCGATAGCCTCAATGAGTGCAGCCCCGTGGTGGGGGTAGACGACCGTCTCGCCGACCTCGAACGTCATGCGCGCATTTCCCCTTCCGCCTCACCCAGGGTACCACGCTGATCACCGTCCGGAGGATGGTCTCAGCGACAAAACCGCAGGTCAGAGGCTTGCAATTGGTCAAGACGGGCCTCATTGGCTCTTGACAACCCCCCCTTGCGCATGCCTCGCGCGCGGGTTCACCACCCGGTCGGGCCGGGCTGTTGCCGGGCCGTGAAGCCGCGCATACTGGTGCGATGGGCGACGACGCGCCGTGGATCGACCCCGTCGTCGTGCCCGATGACATCCGGGCGCTGCAGGCGGACATCGACGCGTATCACCGCGAACTCCGCGATGCCGGACGCCATCAGCTCGTACGACGGCTGACCGCCACCAGGCTGTGGCGCCGAGGTGCGACACCGGTCGCCATCCTCGCCACCGCTCTCGCACTGGCCGCCGTCGTGTTCGCGGTGCTGACGCTGGGCGACCCCGGCGTCGGCCGCCGGGCGTTGCCGTCACCCATCGCGAGCGCTCCCGCCGCCGCGATCGGTGCAGTCGACGGCCTGCTGCCGGACCTCTCGGTGCGCACGATCAGCGGCGAGGCGCGCTCGGTCCGCAGTCTGCGCCCGGCGCTGGTGGCGCTGGTGCCGCAACACTGCGCATGCGCGGAGCTCGTCAACTCACTCGCCGGCCAGGCGGAGACGGTCGGGGCGTCGCTGGTCGCGATCGCGCCCGCAGCCCAGGATGCCGAGGTCGCGGCGCTGCCGGGGCGGACGCACAGCGGTCAGGTGACGGCGTACTTCGACCCGGCGCACGCACTCGCCGACCTCTACAGAGCGGTCGGTGTCACGCTGCTCGTCGTCGCGCCGGACGCGACCGTTCGCCACGTGCTGCACGACGTGCAACCCGGTGCTCACGTGGAGGCGCTGCTCTACGACGGCATCGGTGCACCGGGCGTCGTCCGCGAGGGCACCCGCTGACCACAACTGCTCCCGCCGGGCGGACCTCGCACCCGGTTCACACGATCGGCGCGCTCGTCCGCGCTACGCACGCGATGCCGACCCTCGCGGTGACGGCGTTCTTCACCGCTGTCGCGCTCGCGGCGGGCCTGGGTGCTCGAAGCGCGTTGCTGGCGCTGGCCGTCGTCGTCGGGCAGGCCTCGATCGGCTGGGCCAACGACTTTCTCGACGCGGGACGCGACCGCGCGGCCTCCCGGGCTGACAAGCCGCTCGCCGCGGGAGACGTGCGGGACCACGTCGTCGGCCGCTGCGCCGCCGTCGCCTTGGTCGCGGACGTGCCGCTGTCGCTTGCCGTCGGTTGGCGCCCGGGCGCCGCGCATCTGATCGCCGTCGGCTCGGCGTGGATGTACAACCTGCAGCTGAAGTACACGTGGGCGAGCTGGACGCCGTACGTCCTGTCGTTCGGTCTGGTGCCGGTGATCGTCGCGACTGCGCTGCCGGGGGCGCCGCTGCCGCAGGCGACGCTGGTCGCCGCCGGCTCGTGCTGCGGCGTCGCGGCCCACTTCGCCAACACCGTCGGCGACGCGGCGGATGATGCGCTGACGGGAGTCCGCGGGCTCCCGCAGCGGATCGGGCCGTCCGCCTCCACGATCGTCGCTGCCGTCTTCGTCGCCGTCGCCTCGCTGCTGCTCGTGGTCGCGACCGACGCCGCGGTGCCGGCCGTGGCCGCCGCGGTCGTCGGGACCACCGGCGTGCTGGCGATGCCGTGGCTGCTTCGCAGGTCGACCGGCCGGCATGTGGCCTTTCGCGTCGTCATCGCGGCGGTCGCCGTCATGGTCGTCGCGTTCGTCGTCAGCGGCGGAGACCGGTTGGTGGCGAAGTGAACCGTCCGGCGGCGGCTTGCGAGGATTGCGGCGTGAAGCTCGTAGACCGGTCGCGCTCCCGCATGGCCACTCTGGCGACCGGTGTCGCCGTGATGGCGATGGCCGCGTCCGGCTGCGGAAGCGGCTCGAGCGGTGGCGCACAGACGATCGACCAGCCGCCCGCCTCGACACTGCACGGCGCTGTTCCGAGCGACCACGCGCCGAAGCCGTCGTTCCGGCTCGAGACGACCGACGGCAAGCCGTTCGACTTCGCGACCGACACCCGGGGCAAGGCAACGCTGCTCTACGTCGGCTACACCCACTGTCCGGACGAGTGCCCCACCGCCATGGCCGACGTCGCCGCCGCCCTACGGCGCACCGACCCGGCGGTGGCCCGGCAGGTGGACGTCGTCTTCGTCACCTCAGACCCGTGGCGCGACACCCGGCCGGTGCTGCGCAAGTGGCTGGACCGCTTCAGCCCCTCGTTCATCGGCCTCACCGGCACGCCGACACAGATCGCGGCCGCGCAGGTCGCTCTGGGCATGCCGATCGCCAAGCGGGAAGCCGCTCCCAAGCACTACGGCTCGGGTAAGTACGCTGTCACTCACTTCGCGGCCGTGATCGCCTACGGACGCGACGGCCGGGTCGCGACGCTCTATCCGTCGGGCATCACCCCGGCCGAGATCGCCGCCGACCTTCCGGTGCTCGTCAAGGGGTGACCGACCGCAGATGATTCCACGCCGCACACTGGGCGCCACCGTCATCGCTGTCCTCCCGCTCGTCGCCGCATGCGGCGCCGGGCGCAACACGGCGACCGACAAGGAGCGACAGACGCCGTACGTCGCCCACGCGTCTGTGGGTGCGCTTCTCGTCACAGCCGTGTCGCTCGTGCCGTCGCAGGCGGGATCCACGGGCAGCACGCCGGCCGCGTCGAGCCCGACACCATCCGCCGGCAACAGCTCGGGGTCGACGGTCGCCGACGGATTCCTCGTCGTGTCGATCGTCAACCGCGGCAGCTCTCCCGACCAGCTCACCGGCGTGCAGGTGCAGGGCGCATCCGTGACACCGACCGACGTGTCGCAGCAGGCGCTGACGCTGCCGCCGAAGCGCGCCGTCACCTTCGGCGACCCGGACAGCGGCAGCGGCGGCAACGCGCTGCAGGTGAGCAACCTCAGCCAGCCGCTGACGATCGGCACCTCGGTGCCGGTGACGTTCCAGTTCCGCAACGCCGGCTCGGTGACGCTCAACGTGCTGGTGCGCGACAACTACGGCACGACCGCGACGTCGACGCCCCTGCCACTCACGGGGAGCTACCCGGCGGCGACCGAGACGCCGGAAGGCCTGCCGACCGGCGGTTGACCGGACATCCGCTGCGTCAGCGGCCCTGGTTCTTCACCGCTTCGATCGCCGCCTCGGCGGCGGCCGGGTCGAGGTAGTCGCCGCCCCGCTTGCGTGGCTTCAACGTCTCGTCGAGCTCGTAGCGCAGCGGGATGCCGGTCGGGATGTTGAGCCCCGTGATGTCGTCGTCGCTCACGTCGTCGAGATGCTTGACCATCGCCCGCAGTGAGTTGCCGTGCGCGGCGACGAGCACGTTCTTCCCCGCGCGCAGGTCGGGCACGATGGCGTCGTACCAGTAGGGCAGCAGCCGCTCGACGACGTCCTTGAGGCACTCGGTGCGCGGCACGATCTCCGGCGGCAGCTCGGCATAACGCGGATCGCCCGCCTGCGACCACTCGTTGTCGTCCGCGATCGGCGGCGGCGGCGTGTCATAGCTGCGCCGCCAGATCATGAACTGCTCCTCGCCGTACTGCTCCCGCACCTGCGCCTTGTTCTTGCCCTGCAGGTCGCCGTAGTGCCTCTCGTTGAGTCGCCACGAGCGGCGGACCGGGATCCACTGCCGGTCACAGGTGCCGAGCGCGTTGCCAGCCGTCGCGATCGCCCGCTTCAGGACAGACGTGTGCACGACGTCCGGGAGCAGGTCGTGCTCACGGAACAGCTCGCCGGCGCGCACCGCCTCGTCGAAGCCCTTTGGCGTCAGGCCGACGTCGACCCATCCCGTGAACAGGTTCTTGGCGTTCCAGTCGCTCTCGCCATGGCGCAGCAGCACCAACGTCCCGACACCCATGCCGGAAGTTTCTCTAACTCGTCTGCTCTCGGTTCGCGGGGTCCGCGAATTTGGCAAACGCCTCGAGATTGCGCAGCGACTCACCGCGCTTGACCCGCCAGTCCCACTCGCGCTCGATCGACGACCGGAAGCCGAGCTCCAGGGCCTTGTCGAACCACTCGTCGCTGTAGGTCAGCACGCTGCCGAGGATGCGGTCGATCTCCTCCGCGGTGACGACGATGAGCGGCAGTCGGCCGGTGAGGTAGACGTCGCCGACGTTGTCGACGGCGAACGACACCGCGAACATCCGCGCGTTGCGCTCGAGCAGCCAGCGGTAGAACGCCGCGTGGTTCTCGTCCGGCTGCCGGACGAAGAACGCCTCGACGTGCAGCGAGTGCTGGCCGACGACGAGCCAGGTCATCGTCGCGAGCTTGTGCGAACCCGGCAGCTTGCACAGGAACGCGCCCGGCTGCGCCTCCTCGAACTCGATGTCGCGGTCGACCAACGTCGACCGGATCACCTCGGCAAGTGCGCCGACGTCGCTCACTGGGCGACGGCGACCGGTCGGAGCTCGCCGTAGCCGCCGGCCGCCTCGAGGTAGACGTCGAGGACCTGCGCGGCCGTGACGGCCCAACCGAAGCGGCTCGCCTGCACGACAGCCGCGCGTGACATCCGGGCCCGTTCGGCGTCAGCCGAGAGCAGTCGACGTACGGCGACCGCGTAGTCCTCGGGATCGTGGCTGTCGATCAACACACCGGAGGCACCGTCGGCGACCGCGGTGCGCAGACCACCGACACCCGCGGCGATGACCGGCGTCCCGCACGCCTGCGACTCAACGGCGACCAGACCGAACGACTCCGTGTGGGAGGGCACCATCGTGAAGTCAGCGGCGCGGTAGTAGTCGGCGAGGACCGACTGCGGCACCGGGCGCTCGAACCGGACGAGGTCGGCGATGCCCAGAGCTCCTGCCAGCTTCTGCAGGTGCTCGGGCTCCGCCGTGCCGGTGCCGCTCGGTGCGCCGACCACGACGACCACGAGGCGGTCGCGCAACGCCGGGTCGGACTCGACCAGCCGGGCCGCCGAGCGCAGCACGACGTCCGGCCCCTTCAACGCCTGGATGCGGCCGGCGAACAGCAGCACGACGGCGTCAGCAGGGAGGCCGAGGCGAGCCCGCGCGGCCGCGGCGTCGCCGGGACGGAAGACGTCGAGGTCGACGCCGGGCGGCACGGTCACGACGCTTTCCGCGTCGGCGCCGTAGAGCTCGATGAGCTGCGCCGCCTCTTCCGTCGTCGAGGCGAGCAGCCGGTCGGCGGCCTCGACGACCTGCGCCTCTCCGATGGCGCGAGCCGTCGGCTCGGCGACGTCGCCCTCGGCGAGGTTGGCGTTCTTGACCTTGGCCATGGTGTGCATCGAGTGCACGAGCGGCACGCCCCAGCGCTCCTTGGCGAGCCAGCCGACCTGGCCGGACAGCCAGTAGTGGGAGTGGACGAGGTCGAAGTATCCCGGCTCGTTGAGCGCCTCCACCCGGAGGACGCCGTTGGCGAAGGCGCAGAGCTGGCCGGGAAGGTCGTTCTTGTCCAGGCCCTCGTAAGGGCCGGCCGTGATGTGCCGGACGAGCACGCCGGGCGTCAGCTCGACGATCGACGGGAGGTCGCTCGAGGTCGCCCGAGTGAAGATCTCGACCTCGACGCCGAGGTCGGCGAGCCGCTTGGCGACCTCGCAGACCCAGACGTTCATGCCGCCGGCGTCACCGCCGCCGGGCTGGTCGAGAGGGGAGGTGTGCACCGACAGGGTCGCGACACGGCGCGGCAGGCGCGCACGTGACCGTCGTGCGACGGGCAGGGCCAACGCGCCGCCACCTCCTCGCCCCGGGGCCTGGCCGCCAGCGGATCCAGCGGCAGTACCGAAGAGGCAAACCGCCGACTATCCTGCCCGATTCCCTCATCGAGTACCCGAGCGGATCCCGTCAGGTCCCGCAACGATCCGGCCGAGCCCGGCACTGGCCTAGGCTCGCCGCCGTGAGTTCCGGGGTCGCCGTCGTGACCGGTGCCAGCAGCGGCATCGGTGCCGCGACCGTGCGCCGGCTCGTCCGCGAGGGTTTCGACGTCGTGGCGGCGGCCCGTCGCGCCGACCGGCTCGAGGCGCTCGCCGCGGAGACCGGCTGCCGGGCCGCGCCCCTCGATGTGACCGACGCCACGGCCGTGGAGGCGTTCGCCGCCGGGCTCGACAGCTGCAGGGTGCTGGTCAACAACGCCGGCGGTGCGCTGGGCGTCGCGACGATCGCCGATGCCGTCGACGCCGACTGGCAGCGCATGTACGACGTCAACGTGCTCGGGACGTTGCGCATGACGCGCGCGTTGCTGCCGAAACTGGTCGCCAGCGGTGACGGCGTGGTCGTCAATCTCACCTCGACCGCCGCTTTGACGGCGTACGAGGGTGGCGGCGGCTATGTCGCGGCGAAGCATGCGCAGCGTGCCCTGTCCGAGACCCTGCGGCTCGAGCTGTGCGGTGAGCCGGTCCGGGTGACCCAGGTCGCGCCGGGGATGGTGCACACCGAGGAGTTCTCGCTGGTGCGCTTCGGCGGGGACCAGGCGCGTGCCGATGCGGTCTACGCCGGGGTGCCCGGGCCGTTGTCGGCCGACGATGTCGCCGACTGCATCGCGTGGGCGGCCACCCGTCCGTGGAACGTCAACATCGACACCATCGTCGTCCGGCCGCGCGCCCAGGCCGCGACACACAAGCTGCACCGGGAGCCGGCGCCGTGACGCTGCCACCCGCACAGGACCACACGCACGTCGTGCACAACGGCAAGCGCGACCTGTCGATCGACGAGCTCGCCCAGATGCAGCCCGGCATGGATCGGCTGATGGCCGAGGTGGGCTCTCGTACGCATCGGCTCTACTACGCCGCGATGGCGCGCAACTGGCGGCTCGCGGAGTACTTCTACCGCGGTGTCGTGAAGCAGCTTCGGCTGTGCGCGACGAGCCGGCCGAAGTACGCCGAGGAGATGGCCGGTTATCTCGAGCGCGACTGCATCCCCGTGCTCAACGCGATCAAGGCCGGCGACCTGCCGGCGTTCGAAGCTGCCTACGCCCAGTGGATCGACCGGGCCAACGAGCTGCACGGCGTCTTCGGCAAGGGCTGGATCCGTTGGGTCACTCCGAAATCGGCGCCGGAGGAGTTCGACTTCACGGCGGGAGTCGAGGACGCATGACCACACCGTCGTTCAGCGAACTGGTCGCGACGATCCGTCGCGAAGGCGAGGGCATCGTGTCGGCCGGCGCGATGGATCTCGACGTCAAGGTGCCGACGTGCGGTGACTGGACGATGCGCGACCTGCTCGCGCACGTGGGCAGCGTCTACCGGCGCGCCACCACCGCCGTTGCCGAGCGCGCCACCACGGAGGTGGCATGGGTGTCGCCGCCCGAGGATCTGCCGGACGTGCCGGCCTACCTCGCCGAGGCGCTCGACGAGCTCGTCCACGCGCTGTCGGACAGTGACGCGGAGACCCCGGTGTGGAACTGGTCGGCGCAGGACCAGACCGCGCAGTTCTGGGCCCGCCGGATGGCGCACGAGTCTGCGGTGCATCGCTACGATGCCCAGCGCGCACATGGTCTCGCGCAACCGATCGACACCGACCTGGCCTGCGACGGCATGGACGAGCTGGTCGACCTGGTGCTGCCGCGGATCGTCCGGCGCGACCAGCCGGAGCTGCCCACGGGCACCTACCACTTCGTCTCGACCGACGGCTCCGAGTGGGTGGTGAAGTCGGGCGAGGACGGGCTCGAACGGCTGACGGCACCGCGCAACGTCGACGTGACGATCACCGGACCGGCGAGCGCGGTCCTGCTGGCGGCGTACGGGCGGGTGAAGTGGGCGTCCCTCGAGGTGAGCGGCGACGAGAAGCTGCTCGCGGCGTGGTCGGAGAACTTCCGCTTCTGATCAGCCGTTGAGGGCGCGGTGGAACTCGCGGTAGGCCTCGTCGTTGTAGAGCACGAACCGCACCTCCTCGACCAGCGTCTCCGTGGTGCGCACCGTTTCGACGGCGATCTCCGCTGCGGACGTCATCGGCCAGCCGTAGACGCCGGCAGAGATCGCCGGGAACGCGATCGTGCGTGCTTCCAGCTCGTCGGCGACCCGCAGCGCCTCTCGGTAACACGACGCGAGGAGATGCGCGCGCTCCTCGTTCGCCCGCCAGACGGGACCCACGACGTGGACGACCCAGCGCGCGAGCAGGTCACCCGCGTCGGTCGCCGCTGCCTGGCCCGTCGGCAGCGAGCCGATCCGGTCCCGCAGCTCCCGGCGGGCGTCGAGCTGCCGCTGGCCGCCCGCGGTCAGGATCGCGCCGTCGACGCCACCGCCACCCATGAGGCCACTGTTGGCCGCGTTGACGACGACGTCGACCTCCTGCTCGGTGATGTCACCGAGCACCAGGACGATCTGCACGGCGTCAGCCGCGGTTGAACTCGTCCGGGTCCGGGCCGATCCGCCCGGGCTCGGAGATCGCCGACAGGGCGGCCATGTCGGAGTCACTCAGCTCGATGTCGAAGACGTCGAAGTTCTCTTTGATCCGCTGGGCATGAGCCGACTTCGGGATGACGACGCAGCCGAGCTGCAGGTGCCAGCGGAGCACGACCTGCGCCGGCGTCTTCCCGTGGGCGTCGGCGATCGACGTGACGGTCGGGTTGTCGAGCAAGCCGTGACCACGGCCTAGCGGGCTCCACGACTCGGTCACGATGCCGTGCTGCGCGTGGAACGCTCGCAGCTCGTCCTGGGCGAAGCCCGGGTGCAGCTCGATCTGGTTGACCGCCGGCACGACGGTCGTCTCGTCGAGCAGCCGCTGCAGATGCGGGACGTTGAAGTTGGAGACACCGATGGCGCGAACGCGACCGTCGGCATAGAGCCTCTCCAGCGCCTGCCACGTCTGGACGAACAGGTTGCGCTGCGGTGTCGGCCAGTGGATGAGATAGAGGTCGACGACGTCGAGACCGAGCAGCTTCTGGCTCTCGTCGAAGGCGCGGAGCGTGGCGTCGTAGCCATGGTCGGAGTTCCAGACCTTGGTCGTGACGAAGACGTCGACACGGGACACGCCGCTCTCGCGGATGGCGCGGCCGACGCCCTCCTCGTTGCCGTAGAGCTTGGCGGTGTCGATCAGGCGGTAGCCGGTGTCGAGGGCGGCCCGCACCGGCTCGACGACCTCGTCCGCGGGCACCAGGAAGACACCGAAACCCAGCTGCGGCATCTCGACGCCGTTGTTCAATCGCAATGTCGGAACGTCGCTCATGGTGTCAGTCTTTCCGCATGGCAGAGGCGGCAAGCGCCGGGGTCGTGTTCGAGACCGAACGGTTGCGCGCGGTCCTGTGGCGGGACGACCACGCCGATGCGGCGTTCACCGCCTACTCCCAGCCGGAGATGGTCCGGTTTCTCGGCAGCGGCGCGACGCATCCCGACCTCGACCACACGCGCGCGTGGATCGGCCGCATCCGCAAGAGGTACGACGACCACGGTGCCGAGCGTGGTTTCTGGGCGCTCGAGCGGCGCGACACCGGCGAGATCGTCGGTGCCACGATCTGCTCCCCGCTGCCCGGCGGCGACGGCGAGCACGAGATCGGCTGGCACGTGTTTCCGGCCCACCAGGGCAACGGCTACGCGACCGAGAGCGGGCGGGCCGCGGCGTCGTACGGGTTCGGCGTGCTCGGCCTCGACGAGGTGCTGGCCACGATCATGCCGGGCAACGAGGCATCGCTCGCTGTCGCGCGGAAGCTCGGGATGGAGCACGTCGGTCGCACGACGAAGTACTACGACGGGATCGAGTTCGAGCTCTACCGGCTCCGCCGGTCATGAAGTAGAGCCGGCTCCGCCGGTCATGAAGCAGTTCAGACTGCGTCGCCCGTAGAGCGCAGCAGCGGGACGAGCAGCTCGTCGTCGGTGACCGAGCCGTGCTGTCCCGGCATCGCCGACAGCCGCGGCAGCTTACGCCGTTCGACGACGCCGCCGTTGGCGAGTGACAGTGCGACGACGTCGCCGATGCGTTCGCGAGCGGCCGTCGTCACCACCGGTCCGAACAAGCCGGCGGAGATCGCGTCGTCGCGGCGCAGGACGTGCCAGGTGTCACCCAGCAGCTCGCGCCACGTCGCGAACACGTCGTCCGTCGCGCCCGGGGACGTGTGCACGTAGCGCGCCCGCGGTTCGCCGGCCAACGCCACCACACCGTCGAGAAGCGACGGCGTCGAATCGGCGTCGATCTTCACGTCGTCGGGGACGTTCACCATCCCGTGGTCCGCGGTGATGAACAGAGCAGCCTCCGGCGGCAACCGGCGGGCGAGCTCCGCCGCGATCCGATCGACGATCGCCAGCTGGCCGCGCCACGCGTCCGTGTCCGGTCCGCGCAGGTGCCCGACGAGGTCGAGCGCGCTGACGTAGACGTAGACGAGCGAGCGGTGACCCCGGTCACTCGCCTCAGCCGCCCGCGCGATCGCGTCACCCTCGGCGTAGGTGCCGCCCCAGCGACCACCGCGCAACACCGCGCGCGTCAGACCCGTCTCGGCGAAGTTGTCGAAGGTGCAGATCGTCGTCGCGATGCCGGCCCGCTCAGCTCGCTCCCACACCGTCGGCTGCGGCTGCACGACCTCGGGCACCAACCGGTCGCGGATGTCGCCGCCTTCACCGACGGGACGCCACGCGAGCCAGTTGACCACCGAGCCGACCTCCTCGACGTAGGAGGAGTAGCCCGTCATCGCATGTTGTCCGCTCGGCAGGCCGGTGCCGAGCGAGGCGAGGCTCGACACGGTGGTCGCGGGAAAGCCGGCCGTGAGCGGACCGCCGGTCATCGAGGCGAGGTACGGCGCCACCTCACGGTTTGCCTGCAGCTGGTTCCAGCCGAGGCCGTCGACGACGAACAGGACCGCACGTTGCAGCTCGCCGAGCGAGAGCGTGTCCGGCTCACCGTCGACCCCGAGCGCGGCGAGCATCGACGGCCCGACGTCGGCCAGCGACGCGGCGCCGTACCGCGGGATCGTCAGGGCGCTCATTCGGGCAGCCGGATGCGCAATCGTCGGAATCCCTTGCCCTTGTTCTCCACCTTGACGATGTCGATGCGGCCGATCTGCTTCGTCGACGCGACATGTGTGCCGCCGTCGGCTTCGACGTCGAGCCCGACGATCTCGACGATGCGCACCTCGGTGAGTGTCGGCGGGATGAGGTCGCGGGCCGCTCGGGCGACCTGCTCGATGGCGAATGCGTCCTCGCGCGGCATCGCGCGTACGACGACCGCGCGATCCGCGGCGATCTCCGCGTTGCACGCCTCCTGCACCTTGTCGCGGAAGCCCTCAGGGACTTCCGGCAGGTCGAAGTCCATCCGCCCCTCGAGCGGTTCCATGCCCGCGCTGGTGACCATCAGGTCGAAGTCGCGGTAGACGACGCCGTTCAGCAGGTGCAGCGCGGAGTGGGTGCGCATCAGATGCGACCGGCGCACGTCGGCGATCGCGCCGCGGACTGCGGTGGCCGGTGGCGGCAACGGATCACCCTCGGCGGCGATCAGGTAGACCTCGTCGCCGGTCTTGCGGGCACCGACGATGCGCGTCTCGACACCGCCCCAGAGCAGCACGCCTTCGTCCGGCGGCTGGCCGCCCCCACCGGGATAGAACGCCGACCGGTCGAGCACGATGCCGTCGTCGCCGGACGCGATGACCGTCGCGTCCCACTCGCGCAACGTCGGGTCGGTCAACTCCAGGCGCAGGGTTCCCACGACGCGAGGCTATTCTCTCGCCATGCCATTGATCGTGCTGCGCGGCGGATCACGTGACGGTGAGAGCACCGACGTCGACGAGCACGTCGAGCGACTGCTCGCCGCCAGCGATGCCCCCGGGATGATCGACATCTACGAGGCGACCGAGGAAACCGAGCACATCCGCGGCAACGACGAGCCCGCGATCGTCTACTCGTTCGTCGGCCAGGAGCCGATCAGCGACACCCCGGCGGCGCACCTTCACATGCCACACACGCCAGGCCACGACCACTCCTGACACTGGTCAGGACGCCCACGCGCACCGCACGTCGCGTCGGCGGAAACGTTTCCGCGGAAACGCTATTGCCGTTGCTACGCAACGGAAACTGTCGTACCTCGGTGATTGGCTCGTGGTATGTCGACGTCCACCATCACCGGCCCCTCTTCCGTCGCGCAACGCCGGCAGCGGCTCGCACATCTCCACGCCGAGATCGTCGAGCTCGCCTCCCAGCTGACTGCCGCATCGGCGCGACTCACGCGCCTGATCGGCGAGTTCGACGATGCCGAGGGCTGGGGCGAGTGGGGTATGCGCTCGACGGCCCACTGGCTGTCGTGGCACTGCGGCATGGGGTTGGGCGCCGCCCGGGAACAGGTGAGGGTGGCACGCTCGCTGCGAGAGCTGCCCGTGATCAGCGAGGAGTACGCCGCCGGCCGGCTCTCTTACTCGAAGGTGCGGGCGCTGACCAGGTTCGCGACCGCTGCCACCGACGGCTACCTCGCCTCCATCGGCCGGCACGCCACGGGGGCGCAGATCGAGAAGCTCGCCAAAGCCGCCAGACGAGCTCGGACGGGTGACGACGTACGCGGCCAGTACGCCACGGCGTACCTCACCTTCGCCGTGTCCGATGACGGATCGGTCGTCGGCTCGTTCCGGCTGCCGCCCGCGGAGGGTGCCGAGTTCATTCGGGCCATCGAAGCCGGTGCCGGGCAGCTTCCGGACTACGCGAGTGAGGGCGAGGAGCCTGCGGCAGCCAACCGCCGAAAGCCGGTGGCACCGCGCGGGAATGCGTGGGTTCTCACGGCCATGGCCAGGCAGTTCCTTGATGCCCTCATCAACGGTGCGACGCCGTCGCAGGCCGAGCGATTCCAAGTCGTGATTCACACCACGTCGGAGCAGCTTGCGCGATCCGACACCGACCCGGACACGGCCGACGCCGAAGACGCGCCGATGCTGTTCGACGACGCAAGTCTGCACAGCTCCACAGCGCGGCGCTTGACCTGCGACTGCCCTGCCTCGTCGGTCCTCGAGGGCATCGACGGCGAGGTGATCCACGTCGGCCGCCGAAGCCGTCGCATCACGGGTCGGCTCAGGCGCGCCGTCGAGGCGCGCGATCGGGGGCACTGCCGCGCGCCAGGGTGCACCAATCGGGCGACGGAGATTCACCACATCCGACACTGGGCAAACGGCGGCGCCACCTGCCTCCGCAACCTCATCAGTCTCTGCGACGGACACCACTGGTTGGTCCACGAGGGCGGATTCACGGTGGTGAGGCGATCCGAGGGGCGATGGGCACTTCTCGGCGGAAACGGCGTACTCGTCGACGCCGAGCCGCCGACGACGATGGCGACAGGCGCGCTGGCCCACGACCCAGAGGTCGATCCCGGTGCCGTTACGGGCGCGTGGTGCGGAGACCGGATGTCGCATTACGCGACGGAGGTCATCCTCACGCACATCGGCGCGTTCGAACCCCAGGACACCCACGGACCGGACGTTTCCGCGGAAACGCTTTTCGGCACGGCGGCCTAGGGACTCACCAGGGGCCGTAGGGGCCGGAGTGTCGCTCCGGTCCGTCGCCATGCACCTGGCGGACTGCCGGCCGGACGTCGATGAAGTAGACGATCGCCGCGACCAGCGCGATCAACGCGAAGAAACCGAGCAGCGCGAACAACGCCGCGGCCCCGGTGATCGCGAGCCAGATCTGCTTCGTCTGCTTGCCGGTCATCGCGAACGCGCGCTCCGGCCGGCGGAGGCAGTCGACGAACGCCGCCACGCACACGATGGCGATCGCCAACCGGATCACCAGGAACGCCGCAGTCAGCGGAAACAACAGGATGCCCATCGACCCCTCCCGCGGCAACGCTACGCCGGACACGACAGGATCAGGGTGATGTTGCACATCGATCTCGACAGTGTCCGGCTGTTCCTGCACGTGCTCGCCGCGACGATCTGGGTGGGCGGGCAGATCACGCTGGGCGCGCTCGTCCCTGTGCTGCGGCGGGTCGGAGCCGAGGTTCCGCGACTCGCCGCTCGCCAGTTCGGCCGGGTCGCCTGGTCGTCGTACGCCGTCCTCGTCGCGACCGGCGTCTGGAACATGGCGGTCTACGACGGCAAGGATCGGCACGGCTACCAGACGACGATCGGGCTCAAACTCGGCTTCGTCGTGCTGTCCGGCGTCGCGGCCTACGTGCACCAGCGCGGCGGTTCTCGCGCCGCGTTGGCGGTCGGTGGCGCGGCCGCGATGCTGTTCTCCCTGGGTGCGCTCTTCCTCGGGATCGTCCTCGCTCAGTGAGGGTGCTGGCGCTCGTAGTCGCGCGCCATCGCGATCCGTTGCGGCGCCGTCGGGTGCGTGTCGAAGAGCACGTAGAGGATCGTCGGCGGGTCGAGGTCGTCGAGACCGTTGATCGCAAGCTTGCGCTGCGCGGAGATGAAGTCGGCCGGGTCGTGCGTGAGCGTCAGGGCATGCGCGTCGGCCCGCGCCTCGATGTGACGCGACACCAACGTCGACACCGGGGTGACAACGAAGGACACGACGGCGTACATCGCCAGGAGCAACGGCACAGCGCGTGGATCGGCAGCGCCGGTCGCGCCGACACGTCGCGGCAGCCGCGCGCCGTCATGGAACAGCACGAACGCGCCGCACATCGCCGCGGCAACGGCGAGTGCGCCGAGCAGCGTGCCGAACAGCACGTCGTGGTTCTTCACGTGACCGAGCTCGTGCGCCGTGATGACGCGGACCTCCGCAGGAGTGTCGTGACGAAGCAGTGTGTCGTCGAGCACGAGCCGCCGGCTCGCGCCGAACCCTGAGACGTAGGCGTTGTCGGTCGTGGTGCGCCGGCTGGCATCGGCGACGAGGATGTCGTCGAGATGGATGTGGTCACTCGCCGCCAGAGCGAGCAGCTGCGTGCGCAGCGGTCCGGCCGGCAGGGACTGGAACTTGTTGAACACCGGCTCCACGACGAGCGGGTAGACGAACGAGCCGACGATGACGAGCGCCGCGCCCGCTGCCGCACTGGCGATCCACCAGCGGCGCGGCATCAGCCGAGCCAGCAGCATCACGGCGAGCACACCCAGCAAGGTGCTGACGAGACCGACGCCGTAGGCACGGCCGACGTCGCCGAACCAGCTGACCCAACCCTGCGTCGACAGCCCGTAGTCGCGGCGAACCGCGTGCACCCGCGCGTCGAACGGCAGCAGCACCACCGTCACGACGGCGACGTAAGCCGCTGTCGCGACGGCGATCCGAGCGAGCCAGTTGCGGAACGGCAGGCGGTCGACGGCGCGCGCGCCGAACGAGGTGAACCCCAGCACGACGGTCACGGCGAGCCAGGGAACGAGGGACGACAACGACCACGGTCGGACCGCCGAGTGGTACGCCGACTCACGCGCGATCTGGGCCGCCGTGAAGTCGCGCGACGGGTCGGCCGGGACATGCCCGCCGGGGACGGCGCCAGGCAGCGGATGCCACGGCGTCGTCACGACGACCACCACGACAAATGCCGCGAGAAGGAGCAGTCCGACCGCAGCAGCGCGACGGGTGCCCATGCGGTGGCAGGCTACGGCGTATGGCCCCGCCTGATGACACCGAACGTGCCCGCCTCGCCGAGCGACGCGACGAGCTGAAGCAGCGCTACGTGAAGCCACTGGCCGAACGCGCGCCGTCCAACGCGCGCGGCATCCATCACGCGGCGTTGATCTGCAGCGACGTCGAGCAGACCATCAACTTCTACGACGGCCTGCTCGGCTTCCCCCTCGTCGAGCTGACCGAGAACCGTGACTATCCGGGGTCGTCCCACTTCTTCTTCGACCTCGGCAACAAGACGCTTCTCGGCTTCTTCGACTTCCCGGGTCTCGGTCTGCAACCGGCGGAGGAACGCATCGGCGCCGTACAGCACATCGCCATCGGCGTGCCGCCTGACAAGCATGCGCAGCTGCGCAAGAAGCTCGACGACGAAGGCATTCCGTACGACGGCCCGCAGCGTGGAATCCCCGAGTCGATCTACCTCCGTGATCCCGACGGCATCGGCATCGAGCTGCTCAGCGACGAGCTGATGTTCTTCGCCGGCAAGCATCTCGACCAGGAGGACTGAACCGAAACAGCTTCACCCCGAACACCATTGTGGGCAGCGCACGCTAGAGCGTGCGCTGCCCACAATTGCTTTCCCACTCGGCGCCGAGGGGGTCGCGCCCGGCGCCGAGGGAGCCAGCGGGCCGGAAGGCCCGTGTGGTGCGTCAGGCCGAGGCGTTGCCGTTGAGCGTCTGCTGCGTGGCCTCGGCGGCCGCTGGGCTGGTCGCGGCCGGGGACTCCGGCACGCCGGCGGTCGTCGTCGGCGTGGCGGCCGGAGCCGTCGTCGCCGCACCGTTGGTCGCAGTCGCCTTGGCAGCGGCCGGCTTGGTCGTGCGCTTCGCGGCCGGCTTGGCGGCAGCGGGCTTGGCGGTCTTGGTGGTGGCCGCCGGCTTGGCCGCGGCCTTGGTCTCACCGCGACGCGCGGCGACAGCCTTCTCGCCCTGCGCGGCGAAGGCGTCGTACTTCTGCTCGGCCTTGGTGGCGAGCTCGGTCACCTGCTGGCGGAAGGACGCGCGCAGCTCCTTGACCTGGGCCGGCAGCGCCTGGACCTGGGCCGGGAGGTCCTTGACCTGGGCCGGCAGCGCCTGGACCTGGACCTGGAGGTCCTTGACCTGCGCGGGCAGCGACTGGACGAGCGAGGGGAGCGCGATGACGCGGGTGCGCAGAGCGTTGACGGCGGCATCGCCGGCGCCGGCGAGAGCGTAGAGCGGCTTGGTGTCGAGAGTCGGGACAGTAGGCATGCGGAAGACCTCCACGTTCGAAAGAAAGAAGACGATCCCGGCGTCAGGCGCCGGAATCGGAAGAGCCTGAAGAAACTGGTGCCTCGTCGCTCGCCGACGTCGACTCGTCAGCCGGCGAGGAGGCGGCGCCGTTCTCGTCGTTCTCGCGACGGAACGAGTCGTAGATCTCGAGCAGCACCTGCTTCTGCCGCTCGGTGAGCGCCTGGTCGCCATGCACGGCGGCGGGCACGTCGCTGTCGCCGTAGCTCTCGTCGAGGATCCCGGCCTGCACGTAGAGGGCCTCGGCGGAGATCCGCAGCGCCTTCGCGATCTGCTGCAGGATCTCGGCGCTCGGCTTGCGCAGTCCCCGCTCGATCTGGCTGAGATAGGGGTTGGAGACGCCGGCGAGCTTGGCCAGCTGACGGAGCGAGACGTTCGCCGCGCTGCGCTGCTCGCGGATGTAGTCCCCGAGGTTGCGCACGTTGCGCACGTCCAGCCTGGCCACGAGCGAGACGCTAGTCCGCGATGCTAACTATTGCAAGCGGTTGGCTAGCACCTGCCGAAGTGACCTGCGTCACGCCACCCGTCAGACCGGCTTACGGATACGTGGCACCTGTCCGAACCCGCTGTACGCCGCCCGAAGGCTCACCTTCACGTCGCGGCCGGAGGCCTGCGTGGTGGTCGCGACATCGAGGGCGATGACCCGCCCTCGACCATCCATGGTCACCGTGACCTCTGCGGGTTTCGTTGCGGGCAGACCGGCGGCGCGGGCCGCCGTGACGGGCAGCGGTCCGTTGACGGCGAGGATGTGATTCGAGTGCGCGAGTGCGACGGGCACCATCGCGTTGAGGATCTGGAAGAGGCTCGCCGTCGGGTCTGCCAGCAGATGCGGCCGGAAGAGCCGCGACCAGCGGTGCGGCACCACGCGGACGTACGTCGCGGAGCGCAGGCGGACGACCTCCGTCGTCTTGCTCCCGACGGACAGGCGATACGTGAGTCCCTGTCCACGCACCACCGACCCGACCAGCCGGCTATGCGACGCGCTGGCCGCGACGAGCCGTTCGTCGACGGCGAACCGGTAGGAGCGGACGGACCGCATCGTGCGCACGGCGCGGGTGACGGCCCTCCGCGCGACGGGGTTCGCGGGAGGAGCGGTCGGACCTAACGACGGGGTGGCCGAAGCCGGTGTCGCGGCGGGTTGCGCGGCGGGCGAGCCACCACTGCAGCCGGCGAGAACGACCGCGGTCAGAGCGGATGCGACGAGGGGCGCGACCACCGGCCGCGCCCCTTGCCGTCGTACGGCGAGCATCGGGTCAGTCGCCGCTGCCGCTGTCGCCCGACCCGGAGCTGTCGCCCGAGTCGCTCGACCCGGAGGGGTCGCCGCTCTGGTCGTTGGAGCTGCTCGTGTCCTGGCCGTCGGTCTCGGTCTGGTCGCCGCTCTGGCTGTCCTCGGTGTCCGTCGAGTCGCCCTGGTTGTCTCCGGACTGAGTGGCGTCGCCCTGGCTGTTGTCGCCCTGGCTGTTGTCCACCTGGCTGGTGCCGGCCTGCGCCGACTCGGGATCCTGCGTCGGGACCGGCTCGGCCGCGTCGCCGGCATCGCCGAGCTCGACGGAGCTGTCGGTCACGCCGACCTCGTCGCCCTGGTCGTCACCCGCTGACGTGGAGGTGACGTCGCCCTGGTCGTTCATCGTCGCCGACATCCGGACTCCGGTGCCCGGGATCGTCAGCGACACGACGTTGGCCGAGTGCGATGCCGCGGCCGGGCGGGCGAGCGACGGGTGGGTTGCCGCGGCATTGGCGGCGGTGCTCGCCACGGCGGTGATCCCCGTGGTCGTGAAGACGCCCAAGGCGAGCGCCAGTGCGGCGCGAGAGGGAGTGCGCATCGGTACCTCCGTGGTGCGAGGGGGCGTTCGCGGCCCTGGTGGCCACGCTCGACAGACCTATGACCTGCCGACTCGTGTCCGTTACAACTGAACCCGGCCGTTTGTTGTGACGAGATAGTCATCGGCGGGCGGCCCGCCCCACCTGTAACGCGAAGGCGGTTCGTGACCATCTCTGAGATGAGCGAGGACGACGCGCTCGCCGCGCTCGTCGTGCAGGCGCAAGCCGGCGACGGTGCGGCGATGGAAGGCCTGGTCGCGCAGCTGCGGCCGCGGATCTTCCGCTACGTCCTTGCGCGTGTGCTCGACCCGCACACGGCCGACGACGTGACGCAGGAGGTGGCGATGACCGTTTTGTCAGCGCTACCGCGGTACGTCGACCAGGGCCGCCCGGTGACGGCGTGGGTGTTCGGCATCGCCGCCAACAAGGTGCGCGAGCAGCGGCGGGCCTCGTCGCGCCGTAACGAGAGCCCGGTCGACGTCGTCGGCGACAGCATCGGTGACGAGCGGCTCGAGCCCGAGCAGGCGACGTTGCGCCTGGAAGCAGCGCGGCAGACGGCGGCGCTGCTCGCGACGCTGCCCGAGCAGCAGGCCGAGATCCTCCGGCTCCGCATCGCTGCCGGCCTGAGCGCCGAGGAGACAGCGGGCGTGCTGGGCATGAGCCCCGGCGCCGTTCGCGTCGCGCAGCACCGCGCCTTGGCGCGCCTCCGCAGCTCGCTCGCCCTGGACGCGTTGTCATGACGACGCACGAGTTCGACAACGACTTCGCCGCGATCTCGGGCGACGACGCCCTGCTCGACGCGCTGGCCGCGGGCGGTCTCGTCGAGACCGACGACGAGATCGCGCGACTGCTCGGGACCTGGCGCAAGGAGCTCGACGCAGCGGTCGACGCCATGCCCGCCGCCTCTGTGACCGTCCCCGTCGGCGCCTTCCGAAACACAGCCGCTCCGCGGCGCCGCAAGGGCATCGCACGCCTGCACCGGCACACGGCCGGCATCGCCGCTGCGGTCGTCGTCGTCACCGCGGGCTCGGCAGGTGTCGCTGCTGCGGCCTCTGGGCCGCACGGTCCGCTCGGTGCGGTCAACCGGGTCCTGTTCGGCGCACCGGCCCATGACGACAGCGCGCGGCTCGCGCTGGTCGTTCGCATGCTCGACGCGGTGCAGACCGGCATCGACGGCGCCCGCGCCCAGGGCGGCGCCACCGCGGCGCGACTGGCCGATCTCGGCGAGCAGCTGGACGCGGCAGCAAGACTGCTGGCCGCCGACTCCGCGGCGCCGGCGTCGCTGACGGCACGGCTTGCGGCCATGCGCGCCGACCTCGACAGCCTGCCCACCCTGCCCACCGCGCCGCCCGCCGTCGCCGGCAACGGCCAACCGGGCACGAGCGGCGGCGAGACCGGGCACGGCGGTAGCTCCGACCAGTCCGGCACCGACGGTTCCTCGGACGGCTCCGGGTCCGACAGCAGCGGCACGAGTGGCGACAGCGGCTCGTCCGGAACGGACGGCGGCACCTCCGGCAGCGACGGCGGGACGTCGGGCTCCGACAGCGGGAACACCAGCGACGGCGGCGGGACCTCCGGCTCCGACAGCGGGACCACCAGCAGCGACGGCGGGACCACCAGCAGCGACGGCGGGACGCTCAGCAGCGACAGCGGAACGTCGGGTTCTGACGGCGGCACCGGCACCGACGCCTAGACCACCGCCCGGACCTCGCCGACGCGGTCGCCGTGCCCAAGCACGGGCATCGTCGCGATCGTGTCCAGCCCCTCGGCGCCGACGCCGAGACGACGCAAGGCCGCGACCATCATCGGCGCACGTGCGCGGCCGGCTCCGTCCGCGACCTTCAACGCGACGGCGCGGCCGTCGGCGGTCGCCGCTGCGTAGACGCCTTCCGCGCCATCCTTCGCGACCAGGCCGTAGACCGACGTCATGAGGGTCGTGACGTCGCGTCCCGTTCCACCGACATGCCAGGGATGCGCGCGCATGGCCGATGCCACCCGGGCTTCCGTGCTCGAGCGGTCCGTCGCTGACGCGATCCGCGCGAAGGCACGGGCGAGCCCGCGCAACGTGCAGGAGAACAACGCCGCGCCACATCCGTCGACGGCGACGTGCGCGATCTCGTCACCGGTCAGGTCGCCCACCACGGCGCGCACCGCCAGTTGCAGCGGATGCGACGGGTCGCGATAACCCTCGACCGGCCAACCGTTGACGACGCACGTCGCGAGCATCGCCGCATGCTTGCCGGAGCAGTTCTGATGCATCGAGTCGGGTTCACCTCCGGCACGGACATGCGCCCGCGCAGCTGCGGCGTCCAGCGGCAGGTCAGGGGTGTTGTCCAGCGCCTTCTCGTCGAGATCGGCTGAGCCGAGGATGCGTCGTACGACGTCCAGGTGCGCGGGTTCACCGGAGTGACTCGCACATGCCAAGGCGATCTGCTCGTCGTCACCGGGCTGCCAGCCGGCCCGCAACAGAGCGACCGTCTGCAACGGCTTCAGCGCGCTGCGGGCAAAGATCTGCGCATCGACGTCGCCGAGGACGAGCGGCGTCGTACCGTCAACTGCGACACCGATCAGCGAACCGCGATGCACGCTCTCGACGACGCCGTTGCGCACGACCTCCGCGACGACGGGCAGCTCTCCTGCGATCAACCGGAGGCGTCGGTCGGCAACAGGTCGGAGACGTCGGCCTCGCCCTCGCGGTAGCGACGGGTGATCTCCGCGGTGCATGCATCCATCACCGACTGCACCTGGCGGCGTTTGGTGGAGACGTCCTGCTCCTCACGCTCGAGTGTGTCGAGGACGCGCTGCAAGGACGCGTCGTCGTGCGCCGCGGGGTTGGACAGGTCGACGTCGGCGATCAGCTGCTCGACATGACGCCGGTGCGAGTCCGCCCGCGACGGTTCGAGCGTCGCGTGCCGACCGAGACCGCGAGGCGCGGACTGCGCAGGTGCGTCGTCCGTGAGGATCTGCGCCAGCGAGTCGACGATCGACTCACTCGCGTCACCGGAACGCCGGGCGAGCTCGGCGCGCAGGATGTCGAGCCGGCCCTGCAGCACGCGACGCAGATACGAGAGGTCGACCTCTTCCTGCTCGGCGTCGCGACGCATCTCGCGCACCCGCTCCAAGGGCAGCGTCTCGAGCCCGTCGAGGTAGTCCTCGGCGAGAACTCGGTCGATCCGCCGGTGTTTCCCCTGCGTCATGCCTGCGCCCCAGTCTGTGTCGGTGCGGCCCCCTGCGCCGGGATCGCCTGCCGCCGTTTAACTCCCAGCATCGCGCGCGCCTCGTCGGTCGACATCGGCGGGCGCTGTGCATGCCGCGCGAACCCGGCCGCGCGCACCACGAGCTGCTCGTTGTCACGGACCGGCTCCCCGGGCCCGAACGTCAACGTGTCCTCCATGCCGACCCGCAGATGACCGCCGGCCGACAGGGCGGCGAGCATCACCGGCAGCGTCGTCCGGCCGACGCCGGTCGCGGAGAACGTCGCACCCGCGGGCAACGCATTGACGCACGAGACGAGCGCCTGCACCGTACCGGGCATGCCGCCGGGCACGCCCATCACCAGGTCGCAGTGCACGTGGTCGCCGTACGGCGCCCCGTGCCTGTCCAGCAGGCGGGTCATCGCAGCGACGTGGCCGAGGTCGAACAGCTCGAACTCCGGCACGATCTCGCGGTCACGCATGTCCAGGTAGAGGCGCTCCATGAACTCCCATCGGTTCATGAAGACGTCGGCGCCGAAGTTGACCGTGCCGCAGGTCAGGCTCGCGGCGTCCGGGCCGGCCTCGAGGACGGCCAGGCGGTCGGCCTCGCTGTCGGTGACGGCGCCTCCGGTGGAGACCTGGACGATCAGGTCGGTGGCCTCGCGGACGGCGTCGAGCGCGGCGCGGACGTAGCCGAGGTCGAGCGTCGGGCGGGTCTCGGCGTCACGGACGTGGACGTGGATCACCGCGGCCCCGGCCGCCTCGCAGGCCCTGGCGGTCGCGACCAGCTCCTCGACGGTCACGGGCAGGCTCGGCGCGTCAGATTTGTCCGTTTCCGCGCCGGTCGGGGCCACGCTGATGAGCGTCCCGGAAGCCATGGCAGCCATCGTGTCACGACGACGCGCCGGGAGGGGTCGCACTGGCCTAAGCCAATTCCGCCTGGATTGACCCAGACGGCTCAACGTCTGGCGGGTCCCTGCCGATGGAGTTTGTACATCGGGCGGCAGCTGGGCGGCACGGAGGAGGTCGAAGCATGCTCAAGGGCGACCTCACCGCGACGCCGCTCGCCCCGCTGCTGCTCCAGCTCGCCGACGAGGACGCCACGGGCTGCCTGCACATCAGCGACCTCGAAGGCGACGAGGCGCTCATCTACTTCAAGTCCGGCCTCGTCTACGCCGTGTCCGTCCCCGGCCGCCGGCCACAGCTCGGCGCCAAGCTCGTCTCCTCCGGTGAGCTCGCCCCCGAAGCCCTCGCCGACGCCCTCGAGGCTCAGCGCAGCGAGCTCCAGGGCTGGCGTCTCGGTGAGCTGCTCGTGCACCTGGGCTACGTCGACCAGCCCGTCGTCGAGGCCTTCGTCAAGGAGCAGGTGCACGACGCGCTGTGGGACCTGATCCGCTGGTCCGAGGGCCGCTGGCGGTTCCGCAAGAACGAGAAGACCCGCGAGGACGTCGCCCCGCCGATGCCGGTCTCCGACCTGCTCACCAACCTCCGTGACCGCGGCGCCGAGTGGGAGTCGATCTCCGCCGTCGTCCACGGCCCGACCGCCGTCCCGATGCTCTCCGCCCGCGGCGGCGGCTCCGCCGAGACCACGCTCGACGCCGACGCCTGGTCGATGCTGTGCAAGATCGACGGCGAGCGCTCGGCCGCCGAGCTCGCGCGCGACTGCGGCTACACGCTGTTCGAGGCCGGCCAGATCCTCGTCACCCTCGTCAAGGCCGGCCTGGTCGACATCGAGGAAGACGTCGAGGTCGTTGCCGCACCCGTCGCTGACGATGCCGACGACGAGCTGTACGGCGCCCAGAGCGTCGGCTCGGCTCTTGCCGCCGATGCGCAGGACGCGGACGACGCCGTCGACGCCGCCGACAGTGACGAGTCGTTCGACGGCGGCTCGGCCGACGTTTCCGACGACGTTGCTGACGAGGTCGGCGACGAGTTCGCCGCGCTGGCCCGGCTCGTGACCGAGGTCGCCGCTGCGACCCGCGACGACGTCGAGGCGCCTACGCACGAAGCCGACGAGGTCTACCCCGCCGTCGACCCGTTGCCGGCCGAGCGCACGGAGGACGACGACGTCGCGGCAGCCGTTGCCGCGATCGCGTCGCTGTCCGCCGCGCGCATCGAGGACGAGCTGCCGGCGTCGGCGACCCCGCTACACCCGCTCGTCGACGAAGAGACGTTCGCAGCGTCCATCGCGCGGGTGTCGTCCGCGCTGGCCGACGTACTCGGCCCGGCCCCGCAGCACGACGACCCGTTCGAGGTGCCCGCCGCACTGCGGACCAAGAAGCAGTCGAAGCGCGACGACAAGCCGGTCCGGACTCCGGAGACCGAGCGACGCGAGCGTCTGCGCGCAGGTGCCGCCGCCGAGCTCGCCGCCGCGCACGCGCTGGCCGAGGCGATCCGCGCCGGGCAGGCGGAAGAGAAGGCCGTCGCCGAGGTCGTCGATCTCGATGCCGTCCGCCGTGAGGCCGAGGAAGCCGCTGCCCGCCGCGCCGCCGAAGAGGCCGAGCTCGCCGCTGCCGAGGAAGCCGCCCGCGCCGCCGCCGAGGAGGCCGCCCGGCAGGCTGCAGAAGAGGCAGAGCGTGCCGCGGCCGAGGAAGCCGCCCGCGTCGCCGAGGAGGCGGAGCGACTCGCTGCCGAAGAGGCCGCGCGGATCGTCGCCGAGCGCGATGCTGCCGAGGTCGAGGCCTGGGCGGAGTACTGGGAGCTGGAGGCCGCCGAGGCAGCGCGGATCGCCGCGGAGGAAGAAGCCGCGCGCATCGCCGCCGAAGAAGAAGCCGCGCGCCTCGCGGCCGAAGAAGCCGCCCGCATCGCCGCCGAAGAAGAGGCAGCGCGCCTCGCCGCTGAGGAAGAGGCAGCGCGCCTCGCCGCTGAGGAAGAGGCAGCACGCCTCGCCGCCGAAGAAGAAGCCGCACGCCTCGCCGCCGAAGAAGAAGCCGCACGCCTCGCCGCCGAAGAAGAAGCCGCACGCATCGCCGCCGAAGAAGAAGCCGCACGCATCGCCGCCGAAGAAGAGGCAGCGCGCCTTGCGGCCGAAGAAGAA
>DASSKP010000017.1:0-3249 GCA_035690365.1 Mycobacteriales bacterium
ACGGACCCTTCGCCGGACAGGTGCCCGCCGGACGGCGGCCACGAGGAGCATCACCCCGAACGCGCAGGCCCGCCATGCCCCGGCGTGACTAGTCCTCGGACTGTTTCGGGTAGAAATTAGCCGGACTAATGAGTTAGCCTAACGGTCATGCCGTCCACTGCCATGTCGCGTTCCGACGCTGCTCTCGCCGGAGCGCTGCGGGACGCGATCGGCAGGCTTGGCCGGCGGATGCGCCACCACGCGTCTCACCCCGAGCTCTCGCTCGGCCAGCTGGCGGCGCTGCGGTCGCTCGAGCGGCACGGCCCGATGTCGCCCACCGAGCTGGCGACGCACGAGAAGGTCCAGCCGCCGTCAATGACCAAAATCGTGGGGCGGCTGCTGGAGCTCGGCTACGTGAGCCGGGCTCCGCACGCGGCCGACCGGCGACAGGTGGTCGTGACCATCTCCGCCGCAGGGGTCGCTCTCCTGGAGGACGACAGGCGTCGCCGGGACGCGTGGATCGCCAGGCAGATGCGCGACCTGACCCACGACGAGGTGGCGGCGCTGCGCTCGGCGCTGCCGGTGCTCGAGAAGCTGTCGCGCTCGTGAAGCTGTTCGCCTCGCTCTCCGTTCGCAACTACCGGTTGTTCGCGTCCGGCCAGGTCGTGTCACTGACCGGCACGTGGATGCAGCGGGTGGCGCAGGACTGGTTGGTGCTCAACCTGTCGCACAACTCCGGTACGGCGATCGGTCTGACCACCGGTCTGCAGTTCGCGCCGGTGCTGTTCTTCGGTCTCTACGGCGGCGTGATCGCTGACCGCTTTCCGAAGCGGCGGACGCTCGTCATCACTCAGATCGTCATGGGCCTGTTCGCGTTGTGTCTCGGGCTCCTCGACGTCACCGGCACGGTGCAGCTCTGGCATGTCTATGCGCTCGCGGCGTCGCTCGGTGTGGCCAGTGCCATCGATGCGCCGGTGCGGCAGGCGTTCGTGACCGAGCTGGTCGGGCCGTCGTTGCTGCCCAACGCCGTCGGCCTCAACTCCTCGGCGTTCAACACGGCGCGCGTGCTCGGCCCGGCTGTCGCGGGCCTGATGATCGCGTCTGTCGGCACTGCCTGGGTCTTCCTCATCAACGCGGGGTCGTTCGTCGCCGTGATCGCGGGGCTGCTCGCCATGCGCGAGGACGAGCTGTTCGCCGGCAAACCTGCGGCGCGCAAGAAGGGCGCGGTGCGCGAGGGCCTGCGCTACGTGCGCTCGCGTCCCTCGCTCATCGCGGTCACGGCGCTCGTCGGCGTCGTCGGCATGCTCGGATTCAACTTCCAGATCACGTCCGCGCTGATGGTGCGCAACACGTTCCACCACGGGGCCGAGTCCTATGGTCTGATCTCCGCGACCTACGCGTTCGGCTCGTTGCTCGGTGCGCTCGCCTCCGCGCGGCGCGGCCGGCCCGGGCGTCGGCTGGTGTTCATCGCGGCCGCGTCCTACGGCGTCCTGGAGATCGTCGCTGCTCTGATGCCGACCTACTGGACGTTCTTCGCCGTCCTGGTGCCGTTCGGGTTCTTCACGCTGACGTTCTCGACCGCGGCCAACACGACCGTGCAGCTGACCGCATCGCCGGCGATGCGAGGCCGCGTCATGGCGCTGTACCTGATGGTCTTCATGGGCGGCACGCCGATCGGCGCTCCGCTGGTCGGCTGGATCGCGCAGGTCGCCGGCCCTCGGTGGTCGCTTGCCGTCGGTGGCATCGCTTCGATCGTGGCCGCCGTCCTGGCCGCGGCGTACCTGGCCCGACGCGAGCAGCTGCGGGTCGAACCGCACCTGCTCCGCCGGCGACCGCACGTGCACGTGCATGCCTACACACCGCAACCCGTCGACGAGAACGTCCTCGTCAGCTGACGGGGGAGTCGGTCGTGCGGCTGTTCGTCGCGGTGGTGCCACCCGCGCGCGCCCTGGCGGGTCTCGACGAGGCGATCGGCGTCCGCGAGGAGCAGCTGCGCTGGGTGCCGCC
This sequence comes from Mycobacteriales bacterium, assembly GCA_035690365.1. Taxonomy (GTDB): domain Bacteria; phylum Actinomycetota; class Actinomycetes; order JAFAQI01; family JAFAQI01; genus DASSKP01. The sequence goes on from DASSKP010000017.1 coordinate 1,987, forward strand.
CGAGCAGTGGCACCTGACCCTGGTCTTCTGCGGCGAGGTCGCCGAGCGTCACGTCGGTGAGCTGACCGAGCGCCTCGGTCGCGCAGCCGCTCGGACGGCACCCTTCGACCTACGGCTGGTCGGGGCGGGAACGTTCCCGAAACAGGCCGCGCGCGCCCGCGTGTTCTGGACGGGGCTCGGCGGCGACGTGACGTCGCTGTCCCGGCTGGCCGAACGGTGCGCCGCGGCCGCACGCCGGACCGGCATAGACGTGGAGGAGCGTCCTTACCGGCCGCACCTCACCCTTGCCCGTGCGCGCCGCGACCCGGTCGACGCGCGCGACGCGGTGTCACGACTGTCGTCGTACGACGGGGAGCCGTGGACGGTGTCGTCGATCCGGCTGGTGCACAGCACGCTCGGCGCGAGCGTGCGCCACGAGACCCTCGCCGAGCCGGTCTTGTCGGGGGGTCAGGGTCCCCGGTAGTCGCTGGGGTCGCAGCCCTTGCCGGTCAACGGCGAGGGGGCGGCGACGAGTGACGGTGGCTCCCGGAACGCCGGCGCACGGAAGTCGAGGAAGTCGAGCATCGCGGCGGCATTTGCGTCCCGGTAGGTCAGCGCCGGGAGGTTCCACTTGCGCTCGACGAACGCGAGGATCGACGTGTGGTCGTGGACGACGTTGCTCACGTGGTTCCTGCGCGCCCACGGTGACACGACGACCGCCGGCACCCGGCAGCCGTACATGTCATAGCCACCCGGCTGGTCTGTGGGGCCGATCTGCGGCTTGATGCCGTCAGGTCGAATAGCCCGTGGCGGCGGGACATGGTCGTAGTAGCCACACCGTGCTCGTCGTAGCACCACACCAGCAGCGTGCGGTCCCACGCGGGTGAGGCCATCACCGCGTTGACCACCTGCGCCACGAACGCCTCGCCGTAGCGGATGTTCTGCGGGTTCTCCTCGTCCTGTCCCTGTGCGCGCACGACGGTCGGGACGGTCCCGTCGAGCACCAGGCCGCCGGCCACGTCCGTCATCCCGACGTCGGGATCCACGAGCGAGTACGCCGGCAACGTCCCGGCCGCGCAGTCGGCGTAGAACTGAGCGATCGGTCGCAGGTTCGCCGGATACGACTTCACTGTCGCCGGGATTATTGCGACCGAGGGCAGGTCGGTGAAGTAGTTGGTCCACGGGATGCCGTAGCTGCTCAGCCGGTCGAAGATGGTGCCGTTCGGTGGCGGCGGGTCGTTGGGTCCGGGCGTTGTCGTCGAGACGAGCCCGTACGCCGTCGCC
>DASSKP010000018.1:0-24276 GCA_035690365.1 Mycobacteriales bacterium
AGCACCGTGGCAGCCACCGACGTTCGGCCGAAGATCACGCTGGCCTGCAACGAGTGCAAGCACCGCAACTACATCACCAAGAAGAACCGGCGCAACGACCCCGACCGGCTCGAGATGAAGAAGTTCTGCCCCAACTGCCGGTCGCACACCCTGCACAGGGAAACTCGCTAGTCCGCAGCGCCTCGTCCGCCACACTGTGGGCGTGGACCTGGAGGCGCTGACCGCTGCCGGGCTGTACGACGCCGACGCGCCTGATGCCGACGAGCGGCGCGAGCTCCTCGAGTTCCTGACCGCACAGGGTTGCTCGGTCGCGGAGATGCAGGCGGCCCACGAGCGTGGCCGGCTGTTCGCCCTCGCCGGCGACCGTCTCATCCGCCCCGACCGTGACCAGCACACGCTCGCCGAGGTCGCCGAGATCGTGGGTGCGGCGGTCGACGACGTCCGCGCCGTGTGGCGCGCGTTCGGCCTCGTCGACCCCGGTGCGGACACCCCGGTGGCGTCCCCTGCGGACGTCGACATGATCCGGCTGCACTTCGAGATGGCGACGCTGTTCGGGTTCGACGGCTCGCTCGGCATGGCGCGGGTGATGGGCGGCGCGATGGCCCGCATCGGCGACGCGTCGAGCACGATGGTCCGCGGCCGGCTGCCCGCGATGTCGGTCGCCGTCTCGGGCAGCGAGCTCACCACGGCTCAGGCGTTCGCGGCGGTGGCGGCGTACGTCCCGCGTCTCGGACAGACCATCGACACGCTGTTCCGGCACCATCTCGAGTCGGCCCGGATGCACTTCGAGCGGACCGAGAGCTGGGACGTGGTGGGCGACGGCGGCATCCGCGTCGGCGTCGGCTTCGCGGACCTCTGTGGCTTCACGGGGCTGACGCAGCAGCTGAAGCTCGAGCAGCTCTCCCAGCTGCTCACCCGCTTCGAGGAGGTGGCGTCCGAGGTCGTGCACGACCACGGCGCCCGGCTGGTCAAGTTCATCGGCGATGCCGTCATGTACGTCGCCACCGACGCGGTCACCGCGGTCGCCGTGGCCGAGGCCTTGCTCGAGGCAGCGCAGGAGCGCGGCATGACCGCGCGCGCCGGTGTGACGGTCGGGACCGCTCTCGCGCTCGACGGCGACTACTTCGGCCCGGTCGTCAACCTCGCGGCGCGGCTGGTCGCCCTCGCGGACCCGGGCGCCGTGCTGATCTCACAGCCTGTTGTCGAGCGGCTCAACGGCCGGCGGCAGCTGGTGGACCTCGGTCCGCAGCTCATCCGCGGCTTCGACGATCCGGTCCACGTCTCCCGGCTCGCTCCCGTGGGATGAGGCTGTTGTAGCGTCCGCGCCATGCCGCTCAACCGTGACTTCATCGGTCGGGAGTACGCCTCCGACCAGACCTACGAGGTCAGCCGCGAGATGATCCGCAAGTTCGCCGACGCGATCGGCGACAGCAACCCCGCCTACCGCGACCCCGAGGCCGCGAAGGCGCTCGGTCACCCGGACGTCATCGCGCCGCCGACCTTCCTGACCGTCCTGGGTTTCCGGCTCGGCGTCGGTCCGGTCGGCGATCCCGAGCTCGGCCTCAACTACGCGCTCGTCGTGCACGGCGAGCAGCGCTACGTCCACCACCGTCCGGTGCGCCCTGGTGACGTGCTCACCGCGACGAGCGTCGTGGAGGACATCCGAGACGCCGGCCGCAACGAGCTGCTGACGATCCGCCAGGAGGTGCAGACGACCGAAGGCGAGCGCATCGCGACCGCCTACAACACGATCGTCTCCCGCGGCACCGCTGAAGGAGCAGGCGCATGACGGCGAAGCTCAGCTACGACGACGTCGAGGTCGGCGCCACGCTGCCCGCGCAGACGTTCCAGGTGCAGCGGGTCAACCTCATCCAGTACTGCGGCGCGTCCGGTGACTTCAACATCATTCACTGGAACGAGCGCGTCGCGACCTCGGTCGGTCTGCCCGACGTCATCGCGCACGGCATGTTCACCATGGCCGAGGCCGGTCGGGTCGTCACCGACTGGGCCGGCGACCCGGGAGCGGTCGTCGAGTACGGCGTGCGGTTCTCTTCGCCGGTCGCCGTCCCCGACGACGACAAGGGCGCCACGCTCGAGGTGAGCGGCACGGTTGCGGAGAAGCTGGACGGCAACCGCGTGGCCGTCGACCTCGACGCACGTGTCGGCGACAGCAAGGTGCTCGCGAAGGCCCGGGCGGTCGTCCAGCTCGCGTGACGGACAGCGCACCGCCGCCGGTCGTCGCTCTCGCCGAGCAGCGGGCAGCAGCACGCGCCGACCGTGACTTCGCCGCCGCCGACCGGCTGCGCGAGGAGATCGCCGCAGCCGGGTGGGTCGTCACCGACACCGCGGATGGATTCGGGCTGCGGCCGAAGCCGCGGTACGACGTCGTGCCCTCGCTGAGCGAGCTGCCGGACAACAGCGCGTCTCCGGACCTCCGCCGCGCGACCGTCAGCCTCGTCGTCGACGGCTGGCCGGATGATGTCCGCACCTGCGTGAGTGCTCTGCTCGAACACACGCCGGACGATGTCGTCGTACAGGCCGCCGACCTCGGCGACGTAGACGGCGCGGGTGCTGCGTTGCACGAGTTCGCGGGGGAGCGGCTCGACGAGTGGCACGTCGACGCGGCGCCGGCGTGGCGCGGCGGCAGTGTCGGCTGGGGTCAGGCCCGCAACGCGTTGCTGCGCGCCGACGTCGCGGCGGTGCACGTCTGGTGCGACCTCTCGACCGTGTGCGACGGCGACGCTCTGACTCCACTGCTGGACGCGATCGGAGACGGTCGCGATGTCGCCGGAGCGGGCTGGCGGGGTGCGGACGTCGACACCGCCGACGAGTGGCGCTCGGTGACCGACCGCGGACCGGGCGACGTCGACGTGCTCCTCGGCTACCTGTTCGCGATGCGGCGTGAGCCGGCGCTCGCGGCCGGGGGAGTGCATCCGAAAGCGCGCTTCTACCGCAACGCCGACCTCGAGTTCTCGCTGGCGTTGCGCGCGGCGGCTCGCGAGGCCGGCACCGCCGGACGGCTCGTCGCGCTCGGCGACGCGCTGCCGTGCCGGCAGGAGCGGCATCGCGGCTATCACGAGACGGACCCCGACTACCGCGACAAGGAGTCGGCGAAGACGTATCAGCGGTTGCTCAACAAGTACCGAGGCCGCACTGACCTCCTCCACTGAAGAGGAGCGGGGTTGGGGCCCCGCGACAAGCGCCGAAGGCGCCGGAAGGCTGGGCTTGACAAGGTAGTGAGTCGTCACTCACTATGTCTCTCGTGATGACCCCCGCCGTGCGGATGAGCGCCGAGGACCGGCGCGCGGACGTGCTCCGCGTCGCCGTCGCGGAGTTCGCGAAGCACGGCTTCGAGGGCACCAGCACCGAGGACGTCGCGCGGGCCGCGGGCATCAGCCAGCCCTACCTGTTCCGGCTGTTCCCGACCAAGAAGGCGCTGTTCCTCGCGCTCGTCGAGCACGGTTTCGGCCGGGTCCGCGCCGCCTTCACCGAGGCGGTCGGTGACCGCACCGGCGACGCGGCGCTCGAGGCGATGGGCGAGGCCTATGGCGAGCTGCTCCGTGACCGTGACCAGCTGATGCTGCAGCTGCAGGCCTACGCCGCGTGCAACGACCCGGAGATCGGCTCCGTCACCCGTCGGGAGTTCGGCCGGCTGTGGCGCGACGTCTCGCGGCACTCCGGCGTCGACGAGGAGCGGCTGCAGCAGTTCTTCGCCATGGGAATGCTCATGAACGTCATGGCCGCGATGGACGCGACCTCCCACTCGGCGACGTGGGTCAAGGCCTGCCTCGCGCCTTCGTGGCTCCGCCCCGTCCGCTGATTTTTTTGCCCGCAGAAGTGAGTGATCACTCACTTCCTCAGCAGCACCCGAGGAGGATCGCGATGAGCTCCCGCTCCCGCACCGTCTGGACGTTCGTCGTGACGAGCGTCGCCCTGTTCATGGCGCAGCTGGACAACTTGGTGGTCACCACCGCGCTGCCGGCCATCCGCCACCACCTCGGCGCCTCGCTGTCGAGCCTCGAGTGGACGGTCAACGCCTACACGCTGACTTTCGCCGTCCTGCTGCTCACCGGCGCGACCCTCGGCGAGCGGTTCGGCCGCCGCCGGATGCTCGTCATCGGCCTGACGGTCTTCACCTTCGGGTCGGCCGCCGCCGCGCTCGCGCCGAGCGTCGGCTGGTTGGTCGTCTTCCGCGCCGTGCAGGGCGCGGGCGCCGCGATGGTCACGCCGCTCACGCTGACGCTGCTCTCGGCTGCTGTTCCGGTCGAGCGCCGCGGCATGGCGCTCGGCATCTGGGGAGGCGTCGCCGGTCTCGCGATCGCCACGGGCCCGCTGGTCGGCGGCGCCGTCGTACAAGGCCTGTCCTGGCAGTCGATCTTCTGGCTCAACGTCCCGATCGGCCTCGCGCTGATCCCGGTGGCGCGGTTCCGCGTCGTCGAGAGCTACGGCGCGAAGCAGCCCCTCGACCTGCCCGGTGTGGTCCTCGCGAGCGTCGGCCTGTTCGGGCTCGTCCTCGGCCTGGTCCGCGGCAACACGCTGGGGTGGACGTCCCCCTATGTCCTCGCCGCACTCGCCGCCGGCGCCGGCCTCCTGCTCGGCTTCGTCGGCTGGGAGCGCCGTACGTCGACCCCGTTGCTGCCGATGCGGTTGTTCGCCTCGCGCGGGTTCTCGGCGACCAACGCCGCCAGCGTGCTGATGTTCTTCGGGATGTTCGGCTCGATCTTCCTGCTGGCGCAGTTCCTGCAGACGGTGCAGCACTACTCGCCGCTGTCCGCCGGGCTGCGCACGCTGCCCTGGACCGGCATGCCGATCGTCGTCTCACCGCTTGCGGGCATCCTCGCCGATCGGATCGGCGGCCGTCCGGTCGTGCTGACCGGCTTGGTGCTGCAAGCGACCGGACTGGCCTGGCTGGCAGCCATCTCCTCGCCGACGGTGCCGTACGGCGACCTCGTCCCGGCTTTCGTCGTCAGCGGGATCGGCATGGCGCTGTTCTTCGCGCCGGTCGCGACGATGGTGCTCGGCACGGTCGCCCGCAGCGAGGAGGGCATCGCGTCCGGCGCGACCAACGCGTTGCGTGAGCTCGGCGGCGTCTTCGGTGTTGCGGTGCTCGCCGCCGTCTTCTCCCGGCACGGCGGCTACACGACCGGCCAGGCGTTCGTCGACGGGCTGCGGCCCGCTGTCGCGGTCGGCGCTGCAGGTGTGGCCGGCGCAGCGGTCGCGATCCTGGCCGTCCCGCGCCGCCGGCCGGCCCCTGCGGCCGAGCTGCTCGAGCCGCTCCCGGTCGCCGCCTGAGCGTCCGCCCGGTCCCCGACTGAACGTCCGCTTGAGCGTGCCCGGCATGCGCGGGAGGGCCGCCGGGTAGTACGAGCTCACCTCAGGCCCTCCGGATGCCGACATGGAGAGCAATGGGGGACGTGCCTCGGAGGTGCGACGTGACGGTTCTCCCGCTCTGGCGCCGCGGGCGGCGAGACGCCGTGCCTGCGCCGGAGCGATCAGGGGAGATCCGGGAAGCGGTCGTCTTCTCCGGCGGTGGCAGCCTCGCCGCCGCGCAGGTGGGAGCGCTGCAGGCTCTCTACGAGAGCGGCATCGTCCCGGACGCCGTGGTCGGTTGCTCGGCCGGCGCCCTCAACGCCGCCTTCGTCGCGGTCGACCCGACGCTCGAGCGGGTCCACGAGCTCGAGCAGGTGTGGCGCGGCATGACCCGCGAGCTGGTCTTCCCCGACGGCCGGTTCAGCGTCGCGCGGCGGCTGGCCGCCCGCACCAACCACCTCTACTCGGCCGAGGGGCTGCGCGGGCTCATCGCCGACTGCGTCCCGGTCGTCGACCTGGCGGACACCGTGATCCCGTGCCACGTCGTGACGACCGACCTCCTGGCCGGCGAGCCGGTCTGGTGGGCTGCCGGCGACCCGGTGGAGGTGCTCGCGGCAAGCGCCTGCCTGCCCGGGCTCTTCCCGCCCGTCCCGCTGGGTGGCAGCCAGCACGTCGACGGCGGCGTGACGTGTCCGGTCCCCGCCCAGCGCGCGCTCGACCTCGGTGCGGCGCGGGTCTGGGTCCTCGACGTCGCGCAGGACTTCCAGGGCTGGGTGGGCGAGGGCATGAGCGCGCTCGACGTCCTGCTGGAGAGCTTCGCGATCACCCGGTCGCATCTGGGCCGCCGCTCGCCGGTCGCGGCCCCTGGCCAGCGGGTCGTCACCTTGCCGCCGATGCGGATCGGCCGGCACGACCTGCGCGACTTCTCCCGCACGTCGGTGCTGCTCGCCGCCGGCCGTGAGGCGGGGCGCGCGATGATCGCCGCCGAGCTGGCTACTGCGCCTCGGCGAGGAGCTTCTGCAGCCGGGTGACGCCTTCCACCAGGTCGTCGTCGCTCAGCGCGTAGGACAGCCGGAAGTAGCCCGGCGCCCCGAACGCCTCGCCGGGCACGACCGCCACCTCGGCCTCGTCGAGCACCAGCTCGGCGAGCTCCGCCGACGACTGCGCGGTGCGGCCGCGGATCGAGCGCCCGACAAGGTCCTTCACCGAGGGGAAGCAGTAGAACGCGCCCTTCGGTTCCGGGCAGTTGACGCCGTCGATCTCCTGAAGCATCCGCACCATCGTGCGGCGGCGGCGGTCGAACGCCTCGCGCATCTTGGCGACGGCGGACAGGTCGCCGCGCAGTGCCGCGACGGCTGCCGCCTGCGAGATGTTGGCGACGTTGGACGTCGCGTGGGACTGCAGGTTGGTCGCCGCCTTCACGACGTCCGCGGGGCCGATCATCCAGCCGACGCGCCAGCCGGTCATCGCGTAGGTCTTGGCGACACCGTTGACGATGACGCAGGTGTCGGCGAGGTCCGGGACGACGACCGGCATCGACGAGGCGACGACGCCGTCGTAGACGAGGTGCTCGTAGATCTCGTCGGCGATGACCCAGATGCCGTGCTCGACGGCCCACCGTCCGATCACCTCGACCTGCTCGGTCGGGTAGACCGCGCCGGTCGGGTTGGACGGCGAGCAGAAGAGCAACGCCTTCGTGCGCTCGGTGCGCGCCGCCTCGAGCTGCTCCACCGACGCGAGGTATCCGGTCGACTCGTCGGTCGGCACCTCCACGACCGTGCCGCCGGCGAGCTGGACGCACTCCGGATAGGTCGTCCAGTACGGCGCCGGCAGCAGCACCTCGTCACCGGGGTCGATCAGCGTCGCGAACGCCTGGAACACCGCCTGTTTGCCCCCGTTGGTCACGACGACCTGGCCGGGCTGGACCGCGTAGGAGGAGTCGCGGGCGGTCTTCGCCGCGATCGCCTCCTTCAGCTCGGGGAGCCCACCGGCGGGGGTGTAGTGGTGCATGCGCGGGTCCCGGCAGGCGGCGATCGCCGCCTCGACGATCGGGTCGGACGTCGGGAAGTCGGGCTCGCCGGCACCGAAGCCGATGACGTCGCGGCCCGCGGCCTTCAGTGCCTTCGCCTTCGCGTCCACCGCCAGCGTGGCGGACTCGCTGATCGCGGCGATTCGGGCGGACACACGGGAACGAGGGGCATCGGACACGGCCCTATCGTCCCGTATGGCTCCAGCGGCGGTCCACCGCATTGGCCCGCAATCACCGGTTCGACCCCCTCCTCGCGCTCGACGTACACTGGCGCGTCCGCCGCGCGTGCCTGGGTACGCCGCGTCGGGTGGAGGGCAGTGGCTCAATTGGCAGAGCTCCGGTCTCCAAAACCGGCGGTTGGGGGTTCGAGTCCCTCCTGCCCTGCTAGAGACGTGACCGACGACGCGACGTGGAGGTGAGGACAGCCGGTGACGCAGACCAGTGAGCGCCCCCCGGCTCCGGCACCCGCCGGTGGTGGGCGCGGGGCGAAGCGCCCAGGGATGGGCACGCGCGTCTCGACCTACAACCGGCAGGTCGTCGCCGAGCTCCGCAAGGTCATCTGGCCGACCCGCAACGAGCTGGTGACCTACACGATCGTGTCGATCGTGTTCGTCACCGCGATGGTCGCCCTCGTCGCCCTCTACGACTACCTGTTCACCAAGGGCGTCCTCTCCATCTTCGGCTGACGCCGTCCGCCCCGCCCTGCCACCGAGAATTCCGAGGTAATCCGCGCCGTGACCGAGTTCCCCGCCGAGCAGCCTGCTGACGACGGCGCCGAGCCGCTGTCCGAGCAGCCGACCGGCGACACCGGCGAGCAGCCGACCGGCGAGATCGACGAGCCGCTGTCCGAGCAGGCGGAGGCGATCGAGGAGACCGTCGGCGACGTCGTGCCCGCCACCGCGTCCGGATCCGGTGCGGACACCATCGAGGAGACGGGTCTCGGCCTGTCCGACGAGCCGACCCCGGGCTACCTCGAGGACACCGCCGAGTCCGAGCAGGCGGACGAGCCGGCTGCCGAGTCGGCGTCCGTGGAGCCGACGTTCACGGCACCGCCGGCCGACGCCGGGCCTTCCGTCGACAGCTCGGCCAACGGCAACGGCTCCGCAGCCGCCGAGCCCGACGAGGACGCCGACCCGGTCGAGGCCTTCCGCGACCGCCTGCGGACGCTTCCCGGCGACTGGTACGTCGTCCACACCTACGCCGGTTACGAGAACAAGGTGAAGGCCAACCTCGAGACCCGCATCGCCTCCCTCAACATGGAGGACTTCATCTTCCAGATCGAGGTCCCCACCCAGGACGAGACGGTCATCAAGCAGGGCAAGCGCCAGGTCGTGCAGTCGAAGGTCTTCCCCGGCTACGTCCTCGTGCGGATGGACCTCACCGACGAGTCCTGGTCCGCGGTCAAGAACACCCCCAGCGTCACGGGCTTCGTCGGCACGACCCACCCGACGCCGCTGACCGTCGAGGAGGTCGTGCGCTTCCTCGCTCCCAAGCCGAAGGACGTCAAGCGCGCCGAGGTGCCGAAGGTCGTCGACTTCCAGGTGGGCGAGTCGGTCACCGTCATGGACGGCCCGTTCGCCACGCTGCCCGCCACCATCAACGAGATCAACCCCGAGGCCCAGCGACTCAAGGTCCTCGTCTCCATCTTCGGCCGGGAGACACCGGTCGAGCTCTCCTTCAGCCAGGTATCGAAGATCTAGGACCCTGACATGCCTCCCAAGAAGAAAATCGCCGGTCTGATCAAGCTGCAGATCAACGCCGGTGCCGCGACCCCCGCGCCGCCGGTCGGCCCCGCGCTGGGTCAGCACGGCGTCAACATCATGGAGTTCTGCAAGCAGTACAACGCCGCGACCGAGTCGCAGCGCGGCAACGTCGTGCCGGTCGAGATCACCGTCTACGAGGACCGCAGCTTCTCGTTCATCACCAAGACGCCCCCGGCCGCGCGGTTGATCCTCAAGGCCGCCGGTGTGGAGAAGGGCTCCGGCGAGCCGCACAAGACCAAGGTCGCCACGATCAGCCAGGCGCAGGTCCGCGAGATCGCCGAGAGCAAGATGCAGGACCTCAACGCCAACGACATCGACGCGGCCGCCAAGATCATCGCCGGCACCGCACGGTCGATGGGCATCACCGTCACCGACTGACGTCCGTCCGACGTCAGCACCATCCGACGACGTGGGAGAGCCTTCGCCGGCTCGCCGGAACCACGGGAGGAGCACAGCAATGACCAAGCGCAGCAAGTCCTACGAGCAGGCGGCGGCCCTGATCGACAAGGAGCGGCTCTACAGCCCGCTCGAGGCCGTCAAGCTGGCCAAGCAGACGACGACGACCAAGCGGTTCGACGCGACGGTCGAGGTCGCGATGCGGCTCGGCGTGGACCCCCGTAAGGCCGACCAGATGGTCCGCGGCACGGTCTCACTGCCGCACGGCACCGGCAAGACCGCGCGCGTCGCGGTCTTCGCGACCGGCGACAAGGCCGAGGAGGCCCGCGCGGCCGGTGCGGACATCGTGGGCGGCGACGAGCTGATCGAGCAGGTCAACGGCGGCAAGATGGACTTCGACGCCGCCGTCGCGACGCCGGACATGATGGGCAAGGTCGGCCGGCTCGGCCGCGTGCTCGGCCCGCGTGGTCTCATGCCCAACCCCAAGACCGGCACTGTCACCAACGACGTCGCGAAGGCCGTCGAGGACATCAAGGGCGGCAAGATCGAGTACCGCGTCGACCGCCAGGCCAACCTGCACTTCGTCATCGGCAAGACGTCGTTCACCGAGCAGCAGCTCGTCGAGAACTACGCCGCCGCTCTCGACGAGGTGCTCCGCGCGAAGCCGTCGGCGGCCAAGGGCCGCTACATCAAGAAGATCGCCGTCTCGACGACGATGGGCCCGGGGATCGCCGTCGACCCCAACCGGACCCGCAACCTCTCGGTCGAGGACGCTCCCGCTCCCGCGTGAGCATGCTCGACCTCTGCTAGCCTCGACCGCGCCGAAGACCGCAGGCTCTCCGCAAGGAGTGAAGGTCCCGCGCCCCGTCACCTGACGGGGCAGGGCGGCCCGCGCAGGTGAGTGGTTCGTACGACGTCCGTCCGCACGATTGCGGGATGGGCGACGTGACGCCCCGCGCGCCTGCGCCGGGGCGTTTCGGCGTTACGGACCACTGAAGGGAGCCGAATGGCCAGGCCGGACAAGGCCGCCGCGGTCGCGGAGCTGACGGAGTCGTTCCGCGAGTCCTCGGCTGCGGTGCTCACCGAGTACCGCGGGCTGACGGTCGCTCAGCTCAAGGAGCTGCGTCGCTCGCTCGCGGGCAACGCGACCTATGCCGTCGTCAAGAACACGTTGACGAAGATCGCCGCCCGTGAGGCCGGCGTCGAGACCCTCGAGCCGATGCTCCAGGGCCCGTCCGCCGTCGCGTTCGTCACCGGCGACCCCGTCGTCGTGGCGAAGGGTCTTCGCGACTTCGCCAAGGCGCACCCGCTGCTCGTCGTCAAGGGCGGCGTTCTCGACGGTCGCCCGCTCTCGGCCGACGAGGTGCGCAAGCTCGCCGACCTGGAGTCGCGCGAGGTGCTCCTCGCCAAGCTGGCCGGCGGCCTCAACGCCCCCGCCCAGAAGCTCGCGAGCACGTTGGCCGCACCGCTGTCGCAGTTCGCCCGGGTGCTGGGCGCGCTCGCGGCGAAGGCACAGGCCGACCCGAGCATCCTCGGCGGTGGTGCCGGTACGCCGGCCGCCGCCGGCGAGGCGGCGGAAGCCCCCGCGGCCGAGGACGCATCGGCCGACTCGGCGGCAGCCGACGCCGAGATGCCCACTGACGCAACACCCGGTGTCGAGGAGACCCCGGACACCGCTGCCGCTGAGGCAGCAGGCGATGACGGTGCCGCCGCCCAGGCGGTCGCCGACGCCACCGACATTCCCGCCGACACCGACGTCGCTGGTGACGCGACGTCAGCCAGCTGAAGGAGCACGCAATGGCAACCCTGACCAACGACGAGATCATCGAGGCGCTCAAGGAGAAGTCGCTCATCGAGATCTCCGACCTCGTGAAGCAGTTCGAAGAGACCTTCGGTGTGACCGCGGCCGCTCCGGTCGCCGTGGCCGCAGCCCCGGCCGGCGGTGGCGGCGGTGGCGGCGAGGAGGCCAGCGCCGAGCAGGACGAGTTCGACGTCATCCTCGACTCCGCCGGCGACAAGAAGATCCAGGTCATCAAGGTCGTGCGCGAGCTGACCAGCCTGGGTCTGAAGGAGGCCAAGGACCTCGTCGACGGTGCGCCGAAGACCGTCCTCGAGAAGGCCAACAAGGAGACCGCCGACAAGGCGAAGGAGGCGCTCGAGGGCGCCGGCGCCGCGGTCACCGTCAAGTAACACTGACGCCACCAAAGGCGCCCCACGGGAAATCCGTGGGGCGCCTTTGTGTGCGCTCGGCGTGTTATGCCGTCTTGGACGACGTACGTCCCCGTCAAGGTCGTCGGCGGACCCGTCGAAGTCCGTTCCGTGCCCCTGGTGAGAAAGACCCACGACGGGGTAACCCCCGAGTGCTTGATCAGCCGGGGCAGGTGACCCAGGTGGACTACTGGCGGGTAGCCTTCCCCTGCGCTGTGACGGCGCTCACAGGAGATCCGTCACCAGTGGCGAAGTTGCTCGTTACACCCGGTGAGGCCGTTGACGGCCCGGTCGACGCTGTCGTCAGCCGGGGCAAGAGGGCGCGGAAGGCAGGCTTGCGTGGGCGTTGAGATCAAGGTCGAGGGCTTGAGCAAGTCCTTCGGCCGCCAAGTGATCTGGGAGAACGTCTCTCTCACGCTGCCCAAGGGCGAGATCTCCGTGCTGCTGGGCCCCTCCGGCACCGGCAAGTCGGTCTTCCTGAAGCACCTCGTCGGGCTGCTCCGGCCCGACCGTGGCCACGTCTGGATCGGCGACAAGGACGTCCCCAACGTCTCCGAGCGCGAGCTCTACGAGGTCCGGAAGATGTTCGGCGTGCTGTTCCAGGACGGCGCGCTGTTCGGCTCGATGACGATCTTCGACAACGTCGCCTTCCCGTTGCGCGAGCACACGAAGAAGAGCGAGTCGGACATCAAGCGCATCGTGATGGAGAAGCTCGAGCTGACCGGTCTCACCGGCGCGGAGGAGAAGCTCCCGGGTGAGATCTCCGGCGGCATGCGCAAGCGCGCCGGGCTGGCCCGCGCGCTGGTTCTCGACCCGGAGATCCTGCTGTTCGACGAGCCCGACTCCGGTCTCGACCCGGTCCGCACCGCCTACCTCAACCAGCTGATCGTCGACCTCAACGCGCAGATCGAGGCGACGATGCTCATCGTCACGCACGACATCAACACCGCCCGCACCGTCCCGGACAACATCGGGCTGCTCTACCGCCGCCACCTCGCGATGTTCGGTCCGCGCGAGATGCTGCTGTCCAGCCAGGAGCCCGTCGTCCGTCAGTTCCTCAACGCCCGCCGGCAGGGCCCCATCGGCATGGCCGAGGAGAAGGACGCCGCCGAGCTCGCCGCCGAGAAGGAAGAGGGCGAGGAGCTGCCGCCGCTGCCGCCGATCCCGCCGCAGATCGCCCCGAGCAACGGCGAGAAGCGCCGCACCCAGCGCGAGGCGGGCCAGTGGCTCAGGGAGAACAACGTCGAGCCGCCTCCCGGCTCGTTCAGTGGTGAGGGCAGCTACGCCAACTCGGCCGGCTTCGCCCCGCCGGCCTCGACCGACGGCGCCGACACGCGCGACGGCGGCTCCGTCCGCCTGGTGAAGCGGCAGGCCGAGGAGCAGAACGACGACGCAGTCGGCGGCGACGCCTACCCGGCCGACGGCGAGGGCGAGCCGACACAGCGGCTGCGCCGCACCCCGGCGAAGAAGACCACCAAGACGGCGGCGAAGCGCACGCCGGCCAAGCGCGCCTCGCGATCGTCCTCGGACAGCGACGAGTCATGACCTCTGCAACGCTGACGGCGCCGCTCCGGCAGAGCGGCAACTTCTTCGCGCTCTGCCTCGACACCGTCGTGCAGCTGTTCCGGTCGATCATCCATCGTCGGTTCCAGTGGCGCGAGGCGATCGAGCAGGCATGGTTCCTCGCGAGCGTCACGATCCTGCCGACGGCGCTGGTGTCCATCCCCTTCGGCGCGGTCATCGCGCTGCAGATCGGCAACCTGTCCCGGCAGGTCGGAGCGCAGTCGTTCACGGGCTCCGCCGCCGTGCTCGCCATCATCCGCGAGGCGGCCCCCATCGTGTGCGCCCTGCTGATCTCCGGTGCCGGTGGCTCGGCGATCTGCGCCGACCTCGGCAGCCGCAAGATCCGTGACGAGATCGACGCCATGGAGGTGCTCGGCATCTCGCCGATCGAGCGCCTCGTCGTGCCGCGCGTGTTCGCCTCGATGTTCGTCGCCGTCCTGCTCAACGGCCTGGTGTCCGTCGTCGGCGTCATGGGTGGCTACACGTTCAACGTGCTGCTCCAGCACGGCACACCCGGCGCCTACATCGCGTCGTTCACCGCACTCGCGCAGCTCCCCGACCTGTGGGTCGGTGAGCTGAAGGCGCTCATCTTCGGCGCGCTTGCGGCGATGGTGGCGTCCTACAAGGGACTCAACCCGAAGGGTGGACCGAAGGGTGTCGGCGACGCCGTCAACCAGTCGGTGATCATCGCCTTCATGCTGCTGTTCGTCGTCAACTTCCTGGTGACCACGGTCTACTTCCAGGTCGTCCCGCAGAAGGCCATCTGATGGCGACGACGGTCTCGCTCCCGCGCCCGCTGCGCTTCCTCCGCCCAGCGGTCAACAAGCCGCTCGACGCCCTCGAGGACCTCGGCGAGCAGCTGTCCTTCTACGGCCGCGCGATCGGCTGGACCTGGCGAGCACTGATCTCCTACAAGAAGGAGGTCATGCGGCTCATCGCCGAGGTGTCGCTCGGTTCGGGCGCGCTCGCCGTCATCGGCGGCTCGGTCGGCGTCATCATGTTCATGACGTTCTTCACCGGCACGGAGGTCGGTCTCGAGGGCTACCAGGGCCTCAACCAGATCGGCATCTCCGCGTTCGCCGGCTTCATCTCGGCGTACTTCAACACCCGTGAGATCGCGCCGCTCGTCGCGGGCCTCGCGCTCACGGCCACCGTCGGTGCGGGCTTCACGGCCCAGCTCGGCGCGATGCGCATCAGCGAAGAGGTCGACGCCCTCGAGGTGATGGGCATCCCGTCGGTGCCCTACCTCGTGACCACGCGCCTCATCGCCGGGCTGGTCGCGGTCATCCCGCTCTACGTCGTCGGCCTGTTCGCGTCCTACTTCGCGACCAAGTTCATCGTCGTCGACTACTTCCACCAGTCCGGTGGCACCTACGACCACTACTTCCACCAGTTCCTGGTGCCGATCGACGTCTTCTACTCGTTCCTCAAGGTCATCATCTTCTCGATCGTGATCATGCTCATCCACTGCTACTACGGCTACTTCGCGCGCGGCGGCCCGGCCGGTGTCGGTGTCGCTGTGGGTCGCGCAGTCCGGACCTCGATCGTCGCGATCAACGTGATCGACCTCTTCCTGAGCCTCGCGCTCTGGGGCGCCAACACGACCGTGCGGATCGCGGGGTAGCTGCACATGGCCCGGTCGGATCGCGCGCTGCGAGTGAAGCGACGCCTGCAAGGCGTCGCCTTCCTCGCGGTTGTCGCTGCCCTGCTCGGCTTCACGATCGCCGTCTACAACAAGTCGCTGCCGTGGCAGTCAAGCGCAACGGTGATCCTCAACGCCGACCGCATCGGCAACCAGCTGGTCGTGCCGGCAGACGTCAAGCTCAACGGCATCCTCGTCGGCCGGGTGAGTGGAGTCAGCGTCAGCGGCGACCACACCCGGATGACGCTGCAGCTCGACAAGAGCAAGCTCGACGAGATCCCCGCAGACGTCCAGGCCCGCATCCTGCCGAAGACCCTGTTCGGCGAGAAGTTCGTCGAGCTGGTGCGACCCGAGGGCACGTCGACCAGCGTCCAGGACCACCTGCGCGCGGGTGCCGTCATCCAGCAGGACCACTCGCAGACGGCGATCGAGCTGCAGACCGTCTTCAGCCATCTGGTGCCGCTGCTGCAGACGCTGAAGCCGGCTGAGCTGTCGATCGCGCTGTCCAACCTCGCGACCGCGCTGCGCGACCGCGGCGACGCGCTCGGGCACAACCTCGAGCTCGTCAACACCTACTTCCGCGGGTTCAACCCAGACATGCCCAACTTCCAGCACGACATCAGCGCGCTGGCGGACATGGCGAGCAACTACGCCGACGCCGCTCCGGATCTGCTCGCCACGCTGCGCAACTTCAGCGCCAACGCCCGCACGTTCACGGCCAAGCAGGACGTCTACGCGCAGTTCCTGACCGGCTCGTCGGACTTCGCGCAGACGGCAAGCCGCGTGTTCGGCAACAACAGCGACCGGCTGATCAAGCTGGCCGACGTCAGCCAGCCGGTCGCGGACCTCTACGCGAAGTACTCCATCGTGCTGGAGTGCCTGCCCAACGGGCTCGCGATCTACGACCGCACCCGGTTGGAGCAGGCGTTCGGCCAGGGCCCGTTCCTGCACATCACGATCACGCCGGTGGGCGACCGTGGCGCTTACGGGCCCAACGACAAGCCCACGAAGTCCGACATCACCTCGATGGTGCTGCCGCCCAACTGCTACGGCCTGCCCTACGGCAACAACGGCCTGCATCCGGTGATGGAGCGCTACCCGGGCAAGCACCCGAGCGACAACTACCAGTGCGGTGGCTTCGCCGGCCAGCAGGGGCCGAGCTGCACGGTGCCGCAGAGCAGCGGAGGCACGCCGGTCGGCGGCGCCTCCACCAAGAAGTCCCCGACCAGCGCCCTCAGCGGCCTCGGCGGCATCAACCCGGCCGGCTACACCGTCGACCGCCGAGGTGATGTGGGTTCGCCCGCGGAGCAACAGTTCGTCGCGGGCCTGATGGCGCCGTTCACCGGCGTGGAGTCGACGTCGGGCGCGAGCCTGTCCGATCTGCTGCTCGGCCCGATCCTGCGGGGGATGGCGGTGACGCTCGGATGAAGGGTCACACGCTCTCCGCGTTCATCAAGCTGATGATCTTCGCGCTGGTCACGGTGCTCGCCACGTTCGTGCTGGGCGTCACGATCAGCAACCGCACGTTCGGCGCGACCCGCAGCTACTCCGCCGAGTTCACGGACGTGACCGGCCTCCTGCCGGGTGACAGCGTCCGCGCGGCCGGCGTACGTGTCGGGACGGTCAACTCGATCAAGGTCGTCAACCAGCGCTACGCCAAGGTGAGCTTCTCGCTCGACCAGGACGTCGTGCTGCACAAGTCCGACCGGTTGCAGATGCGCTACCTCAACCTCGTCGGCCAGCGCTACGTCGCCATCGTCGAGCAGCCCGGCGACTCGACGCCGGTGCCGAAGGGTGGCTTCATCGGGCTCGACCACACGGCGCCCGCACTCGACCTGACGGCGCTGTTCAACGGCTTCCGCCCGCTGTTCAAGGCGCTGACCCCCAACGACGTCAAC
Organism: Mycobacteriales bacterium; assembly: GCA_035690365.1. GTDB lineage: Bacteria > Actinomycetota > Actinomycetes > JAFAQI01 > JAFAQI01 > DASSKP01. The sequence goes on from DASSKP010000018.1 coordinate 16,810, forward strand.
GCCTTCGCCCTCGAGGTCATCAAGACGCTGCAAGGTGAGGGCGGCACCCTCGCCGACCTGGCCGCCAAGTCGGCGACACTGACCAACACCGTCGCCGACCGCGACGTCGTCATCGGCCAGGTCGTCAACAACCTCGTCAGCGTTCTCGACACCGTGCAGAAGCGCGACGCCGGCCTCAACCAGCTCATCGTGCAGCTGCAGCGACTGGTGAGCGGGCTCGCGGGCGATCGCAACACGATCGCCGCGTCGCTGGGCAACATCGACGACCTGGCGAGCAACAGCGCGTTGCTGCTGCAGCAGGTGCGCCCCTACCTGCCGAGCGACCTGTCCAACCTGAGCGGCCTGGCGCGCAACCTCAACACGACGAAGAACTGCCCCGGCTACCTCTATCCCGTGACGGACAAGAACAAGATCACGCCCAACGTGCCGCGGTTCGCCAACAACAAGTGCAACGGTCCGAACACGCTCGAGGAATACCTGCAGCGGGCGCCCACCAAGCTGATCCAGATCCTCCGTACGGCGACCTACGGCTCGTTCTTCAACTTCTATCTGTGCGACCTCGAGATGACGGGTGAGCTCGCCACCTCGCTCAAGTCGGTCGGCGCCGACCCGAGCATCCCCTTGAACAACCCGGCGTGCAGCGGGACCCACACATGACGCCGTTCAGGGAGCGCAACCCGGTGCCGATCGGCGCGATCGGCATCGCGGCGATCCTTGCGCTGCTCCTGCTCGCGTTCAATGCCGACAAGCTGCCGTTCCTCGGCGGCGGCACGAGCTACCACGCGCTGTTCACCGACGCGAGTGGTCTGAAGCCGGGCGACGACGTCCGGATCGCCGGCGTCAAGGTCGGCAAGGTGACGTCGGTGACGCTCGACGGCGCGGTCGTCAGGGTGGGCCTGAAGGTCTCCGGCGTGGACGTCGGTCCCGACTCACGCGCCGACATCAAGATCAAGACCTTGCTCGGACAGAAGTACGTCGCGCTCGTTCCGGGCGGTACCGGGCAGCTGAAGAGCGACATTCCCGTCGCCCGTACGACGACCCCGCTCGACGTGACAGATGCCTTCATCGGCCTCGGTCAGCGGGCCGGACAGATCGACAAGAAGCAGCTGGCGACGGCGTTCGACACCTTGTCGGCGGCGTTCGCGCACACACCGCCCTACGTGCACGAGTCGCTGCGCGGTCTGCAACGACTGTCGACGTCGATCGCGTCGCGCGACAGCCAGCTGCACATCCTTCTCTCTCGCGCCAACGCGGTCACCAGCACGCTCGCGACGCGCGACGCGCAGATCGCGAAGCTGATCAACGACTCCAACCTGATCCTGCAGACCGTCTACCAGCAGCGTGTCGTCGTGCACAAGCTGCTCGTGGACACCGCCGCCGTCTCGCAGCAGCTCGCCGGTCTGGTGCGCGACAACCGCGCGATCATCGGGCCGGCGCTCGCCAACCTGGAGCAGACGCTGACGATCCTGCAGCGCAACCAGGACAACCTCGACGAGACCATCCACCTCGCCGCGCCGTTCATCCGTGACTTCACCGACGTGCTCGGCAACGGTCGTTGGTTCGACACGACGCTGTGGAACCTGCCCGGCGGCTTCAACAAGGCCTGCGTCAGCGTGGGTGGCCAGCAGATCTGCCCGCCGCTCGGCGCTGCCTCGGGGAGCAAGCGATGACCCGCCTGTCCGCCGCTCTGCGGTCACTGCGTCCCGGCCGCCGGCTGGCGGTCGTCGTCGCGGTCGTCGCGACGCTGGCCGCCGGCCTCACCACCGCGGCGGTCGCTGCCGGTGGTGACGGCGGCACCCGCCACTTGACGGCGTACTTCACGAAGACGATCGGCGTCTACCAGGGCAACGACGTCCGCGTGCTCGGCGTGAAGATCGGCAAGATCGACAAGCTGACGGTCACCGGCACCAAGGTTCGCGTCGACATCTCCTACGACGGCAAGTACAAGCTGCCGCAGGACGTCAAGGCCGTCCTCGTGCCGCCGTCGGTCGTGAGCGACCGCTTCATCCAGCTCACGCCGGCCTACACCGGGGGCCCGGTGCTGGCCGACCACCAGACGCTCGGCACCGACCGCACCGTGGTGCCGCTGGAGTTCGACGAGATCTTCCGCAACCTCGACCAGATGAACAACGCCCTCGGGCCCAACGGCGCCAACCGCTACGGCGCGCTGTCCCGACTGGTCGACATCAGCGCGAAGAACCTCGACGGCAACGGTGAGGCGCTCAACGGTGCGCTGAAGGAGTTCTCCGCCGCGATCTCGACGGTGGCGGGCAGCCGCACCGACCTGTTCGCGACGGTCCGCAACCTCGAGCAGTTCTCCTCGATGTTGGCGCACAACGACGGCGGCGTGCGCGCACTCAACGCCAACCTGGCGCGCGTCGGCACGCAGCTCGCCGGCGAGCGGCGCGACCTCGGTGCCGCACTCGCCAACCTGTCCACTGCCCTGCAGCTGATCAGCCAGTTCGTCGGGGACAACCGCACCCGGTTGACCAGCGACATCCACAAGCTCACCAAGGTGACCTCGGCCCTCTCCAAGGAGAAGGAAGCCCTCACCGAGGTTGTCGACATGGCTCCGTTCGCCCTGTCCAACCTCGCGCTCGCAGGTGACACCAAGGCGCACACCCTCGACACGAAGGACGAGTCGGGGCAGCCGTTCAGCAACCCGACCGCCCCGGATGGCGTCCTCTGCCAGCTGCTCGGTTCGGCGTTCTGCCTCGGTGCCTCAACGCCGGCGTTCGGCCACCCGCAGGGCCTCAGCGGTCTGCTGGGGGTGGGCGGATGACGCGCGCATGCCGCCTCGTGGGCGTGCTGCTGGCCGGTGTCGTGACGCTGACCGGCTGCGGGTTCAAGGGTGCCTACTCCCTGCCGTTGCCCGGTGGCTCCGGGGGAGGCTCGACCTACAAGGTCACCGCGGTCTTCGACGACGTCCAGGACCTCGTGCCGATGTCTGCCGTGCGGGTCGACGACGTCCCGGTCGGTGACGTGACCGACATCAAGTACGACCCGAAGGACGGCAAGGCCCACGTCACCATGCGGGTCAAGAAGTCGGTGCACCTGCCGGCCAACGCGACGGCCACGCTCGAGCAGACGACCCTCCTCGGTGAGAAGTACGTCGCGCTCGCGCCGCCGGCTGACGGCTCGGCGTCCGGCACGTTGAAGAACGGCGCCTGCATCTGCGACCCGACGACGTCGACGTCCGACCTGCCCGACGTGCAGGAGGTCTTCGGTGCGCTGTCCGCCGTGCTCAACGGCGGTGACCTGCAGGACCTGCAGACCATCGACCTCGAGATCAGCAAGGCTCTGACCGGTCGCGAGCAGACGGTGAAGTCCGCGCTTCGGCAGGTCGACATCTTCGTCGGTGGCCTCAACAACCAGCGCCACGAGATCGTCCGTGCACTCGACGAGCTCGACCGGTTCAGCGGCGCCCTTGCGCACCAGACCGGCACGATCGCCACTGCTCTCGACGACCTGGGGCCAGGCCTGAAGGTGCTGGCCGACGAGCGCGCGCAGTTCACCAAGCTGCTCACCGACCTGTCGACGTTCGGCAAGGTCGCGACGCACATCATCACCGCGAGCCGCGAGCAGACCGTCGCGGGTCTGCGTGACCTGCAGCCGATCCTCCAGCACCTGCGCGCCGCCGGCACCAACCTGCCGCGCTCGCTCGAGCTGCTGATCACCTACCCGTTCCCGCGCAACATCGACAAGGCGATCCCGGGCGACTACAACGGCCTCTACCTGTCGTTCAACGCGGACCCGATCTTCTGCTTCTACGTCAAGGGCACGCCGTTCGAGCCGGCGTCCTGCGCCAGCAGCACGACAGGCACCGGGCCGACGACGAAGCCGAAGACCGGCACCAAGCTGCCCACGGTCCCCAAGCTTCCGGGTGTCCCCTCGGTGCCCAAGCTGCCCCTTCCGTTGCCGAGCCCGACGCTCAGCCCGCTGGGCAACCTCCTCGGGCTGGGGGTGACGGTATGATCCGGCGGACCGTCAAGGTGCAGCTGGCAGCGTTCATCGTCATCTCGCTCGTCGGCATCTTCTACGTGGGCAGCAACTACATCGGCCTGCACCTGTTCTCGCCCGGGCCCTACACGGTCAAGATGAACCTCGCCGGCACCGGCGGCATCTTCTCCAACGCCGAGGTCACGGAGCGCGGCGTGACCGTGGGCCGGGTCGGCTCCATGAAGGTCACCCCCCAGGGTGTCCAGGTCGAGCTCCGGATCGACCATGGCACGAAGATCCCGGCCGACGTGCACGCCACCGTCGCCAACCTGAGCGCCGTCGGCGAGCAGTACGTCGACCTCGAGCCGCAGACCGATCTGCGACCCGGCGTTTCGCTGCTCAAGCCGGGAAGCGTCATCCCCGAGTCGGCGACGACCCTGCCGCTCGATGACGCCACGATGTTGCTCGACCTGGACCACCTCGTCACAAGCGTCGACCAGAAGCACCTGGCCACCGTCATCGACGAGCTCGGCAAGGGCTTCAACGACGTCGGTCCGTCGCTGCAGGCCCTGATCGACAACGGCAACGCGCTCACGGAGCAGGCCATCCAGTCGCTGCCGGACCAGCTCCGCCTCATCGACGACAGCCACACGGTCCTCGACACGCAGAATGCCGTCGCGGGGGAGCTGAAGACCTGGGCCGCGACCTTCGCGTCGTTCTCCGACCAGCTGCGGCAGAGCGACCCCGCCCTTCGCGGCGTGCTCGACAACGGCGTGACGGCGTCCCGCCAGCTCGCCGGTCTGCTGCGAGACAACGAGGCAGTGCTGCCGACGCTGCTCGGCAACCTCATCACGGTCAACCAGATCCAGGCCGTCCGGCTGCCCTACGTCCGAGCGACGCTGGAGCTCTTCCCGTCGCTGACCGCCGGCGGCTACTTCGTCACTCCCGGCGACGGCACCGCCCACTTCGGCATGGTCCTGGACAACAACTCCAACCCGTGCACCGAGGGCTACCAGTCGACGAAGCTGCGCGGCAACAACGACAGCGGCAACCAGCCGTCGGACTGGGGCGGCCCGGCCAACCTCGACGCCTACTGCCACGGCTCCGGCATCACCGGCGACTACCGCGGCTCGCGCAACGTCCCGCGGCCGGACAACGCGCAGGTCACCAACTCCGACCCCTACCCCGGTCCGCGCTACGGCCGCAGCAGCCACCCGACGGTCAAGGAGCAGGAGAAGGGCGGCTACGCCTTCACCGGCACCGGCGGCACCGGCGCCGCCTCGTCCAAGAACGGCGCCGACACCGTGGTCCCGCTGCCCTACGACCCGCTGAGCGGCCTGCTGACCGGGCTCGACGGCAAGCAGTACCAGCTGGGCTACAGCGGCCCGCTCACGCCGATCTTCGGTTCCTCTTCATGGGAGTGGCTGCTGCTGGCGCCTACCATGCGCTAGTCGTCCAGCCGAGGAGCCCTTCACGTGACCGACACCGCCATGCGCGGCGTGCCGAGCAGCGCGGTCGTCGCGCTCGCCGTCGTCGCGGTGTGCGCCACCGCCGCCACTGCCGCGGGAGCGGTGAAGCTTTCCGACCGCGACAAGGCGAAGGACCTGCGCACCCAGGTGCTCGACGCCGGTCGCCAGATCGCCGTCGACTTCGCCGTCTACGACTACCGGCACATCGACGCGGACTTCACCCGGGTGGCCAACGAGTCGACCGGCAAGTTCAAGTCGCAGTTCGTCACGCAAAGCACCGGAGTGCGCGAGCTGATCATCAAGGCCAAGGCCGTCTCAAAGGCCGAGATCGCCGCCGAGGGCCTGGTCGAGGCCACCTCAGGGCATGCGAGCGTCGTCGTCGCGCTCGACCGGACGGTGACCAACACAAGTGCCCCCAACGGCCAGCGCGACTCCTTCGGCCTGGAGATCGACCTGGTCCGGGTCCATGGCAAGTGGCTGGCATCGGGGGTGAAGCCGCTGTGAGCGACGAACAGCCTGGGACACCGGCCGAGTGCACGCCCGAGCAGCAGAGCGCCCAGAGCGCCCAGAGCGCCGCGGCGGAAAGCGACCGCATCGCACGGTTGCGCGCGCGGACCGCGGCAGCCCCGTCAGCCCCGTCAGCCCCGGAGCCCGCGCCCGCCCCGGAGCCCGCGGCCGCCCCTCAGCCGCCGGTCGACGAGGCAGCCGCGAATCCGCCGCCTGTCGAGCCCGAGCCTCCCGCGTCTCCGCCATCTGTCGAGCCCGAGCCGGCCGCGCCGGTCGCACCCGTGGCGGCCGGAGAACCCGTTGCCCCGGCCGCGCCTGCACCGGACCTACCCGTGTCGCCGCCCGCTGCGGCCGACCCCGCGCCGCTCGACGCCGGCGACCCGTTCCTGTCACCGGGGCCGGCTCCGTCGACCCGCCGGCGTACGCCCGGCTCACCCTGGCTCGCGGCAGGCGTGGCGGCGGCCGTCCTGGCCGCGACCGCGACGGCGCTCGCCGGGGTGGTGACCGCCCGGGTGTCCTCGGCCAACGCGGTCGAGCACACCCGGTCCGAAGTCATCGGCGCGGCCACCAGCGGCGTCGCGACGGTGCTGTCCTACGACTACCGTCACCTCGACGCCAACTTCGCCGCGGCGGAGCGCCTGCTCACCCCGCGGTTCCGCAAGCAGTACGACGACACGACCGGCAAGGGTGTCCGGCCGCTCGCAGCCAAGTACAAGGCGATCAGCAGCGCGGACGTCTCAGCGGCCGGAGTGGTCGACGCCCAGCGCGACCGCGCCGTCGTCCTGGTCTTCGTCAACCAGACCGTCACCAACAGCCAGCTGACCGCCCCGCGCCTGGACCGGTCCCGGATCGACGTCACCCTGGTCCGCTCGAACGGGCGCTGGCTGATCGACAAGCTCACGACACTCTGACCGGTTCGTACGCTTGACGGAGGCCCCGGCCGGGTCCATGCTTCCGCCAGCAGTGCCACACCATCCGGCCTGGCTCGCCAGGCCACCTCGACAGCAGTCTGTCCTGTGTATAGACTGCTCGTTTGCGCTGCCCACCGACTCCCTCGCCGCTGTGACGCCTGCGCGTCGTCCGGGGCGAGCCTCTCGGCGTGCGCAATAGCCAGCGAGCTTCGGAAGGACCCCACTTGGCCGCGTCGCGCTCCACCTCTGCTCCGTCGACGTCCTCTCTCGCTCCCCGCCGTATCTCCTTCGCCCGCATCAACGAGCCCCTCGAGGTCCCTGACCTCCTCGCGCTGCAGACGGCCTCTTTCAAGTGGCTGATCGGCTCCGACGAGTGGCGGGCAACCGCCGAGCAGGGGTCGCTGTCCGGGCTCGAGGAGATCCTCGAGGAGATCAGCCCGATCCGCGACTTCTCCGACACCATGTCGCTGGAGTTCCGCGAGCCCAAGCTCATGGACCCTCCGCACTCCATCGAGGAGTGCAAGGACAAGGACATGACCTACTCGGCGCCGCTGTTCGTCATCGCCGAGTTCACCAACAACGAGACCGGCGAGATCAAGAGCCAGACGGTCTTCATGGGCGACTTCCCGCTCATGACGCCC
>DASSKP010000019.1:0-37418 GCA_035690365.1 Mycobacteriales bacterium
GCAGGACGCGCCCGAGCCCGCCGCTCGCGCGGCGGAGGGCTCCGCGAGCGACCCTGCGGCCGAGACGGCGGCCAACCCGTTCATCGCCGCTGCCGGCCCCGACGACACGGCCGACCGCCCGGCGGGCGGGCGCCCGGGGCCACCGGCCGCGTCCGCCTCGGGCCCGCCGTCCCCGCCCCGACCGACGATGCCGCCCGGCCCACCGGTCGCACCGCCCGCTGCCCGGCCCGCACCTCGGCCGGCCGCGGCGCAAGCGACGGCGACGCAGGCGATGTCGGTCGGGCCGACGGCCGCCGGACGCAAGGGCGGACGGCGCGCACGGCTGACCGTCAAGCGCATCGACCCGTGGTCGACGCTGAAGTTCTCCTTCGTGTACAGCCTCGCCGGGCTCGTCGTCCTGCTCGTCGCCGTCGTCGCGCTCTACGCCGTCGTCGACGCGATGGGTGTCATCACCTCGATCCAGTCGTTCCTTCGCGATGTCGGCGGCGACAAGATGACGGCATGGCTCAGCTTCGGCAGGGTCTTCGGCATTGCACTGGTGCTGGGTGGCGTCAACGTCATCCTGTTCACCGCATTCGCGACGCTGACGGCGTTCGTCTACAACGTCTGCACCGACCTCGTCGGTGGCATCGAAGTCACATTGGCAGAGCGAGGCTGACGCGCGCTGAGGTAATCTCGTTGCCGCCCCGGGGCCTGTAGCTCAGCTCGGTTAGAGCGCTTCCCTGATAAGGAAGAGGTCGATGGTTCAAGTCCATCCAGGCCCACCGGATTCAACGACGTAAGTCGCGGGTGGCTTCCTGCCAGAGCTCGGCGTCGGCACGGCGCGTGCGCCACGATCTCAGTGCGGCGAAGGCCGCACTGAGCGCGGCGACGGTCAAGGCGATGCGCTTCACGTGGAGCTGAGGGGACTCGAACCCCTGACCCCCTGCTTGCAAAGCAGGTGCGCTACCAACTGCGCCACAGCCCCTGAGTGGCTGGTCACAGGGTAGGCCAGCGGGACCGCTGTCAGCTGTCGCCGGGGTTGCGCGACGTCGTGGCGGCCCCGTGAACGCTCTGCTCCTCGCCGCTGGGCGTGGTCGACGCCGGGAAAGGCGTCGGTGGCACGACAGTGGGGTTGGACTGCGGTGCGCGGCGCGTCATGCCGACCGCAGCACCTGCGGCAGCACCGGCGACCAGCGCGAGAACTGCGACCGGCCAGCGCCGGACCTTCTTGGTCTGCTCGCCGCGCAGCGCAAGCAGTGCCGCCGCTGCGCGCTCCTTGGCCTCCGCCCGGGCCGGAGCTGAGTTCTCCCGCGCGGTCTCGGCAGCCGCGACGACGGCTGGCACGACCTCGGTCTTGATCCGGCTGCGCGCGGTGTCGACGGCTGGTGCCAGCCGGTCGACCGCGGGCTGGAGCTTGGTCCGCGCCTCGTCGACGTACGGCGCCACCCGCGACGTGGCCTCGTCGACGTACGGCGAGACGATCTCGCGGGCGGCCGTCAGACGTGGTGACAGAGCGTCGCGGGTCGTCTCCCACGTGTCGACGAGCCGGTCTTTCGCGATCTCGACATCGGACTTGGTGCGCAGCACGGTGGACCTCCGGTTAGCGGCTTCTCTCTGGTCCGTTCCCAGCCCGGAGGGCTCACAACCGCCGTGCAAGGATGGCGCCGACCCATCCACCACCTCCGAGGAGCACCGTGGCCGAGGACCTCTACGCCACCCTGTCGACGACCCAGGGCGACATCCGGCTCAAGCTGTTCCCCAACCACGCCCCCAAGACCGTTGCCAACTTCGTCGAGCTGGCCGAGGGCACCCGAGAGTGGACCGACCCGCGCACCGGCGCCCGCACCAACGAGCCGCTCTACAACGGCACGGTGTTCCACCGGGTCATCAGCGGTTTCATGATCCAGGGCGGTGACCCGCTCGGCACCGGCACCGGCGGCCCGGGCTACCGGTTCAACGACGAGTTCCACCCCGAGCTCGGCTTCACCCAGCCCTACCTGCTGGCGATGGCCAACGCCGGGCCCGGCACCAACGGCTCACAGTTCTTCATCACCGTGGCGCCGACGACGTGGCTGACCGGCAAGCACACCATCTTCGGTGAGGTCGCCGACGCGGACAGCCGCGCGGTCGTCGACCGCATCGCCGCAACACCGACGGGTCGGCAGGACCGGCCGGTCGAGGACGTCGTCATCGAGAAGGTGACGGTCGAGCGGGTGCCTGCCTGAGTGACATCACCGGAGGGGGATCCGCCGGCGGACGCCGGCGGGACGCCTGTCGCACTTCCTGAGTGCTACCGGCACCCGGGACGCGTGACCGGCGTTCGTTGCACGCGATGTGACCGGCCGATCTGCCCGTCGTGCATGGTGACCGCGTCGGTCGGCTTCCAGTGTCCCGAGTGCGTGGCGGAGGGACGTCGTACCGGCCGGACCGCGCGCACCGTCTACGGCGGCCGGGTGAGCGGCCGGACCGGCCAGCTGTCGATCCTCATCATCGCGATCAACGTGGGCGTCCTGCTCGCGAAGTTCGCCGCCGGCAGCAACCCCGCGGCGTTCACCGGCGGCAACGGCACGTCCACGTCGATCGACCGTAGGTTCGCCGGGCTGCCGGCCGACTTCGACTTCCACCACGAGTACTACCGCTTCGTGACGTCGATGTTCCTGCACAGCGGCGTGATCCACCTGTTCTTCAACTGCTACCTGATCTACCTGATCGGTCCCGCTCTCGAGGCGATGCTCGGTCGCTGGCGTTACCTCGCGCTCTACTTCGGTGCGGGCATCGGCGGAAGTGCGCTCTCCTACGTCATGAACCAAGGCGGAGAGGGTGCCTCCGGCGCGGTGTTCGGCCTGTTCTCGGCGATGTACGTGTTCGGTCGGCACCAGCAGCGGGACACGTCGCAGATCGTCGGGCTGATCGTGCTCAACGTCGTGTTCAGCGTGCTGGTGCCCGGCATCGGCTACTGGGCGCACTTCGGGGGCCTGATCGCCGGCGCGGTCATCGCCGCCGGGATGGCGTACGCGCCCGCCGGGCGACTGCGGCTGCCGGTGCAGCTGTCCGGCCTGGCGCTGGTGGCGCTGCTCGTGGTCGCGCTGACGGCGGTGGGTGTGCACAATGCGCCGGCCAGCATCTTCGGCTAGAGGTGATCGGAGCCGCTGGGCCGAGCAGGGAATGAAACCGGCCTAGAACGGCGTTCGGTTTACGCCGTACCATGGTGACGGCACCCCGCTTCCAGCGAGCTCGGAGGACCTCATGCGTGACGCGGTGATCGTCGACGCCGTCCGGACACCGGTCGGCAAGCGCAACGGCGCGTACAAGGACATCCACCCGGTCGACCTGTCGGCGCACGTGCTCAACGCGCTGGTCGAGCGGACCGGCGTCGACCCGACGGTCGTCGAGGACGTCGTGTGGGGCACCGTCAGCCAGGTCGGCGAACAGGCGCTCAACGTCGGCCGCAACGCCGTGCTCGGTGCCGGCTGGCCCGAGTCGATCCCCGGCACGACGGTCGACCGCCAGTGCGGCTCGTCGCAGCAGGCCGTGCACTTCGCGGCCGCGGGTGTGCTCTCCGGCCAGTACGACGTCGCCGTCGCCGGTGGGGTCGAGGCGATGACAAGGGTGCCGATGGGCTCGTCGATCGGGGCCAACGTCGGCTTCCCGTTCGGCTCGCGCATGCTCGCCCGCTACGAAGGCCAGCAGATCAACCAGGGCCTCGGCGCCGAGATGATCGCCGAGAAGTGGGGTCTGTCGCGTCAGCAGCTCGACGAGTTCTCGCTGCTCTCCCACGAGCGGGCGGCGTCCGCCGTCGACTCCGGCGCGTTCGAGGGCCAGTACGCCGTGGTTCCGGACACCGGTCTTCAGGCCGACGAGGGCATTCGCCGGGAGACGACGGTGGAGAAGCTCGGAACGCTGAAGCCGGCGTTCAAGGAGGACGGCGTGATCCACGCCGGCAACTCCTCGCAGATCTCCGACGGTTCCGGTGCGCTGCTGATCACGACGTCGGAGAAGGCTCGCGAGCTCGGGCTCAAGCCGCTCGTGCGGGTGCACACGTTCGCGCTCGCGGCCGACGACCCGGTCATCATGCTGACCGCCCCCATCCCGGCGACCGCGAAGGCGCTGGCCAAGTCGGGTCTCACGATCGACGAGATCGGCGCGTTCGAGGTCAACGAGGCGTTCGCGCCGGTGCCGCTCGCCTGGCTCGCCGAGACCGGCGCGGACCCGAAGCGGCTGAACCCGCTCGGCGGCGCGATCGCGATCGGCCACCCGCTGGGTGGGTCCGGCGCGATCCTGATGACGCGGCTCGTGCACCACATGGTGGACAACGGCATCCGCTACGGCCTGCAGACCATGTGCGAAGGCGGCGGCATGGCCAACGCCACGATCTTGGAGCTGATCTAGCTACTCGTCGGAGATCTGGTCGGCCTTGTCGCGGAGTGCCCGGAAGTCCTTGCCGCGGGAGTCGCCGACCAGGGAGTCGGTCGCGCTGAAGCCCCAGCCGTTGTACTTCACGGCGACACGGGCCGGGCGGAGCTTGGTTTGCCCGTCGCAGTTCGGGCAAGGAACGTCGGTGGTGTCACCGAGCGGCCGCAGTGCCTCGTGCTCTGCCCCGCAGGCAAGACATCGGAAGACGTAGACGGGCACCGGCTATCCCCAGTGTGGAAAAAGCCTGTGGGGAAATGACAGTGGTGCAACTACGCCCTTGTGCGCCCGCGCAAGCAAGGCCTCAGCGCCACTGCGTCGAGATGCCGAAGCCGGCGACGATGAACGCGAAGCCCATGACGAGGTTCCAGTTGCCGAGCGCCTGCACCGGCAGCGACCCGTTGGTCACGTAGAACAAGATCAGCCAGACCAGACCGATCAGGAACGTCGCGACCATGACGGGAGCGACCCAGGGCGGGCTGACGCGCTTCTTCGGCGAGCGGGTCGGCGGCGGGGTGTACGCCGCCTTCTGGCGGACCCGTGACTTCGGCACGAGGTGAATCCCTCCTCGACAAAGCGGCACGCGAACGGCAGCAGCCGTCCGTGGGACGTCGGCGTCCTCTAGCGTAGAGCGTGGACCATCAGGGGTCCGGGACGCTTCGGGGAGCCGGTCGTGCGATCGAGCCGCGGATGGTGGCGGGCCATGGTGCCCGTTGCCGGTGCTGCGGCGGGCTTGTTGCTCGCGACGAGCGCCGTGACCGCCCGGGGCACCGACCTTCGCGCGAGCCGGACGTTGCAGGTCAGCCAGCTGATCGTCCGCGAGCAGCGGACGATCGCGGCTCTGACCCGTGAGGAGAACGACCTGCGTGACCGAATCTCTGCCGCGACGGCTCTGGCCGCCGTCGGCGACCGACGCGTCCGTGACCTTCGCAGCGCCGCCGATCGTCTCTCGGCAGCGGCGGGGTTGACCCCGGTGAGCGGCCCCGCGGTGACCGTCGCCCTCGACGACGTGCCGCGCAGCGAGCAGCAGCGTGACCTGGCTGCAGGCGCGCGTCCCGATGACCTCGTCATCCATCAGCAGGACGTCCAGGGCGTCGTCAACGCCATGTGGGCCGGTGGCGCCGAGGCCATGACCATCATGGGCGACCGCGTCATCGCGACGACGGCAGTGCGTTGCGTCGGCAACACGCTGCTGCTGCGCGGCCGCGTGTTCAGCCCGCCGTTCACGATCACAGCTGTCGGTGACGTCGCCCGGATGCAGCGTGCTCTCGCGGCCGACCCCGCGGTGCAGATCTTCCAGCAGTACGTCGCCGTCTACGGACTTCGCTACACACTCACCACGAGTCCACGGACGACGCTGCCGGCGTACGACGGCCCGCTCGAGCTCACCTCCGCGACGGCGCTCGATGGCTGACACCACGACCGCACCAGCGCCGCCGGCCATGCGGGGCGATGCCTGGCGCACCGCTGCGCGCGGCGTCGGTCAGCTGCTGATCACGCTCGGCATCGTGATCCTGCTGTTCGTCGTCTACGAGCTGTGGGGCACGAGCATCTACACGCGAGGGCAGCAGCACCAGCTCGAGGACACCATCCAGCACGGATGGCAGACGTCCGCGCCCGACATCACGCAGGTCAACGTCAAAGAGGTGCCACTCGGATCGGGCATTGCGGTGCTTCGCATCCCACGCTTCGGCAGGGGTTATCACATGGTGATCGTCGAAGGCACCAACTACGACGACCTCACCAAGGGTCCGGGCCACTATCCCGGCACTGCTCTCCCGGGACAGGTGGGCAACTTCGCGGTGGCCGGCCACCGCACGACCTACCTCGCACCGTTCAACCGGATCGACACCTTGCGTCGCGGTGATGCGATCGTTCTGGAGACCAAGTCCAACTGGCTGGTCTACCGCGTCCAGGACATCCCGGCGGGGCATGGCTACCCCAACGTGCCCTATCGCGAGATCGTCGATCCCACCGACGTGAAGGTCGCGTTCGCCGTCCCGGACCAGCCCAACCCGGACAAGAAGCCTCGGCTGAAGCTGCTGACGTTCACCTCGTGCAACCCGAAGTACTCCGCCGCCCAGCGCTACGTCATCCACGCCGAGCTCGTGCTCCAACAACCGAAGAGCGACGGCCCGCCCGCGGCGCTCACGACGAGGCACTGACCGCATGTACGTCTGGATCTGGCGCCGCCTTCCCGGCGGGCTTCCCGGCAAGCTCGCCGGCAGCCTCGTGCTGCTCGCTGCCGCGCTGGCCCTGCTGTTCTTCCTCGTCTTCCCGTGGGCCGAGCGACGCCTTCCGTTCCAGGACATCACCGTCAACAACGGTCCCTCGCCGCAACCGACGGTCTCCGCCTCTCCCTGAGGCGTGCCAGACTTGCCGACCATGTCCTACGACGCCCGCCCGTGGCTCGCGTCGTACCCGGCGGACGTGCCGACCGAGTTCGACTTCCCTCAGGTGCCGCTGACCCGTCTGCTCGACGACGCGGCGGCGGCGTTCCCCGCGGGCGTGGCGATCGTGGCGAGCGGCGAGACCTTCACCTACGGCCGGCTGCGCGACATGGTCGACCGCTTCGCGGCGGCGCTGTCGTCGTTGGGCGTTGCCGGGGGCGATCGCGTCGCACTGGTCCTGCCCAACTGCCCGCAGCACGTCATCGCCTTCTTCGCCGTGCTGCGGCTCGGTGCCACCGTCGTGCAGTGCAACCCGCTGTCGACGGAGGCAGAGCTCACCGACCAGCTGACCGACTGCTCGCCCTCGGTCGTGGTGTGTCTCGACAAGGCGCTCGACGTCGTCGAGCGGCTGCGTGCGCAGGTCGGTGTGCGCCACGTCGTCGTCACGTCACTTGCCGACTACCTTCCCGCGGCACAGCGCCTGCGCCTGCGACTTCCGCTGCCGTCCGCGCGTGCCGAACGGGCGCGACTGGTCGCCGACGTGGCGACGCATGCCGGCGTCGAACGCTTTCGCGCTCTGGCCGAGCACAAGCAGCGGGCGGAGCAGGCGCCGGTCGATCCGGGCAGCGCGGTCGCGGTGCTGCAGTACACCGGCGGCACGACGGGGACGTCCAAGGCCGCGAAGCTGAGCCACGCCAACCTCGTCGCCAACGCCTACCAGATGCGGCTGTGGCTGCCCGAGGCGACGAGTGGGCGGGAGACCACGCTTGCCGTGCTGCCGCTGTTCCATGTGTACGGGCTGACGCTGTGCCTGCTGACGACAGTCCTGCTGGCCGGACGCCTCGTGCTGCTGCCGAGGTTCGACCTCGATCTCGTCTTCGACGCGATCGACACCGAGCGGCCGACGCTGTTCCCTGGCGTGCCTCCCATCTACCAGGCACTGCTCGACGCGCCGCGCCTCCGTCGCACCGATCTGCGTTCGATCCGGGCCTGCATCTCCGGTGCGATGAAACTTCCGGTCGACGTACAGGAGCGGTTCGAGCGGGTGACCGGCGGCCGGTTGCTCGAGGGCTACGGCACCACGGAGACGTCGCCGGCGACGCACTGCCAGCCGCTGTCGGGGCCACGTCGGCCCGGCACGGTGGGCCTGCCGCTGCCCGGCACTGACGCGCGCATCGTCGATCCGGACGACCCGACCCAGGAGGTTCCCGTCGGGCAACCCGGCGAGCTTGCTGTGCGCGGCCCGCAGGTGTTCCTCGGCTACTGGTCAGCCGGCACCGACGAGCAGCCGTTGCTCGCTGACGGCTGGTTGTTGACCGGCGACATCGCGACGATGGACGAGGCGGGTTTCTTCTCGATCGTCGATCGCAAGAAGGATCTCGTCATCGCCGGCGGCTTCAACATCTATCCCGCAGAGGTCGAAGAGGTCATCCGCTCGCATGCCGCGGTCGCCGACTGCTGTGTGATCGGTCTGCCGGACCGCTACCGGGGAGAGACTGTGAAGGCGTTCGTCGTGCCGCGCCCGGGCATGCCGCTGCAGGAGTCCGACATCGTCGAGCACTGTGCGGCCCGCTTGTCGGCGTACAAGGTCCCGAAGCTGGTCGAGCTGCGTGACGACCTTCCGCGCACGGCGATCGGCAAGGCGCTGCGCCGGTTGCTGGTCGCGGAGGAGCTCGCGAAGCGGGAGGCCGCGTCATGACCCGCGTCCTCGTCGTCGACAACTACGACAGCTTCGTGTTCAACCTGGTGCAGTATCTCGGGCAGCTCGCGGCCGAGGTCGTCGTGCGACGCAACGACGAGCTGACGGCTGACGAACCTCTGCGCATGGATGTGCAAGGCGTGCTGCTGTCACCGGGCCCCGGCCGTCCCGAGGATGCCGGTGTCTGTGTCGACCTGGTGAAGCGGTGCGGTGACGACCTTCCGATCCTCGGCGTGTGCCTGGGTCACCAGGCCATTGCTGTCGCACACGGCGCCACCGTGGGACAGGCGCCCGAGCTGCTACACGGCAAGACGAGCGAGGTGCACCACCAGGGCGTTGGAGTGTTGCGAGGACTGCCGGATCCGTTCACCGCGACGCGCTACCACTCGCTTGCTGTCGAGGAGAGCTCACTGTCGGCGGACCTCGAGGTGACGGCCCGAACGAGCGGCGGGGTCGTGATGGCGATGCGGGACCGCGACCGTCCGGTCGAGGGTGTCCAGTTCCATCCGGAGTCGGTGCTCACCGAGGGCGGTCACCGGCTGCTTGCCAACTGGCTCACGTCGTGTGGCGACCGCGCGGCACTCGACCGCGTGCCTGCTCTCGCCGCCCACCTCGAGGAGCAGCGCGCGGGTCGCGTCTGACCCCGACGCGCTCGGCGTCTTCTACGGCGTAGGACTCGTCGAATCAGTCGGTGTGGTGGACGGTGACTGGCTGGGCGTGGAGGACGGCGACTGTGTCGGTGATGGCGTCGGTGAGGGGCTCGGCTTGGTGTTGACGAAGATCTGCACCTGGGAGCCGGTCTTCGCGAAGGTGCCCGCCGAAGGCGACTGACCCATGACCGTGCCCTCGGGCTTCTTGGGGTTGTAGACGGCGGCTGGCTGCTCGACGACGACGAACCCGGCCTGCTCGAGCAGTGATGTCGCTGTCGCCTGGTCCTTCCCGGTGACGTCCGGGACCTTCACCCGCGCGTTGGACACGAACAACGTGACCGCGGTGTTCTCCGGCACCTTCGCGCCACCGACGGGATCCGTGCCGAGCACCTGACCGGCCGGGGCGTCGGAGTTGCGCGAGACGATCTGCCCGACGCGCAGCAGCGCGACCCGGAGCCGCGCCTTCGCCTCGTCCTGGGTGAGCCCGACGAGGTCGGTCGGGACGACGACGATGTGCTCGCCCAGCGAGACGACCAGGTCGACGCTCTGGC
This sequence comes from Mycobacteriales bacterium, assembly GCA_035690365.1. Taxonomy (GTDB): domain Bacteria; phylum Actinomycetota; class Actinomycetes; order JAFAQI01; family JAFAQI01; genus DASSKP01. Next base: position 9,683 of record DASSKP010000019.1, read on the forward strand.
CCTTGCGCAGCAGGATGTCGGGCGGCGGGTCCTGCGAGATGACGGCGCCCTTCGGGACCTTCGGGTCGTACTGCTGGTCGACCTTGCCGACGGTCAGCCCCTTGCCGGCGAGCGTCGCCTCCGCGTCGGCCAACTGCTGCCCGACGACGTTGGGAGTGTTGACGTCACCACCGCCACTGCCGCTGAAGAAGTGGGTGGCGGCGAGCAACGTGAGGAAGAAGACCGCGAGCGTTGCCAGCGCGAGCAGGATGTACGCCGCCCCACGACCGGTGCGTTCCGCCGGCGGCTGACGCAGCAGCACGGTGGTCGCGGGCGGCGGCAGGAAGCTGGCCGGCTCGGCGGCGAGCAGCGGCGTGGCCTCGACCGGCCGTCCGGCCAGGGCACGTTCGATGTCCGCACGCATCTCGCCGGCGGTCTGGTAGCGGTTGGCGGCGTTCTTCGCCATCGCCTTGAGAACGATCGCGTCGATGGCCGGCGTGACGTCGGGCTCGATGCGCGACGGCGGCACCGGGTCTTCGCGCACATGCTGATAGGCGACGGCCACGGCGGAGTCGCCGCTGAACGGTGGCCCACCGGTCAGCAGCTCGTAGAGCAGGCAGCCGGTGGAGTAGACGTCGCTGCGCGCGTCGACGTGCTCGCCGCGCGCCTGCTCCGGGGAGAGGTAGTGCGCCGTGCCGATGACCGCCGCGGTCTGCGTCATCGTCGCCGCGGTGCCCGTCACTGCGCGCGCGATCCCGAAGTCCATGACCTTGACCTCGCCTGCGGGCGTCAGCATGACGTTGCCGGGCTTGACGTCACGATGCACGATGCCGGCGCGGTGCGCCTGGTCGAGCGCCGCGCAGATCTGCGCCGTCAGCTCGAGAGCGCGCCGTGGAAGCAGGCGACCTTCGGCGTCGAGAACCTCGCGCAGCGTCCGGCCCTCGACGTACTCCATGACGATGTAGGGCGTCGCGACGTTGCCCTGGTGGTCCTCGCCGGTGTCGTAGACGGCGACGATCGAGGGATGGTTGAGCGAGGCCGCCGACTGCGCTTCGCGGCGGAAGCGGCCCTGGAACGACGGGTCGCGCGCGAGCTCCGGGCGCAGGACCTTGACGGCGACATCGCGTCCGAGCCGGACGTCGCGACCGAAGTGCACCTCGGCCATGCCGCCGTAGCCGAGCACTTCGCCCAGCTCGTAGCGCCCGCCGAGAAGACGCGGCTCAGTCGCCATGGCCGTGGTGTCCGTGCTTGGGCTTGTCCGGCGGAGCAGCGGCCGCGACGGTCACCGTCACGGTGCTCCCCTCTCGCAGCGCCCCCGTCGGAGCGACTGCCGTCACGGTACCTGCCGGAGCTCGGGAGGGAGCACTCACGACCGCGACACGAAGGTGCTCACTCGTGAGTTCCTGCTGAACGTCGGCGAGTCGGCGCCCTACCAGGTCCGCGGCCCGGACCTGCACTGTCTTCGGTGCCGCTGCGACGGTGAGCGTGACCGTGGTGCCCTTGGTGAGCCTGGTGCCCGCACGCTCCGACTGCCTGATCACGGTCCCCGGCCGCGCCGTGGTGCTGCGCACGGCGCGACGGTCGGCATGCAGTCCGTCGGCCGCGAGCGTTGCCGCAGCCTTGGCGTAGGACGTGCCGACGACGGCGGGCATGCTCACGTAGGCGGGGCCGCTGCATGACCGCAGGAGCAGGAAGCCCAGGAGCACGACAGCCGCGCCGATCGCGACGAGGCTGTTGCGCACCTTCCGCTGATGTCGCGCTGCGGCGGCGTCAGCACTGGCGTCGGCAACTGACGCGGCGCCCGCCGACTGCGGCGTGTCAGCTGAGGCGGTCATCAGCCGGGTGTCGCCGCCGACGGCAGGGAAGCCTGCCGTCGCTTTGCCGGCGGTCGGATCGTGCTGCAGCTGCGTGGCCAGTGCGAGCGCTGTCCGCCCGAAGTCACCGGCGCTCGGGTGCCTTCTCGCGGGGTCTTTCTCCATCGCGCGCAGGACGAAGTCGCCGACGAGCGGAGGCACGTCCTTCGGCAGAGGCGGCGGTGTCGCGGTCGCGTGTGCCATCGCGACGCCCACAGCGGAGTCGGCGTGGAACGGTCGCTCGCCGGTGAGGCACTCGAAGGCGACCACACCGAGGGAGTAGACGTCGCTGGCCGCTGTGGTCGGGCGTCCGGATGCCTGCTCGGGTGAGAGGTAGGCGGCGGTGCCGACGACCATGCCCGTCTGGGTGACCGGCGCGGCGTCGACGACACGCGCGATGCCGAAGTCGGTCACCTTCACGACCCCGTCCGGCCGGATGAGGATGTTGCCCGGCTTGACGTCGCGGTGGATGACGCCGGCCTCGTGCGCGGCCTGCAGCGCGAGTGCCGCCTGGCCGACGATGTCGAGGGTGGACGCCGCCGTCAGTCGCCCGTCGCGGGCGAGCACCGTGGAGAGGGGCTCGCCGTCGACGAGCTCCATGACGAGGTAGGCCTTGTCACCGACCTCGCCGTAGTCGAAGACGTTGGCGATGCCCGGATGGGACAGCGACGCCGTGTGCCGCGCTTCGTTGCGGAAGCGCTCGAGGAAGTGCGGATCGGCGGCGTACTCCGGCTTGAGGACCTTGACCGCAACCGCGCGACCGAGCAGCGAGTCGCTCGCGCGCCACACCTCGCCCATACCGCCGATGGCGATGCGCTGCTGCAGCTGGTAGCGGCCGCCGAGGGTGAAGTCCGGGGCCAGCGTCATGGCCGGCTCACCGGCCGAGCACCGCCTGCATCACCTGCCGCGCGATCGGCGCCGCTGCGACACCGCCGGTGCCGCCGTGTTCGACGATGACGGCGATCGCCACTGTCGGGTTCTGCGCCGGTGCGAAAGCGATGAACCAGGCATGCGTGGGTTGGCCGGGGACGTTCTCGGCGGTGCCCGTCTTGCCGGCGACGGCGACGCCCGGGATCTGGGCGGCGGTGCCGGTGCCGCTGCTGACGACCGACTGCATCATCTGCGTCATCTGCGAGGCCACCTGTGAGCTCACCGCGCGCCCGAACTCCGAGGGTTCGGTCACGGACAGCGTCGACAGGTCCGGAGCGAGGGTGCGCTTCACGAGGTAGGGCTTCATCACGACGCCGTCGTTGGCGATGCCGGCGGCGACCAGCGCCATCTGCAGAGGAGTGACGGCGTCGCTGTACTGACCGATCGCAGTGAACGCGACCTGCGGCGGCGGCGCGTTGCCATCGACCCGGCTCGCCGCGGAGACCATCGGGATCGACCACTGGTGACCGAACCCGAAGGCGTCGGCCTGCTTCTGAAGCGCGCTCGCTCCGAGCTTCAGACCGAGACCGCCGAACGCCGTGTTGCACGACACGGTGAGCGCCTGCGTCAGCGTGATCTTGCCGCCGCCTCCACAAGTCTCGCCCTGGAAGTTCTGCAGCTTGTGCGTCGTCTCCGGCAGCGTGAGCTTGTCCGGTGCGTCCAGCTGGGACTGCGGGTGGAAGCGGCCGCTGCTGAGTGCCGCAGCCGTCGTGACGACCTTGAACGTCGACCCCGGCGGATAGGTCTGCGAGATCGCGCGGTCGAGCAGAGGTGACGCGGGGTCGTGCAGCAACCCGTCGTAGGAACGCTGGATCGCCTGCGGGTCGTGCACGGCGAGAGCGGTCGGGTCGTAGGACGGCGTGGAGACCAGCGCGAGGATCGCGCCGGTGCGCGGGTCGAGGGCAACGACGGCGCCACGCTTTCCGCTGAGGGCGTTGTACGCCGTCTGCTGCGCCTTCGCGTTGATGGTCAGGTCGACCGTGCCGCCCTGCGGCTGCCGGCCGGTGAAGTAGTCGGACAGGCGCTTGACGAACAGCTTGTCCGAGCTGCCGGACAGGATGTCGTTCTGTGCCTGCTCCAGGCCGGTCGCACCGATGCGGATGGAGTAGTAGCCGGTGATCGGCGCATACATCGCGCCGCCCGGATAGGTGCGCAGATACTTGTATTGGTCGTTGCTCTTCTGTGACTGGGCGATCGCGCGACCGTCGACGACGATCGGGCCGCGGCGGTTCTTGTACTCGTTGAGCAGCACGCGGACGTTGTGCGGGTTGTTCTTCAGTGACCGAGCCTCGCCGACCTGCACCCAGTTGGCGTTGACGAGCAACGCGGCGAACATCACCAGCGCCGCGATGGCGACCTTGCGCAGCGGCGCGTTCATCGCCGCACCACCATCGTTGCGGCTTCGTCCGGCGTGGGTGGCCTCGGCGCAGTGGTCACCGGTCTGCGGGCTGCGTCGCTGATCCGCAGCAGCAGAGCGAGCAGCACCCAGTTGCTGACCAGGCTGGAACCTCCGTAGGACAGGAACGGCAACGTCAGACCGGTCAGCGGCAGCAGCCGGGTCACGCCGCCGACCTGGACGAAGACCTGCAGGGCCAGCCCGAAGGCGAGGCCGACGGCGAGCAGCTTGCCGAACGCGTCGCGCACACCGACCGCAGCGCGGATGCCGCGCAGCACCATCAGCAGGTAGAGCGTCAGTGCGGCCATGACGCCGGCCAGGCCGAGCTCTTCACCGACCGTGGCCATGATGAAGTCGGTGTTGGCGAACGGCACGATGTCCGGCCGGCCCTGTCCGAGACCGGTGCCCGAGATGCCGCCGCTGCCCATGCCGAACAACCCTTGTGCGAGCTGGTAGCTGCCGCCGAAGGCGCGGTTGTAGATCCGCTCGTCGAACGGATGCAGCCACGCGTCGAACCGGTCGTGCACGTGGCCGATCACATGGCTGGCGATGAACGCACCGACCACGAACAGCAGGACACCGACGACGAGCCACGACCAGCGTTGCGTGGCGACGTACAGCACGACGAGGAAGATTCCGAAGAAGAGCAGGCTCGAGCCCAGGTCGCTCTCGCGCACCAGGATCAGGAGCGACAGTCCCCACGCGACGAGGATCGGGCCGAGATCGCGTGCACGCGGCAGGTCGAGACCCAGGACTCTGCGTCCGGCGAGCGCCAGGAGCTCACGCTTGCGGACGAGGTAGCCGGCGAAGAAGACCTCGAGCGCGAGCTTTGCGATCTCGCCGGGCTGGATCGAGAAGCCGCCGAAGCGGATCCAGATGCGCGCGCCGTTGACCTCACTGTGGCTGGCCGGCAGCACCGCCGGGATCGCGAGCAGCAGAAGCGCGACCACCATCGCGGTGTAGGTGTACTGCTCGAGGCGACGGTGGTCGCGGATGACGACCAGCACGAGGACGAACAGCACGACGCCGATGACGGTCCACTCGAGCTGCAGCGGCGCGGCCCCGTGCACAGCCGCGGAGTGCGACGCCTTCGCCCGGTCGGCGGCGGCGATGTCGAGCCGTCGGATGAGGACGAGCCCGAGGCCGTTGAGCACCGCGGCGATCGGGAGGAGGACGGGGTCGGCGTACGGCGCGAACCTGCGTACGGCGACATGCGCGACCGCGAACAGTGCAGTCAGGCCCAGCCCGTAGGTCAGCGTGCTGGTCGGGATGTGCTGAGAGTGCGCCAGTCCGACGTCGGCGTAGGCAACGAGGGTCACGGCGATGCCGAACAGCAGGAGCGTCAGCTCGGTGCCCCGACGGCTCGGCTCGACCGGAGGTGCGGCGGTGGTCATGCCGCGCTCCGGCAGTAGGTCGGCGGTGGCGGCGGCGTGCGTTTCTTGCCCGCGGCCTGCTTCGCGTCGGCGGCGATCTTGTCGCAGGTCTCCTTGCGCAGCACGGCGACGATGCGTACGGCGTCCGCGCGGTTCTTGGCCTGGATGCCGTCGTGGACGCGGGGCCGCTCGAAGTCGGGGAGGGCGGTCACCGGGAGGTCGGTGCTCTCGTCGAGATGCGACAGGTCGACGCCGGCGAACGAGCCGCTCACACCGCGGTAGACGCCGACAGTGTTGCTGCTGGTGATGCCGACGTAGAACTGGTGGCGCAGGGTCACCCAGGTCGCGACGATGCCGCCCCCGACGATCAGGACGAGAACCACCGCGAGCGCGATGAAGCGCCGACGTCCGCGCCGGTCCGGGCGTTGCTCCTGGTGATCGGTCGTATCGGCCGGCTCCGGCTGCTCCGGCGCAGGGCGCGGCTGGATCGCGGCGGCCCTGGCGGCAGGCGTGTCCCCGGCGGTGGAAGGTGCACCTTCGTCGGCTGCGGCGCCGCCGACGATCGGCGAGTGGTCGGCCGCGTCGTCGACGATGTCGGCGACGATGCAGGTGATGTTGTCCGGTCCGCCGGCGCGCAGGGCGAGCTCCACCAGCCGGTCGCACGCCGCCTGCGGGTCCCCGACACGCAGCGCCTCGAGCATCGTCTCCTCGGACACGACGCCCGACAGGCCGTCCGTGCAGAGCAGGTAGCGGTCACCGGCGTGCGCCTCGCGCACGGACAGGTCGAGCTCGATCTCGCCGCGGCCGTCGAGCGCCCGGGTGATCCAGGAGCGTTGCGGGTGGGTGGTGGCTTCTTCGGGCGTGATCCGTCCCTCGTCGACGAGGCTCTGCACGAGGGTGTGGTCGTGGGTGATCTGGTTGAGGTCGCCGTCCCGCAGCAGGTAGGCGCGGGAGTCGCCGACGTGGACGAGCCCGAGTCGCTGCCCGGCGGACAGCAGCGCGGTGAGGGTCGTGCCCATGCCTTCGAGGGCGCTGTCGGCCGCCACCATGTCGCGCAGGTAGGCGTTGGCGGTCTCGACGGACTCGCGGAGCGCGCTGATCAGGTCGCTGCCGGGCAGGTCGTCGTCGAGCGGAGCGACGGTCTCGATGGCGACCCGGCTCGCGACCTCACCCGCGGCGTGGCCGCCCATGCCGTCCGCGACGGCGAGCAGGCGCGGGCCGGCGTACATCGCGTCCTCGTTGCCCGAGCGGAGCAGGCCGACGTCGCTGCGGGCGCCGAACCGCAGCCCGAGGCTCACCGGCGGAGCTCCAGGACCGTCTTGCCGACCCGGATCTGCGCGCCCAGCGCGACGGGGACGGGATCGGTCACACGCTGCCGGCCGAGGTAGGTGCCGTTGGTGGAGCCGAGGTCTTCGAGGACCCACCGGTCGCCCTGCGGCACGAGCCTGGCGTGGCGCGTGGAGACATAGTCGTCGGTGAGAACCAGCGTCGAGTCGTCGGCGCGACCGATCGTGATCGGCACCCCGGCGAGCGGGACCGTCGTGCCCTGCAACGTCCCGCCGGTGACCACGAGCTTGCGCGCCGCGCTGCTCTTCTCCTTGCGCCCGCGCGGCTCAGCCGGCCGTGGCGGCGGGGCCTGGCGCGGCGGGGCAGCGGAGCGGCGGGCGGCGCGGCTCGAGCCGAACACGTCCTGCCGCACGGCGACGATCGCGGCGATGACGAACGCCCACAGCAGCACCAGGATGATGGCGCGCAGAAGGAACAGGATCGCTGTCATGGGCGGAGGTCAGTCGCCGTCCCGCTGGAAGACCAGCGTGGTGGAGCCGAGCTCGATGCGATCGCCGGGCGCGAGCTGGTGGCGGGTCACGGGCGCGTTGTTGAGCCGCACGCCGTTGGTCGAACCCATGTCGACCAGCGTGAACTCGCCGTTCTCCCACCGGATCTCCGCGTGCTTGCGGGAGACCCCGGGGTCGTGCAGCCGCAGGTCGGCCTCGGCGGCGCGACCGATCACGGTGACGCTGTGGGTGAGGTGCAGGACCTGCTCCTCGCCTCGTGACTCCGGTGAACCCTTGCTTGCCTTTCCCCCGGCCGACAGGACCAACCGCGGCCGGCCCGGAAGAGCGTCGGCGGGGGCGTCGCCCGCGGCAGCCCGGTCACTTGCGGCTGCCGAGGCGAGAGTACGGCGTCCGCCTTCCATGACGTCGCCGGCCAGCACGCCGCTGCGGACCCGGAAGGTGCCGGTGTCGATGTCGGGCATCTCCTCGAAGGCGACCTTGACCGGGCCGACGAAGGTGTAGCCCTGCTCGGCGGCGTGCTCCTTGACCATGGCGGCCAGCTCGTCACCCAGCTGCTGGGACCAGGGGTCGAGGCGGGCGTGGTCGTGGGCGCCGAGCTCGACGACGAAGTCGTTGGGCACCAGCACCTTGCCCTGGCCGACGACGGTCTTGCGGTCGTCGGTCTCGCGCTGGAGCGCGCCGGCGATCTCGACCGGCTGGACGTCGCCCTTGAAGACTTTGGCGAACGCACCCTCGACCAAGCCGCCGAGCCGTCGCTCGAACCGCTGCAGGACTCCCACGAAAGCGTCCCTTCCCCAACGGCTGGTGATCGTATCCGTGCCAGGGGATGCCCCTTTCTGCGTGCTAGCGTGAGCGGGCTTCTGGGCGAGTGGCGGAATAGGCAGACGCGCACGGTTCAGGTCCGTGTGTCCGTAAGGACGTGGGGGTTCAACTCCCCCCTCGCCCACCACCGGACAGGTCCCGGAGGTGTTCGTGAGCGGCACGTTCGAGCTTCCGGGTGACCGGGAGGGCGTGCTGCCCAACCAGCATCTCGAGGCCGCGGTCGCCGCCGGCGTCATCGAGGCCGGCGGCTGGCGCATCCCCACCGAGAACATCCAGCCCGCGAGCCTCGACCTGCGCCTGTCCGAGACGGCGTACCGGATTCGCTGCAGCTTCCTGCCGGGCAGCGCTCCGGTCGAGGAGCGGGTCAAGGACTTCATCGTCGACGAGATCGACCTGCGTCGCGAGGGCGCCGTCCTCGAGACCAACCGGCCCTACCTCATCCCGCTCAAGGAGCGGTTGGCCCTGCCGCCGGACGTTCGCGGCAAGGCCAACCCGAAGAGCTCGACCGGCCGGGCCGACGTCTTCACCCGCGTCATCACCGACAACAGCGCGCGCTTCGACGAGATCGCGCCGGGCTATCAGGGCGGCCTCTATCTGGAGGTTGTCCCGCTGTCGTTCCCGATCCGGGTCCGCGAGGACCTCTCGCTCAACCAGCTGCGCCTGTCCATCGGCCGTGCCGAGCTGACCGATGCAGAGGTGCGCGCCCACCACGAGACCGAACCGATCCTGTACGACGGCGGATCGCCGGTGCCGGCGAGTGAGCTGTCGCTCGGCAACGGCCTGTTCCTCGGCCTCAACCTGCGCGGGGACGAGCGCGGCCGCGTCGGCTACCGCGCCCGGGGCAGCGCGCCCCTGCTCGACATGACGCGGGTGGGGCAGAGCGACCCCGACCCCTACTGGGAGGACGTCCGCCGCGAGGACGGCGACCGGATCATCCTCACGCCGCGCAACTTCTACCTCCTGATGTCGCACGAGGCGGTGTGCATCCCCCCGTCGCTCGCCGCCGAGATGACGGCCTACGACCCGACGAGTGGAGAGCTGCGCACCCACTACGCCGGCTTCTTCGACCCCGGCTTCGGTTACAGCGCGTCGGGCAGGAGCGTCGGGTCGACCGCCGCGCTCGAGGTGCGCGCGCACGACGTGCCGTTCATGGTCGAGGACCGGCAACGGGTCTGCAAGCTCACCTTCGAGCGGATGCTCGAGCCGCCGACGCTGCTTTACGGGCAGCAGATCGGCTCCAACTACCAGGGTCAGACCGAGACGCTCGGCAAGCACTTCCGGCGTCCCGGCGCTCCCCTCGAACCGGCGGACTGACGCCGGGCGGTGCCGGGGGGCACGACGACGCGGACGATCGGCAGATCGTCGGCGTGATCGCGGCATGGGAGCGGGCCGAAGCAGTCGATGTCGCGGCGCGATGGTTGCAGCACACCTGGGCGGTCGAGCTCGGCACCTACGCGCTCGACCTGCTGCGGTTCGAGGCCCGTCGGCTCGGGACGACGGTGCATCTCGGCAAGGTCAGGATCAGCTGGGGCGATCGCATGCAGCGCTACCGGCACCGTGAGCCGTGGCGAGGGTTGAGGGATCTGTCCGAGCTGCGGCCCGCAGGCACGTCCGGGCGGTTGGAGTGGCTGAACTGGCACAGCTACCTCTACGGCGTCAGCGTCGAGGCGTGCGACGCCGACGACCCGACGCCGCACCTGGCGGTCGAGGTGGCCGCGGCCTACGACGTCACCACGCCGGCCTCGTCCGTCGACGACCTTCGCGTCAGGGCTGTCCGTTGTGCGCACCTCGCTTTCGACGGGTTCGGCGCCGACCTGGCCCGCGCCTACGACTGCAACCACTTCAAGGTGCGCCCGTCCTTGCCGGCGGGCGACTACCTCGCCGCCGCCGGCGACCTGCCCAGCCTCGTGACGCTGATGCGCTGAGGGGTGAGGATGGAGACGTGGTCGAGATCGACGAGGACACGTTCGGGCGGCTGGTCGAGGAGGCGCTCGACTCCATCCCGCCGGAGCTCGGTCGGGTGATGCGCAACGTTGCCGTCGTCGTCGAGGACTACGGCGGATCGCCGAACCTTCTCGGCCTCTACCAAGGCGTTCCGCTCACCTCGCGCACGTCGTCGTACGGCGGTGTGCTCCCGGACCGGATCACGATCTACCGATTGCCGATCTGCCGGCGGGCCCGCGACCTGACCGACGTCGTGCGGCAGGTGCAGATCACCGTCGTGCACGAGGTCGCGCACCACTTCGGCATCGACGACAAGCGGCTGGTGGAGCTCGGCTGGGCTTAGCGTTGCTGTCGTGCCGGAGCTTCCCGAGGTGCAGGCGCTCGTCGACTTCCTCATCGACAAGGCCGTCGGTCAGGTCGTCGCCCGCGTCGACGTCGCGTCGATCAACGTGCTCAAGACCTTCGACCCGCCGCCGACGGCTCTCGGTGGTCTGAGCGTCACCGGCGCGAGCCGGCACGGGAAGTTCCTCGACATCGACGTCGACGGTCTGCATCTCGTCGCGCATCTGTCGCGCGCCGGCTGGTTGCACTGGCGTGACCAGCTCCCGACGACGCTGCTCAAGCCCGGCAAGGGCCCGATCGCGTTGCGCGTCCATCTCGCGAACGGCAGCGGCTTCGACCTCACCGAGCAGGGGACGCAGAAGCGCCTCGCGGTGTACGTCGTCCGCGACCCGCAGGAAGTCCCGGGCATCGCTCGCCTCGGGCCGGATCCGCTGGTCGACAGCTACTCGCTCGACGACTTTCGCGCGTTGCTCGCGAGCGACCGCTCGCAGATCAAGGGCTTGCTGCGCGACCAGTCGAAGCTCGCCGGCATCGGCAACGCGTACTCCGACGAGATTCTGCACGCCGCCAAGCTGTCGCCGTTCAAGTCGGCGGCGAAGCTCGACGCGGAGGAGACCGAGCAGCTCTACACGGCCATGCGGGAAGTCCTGGGAGATGCGGTGCGGCGGGCCGGTGGGCTCGCCGCCGGTGACCTGAAGGCCGAGAAGAAGCTCGGCATGCGCGTGCACGGCAGGGCGGGGCAGCAGTGCCCGGTGTGCGGGGATGTCGTGCGAGAGGTCTCGTTCGCCGACTCCTCGCTCGACTACTGCGCCACCTGCCAGACCGGTGGCAAGCCGCTCGCCGACCGCCGCCTCTCGCGCTTGCTCAAGTGACGGCGTAAGGTCGGGTCCGCAAGGCAGCACAGCACAGAGGCACGCGGGAGCTCGGACGCACCGGGCTGAGAGGGCGACTAGCGGGTCGCCGACCGCCGAACCAGCCGGGTAATGCCGGCATGAGGAGTGGCCATGACGGCGACCGTCGACCGCACCGACCTGCCCGCGCCCCGCGCCGAGGCACCGTTCACGCTCGAGCAGCCGCCCCCGCGGGTGCTCGGCTGGCTCGACCAGATCGGCCTGTGGGGCAACCTGGGCATGTCGATCCTCGGGCCGGTCACGGCGATCTACATCCTGCAGCCCTACCAGCTGAAGGCGATGTCCTACGTCGGGGCCGCCGTCGCGATCGTCGTGGGGACGGTCCTCGGCACGTTGCTGGTCGCGGCTGCCGCTGTGCCCGGCGCGGAGACCGGTGCGCCGTCGATGGTGCTGCTGCGCGGCCTGTTCGGCCGGCGGCTGTCCTACCTGCCGACGCTCGTCAACGTCGTTCAGCTGGTCGGCTGGTCGGTGTTCGAAATCGTCGTCATCGCGGCGGCGGCTGAGCAACTCTTGCCGTGGCACGCGCATCGCTGGCCCTACGTCGTCGTCGGCGGCGTCCTGACGACGTTGATGGCCATCCGCCCGTTGGGCGTCGTGCGCATCCTGCGCCGCTACGCATTGGCACTGGTCACGTTGTCGACCATCTACCTGTACGTCGAGCTGTTGCGGCACCCGATGCCGTCGCTGACGCACGGCTCATGGGCAGGTTTCTGGCCGGGTGCCGACTACGCGATCGCAGCTGCGGTCTCGTTCGCACCTTTGGCAAGTGACTACACGCGGCACGCGAAGTCGACGCGGTCCGCGTTCGGCGCGACGATGATCGGCTACACCGTGGCGCAGTCGGCGTCGTACATCCTCGGTCTCGCGGCGATCGCCACCGTCGTGCGCGCGAGCGACGCTGCGGACACGCACGCGATGTTCGGCGCGTTCATCGCGGTGCCGGTCGGCTGGCTCGCCTTCGGCATCCTGGTCGCGCGCGAGCTCGACCAGTCGTTCGCGGACAGCTACTCCACAGTCGTCTCGGTGCAGAACGTGTTCCCGCGGTTCGACCGGCGTGTGCTCGCTGTTCTGGTCGGGGCAGTGGCGACGGTGCTGGCTCTTGCCCTCAGGATCGACGACTACGCGAACTTCCTCGCCCTGCTGGGCTCGGTCTTCGTGCCGCTGACCGCCTGCCTGGTCGTCGACTACTTCGTCGGCCACCGGCACCTCTACGACGTGACCGAGACAGCACCGGCTCGACCGTTGATGGTCCTGCCGTGGGTCGCCGGTGTCGTCGTCTACCAGCTGGTCAACCCGGGCTACGTCGGCTGGTGGGTTGACCGCTGGGCGACGGTGCAGTCGTGGTTGCACTTCACTCCGCAGACCTGGATGAGCGCGTCGGTGCTGTCGTTCGCGGTCGCCGCCCTGCTCACCCTGCCGGTGACGCTGACCGGTCGCCGGGCCCGGGGGCGTACCGTCCGGCGATGAGCCTGACCCGCCCGCAACGCTTTCTCGGCTACGGGCTGGCCGGTTGGTGCAGCGAGGTGCTGACGACCGGCCTGCGCAGCCACGGTCGCGACGGCGACTGGCGGTTGACCGGCCACACCTACCTCTGGATGCTGCCGATCTACGGCGTCGCTGCTGTCGCGTTCGAACCCGCGGACACCGCCGCCCGCGACGCCGGCTGGACGTGGTGGCAGCGCGCCGCCGCCTGGACGGCCGGCATCTACGCCGTCGAGGCCGCGAGCGGCGAGCTGCTGCGACAGGTCACCGGTGAGGTGCCGTGGGACTACTCGCGACCACGCGGGCGCAGGCCCGTGCCCGCGCACTGGCGCGGCCTGGTGCGGCCGGCCTACGCCCCGGTCTGGTTCGCCGTCGGGCTCGGGATGGAGCGCCTGCACGACCTGTTCGACCGCGTGGAGATTCGCCCGCACTGAGCCGGAGTGGGAAAATCACGACATGCGCAGCCGACCGGCACTCTGGGGCCTAGCGGCGTCCTGCCTCGTTCTCGCCGCGTGTGGCACCCGGCTGCCCGACTCCGCCTTCGTCAAGGCGCAGCAGCAGGCGGCAGGCGCACCCGTTGCCATCGGACCGTCCGGCCAGCCGCTGCCGGGCGTCAGCGCCGCCCCGGGGGGCAGGGTCGTGGGCGGTGGCGGCTCGATCCCGGGCGGTGTCACTACGGCCGGCCCTTCAGGCGGACCCGCGCAGGGTGGCAAGACCGGCAGCGGCGCCAGCGCTGCCAACACCGCGTCGGACACTGGTGTCACCGCAACGACGATCACCATCGGGTCCATCGCCAGCAAGACCAACCCGTTCGACCCGCGCGCGTTCGTCGGTCCGCTCTACGGCATCGAGGCGTTCGTCAGGTGGACCAATGCGCACGGTGGCATTCACGGCCGCCAGCTCGTCCTGAAGACGTGCGACGACCAGGGAAGCGGCGACTCCAACGTGAGCTGCGTGCACCAGCTCATCGACTCCGACCACGTCTTCGCGCTGGTCAGCAACGCGATCCTTGCCTACAGCGGTGCCGGCTACGTCAACAGCAAGGGTGTGCCGGACATCGGAAGCCAGCCGATCGACAACGCCTATGCGAAGTACCCGCACCTGTGGGACATCTACGGCGAGGAGTATCCGCGCGACGGCAAGCAGGTCGGCTTCAACGGCAAACTTTACGGCGGCACCGAGGTCTACCGCTACTTCAAGAACAAGTTCCCCAAGGTGCCGCTGAGAGCCGGAGTCGTCGAGTACAACCAGGACGCCTCGCAGCGCTTCGGTGACAGCATTGTCAACGGTCTGCAGCACGAGGGTTACACGGTCGACAAGAAGGTCGTGAACTTCGCACTGCCCGACTACGACTCGGTCGCGATCGACTTCAAGAACAAGGGCGTGCAGTACGTCTACGACACGATCGACCGACAGGGCAACGTTCGACTGTGCAAGGCGTTCGACGACAACGGCCTGAAGATCACGGCGAAGGTGTTGACGACGCAGAGCTGGGAGCAGTCGATCCGCTCCGACTACGGCGACTCGCCGACGTGTCGCAACGAGATGTGGGTCACCGGCAACACGCTCAACTTCGAGGACACCAGCCATCCGCAGGTCGCCGCATTCCGGCAGCAGATGGCCGCGGACGGTCACGGCGGCTCGGATCAGCTGTCCGAGTGGGCCCTCGAGGGCTGGGCGGGCGGACAGTGGTTCGCCGACGCGGCGTCGTCGTGCGGCGCGAAGCTCACCAGGCGCTGCGTCGAGGGGTTCATGAACAACGGCAAGCCGTACGACGCCGGCGGCCTGCTGACGTCACGGTTCTTCGCCGAGCTGAAGTCGCCGCGGGAGCCGTCGACCAACTGCATCAACGTCGCCCGGTGGCTTGACTCCCGCAACTCCTGGGTGACGCAGGTCGCCGACATGCAGAAGAACTGCTTCACCGTCCACGAGTGGCCGTATCAGGCCTGAGCTCCGGTCGTGACGTACCCGGGTATCGGTTGGCCCTGCAACTCCGCCGGTTCACCGGCGAACGCGATTCCGCCGCGCGCGAGGACGTAGACAACATCGGCGAGACGTAGGACTTCGGTGAGGTGCTGGTCGACCAGGACGACGGTGGTGCCGGTGCGGGCGAGCTCCGCGACGACCTCGAACAGCTGATGCGTGATGCGCGGCGCGAGCCCGAAGGAGATCTCGTCGACGAGCAGCAGGGAGGGCCGCGCGAGGATCGCCCGCGAGACGGCGAGCATCTGCTGCTCCCCACCGGACAGGCTGTCCGCGAGCTGGTCGAGTCGTTGCTCGAGGATCGGGAAAGCCTCGAACGCCGGCGCCAGGTCGACACCGCGGCCGGCGAAGACCTCGAGATTGTCGCGCACCGGCATCGATCCGAAGATGCCTCGCCGTTCCGGCACCAGCGCCAGCCCGGCGCGCGCCCGTTCGTCAGCGGGCACGCCGTCGAGCCGCCGGCCGCGCCACAGGATGCTGCCGGCACGGACCGGGAGCACGCCGGCCAGCACCGAGAGCAGCGTCGTCTTGCCGGCGCCGTTCGCGCCGACCAGCGCCGTGAGTGCCCCGGCGGGAACGTCGAGGTCGATGCCGTGCAGCACCTCCACCGGACCGTAACCGGCACGCACACCGCGCAATGCGAGCTCGACGGTCACGATGCACCCGCGATGTCCAGGTAGGCGGCCAGCACGTCCGGATGACGGCGTACGTCGTCCGGTCGACCGGAAGTCAGCACCCGTCCCTCCGCCATCGCGTAGACGACGTCCGCGACGTCGAAGACCAGGTCGACGTCGTGCTCGACGAGGAGCACGCCGATGCCGTCTGCGGCGATACCGCGAAGGACGGCCTGCAGCTCGCGAGTCTCCTGAGTGTCGAGACCACTTGCCGGTTCGTCGAGCAGCAGCACGCGCGGGTCGTTGCACAGGGCGCGGCCCAGCTCGACCAGCCGCAACGTCCCTGTCGGCAGCGCGCCGACCGGCACATCGCGAAGGCCGTCGAGTCCGAGCAGTGGGAGCACCTCGTTCACCCGGCGTCCGTTGGCCTCGTCGTCCACCATTGGGAAGCCGAGCATGCCGCAGAGCGTGCCGACGATGCGGCGCACGCCACCGTGCCGCGGCCGGTTCTCCGCGCCGACCCGCAGGTTGTCCGAGACCGTCATGCTGGGAAACACCGCCAGCCGCTGGAAGGTGCGGCCGAGGCCCAGCCGTGCCCGCGCGTCCGCGTTGAGGCGGGTCACGTCCCGGTCGCCCAGCCGCACGACACCATGGTCCGGGCGCTCGTTGCCGGTGAGGCACTGGAACAGCGTCGTCTTTCCGGCACCGTTGGGGCCGATCAGCGCGGTCACCTGACCTGGCTCAGCGGTGATGCTGACGCCGTCCACGGCGACCAGGCCGCCGTAGCGCTTCGTCACGTTCTCCGCGACCAGCCGGACCTCACGCCCGCCCGCCGTCATCGGGAAGCCCGTTCCGCACGCAAGCGCGCGAGCGCCTGCTTACCGCGCTCACTCAGCACGGGTGCCGGCCGCGGAGCGGGCATACGGTCGGCGAAATGCCGCATGAGTGCGGTGGGTGTCAGCAACCAGTCGCCGGCCCACCGGGCGAGCTCGGCTGCGCCTCCGGGCAACAGGCCGATGAATGCGGCGACGAGTCCGACCGGGATCAGGTAGGCGCCCGACTGCCCGGTGATCGTGTCGACGAGCACGACGAACGCGGCGCCGATGACCGCTGCGGCCGCACTGTCCGCGCCGAAGACGACGACGACCGCGAACCACGGAAGGCTGGCCTCGAGCGGGTCGTAGCTCGTCGCGGTGAACGAGTGCGACTGCTGCGCGAGCAGCGCACCACCGAGACCGGCGAGCATCGCGCTCACGGTGAAGACGAGCACCTTGAGCACACGGATGTCGATGCCAACCGCACGCGCACCGTCCTCGCTGTCCCGGATCGCGATCAGCGAACGACCGAGAGCGCCGGTGCGCAGGTTGTACATGATGAGGAACGCGATGGCGAGCATCGCGAGCTCGAAGAGGTAGAACGCGTGGTCGCCCTCCAGGGACAGACCGAAGAGCGACGGTCGGTGCACCGTGACGTCGTTGGTGAAGTAGGGCTGCGCGAACACGAAGCGACTCACGACGGCACCGACCGCGAACGTCGTGAGCGCGAGGAACAATCCGCGTCGGCGGATCGCGGGATAGCCGGTGAGGAAGCCGACGATGCCGGCGGCGAGCGCAGCAACCAACAACGCAGCCAGCTGCGGCGTCGACGCGCTCACCTTCGCGAAGAACAACGCCCCGAGGCCGGCGTACCCGGCCTGACCGAGTGAGATCTGGCCGCTGTAACCGGTCACCGCGACAATCGACACGAAGACGATGGCGAGAGCCGGGATCTCCTGCGCTTGCCGCAACGAGACGTTGTCGAACGTCAGCGGCAGCAGCATCGCGACGGCAGCGACGCCGTAACGCACCGCCATCCGCTTCGGCGTGCTCTCACCCGCGCGGCGCCGGCCGAAGGTCGAGGCGATGCCGGCGTCTCCGCCGGTCTCGGCCAGCCGCCGCCGAGCAAGCAGCGCGACGAGCAGCAGCACGACCGGCAGGTTGGCGTGCACCGCGTCCCACACTGACGAGAGCGAGGAGGTGCCCGGCGACCACAGGTTCATCTCGCTCGACCCGATGCCGAGTGCGATGCCGGCGGCGATCGCGATGGGGATGTTCGTCAGTCCTGCGATGACGGGGAGCGCGAAGGTCTCCAGCACGACGAGCGTCAACCCGAACGGGTCGAGCGACAGCTGCGCAGCGAGCAGGATTCCGGTCAACGCGGCGAACACCGAGCCGATCGACCAGCCGATGGCGGAGACGCGGTTGGCATCGACACCAGCGAGCTCGGCGAGCTCGCGCCGGTCCACAACGGCCCGGATCTGGGTGCCGAGCGAGGTCAGGCGGAGGACCAGACCGAGCGCGCCGGTGCCGAACAGCACCACCGCCAGGTCGGAGATCGCGTCCTCGTGGATGGTGACGTTGCCGAGGTGAAGGACGTCCCGCGGGAACAACGAGGCCGGGTGCCGCGCCTGCGCACCCCACAGCACGTAGGCGACGCCGAGAAGCAGCACCAGCAGCCCGATCGTCGCGACCAAGGACTCGGCCGGCGTCGCCGACCGTCGCTGCAACGGCCGAAAGACCACGCGCTCGAGCAGCATGCCGAACAGCGGCGCCGCGACGACGAGGACGAGCACCGCCGCCAGCCAGACGGGAACGCCCCAGCCGTCGGTGAGCTGCCAGAACAGGTACGCCGCCATCATCGCGACGGCGCCGTGGGCGACGTTGAAGACGCCGGTGGCGCGGTAGGTGATCAGCAGGCCGACACCCGAGAGGGCGGCGATCGCCCCGAGCGCGAGGCCCGCGAACGCGTAGTCGAGCGCAAGCATGCGCAATCAGCCGAGCGGGTCGGGATCACACACCCGGCACGGCCGCAGACCGCGCGCCGTCGCGGTGGCGGCGTCGACCGGCTCCGCGTCGGCCTTGCCCGTCACCAGCGCGCACCCCGGCCGGTGGTAGGACGACCCGGTCGGCAGCGCGAGCGGAGCGATGGCGGGTTGCGTGGACAGCGCGGCAGGCTGGAGCGCCGGGGTGACGGCGGTGGTCGGGTCTGCGAGGTCGGCGGCGAACAGACCGTAGAGCGCGTCGACCTTGCGCTCGACCTCACCGAGCCGGTCGAGCTGGCGGCGTACGTCTTCGGTCGCGAGGAACACCGCGGCGAGGACGAGCAGGCCGATGCCGGTCAGGCCGCCGGAGACGAGGTACGGCAGCTGTTTCGCCGTGAGCGCCTGTCCGGAGACGCCGTACCAGCCGAGCAGCAGCGCGAGCCCCCCGAGGGCCGCGAGCACCCACCCGACGACGGGCCGGACCGCCCCCCACACCCAGCGCCAGAACAGCTGGCGGTCAGGCAGGTCACCCACCGCCGGCAGCCGGCCCTCGCTCATCGGCGCCTCCGTGCTCGGGGTGGCCCGTGCCGCAGCAGGACCGCGCCGCGCCAGCCTATGAACATGACGGCTGTGCCGAGCGCAAGAACGGCGTACAGAGTGTCGACCTGGCCGCGGTCGAAGCCGTCGAGGAACCCCCGGAACCCACCCGCCTGTGGGGCAGCGACCTGCGGCGCACCCGCGGGCGCGCTGCCGTTGGCGCCGAGCTGCGATCCGAGCGAGCCCGGCGCTCCGGCAGTGGTCGATCCCGCCGTGGATGCGCCACCTGCCTGGGCGGCGGGCGAGGGGATGGTGCCGAACCCGCCGAGGTCGAAGGTCGGGTCGGTGCCGAAGCCGGCGGCCGCTCCGACGGCGCCCAGCGTGACCCGCGCGAGGTAGGTGCCGTTGGCGTCGACACCCGGCAGCTGGGGCACCTGGTCGAACGGCGGCGGCAGTGCGGGCAGCGGGTTGGGCACGTAGGGCACCCCGCTGACCGGCACGGCGACGTCGATCTCGAGCGCGGTCGCGTCGCTGCGGGCGCCGGAGCGGGTGTCGACGTGGTGGGTGCCGACGAGCCGGACGCTCACGCCGGCCTGGTCGAGCTGCTGGCTCACGGGCGGTGTGTCACCGCCGGGCACGTGCACGCCGCGCTCGTCGATGCTCGCGGCCTGCCCCGCCACCGTCACCCCGCTGACCGTGATCGACGGCGTGTCGACCGGCTTGCTCCCTGCCGCCACCGTGATGTCGTCGCGTGCGGCCACCGTGTCGATGTGCACGATGCCGGCGATCGACACGTCGGTGACGGTCGACTGCACCCGCAACCGGACACCGTGACCGGCGCCGGCCACCGTCGTCGACGCGGAGCTCGCGCCGACCGTCACCGCCCCGGGCGTGCCGGCGAGCAGGCTGGTGGTCGCCCCGGCCGTCGTGCCGGTGTTGCCGTCGGCGGTCGCCGAGGCGGTTGCCGACAGCGGCGTCACCACGAACGGTCCGGACCCGGTCGGTTGACCGCTGGCCGTCGCCGTGTCGTGCTGGCGCCGCGGGTAGCTGGCGTCCGCGAGGAGCGGGTACGCCGGCGGCGTCGCCGGGCAGCTGAACAGCTCCGAGCAGAGCAGCTCCGGGCCCTGGACGACGAGGCGGCCGGGGAAGGCCGGGGCGGCCAGCGCCTCGCTCGAGCCTTCGGAGTCGAAGTCGCCGGCGGCGTAGGCGACCGCGTCGTCGAGGAGCGACGCGGTGATGATCGAGCTCGCCGGGCGCTGGGTGACGCTCACGTGCACCGCGGTGGCGGTGGTCTGCGCCTGCAGAGAGACGCCCGCGGTGGACGGGGCGGCGCCCGCGAGGAGCCCACCGCAGGTCAGCAACGTCGCGGTCGCCACGCGAGCGGCGACGGTCATGCTGCCTCCCCGGAAGCGGGTGCACACGGGGCCGCTTGTGCACGGATGCCGCGAACCCGCACGATCAGGATAGGCGCGAACGTGCAGCTGATCCGCTGACCAGCCCGTTTGTCCTCAGGAGAAGGCGGGAAGAGGGATATGCGGCGGGTTTCTGCCCGTCATCCACCACACGCGGTCGATGGGGGTGAGGACGACGGGCCGACTCGTGCTTCCGTACGAGCTCGCCAGTGCCGCGGCCGCTCGCCGACACGTCACGGACATGCTGAGGCGGCAAGGCGTCTCGCCCGACCGCTGTGACGACGCTGCCCTCATCGTCAGCGAGCTCGTCGGCAACGCCCTGCGCCACGGCTCTCCGCGCCCGGACGGCACGCTGCTGGTCGCGTGGACGCTCGACGGCCACCGGTTGCGGGTCGAGGTGACCGATGGCGGCGGTCCGACGAAGCCGGAGCTGAGCTCCGGGGCGCGCACGCAGATGGCGGTCTCCGGTCGGGGGCTCGCCATCATCGATGTGATCGCGGAGGCCTGGGGAAGCCACGACGCCGGCGCCGGCACCACTGTCTGGGCGCTCGTCCCCGCGCCGCCGTTGCGGCTGCACGGCCTGCCGGACTACGGCGAGCTGGAGAACACCGGCTAGCGGTCCCGGCTCCGCGACCGCGCCGTCCACGCCCCCCACGCCACGACCACGGCGACGACCGTTGCTTCGGCCACGGCCGAGGCGACCTTGTCCGGCGAGGGCTGCCACGTGGGCTCGTGCATGTCGGGGAACGGGCCGATCGCACCGACCGACGTGTAGCGAGACGTCAGCACCGCGGCGAGCGACGCAAGCCCCACGGCTCCTGCCGCGAACCAGGCCCATCGCCATCCGGTGACCAGCAGACCGCAGGCGACGACGAGTGCCACCACACCCTGCGTCCGGAACAAGGCGCCCTGGGAGACCGATGTCCCGTTGCCGTCGTAGTAGTGCGCGAGGTGGAGGTGCACGTAGGCGCTGTAGCTGAGCCCGGCGACGGTGAGCAGGCGGAGCACGACCTCGACCGGGGAGACGTGCAGTCTGCTCACCGTCGCCGTGGTCGTCACACAGAGATGTACGTCTGGCAGGTTCCGCCGGTTCAGTTCAGCGCGTCACGCACCACGGGGCACGACATGCAGCGTGGGCCTCCGCGGCCGCTGCCGAGCTCGCTGCCGGGGATGCGGACCACTTCGATGCCGGCGTCCTCGAGGCGGGCGTTGGTCTCGACGTTGCGTTCGTAGGCCACGGCCAGCCGGGGGGCGATCGCCAACGTGTTGTTGCCGTCGTCCCACTGCTCGCGTTCGGCGGTGACGGGGTCGAGCCCGGTGTCGATGACACGCAGGGTGTCGATCCGCATCGCCTTGGCGGCAGCGACGAGAAAAGGTTCCGGGCCGTCGACGCGCAACCCGCCGTCGCCGTCGGCCGTGATGACGTGAGCGACGAGAGTGTCGGCAACGGCCGGATACATGACCACCGCATCGACGTCGACCATCGTGCACACCGTGTCGAGGTGCATCGTCGCGCGCTCCTGCGCGATCGGCACGACCAGCACGGCCGTGGCGAGACCTGCGGCGAGTGCCCGTGCCGCGATCGTCTCGGCGCCGGCCGGCGTCGTGCGCTGCCCGACACCGATGGCGATGACGCCGGGAGCAAGCAGGAGGACGTCGCCGCCCTCGAGCCACTCCTCACCGGGCGAGTAGATGAGCTCGGCGCCGGCGAACCGCGGGTGGTGGCGATAGACGGTTTCGGTCAGCCAGGTCTCGCGGCGTCGTGCGTCCATGCTGGGGCTGGTCACCGCAACCGACCCGCCGATCCAGACCGACGAGTCGCGGGTGAACAGGAGGTTGGGCAGAGGCGGTACGACGAAGTCGTGGCGGTCCATCAACCGGTAGACCAGGCCGGTGCCGCGGCGCAGCTCCTCGTGCGCGAGCCCGCCGATCAGCACCTCGGTGAGGGCGTCGACGTCGAGCTCGTCGAGGTGCCGGGCGACGGTCTCGAGAAGAGTGGTGCCGAGTCCTGGCGCGGCCAGCGTGCGGTCGACCACCAGCCGTCGTGCATGGGGGTCGGCGAGTGTCTCGGTGAGCAGATCGCGCAGGTAGAGCACCTCGACGTCGTGCGATCGAAGGGCATCGGCGAACCGGTCGTGCTCCTCCTGTGCGCGCTCGACCCAGGGGATGGCGTCGAACAACAAGTCCGCGGAGTTGCGCGGGGTGAGTCGCTTCAGCTCCGGTCCGGGACGGTGCAGCACGACGGTGCGAAGCCGGCCGACCTCGCTGTCGACCCCGTGGGTGCTCTCCGCGCCGGGTCCCTGGCTCACGGGCGGAGCCTAACCGTGGATCAGGCCGCGGCCGTCCGGTCTGCGTCCGCGTCGCCGGTGCGCTGCACTCCGAGCAGATCGGCGACGTCGTCGAGGAACGCCGCGTTGACGGCGCTGCGCCAGGTGGCTCCGCGCAGGATCCGCTCGCCCCAGTCCGGGTGGTCCGTCACCGTCGGCGCGAGCGCCTTCTCGAGCCAGTCCTTGCCGTGCCGCGGGTCGACCTCGGCATGGACCTCATAGAACGGGTACGCCGCCGCGGGTGCAGCGCAGCGGTCGAAGGCGTTCAGCACGAGCCGGCACCGGGGACCCGCCTGCAGCTCGATCAGCCCAAGAGCGCCGAGCATCTCCGGCTGCAGCCACCTGTTCGTTGCGAGCAGTCCGCCGAGCGCAGTGCGCGCAAGAGCGGAGACCGGTTGCTCCGTGGACGGGATGGTGGGCATGCCGATCGCCTCGACGAGCTGGTCGTGCAGCGTGGTGTGCACCGCCTCCGGGTCACCGTTGCCCATCTCGTCCCAGTAGTTGACGGCGAGCTCCATCTTCGGCGCGCCGGTCAACCCGATCTGGCAGGCGGCGACGAGGTCGTCGAAGCCAGCGTCCGGGCCGCCCTCCAGAGCGAGGAAGCGGACGACGTCATCCCAGTCGGCGTCGCGGGCGAGCCACTTGTAGACCGCCGGCAGGCGGTCGCGGGCCGCCAGGGTTCGCATCGCGGACATCAGGCCGTCCGGACTCGTCAGGTCGTCTCCGGTCTCGGTCGGCAGCGCGGTGAGCTCGTCGAGCCAGGCCGCTTCACAACGGCTCTTCAGCCTGGCGAGCGACGGACGGTGCTGATGCCGCGCGGCCGGACCGAGGCTGTGCACGGGGGCCGTGTGCAGCGAATAGAGCGTGACCAAGGTGGTGAAGCGGTCACGCGGACCGTCGGGTACGGCGTCGGCCAGCGCGTCCAGAGCCTTCGTCTCGTCGTCCTGCAGGGCCAGGCGCAGGGTGTCGGCCAGCGGCGTTGCCGACCGGGAGAGTGCCGTCGTCATACGACTGTTCTTCCCCCCGGCGGAGCGGGCACGCACGGACGTCCCTGGCGGGTCGGCGGCAGTTGCGGGACACTCTTCTCCTGCCGTCGCTCCACGCCCGGCAGAGCGACGGGGAGGCGGGTCGGGCATGCCGAAGCTCGTGTTCCGCCTGCGTGCGCTCCCGACGGAGACGGTGACGGACTCCCCCCCGCCACGGCACGTCGTCGACCTGCTGGACCGCACCCGCTCGTCAGCGGTTTCGACGCCCACCACCCTCGCGCGGTGGAGCCGCGTCACCGCGACATCGCATGACCCCTGCGTGCTCCTCGACGACCAGGGGAGGGTGGTCAGCCTGTCGGCGAGCGCCGGCCGGCTGCTCGGTTGCGGCACCGACGGCGTCGCCGGCCGCGAGCTGCTGCCACTGCTCAACCTGCTCGACTTCGACACCGGCGCGTCGGCGCCGGACTACGCGCACCGGCTGGCGCCCCTCGCCGTCCTCAAAGAGGGCGCGGGCCTGGTGCGGAGCCTGTTGCGCGTCCGTCACGCCGACGGCGAGGTGCACACCCTCGACGCCGCCGCCGCACCGTTGCACGACGCTGACGGACGACTCGTGGGCTCGTTGACGCTGTTCGCGTCGCTCGGCGGCTGACGCCGGTCAGAAGACTCCGGCTGCCTCCAGCGCAGTCACCACCGCGATCACGCCGAAAGCGACTGCGGCGGCTCGTCGCACCCATTCGAGCGGTACGACGCGAAGCAACGCCCGCCCGCCGATGATCGCGAGACCCGCAACCACCCACAACGCGAGCAGCGCTCCCACGAACACCGCCAACGTGTCGCCGTACTTCGCGGCGAACGACGCCGTGAGCACCTGCGAGAGGTCGCCCCACTCGGCGGCGAACAGCACACCGAAGCTGGTCAACGCAGCTCGGCGGAACGACGCCGTGCGCGGTGCGTCGGCGAGCTCCTCGGTCACCTCGCGCTCTTCTTCGGCGGCCTCGCTGCCGCTGCGCAGCATGAGGATCGCACCGAGCGCGAACAGCGCCGCGGTCACCGCGTGCACCGGTCGCTCCGGGAGCAGTGACACGAGGCCGCCGGTGACCACGGCGACCGACGTCTGCACCGCGAACGCCGCGGCGACTCCGGTGAAGACCGGCCACGGCGCGAACCTGGTGGACAGCACCAACGTCGCGACGAACGTCTTGTCCGGCAGCTCGGACGGGAAGATGAGCGCGAAGACCGTCAACGCGACGAGCAGGGACATCTCAGCCCAGCTTCCGTCCGGCGGCGGCCGCCGCCGCGGCGAGGACCTCCTTCGCCGGCCGGCGGAGCCGGTGCGCGACGGCCTCGACATCCGCCCACTCGGGCGCCACGTTGACGACGTCGCCGTCGAGCCGGGCGACCTTCACCCGCACCTGCTGACCGAGTACGTCGACAGAGATCCATTCGCGGTCGAGCGCCGACTTGGCGACGTGGGTGATGCGAACGC
Organism: Mycobacteriales bacterium; assembly: GCA_035690365.1. Lineage (GTDB taxonomy): Bacteria > Actinomycetota > Actinomycetes > JAFAQI01 > JAFAQI01 > DASSKP01. Next base: position 34,656 of record DASSKP010000019.1, read on the forward strand.
CGATCGTCGAGCTCTCGCGGAACATCGCGACGCGGACGGCGTCGAGGGCGTTGCTGCACGAGAGTGCGCTGAGGGTGTGCGCCGGCCTTCCTTTCTTCATCAGGATCGGGGTGAGCCACGCGTCGGCGGCACCCGCGGCGAGCAGCCGGTCGAGCACCTCGGGCCACAGGCGCGGGTCGAGGTCGTCGACGTTGGCTTCGAGCAGGAGCCACCTGTCGGCGTCGTCGTCCGATGTTTCGGTGGTGCCGACGACGACGCGCAGCACGTTCGCGCGGCCGGCGAGCACGCGTGCGCCGGCGCCGACCCCGACACCGCTCGCCTGCATCGGCGGCATCGGGCCGGAACCGGTCGCGAGCTCGGCGAGCAGAGCAACCCCCGTGGGCGTCGCGAGCTCGACGTCGACGGGGCCACCGTGCGCGGTCAACGCGCAAGCGCTCAGCAGCTCGAGAACCGCGGGCCCCGGAACCGGCAGTGAGCCGTGCGACGTGTCGATGGTGCCGCCGCCCAGAGCGATCGGTCCGGCGATGAGCTCGTCGATCCCGAGAACGTCGATCGCGACGCACACCCCCACGACGTCGACGACGGTGTCGACCGCGCCGATCTCGTGAAAGTGGACTGCGTCGACCGTCGTGTCGTGCACATGCGCCTCGGCGGCGGCGATGCGCGCGAGCACTGCGCGGGCGCGCTCCGCGACCCGCGCCTCGAGTCCGGCGCCGTCGACGATGCGCAGCAGATCGTGGAGCGTGCGGGTCGGTTGGCCCGGCTCGGCGCGGACCTCGACCGCGATCGCCCGTTGTCCCTCACGGGTCGTGGTCGACACGGCGAGCGAAGCACCCACGTCGAGCCTGCTCACGACGCCGGCGAGATCGACCCCGAGGTCGACGAAGGCCCCGAGCAGCATGTCGCCGCTGACACCACTGCTGCAGTCGATCCAGGCTCGCCGTCTCACGGCCGTCATGGACCCGCGATCCGTCGGACGACGCGGGCGGCGAAGACGCCGGCGCCGAAGCCGTTGTCGATGTTGACCACTGTCACTCCGGGCGCGCAGGAGTTGAGCATCGCGAGAAGGGCTGCGATGCCGCCGAACGACGCGCCGTAGCCGACGCTGGTGGGCACCGCGACCATCGGTGTGCCGACGAGTCCGCCGACCACACTGGGCAGCGCACCCTCCATGCCGGCGACGACGACCAGACAGTCGGCGCGGTCGAGCGTCTGGTAGTCGCCGAGCAACCGGTGGATGCCGGCGACTCCCGCGTCGATGACCCGCGACACGCCTGCGCCGAACGCACGCGCCACGAACGCCGCTTCCGCCGCGACCGGTTCGTCGCTGGTGCCGGCCGAGACCACGGCGACCTCGCCGACGGCCGCGGGAAGGGAGCCGAGGCTCGCGCACCGGGCGACGTCGTCGACGGTGGCTCCGGTGAAGGTCGACCGCACTGCGTCGCGCATCTCGTCGGTGAGCCGGGTGGCCAGCGCTGGGCGTCGGTCGCTCTGCCGGTGCAGCGCGTCGAGCAATGCGACCACCTGGTCGGCGGTCTTCCCCGCGCCGTAGACGACCTCCGGGTCGCCCGTCCGGACGGCGCGGTGGGTGTCCAGCCGAGCGAATCCCAGGTCGTCGAAGCCTTGCAGTGGCGCCGTACCGAGCGCGGCCTCCGCATCCTCGGCCGTCAGCCGACCGCCCGCCACGGCGTCGAGCAGCGCACGCAGCTCCGAGCGATCCATGCCGTGACCGTATGCCGGTGGACGCGACCGCTCGGAGCGCGGGGGCGACCCGGTTAGGCTGCTGCACCGTGCTGCCGCTCGACCGTCCACTGCTCGACCAGATCACCCTGACCGCGGCGGGAGTGGCGGTCGTGGCCCTGCTGGTCGGCGTCGCTGCGCAGGTGCGGCTGGGCCGGCTCCGGCGGCTGCTCGCCGTCGTCGACGCACCCGACGGCCGGCAGAGCGTGCTGGAGGTGGTCGGCCGCAGCCAGGACGAGACCGCGCAGCTGCGCACGGAGGTGGCGGCCGCCCGGCGTGAGGTCGGTGAGGTGCGTAGTGCCCTCGGCGATGCGTTGCGCCACGTGGCAGTTGTCCGGTACGACGCCTTCGGGGACATGGGCGGCCGGTTGTCGTTCACCGCTGCTCTGCTCGACGACTCCGGCGATGGCCTGATCCTCACGTCGATCCACGGGCGGAGCGAGGCCCGGACCTACGCCAAGGGGGTCTCCGCCGGCAGCAGTGAGCAGTCGCTCTCGCCGGAGGAGCAGCAGGCGATCGACGCCGCGCTGCGCGGCCCGGCGCGAGGCTGACCGTGCCCGGGGTGCCGCCCGCGCGCTACGCCTACCTGGGTCCGCAGGGCACGTTCTGCGAGGCCGCGTTGCTCTCGTTGCCGGCGGCCGGCGCCGGCGAGCCGATGCCCTGCGTCTCCGTCGCCGACGCACTGGACGCCGTGCGACGCGGCGACGCCGGTGGCGCGGTCGTGCCGCTGGAGAACTCCGTCGAAGGCTCGGTGGCGGAGACACTCGACGAGCTCGCGACCGGCGAGCCGCTGCAGATCGTCCGCGAGGTGCTGCTCGAGGTGTCCTTCGCGTTGATGGCGCGACCGGGGACGACGTACGACGACATCGCGACGGTCACGACGATGCCGCACGCCGAGGCGCAGGTGCGCGGATGGCTGCGCCAGACCCTGCCGGCGGCGCGGTTCGTGCCGGCGGCGTCAACGGCCGACGGTGCCCGCGTCGTTGCCGAAGGGGGCGCCGACGCGGCGATCGCGGCGCCACT
>DASSKP010000020.1:0-6379 GCA_035690365.1 Mycobacteriales bacterium
GTGGGCGTGATGCTCACCGGCATGGGCGGCGACGGCGCCGAGGCGATGCTGGAGATGAGCCAGTCGGGCGCCTTCACGATCGCGCAGGACGAGGCCACATGCGCCGTCTACGGTATGCCCGCCGCCGCCATGGCACTGGGCGCCGTTGACCGGCAGCTGCCGCTCAGCGAGGTCGGTCCGGCCCTCCGGCAGCTCATCGCGATGCCCCGCACGCCCGAGGACGGCGTGTGATGAAAAGAGCGCCGCTGAGCGACCAGGAGTTCACCACCCTCGCCGACCTGCTGTACCGGGCCGCGGGTCTCGCCTTCGACGACTCCAGGCGTGAGTCGCTCGCATACTCCGTCCACGAGCGGATGCGGGCCGCGGGCTGCGCCGACGTCGCGTCGTACCTCGCACTGGTCGCCGCCAGCGCGGGTGCCGACGAACGGCAGGCACTGCTCGACGAGGTGACGATTCCCGAGACGCACTTCTTCCGGAACCCCCCGCAGATCCGCGCGTTGCGAAAGTACGTGTTGCCGGAGCTGCTCAAGCAGGCCGGCGCGAGCAAGCGGTTGCGCATCTGGAGTGCCGGCTGCTCGACCGGCGAGGAGCCCTACACGATCGCCATGCTGCTGCGCGAGCTCTTGCCGAGCTCGTCGGGGTGGGACATCAAGGTGATCGCGACCGACGTGTCGACGCGTGCGCTCGCTGCCGCGCGCCGGGGCCGTTACAGCGACCGCGCGTTCGTCATGACCGACCCCGTCGACCTGCAGCGGTTCTTCGTGCTCGACACCGAAGCCGGCTGCTACGAGGTCAGGCAGGAGCTCAAGGACCTCGTCGAGTTCCGGCATCACAACCTGGTGACCGAGGCGCCGCCGGTCGGCGCAGGCGAGCTCGATCTGCTGCTGTGCCGCAACGTCACGATCTACTTCGACCGGGAGACCACCCGGTCGTTGATGCAGCGCTTCCACACCTCGCTGCGTGACGGCGGCTACCTGTTCCTCGGCCATGCCGAGACGCTCTGGCAGATCTCGGACGCGTTCACACTCGTCCCGCTCGGCGATGCGTTCGTCTACCGGCGCCCGGGCGCCGGTGGCGAGCGGCGCACTGTGCTTCCGGACCGTCGCACCGAGAACGAGCCGCGGCCGACGAAAGCCGACCGGAGGCGCACGGTGGACGACCGGCGAAGGTCGGCCGCGCCGCGGCCGCGGCTGGTCCTGCCACCCGCGCCTCCTGCGGCCCCGGCCCCGCCCACCGTCGATCCGCTCGTCGCCGTACGTGCCGCTGCCGAGGCAGGCCGCTACGCCGAGGCGGCGGACCTCGCCGGGGAGGTCACGACCGCCGACCCGCTGCGCCAGGAGGCGCACTACCTGCACGGCCTCGCGCTCACCAACATGGGGCGCGACGCCGACGCGCTGGTCGTGCTGCGCAAGGCGGTCTACCTGGCGCCGGCGGACGGCTTCGCCCACTTCCTGCTGGCGGGTGCGCTCGAACGGCTCGACGAGCCGACCGCAGCGGCGCGCTCCTACCGGGCGGCTGCGAGCACACTGGGTGCACGTCCGCTCGACGCGGTCGCCCCCGAGCTCGGTGGGCGGTCGGTCGCCGAGCTGGCTGCCGTGTGCGCCCGGCAGGCGTTGCGGCTCGAGGCGACGACACGTGGAGGTGCCCTGTGAGCGACAGCAGGGTCACGACGACACCCGGCTACGTGCTGTTCCGGCTCGGTGAGCGAACCTTCGCGACCGCGTTGGACGACGTTCGCGAGATCGTCCGGCTGACCGGTCTGGAGCGGCTACCGGGGACGCAGCCGCCCTTGGCCGGAGTCCTCGTTCTTCGCGGAACGCCGTTGCCCGTGCTGGACGTGCGTGAGAACGGTCGCGCCGACGACGGCGACGTGCTCGTGATGGACGTCGACGGTGACAACGCGGGCGTGGCGGTCGACGCCGTGCTCGCCGTCCTGCACCCCGACGAGCTGCCCGAGGGCGAACCGCCGTCGCGCACCCTCCCGTCGTATGTCATCGGCGTGCGTCGACGCCAGGGCGCTCCGGTCATGCTGGTCGACCTGCGGCTGCTGCTGGACACCACGGCGGCCGGCTGGGCCGAGCGGCTCGAAGAGGCCGTGTCCGCCCAGACCTAGCGACCCAGATCTGGCGACCCAGACCTTGCGACCCAGACCTTGCGACCCAGACCTAGCGACCCAGACCTTGCGACTCAGACGTAGCGCTCGAGGATCGAGGACTCCGCGAGTCGCGACAGTCCTTCGCGGACCGAGCGGGCGCGGGTCTCGCCGACGCCCTCGACCGCCTGCAGGTCGTCGATGCTCGCTGCCAGCAGCTTCTGCAACGAGCCGAAGTGCTCGATCAGCCGGTCGACGACCGTCGGTGGCAGTCGCGGCACCCTGGCCAGCAGCCGGTAACCGCGAGGGGACACCGCGAGGTCGAGGACGTCCGCGGACGTCCCGAAGCCGGTCAGGCGCGCCACGGTGGTGAGGTCGAGCAGGTCGGTGGCGGAGATGTTGTCGAGATCGTTGAGAACGTCCGCAGCCTTGCGCGCGCGGCGCCCGCTCGTCGGTGGCATGTAGTCGCGCACGATCAGCTCGCGCTCCTGCTCCACGCCGGCCATGAGCTCGTCGAGCTGCAGGGACAGCAGCCGCCCGTCGCTGCCGAGCTCGACGACGTAACCCGCGATCTCGGATGCGATGGTGCGAACCATCTCCAGTCGTTGCGTGACAGCGGCGGCGTCGCGGACGGTCACCAGGTCCTCGATCTCGAGCGCGGACAACGTGCCGCTCACCTCGTCGAGGCGAAGCTTGTAGCGCTCCAAGGTGGCGAGGGCCTGGTTGGCGCGGGACAGGATCGCGGCCGAGTCGTCGAGCACGTAGCGTCGCCCGTCGACGTAGAGCGCGATGATCCGCATGGACTGGCTGACGCTGATGACCGGGTAGCCGGTCTGCTTCGCGACCCGCTCCGCGGTGCGGTGGCGGGTGCCGGACTCCTCGGTCGGGATCGACGGGTCGGGGACCAGATGCGTAGCGGCCCTGACGATGCGCGTGTAGCTGTCGTCGAGGACGATCGCGCCGTCCATCTTCGCGAGCTCGCGCAGCCGCGTCGCCGAGAACTCCACGTCGAGGGGGAACCCGCCGGTCGACAATGACTCGACGACCTTGTCGTTGCCGAGCACCACAAGACCGCCGGTGTTGCCCCGCAGGATGCGTTCCAGGCCGTCGCGCAGTGCGGTGCCAGGAGCGACCGCTGCGAGTGTTGCGCGCAGCGGGTCGCCTTCAGGTCTGTCGGTGGGTGACACCGCACTCCTCGCAGCTACGGACCTCGCGTCGATCCTAAGGGCCGCAGGGCGCGAAACCGCGTCACAGAACGGTCTCGAGTCCTACGACGTCCGCGACGCGACCCGCCGGTGCATGACTCGCCAAGATGCTCATGGCGTCGCGCAGGTCGGCCACTTCGCGCGCCCTGATGCCTTCGACGCGCATCCCGCCGCCCCGGGGGACGAGCGCGGTCGTGAAGCCGAGCCGAGCCGCCTCCTGCAGCCGCGCTGCCATGCCACCGACCGGCCGGACCTCACCTGCGAGGCCGACCTCGCCGATCGCCACGAGGTCACCGGGGAGGCTGCGGTTGCTCGCGGCGCCCGCGGTGGCGAGCGCCAGCGCGAGATCTGCGGCCGGCTCCACCAACCGCACCCCGCCGACGGTGGCGGCGTAGATGTCCTTGTCGTTGACGCGCTCGCCGATCCGGCGGTCGATGACCGCGACGATCATCGCGAACCTTGCGGCGTCCAGACCGCTCGTCGCGCGTCGTGGTGAGGGAAGGGTCGAGGTGGCGACCAGCGCCTGCACTTCGGTGAGCAGCGCGCGCCGGCCTTCCATCGCGACGGTGACACAGGTGCCGGGGACGGGGTCGTCGCCGCGGGACAGGAACAGCCCTGACGGATCGGCGAGGCCGACGATGCCGTCGTCGGTCAGGTCGAAGCAGCCGACCTCGTCGGCGGGGCCGTAGCGGTTCTTCACCGTCCGGACCAGGCGCAGCCGCGAGTGCCGGTCGCCTTCGAAGTGCAGCACGACATCGACCAGGTGCTCCAAGACGCGCGGACCGGCGATCGTGCCGTCCTTCGTGACGTGCCCGACGAGGACCGTGGCGATGCCGCGCTCCTTCGCCACGCGCGTCAACGCACCCGCCACCTCGCGCACCTGTGCGACGCCGCCTGGTGTGCCGTCGAGCGCCGAGGAGCCGATCGTCTGCACCGAGTCGACGACGAGCACGTCCGGCTGCACCTGGTCCACGTGGCCCAGCACGGCCGACAGCTCGGTCTCGGCCGCGAGGAAGAGCTCGTCGGCGAGTGCGCCGATGCGCCCCGCGCGTAGCCGCACCTGGGCCGCGGACTCCTCGCCGGTGACCACGAGGCAGCGCCGACCGCTCTCGGCGATCCTCGCGGCCGCGCTCACCAGCAGCGTGGACTTGCCCACCCCCGGCTCGCCGGCGAGCAGCACGACCGAGCCGGGGACCAGCCCCCCACCGAGCACCCGATCGAGCTCCGGCGTCCCGGTGGGCCGGTGTGCCGCGCCGTCCGCGGGGACCTGCGCGATCGGACGGGCTGGGGCGCTCACCGGGCCGGCGACCACCTGCTGGCCGGGCTTGGCCCCGGCCTCGCTGATCGTCCCCCATGCCTGGCACTCCGGGCAGCGGCCGAGCCACTTGGCGACCTCGTTGCCGCACTCGTCACACCGAAAGACCGCGGTCACCTTGGGCATGAGGCGACAGTAGGGCGCGGCTACGACAAGACCGAGCCGCCACGCCCCGCCTGACGAAGTGCGGAGCCCGAGTCGGGGTGGGACGCCGGGTGGGGGGCGATCTGGTTGGTCTGCGCCGCCTCGCACAGCTCGACGAGGACGTCGTAGGCCGCCTTGCCCATCAGCTCGGTCAGCTCCGGACCATAGGAGCGGAACAGCGGCTCGGCGCCGACGTGCGCCTCGGTGGCGCCGGTGCACCACCACTTCAGGTCGTGCCCGCCCCCGCCCCAGCCGCGCCGGTCGTACTCCGTGATCGTCGTGATGAGCACCTTCGTGTCGTCCGGGCGGGTGACCCGGTCATACGTACGCCGGACCGGAAGCTGCCAGCAGACGTCCGGCTTGGTGTCCAAGGGGTGCAGCCCGACGTTGAGGGCGTGCAGGTGAAGGGCGCAACCCTGACCGGCCGCGAAGCCCGGCCGGTTGAGGAAGATGCACGCGCCGTTGATCCTGCGCGTGCGGCGCTTGCCGTCCTCGGTCTCGGTGATGCCGCCCTTGAGGCCCTGCTTGCGGAACTGCCACTCGTCCTCGGTCAGCTGCCGGGAGAACTTCTCCACCCGCTTCTCGTCGGCCTTCTCGGCGTAGTAGGCGCCATGCGAGCAGCAGCCGTCGTCAGCGCGGTTCTTGACGATGCCCTTGCAGCCGCTGCCGAAGATGCACGTCCACGACGACAGCAGCCACGTCAGGTCGACGCGGAAGATCTCCTCGTCGTCCTCCGGGTTGACGAACTCCACCCACTGGCGCGGGAAATCGAGGGGCACTTCAGGCATCCGCACAGACTAACTGCGCCAGACTGGAGGCATGGCCGTCGTCGTGAAGGTGCCGGAGGCGCGTGTCGCGCTGTCCACGGCGTCGGTCTACCCGGAGTCGACGGCAACGGCGTTCGAGCTGGCCGCCCGGCTCGGCTACGACGGCGTCGAGGTGATGGTCTGGACCGACCCGGTCAGCCAGGACCCCGAGGCGCTCAAGCGGCTGTCGGACTACCACGGCATCCCGGTCCTGGCGATCCACGCCCCGTGCCTGATCATCACGCAGCGGGTGTGGGGGACAGACCCGTGGGCGAAGCTCGTGCGGGCGCGCAACGCTGCGGACGCGGTGGGTGCCAAGACCGTCGTCGTCCACCCGCCGTTTCGATGGCAGCGCGACTACGCGCGCGACTTCGTCGCGGGGATCGCGCGGATGTCCGAGGACACCGACGTTCGGTTCGCGGTGGAGAACATGTTCCCGCTGCGCGCACGCGGCCGCGAGGTGACGCCGTACGCGCCGGACTGGGACCCCACCGAGGAGGACCTGCGCCACTTCACGATCGACCTGTCGCACACGGCCGTCTCGCAGTCCAACGCGATGGAGCTGGCGGCGAAGATGGACCTACGGCTCGCGCACGTGCACATCGCCGACGGGCTCGGCAGCGCGCGTGACGAGCACCTCGTGCCCGGCCGGGGCACGCAACCGTGTGCGGAACTGCTCGAGACGCTTGCGCGGCGCGCCTTCGACGGCACCATCGTCGTGGAGATCAACACCCGGCGGGCGGACACTCGAGCCGACCGGGAGGCCGACCTTGCCGAGGCGCTCGCGTTCACCCGGCTCAACCTCGCCGCACCCGTG
>DASSKP010000021.1:0-4418 GCA_035690365.1 Mycobacteriales bacterium
TCACCTCGGGCTCGTCGGAGCCCAGGTGCGGCCAGAACCCGGCCATGAGCTCCCAGTTGCGACGCCCGTTGAGCAGTCCACCGCTCGCCCCGAGGACCGCGTTCATGTCTTGATGCAGGTCCTCGGTCACGTCGTGCCAGGAGATGTCACCGCCCGGGGCCTCGAAGAACCCGTCGAGCGACATCGACAGCATGACCACCAGACGGCCCATGGTCTCGACGCCTCAGGATGCCGGCATGTGGTTGATCATCCAGCGGATGCCATAACGGTCGAGGGTCACGCCCCAGTAGGCGCCCCACGGCATGTCGGCCATCGGCGAGCCTTCCGACCCGCCGTCGGCCAGGGCGGCGTAGATCCGGTCGGCATCCTCCCGGCTGTCCACGTCGAGACAGAGCGTCGTGTTGTTGCCGATCCGGGTCTCGTGCCCCATCGACCGGAGCATGTCCGTCGCCATCAGCAGGTGGCCGGCGAGGATCGGCAGCTCGGCGTGCATCACCAGGTTCCGCTCGTCGGCCGGCAACTCTGCGGGCCCGGCAGCGGGCATGTCCGCGAACCGGCTGAGCATGCTGATCTCGGTCCCGAAGATCTTGGCGTAGAAGGTGAACGCTTCCTCGGCCTGACCCTGGAAGTTCAGGTAGGTGTTGACTCGCGCCATCGTGGCCTCCCGGAGATCTGTGCGCACCTGGCGTCGCGCTTCATCGTCTACCGGTGTGGACGACCGGTCCACCGCGAACTCATCGGGGCGAGCGTCGTCCCTGGCGCCCGTGCGTCGCGATCTCGGCGGTCGGTCGGTGTCGCACTGATGCCGGAGCCTGCGCTCGGCGGCGATAGGCGCCATCCCGACGCCGCGCTCTAGTCGTCTATGACGTCGAGCCCCTGTTCGCGCAAGACGGCCAGGCGGTCCAGCATCTGTTTCAGGACTTCCGGGTGGTGACCCTCCCAGGAGTCCAGCTCGGCAACGACGAGTAGCGGATGGCGGGTGCGATAGGACTGGGTGGGGTTGCCCGGGAGCCTCTTGTCGGTCACGTTCGGGTCGTCCTCGAAGGGGCCCTGAGGCTCGACGACGTAGATGTGCCCTCGCTCCTCGCTGCCGGCCAGCGCCGTCGCCATCTCCGCACCCCAGGCAGCCGTGTCGACCAGCGCGGAGAAGTAGATGTTGTTGGACACCCGGCCCTCGTGGAAGTTGGAGCCGTAGCCGGCCACCAGCTCGTCTCCGACGCCGAGCACCGACTTCGTCCCGTGGTAGAAGGGGCCCACGATGTGCCCGCAGCGTTCGTAGGTCACCGGCACGTGGCTGCCGCTCTCCGCGGTCACGGTCGTCTCCCAGGGGTCGGCTGCCGCTTGTCTGTGCCGGAGGCCGGGCCCCCGTGCTCTCCCGACGAACCCTCGTCCCCGGCGGTGACGGAGTCGGGAGGTAAGGCAGGGTAGCCCTATGACCACCGTGTTGACGTCCGTCGATCGGCCGCTCGGCGTGGACGCACTCCTCGCCGCGTCGCGGGCGGGGGTACACCGGCCGGGGCCGGCCGAGCTGGTCGACGCGCTCGAGCGCGGCGCGCTGGCCATCGACACCCGGACAGAGACGCAGCGGGCGGAGCAGGGCGAGCTCCCCGGCGCCCTCGTGATCGACCGGACCGTGCTGGAGTGGCGGCTCGACCCTTGCAGCCCGGACCGGATCCCCGAGGCCGTCGACCACGACATCGAAGTCATCGTCGTCTGCGCGCAGGGCTACAGCTCGAGCCTGGCGGCGGCCAGCCTGCGCGCGCTGGGGCTCTGGCGGGCCACGGATCTTGCCGGCGGCGTCGAGGCATACGTGGCGGCGGGATTCCCGCTCACGGACGAACCCGCCGACGTCCGCCGGTGATCGACCCGGCCACGCCGTAGCGTGCCTGCGTGGATCGCGTGCTGCTCACCGACCGCGGCTGGCCCGACGCCGACATCGAGCGCTCGCTGTGCGAGGCGGCCGGCTACCGGCTCGTCGAGGCGCCGCCGCCGGCCGACGAGGCCTCGTTGGCGGCGCTCGCGGCCGAGGCCGACCCGGTCGGCATCCTGTTCTGCTGGGCGCCGGTCACCGGCAAGGTGCTCGACGCGGCGCCACGGCTGCAGGTGGCGACCCGCCTCGGTGTCGGCCTCGACAACATCGACCTCGACACCGCGGCCCGGCGCCGGATCACCGTCACCCGGGTGCCCGACTACTGCGTGGAGGACGTCTCCGACCACGTCGTCGCGCTGGTCCACGCGTGGGCCCGCGGCATCGTCGGCTACGACCGCGACGTGCACGCCGGCAGGTGGCAACCCGGCGCGCGCACGCTGCGCCGCATCCGCGACCTGACGATCGGCGTGTGGGGCTTCGGCGCGATCGGCAGCAGGACCGCGGCGAAGTTCGCGGCGCTCGGCTGCCGGGTGCTCTGCGACGACCGGCATCCCGAGCGGACGTCGTACGACGTCACCGCGGTCCCGGTCGGCCGGTTGCTTGCCGACTGCGACGTGCTCACCCTGCACATGCCGGCCACTCCCGACACGGCCGGCCTCATCGACGCTCACGCGCTGGCGGCCATGAGGCCCGGAGCCTTGCTCGTCAACACCAGTCGCGGCTCGCTGGTCGACGTCGACGCGTTGGCCCGCGCGCTCGAGCACGGTCGGCCGGGCGCCGCCGCCCTCGACGTGCTGCCCGACGAACCGGCCGTCCCGCCGGCGCTCGCAGGCAACCCGAACGTCATCCTCACCCCGCACGTCGCGTTCTCCTCCGACGCGTCGGTGACCGAACTTCGGGTACGGGCCACCGAGGACCTGCTCCGCGTCCTGCGAGGTGAGCCGCCGCTGCACCCGGTGCCGCCGCCGTCAGGTCCAAGCACCGGATGAAGAGACCGCGCGCTCGAGGGCAACGGAGCGGTCGCCACCTCGCAGCAAGGGAGGCTCGGAGCATGAAACGGCGTTGGAGCGAGTTGAGCCTGGGCACCCGCAAGCTGGTCATCGCGGGAGCGGTGTTCGAGGGGGTCCTCAAGGTTGCCGCCCTCGTCGACCTGGCGCGTACGCCGCAGCCACAGGTCCGCGGCCCGAGGTGGGCGTGGGCGACGTCCATCGTCCTGGTCAACTCCGTCGGTGGCGTGCCGATCGCCTACTTCCTCTTCGGCCGCACGGACAGCTAGATCGACGAGGTGGCCACGGATACCCCTCGGCCCGCGACTTTTCCTTGACGCCCCAGGGGCTCCGGTAGATGGTGGCTCCTTCGGCTGGTCTGTCGAGGGGGGCTCGAATGACGCAGACAGTTGGGGACGAGGTCGGCACCCTGCGCGCAGCGATGGAGGGGGCCGCGCTCCTGCCCGGTGATGCCGACTACGACCAGGCGCGCAAGGTCTGGAACGCCGAGATCGACCGTCGTCCGGCGGTGATCGCGCGCTGCCTCACCGCGGAGGACGTCGCGAGCGCGGTGCGCTTCGGTGTGCAGCGGGGACTCGAGATCAGTGTTCGCGGCGGTGCCCATGGCGCGGCCGGCAAGGCGGTCGTCGACGGCGGCCTCATGATCGAGCTCAGCCGGCTGAACCACGTGCACGTCGACCCCGAGGCCCGCACCGCGCGGGTCGGCGGCGGCGCGCTGCTGCTCGACGTGCTCGCTGCCACGCAGGAGCACGGCCTGGCGACCACGGTCGGCATGGTGGCGCACACCGGTGTCGGCGGCCTCACGCTCGGCGGCGGCATGGGCTGGCTCAGCCGCAAGCACGGGCTGTCCATCGACAACATGCTCTCGGCGCAGGTGGTCACCGCCGACGGGCGCATCCTGCGCGCCTCCCACGACGACAACCCGGACCTGTTCTGGGCGATCCGGGGCGGCGGCGGCAACTTCGGCGTCGTCACCGAGTTCGAGTTCGCGCTGCACCCGGTCGGCCCGATGATCCACTTCGGGATCGTCTTCTGGTCGCTCGACCAGGGTGCGGCCGTCCTGCGCCATGCGCGCGAGGTCGTCGGCTCGCTCCCGGACGAGACGAACGTCGTCATCGGCGCGCTCAACGCGCCGCCCATGCCGTTCGTGCCGGAGGAGATGCATTTCACCCCGGGGTACGCCGCGATCGTCGCCGGCTTCGGCAGCGAGGCGGAGCACCAGGACGTCGTCAGCCGGCTGCGCGCAGCCGCCCCGCCGATGTTCGAGTTCGCGACGCCGATGCCCTACATGGCGCTGTCGACGATGCTCGACGAGGCCAACGCGTGGGGCTTCCACTACTACGACAAGGCCTGCTACGTCGAGGACCTCTCCGACGACGTCATCGACGTGTTGACCGAGCACGTCCCGCGGAAGTCCTCGCCGATGTCGATCGCGTTGTTCTTCCGGCTCGACAACGCCTACTCCGCGGTCGGCGAGGACGCGACCGCGTTCAGTGGCGGCCGCAGCCCGCGCTACAACCTCTTCACGATCGCCGCCGCAC